>NZ_JBVHPX010000009.1:0-337008 GCF_055567735.1 Streptomyces sp. NPDC026394
ACAGGATCAGGCGAAGGCCGCCTTCGCGTCCGCTGAACTGCGGAAACGCTGGTCAAGTTCGAATCGCGTTCGACGCCAGACCTTAAATGACAAGCCCAGCGGTTGTCTCGCTACTCATAGCGAAGATCGTAGGGGCGCCCCCACTCTTCTCAGCCGCCTGTCACCATGAGGCTCACAGCCCATTTCCCCAGGTAGGCGCGTTGAATTGTGAGCCTTTGGGCTGTGAGGTGCAGCGTGACAGCCCGTATCCATTGCCGTATCCACCGATAGCCGAGGACCTGGATCACACGATTCGGTGAACCGCTGCTCTGCAGGTACCGCTATCTACTCCTTGTGGGCGGCACGTTGTCAGTCCGCCTGCCTAGCGTCCGTTTCGAGGCAACTCCACGTACACCACTGGGCCGGTTCCTGGACTGCGAGCTGTCGGCCGGTCCCAAGCCGTTGCGCGAGAGCTTCCGCGCCCGTGGACGAAGCATCGCTCATCGGCATCGAGTCCACCGGCGCCTCGTACGGCGGAGCGGGCCTGCGGATGCGCGCCGTCGGCAATGAACTCGCCGCGCGCCTGACCGACGCCGTGCACCGCCTGGACCTCGACCACCGCGAGACGCCGGTGGGCCGCGCTCACGACGAAGAACAGGAGCTGGCCCGCATGCTGCTCGCCGCGGCCTGGTACCAGGTCCGCGCCCGTAATCGTCGCCTGCGGCAGGCCACCACCCTGGGCGGGCGAGGACGCCCGCGCTGGGCCAGAGCCCCCGGCGCAGACCGGTTCGCCACCCGCCCGGAGGCGATGGTGATACGGGTGAGGAACCTGGCAGATCACCGGCTGGCCGAAGCCGCCGCTGCCAGCGTTCACAGCCTGGCTACCAGCCGGCAGGGCCTCGTGCGCGAACGCCAACGCCGCGCACCCAAATCCACCCAAGCGGATGCCCGCGTACCGGTGCCGGGCGGCTCACGCTCGCCTCGGGGCCCGCTAGTCTGTGCCACAAGACATCTTTCGGCCGACCGAGGAGTCCAACATGGCCAACGAGGTGGCCATACCTCAGCTGCCCTGCCGCTCGATCG
This sequence comes from Streptomyces sp. NPDC026394, assembly GCF_055567735.1. Taxonomy (NCBI): domain Bacteria; kingdom Bacillati; phylum Actinomycetota; class Actinomycetes; order Kitasatosporales; family Streptomycetaceae; genus Streptomyces; species Streptomyces sp. NPDC026394. The sequence goes on from NZ_JBVHPX010000009.1 coordinate 1,063, forward strand.
ACGATGTCGTCCCGTTCTACGAGGCGTTGGGGTTCTTCACGATCTATCAGCAGATGCGCCCGAACCCCTACCTGGCCATGCGCCGCGAAGACCTGGAGATGCACTTCTTCGCCATCGAGGGCTTCGACCCTGCCGACTCCTACGGCGCGTGCGCGCTCTACGTCCCCGACACTGCCGCCCTGCACCGCGCTTTCGCGCAGGGCCTGCGCGCGGCGTACGGTAAGGTGCCCGTCTCCGGAATCCCGCGGATGACCACACCCCGCAAGCGCAAGAACGACGGCCGCCGCACGGGGTTCACCATGGTCGATCCGGGCGGCAACTGGATCCGGATCTTCACCACCCCGGAGAAGGACCAGCCGGGCGCCGCGCCGTCGCCGACGAACAAGCTGGCCACGGCCCTGGAAAACGCCGTCGTCCTCGGCGACTCCAAGGGAGACACCGCCCAGGCCGCAAAGATCCTGGACGCGAACCTGGCCCGGGAACAGGAGACAGCGCACCCCGCGGACCTGATCGAAGCCCTCGTGTACCGCGCGGACCTCGCCTTGCGCCAAGACGACCCCGAGCGGGCCCGGGCCCTGCTCGCCCTCGTGCGAGCGACACCCCTTCAGGACAGCGAGCGCAAACGTCTCACCGACTGCTTCGCCCTGGCCGAGGAAATGGCGAAGGACCTGCCTGAGGACACGCGCAACTGATACGTGGCGATGCAGTCGGCACAGCGCCTACCGCTGGCCAGCGGTACCGTATCTGACACTGCCGCGCCGTTTGCTGCCACCCGGCTATTGTCTCGGCCACCGTCATCCGCACGAGCCACAGCCGCTCAACAGACCCGAACATGCCCCGGCAGCTCACCGGCACGCTCGCGGGCCTCGTCCAGTTGCTCCCGCAAGATGTTCCACCGCGACTCCACTGCCATGGCCACCGAGTTCCCATACTGGCGCTGTCAGCTTTCGGACCAGACGAGCAGGTGTGTACAGGGCCATCCTGTGTCGGTGCGTTCGGCCTGGGCCTTGGTCTGGGCGAGGCGGTAGGAGTCGGTGCCGGTCTCGATGATGTGGCCGCCGAAGGACAGGCGGTCGACGATGGCCGCGCAGAGCCTGGGGACGGTGAAGGTCTTGGCCCAGCGTGCGCCGTGCGGCGCTTCGTTGTATCCCCGAAGCAGTCGGGATGAACATGGAGGTATGGTTCTTGGTTCGCCGGGCTTACTTGAGCGCGAAAGCGTGAGGGGACAACAGCATGCTCGGAAAGCGGTATCGGTCTGGAGGCGTCCAGGGCGGGGTGCCGCAAGGCCCGCGCGATATGGCTAAGGCTTGATTGCTCGAAGCCCAATTCCCAGCGGTGCGAAAGACACCCGTCGAAACGACGCCTGAATTCGACGTCACGCCATGTTTCGGTCGCGGTTGGAGGCTGGAGCAACCTCCATGGCGTTGAGCGCCTCCCAGCGAGGGTGGCAAAGGGAACGAGTGGGAGGCCTAGGTCACGCTAAACACGTACAGCGAAGACGTACCACGGGATCGCCGAAGCCATGCGGCTGGACTGCCTCCCGTCTCCCACCCCAGCAGCGGGGTACCGGACTCGGTCTCCAGTGCGGCAGCAGCGTCAATCGTCGGATGCGACGTCCTGACATGGCCAGTGGCAGCCGAGGGTCTGCCGGTGGAGCCGTTGGCCGGGGCGCTGTCGGACGAGCGGCGCGAGCAGCTGGGGGACATCGTCCCGTCGTGGTGCCCGGCCTGGCCGGTGGAGTGGCAGCGGGCCTTCCACCTCGTCCGACTCCATCTGGAGGCCGGCCGCCCACTGCCGACCGAGCCCGGCGACGTCGTGCACCAGGGCGAGGGCCTCGGCCGGTGGGTGCGCTCGGCCCGGCTCGGCTGGGACAACCTGACGACCGTGCAGCAGTGGATGTGCGAGCAGGGCCTCGGAATCGAGCCTGCGGCTGAGGACGAGAAGCCGCCGCCGCGCCGTACGCAGGCCGACAAGTGGGCGATGAACTAACAAAACTGCCAAGCAGTTCTACGAGCGCGAGGGCCACCTTCAGGTTTCGAGGTAGCACGTCGAGCGGATCGTCGGCGAGGACCAGGAGGAGCGGGAGCACAAGCTGGGGGCCCGGGTCAGCAACCAGCGCAGCCGGCCCGCGACACTGACACCGGAACGGGTGTGACAGATGTCTGCCATCGGAATGCGATGGGTACGACTCGATTCCTGTGGGGTGTTACAGGACGGCGATGTGGAACGGCTGCGCCGCCTCAGTCCCATTTTTGCCGGTCAGGACCTGCACGACATGCGGTCCCAGGCTGTGGACGTAGACCTCGGTCCCCCAGTTGGCCCCGCTGTCGGCGGTGACTTGCAGCGCGGCGTGAGTCACGTCGACGGTCTCGGCGATGATCACCTTGTAGGTGCCGGTGCCGACTTTCTCCACGCGGAGGATGTTCTTCGTCTTCTCCACGATCCCGTCGCGGGTCACCATGGCGGCGGCGCGGGCGTAGGGGGCGTACAGCCGGATGGGATCGGCCATGGCGTGACCTCCAGGTGGTTGTCTTGGCGAGGGCCGTTTTTCTCATACTGTGATCGGCCGGGTGAGATCGGGGCACGGACAGGTCGAAGGGCTCGTGCCCCGGGGTTGCCGTCTTGGTGAGGCGGCCCGACCGTGTCGGTGAGGGGCCGGCCAATGAGGCTTATAGAACGATCACGGTGAAGGGGCTGTCTACGCGGGCAGCGCCCGCGTACGTCGTCACGCCCAGGGTGTGCGGGTCGTCACTGGTTTCATAGGGGTTGATATAGATCTGGGCCGGGACGGACGAGTCAACCCGGCCGATCAGGGAGGCCAGCGGCACGGCTTTGTCCAGGTCGATGTCCTTGCTGACCTTCACGGAGTACCTGCCGTCTGCAATTCGTCGGACTTCGACGACGCCTTGGGCTCGTACGACGGTGCCATCCCCATTGACCACGGCCGCGGCTTGGGCATAGGGAGCGTTGGCCAGCGGGTAGGAGGGGGTGCTCACAGCTCGTTCCTCTTTCCTTAGGGAATGTCGGCCGCACCGGGAGGGGGCACATGTGGGTGTGGAAGCTAGCCTGTTCGTGACGGAACGGTCGGTTGGGATGGCGTGTTGGTGCCGCCGTTAATCGGCGCTGATGGCCTTGATGGGCGCGTCAGAATCTCCCGGTGCCGTGGGGAAGGGGCGCGACATGCGCCGGCTGGTCCGGATCTCGCTGTGGGGGTTGCGTCAGTCCGTACGTACCGAGGTTCCTCAGGATCGGCTTCGCGGCGGGGGCGTAGCGCGCCTCGTGTCGGAACGGGGTGACCGGGTTCTGGCACGCCGGCGGCGAGTCGCCGTGCCGTGACTGCGGCGCCTTGCGGGATTATCGGGTCCTGAAGCGACGGTGGAGGTTGCGGGCCACGTACACCCCGGGGCCGCCGAAGCCGATGATGTCGGTGCGTCCCTCTCCGGTGATGTCGGCGAGGAAGCGGGGGTGGCGGTCGATTCGCCAGGCGCCGGCGTCGTCGTGGTAACCGAAGCCGCGGCACACCAGTTGGGCCTGGTCGAACTGCCCGTCGCCGCGGTTGTGCGCCACCCAAACGCCTTCGTCGCCGAAGCCGATGATGTCCGGGGTGCTGTCGCCGGTGACGTCGGCCAAGAGCCGCAGGTGTTTCTCGCCCGTCCATCCCTGGGCGAGTCCGAAGTCGTTCAGGACGAGTTTCGCGGGCTCGAAGGTGCCGTCGCCGCGCCCGCGGGCGACGACGACGCCCTGCGGGCCGAAGCCGAGGATGTCCACTGCTCCGTCAGGGGTGGTCGGAAGCAGGAACCGGGGGTGTTCCTCGGCCGTGCTCCATCCCTGGTCGACCCCGAAGTCGTCGAGGACGTACAGGGGTTCGGTGAAGGTGCCGTCCTCGTTCTGGAGCGACAGCCACAGTCCGTCGTCGTGGAAGCCGGCGATGTCGGCACGTCCGTCGCCGGTGGTGTCGACGAGGAAGCGGGGGTGCTTGTCGGGCAGCCAACCACCCGCTTCCTCGTTGTGGCCGAACGCCTTGAGGGCGGGTTCCTCGGTGAGTGGTGCGAAGGCGCCGTCCTCGTCCTGGAGCGACAGCCAGAATCCGTCGTCGTGGAAGCCGGCGGCGTCGAGCCTGCCGTCGCCGGTGGTGTCGACGAGGAAGCGGGGGTGCTTGTCGGGCAGCCAGCCGCCCGCTTGGACACCGTGTCCGAAGGCCTGGAGGGCCGGCTCGGCCCCCGAGGGCTGGAACGTCCCGTCCTCATCGCGAGCAAAGACGCGCAGGCCGTCGGCGGAGAGGACGACGATGTCGGGGTTTCCGCCGCCTGTCGTGTCCGCGAGGGTCCACAGGTCCGCCGGGCTCGCGGAGGGGGCCGCTGCGTGCAGGACGCGTTCGTCGTCGAACGTGCCGTCGCCGCAGCTGGAGGCCGTGACCAGGCCCGTCGTGGGTTTGAGGCCGACGATGTCCGCTCCTCCCGATCCGGTGGTGTCGGCGAGGAACCGTGCGCCGGGCCCGGCCCACCAGGTGGGTCGCCCCTCGGGTGAGCGGTTGGCTCCGTCGCTCTTCCACCCGCCGGCCTCCTGGTCGCTCCCGAATGCCTCAAGAACCAGCAGCATGTCGCTGAAGGCGGGGGTGGCGCCGGGTGCCGGGCGCAGTGCGGGCGAGCGGGTCAGCCGCCAGGACTGGCGGCTGTTCCAGTGGCTCAGTGGTGCCCAGCGCAGCACCGGGTCGCTGGTGCGCTCGGGCTCGGCCGTGACGAATCGCCAGCGCTGGCTCTTGGCGTTCTCGTCGTACTCGCTCAGGACGACCGCGGTGTCGTCCGGGCTGGGGTCGGCGAGGTCGAGGACGGCGCCGTCGGTGGCGGTCTCGATGAAGTAGCAACCGGCTTCGCCCTCGACGGGGACGACATGCCACTGCTGGGCTTGCTCGTTGGCGGCGGCGTTCCACTGGCGGACACTGCGGTCGGCGGCGACTGGGTTGTCGAGCACCTTGCCGTCGGCCGCGTTACGGATCACGTACGCCTGCTCGTCCTGGGCCTGTCCGCCTTGTGCGGCCTGTACCGGGACGAGTTGCCACTGTTCCGGGCTCGGGTCGCCGTCCGGCAGGTCGCGGACGGCGAGCGACCCCTCCGCGCCCGGCGCGTCCTTGACGCCGAGGGCCTTGCCCGTGGCAGCGTTGACGATCTGCAGCTTCAGCTCTTGCGTGGGTACGGGCATCGTGCTGCCCCTTCCAGGCGGTGCGGGCGTAGGTCAGGGATGGGTCTGATGCGGCGGTGGACGCCGGTCACGTGAAGACGTGGTGGTAGGGAACGCTCCACTCGTTGGGCAACCGCGGGTAGAAGGTGTTGATGACCGTCCCGGTGAAGTCGCCGCCCCAGTTGTAGGTGAGGCGCACCTCGCTGTCGGCGGCCACCGCGTAGTCCTTGAACCCGAGGATGGTGTCGGGGTGGGTGATCGGCACGAACGTGATCCCGCCCCACGGCGTCACCGTGACGACCCAGAGCTGTGTGTCCTCGGGCGCGCCGTTCTTCCCGCGCCACTTGTCGTCGACCTTGTCCGGCAGTCCCACCTGGACGGTGTCGGCCGGGCTCGCGGGGGCGTCTTGGTGCACGGTGACACGCCGACGCTGCGGCTTCGGGGTGCCGTCGTCACCGCGCCCGGCATCGGTGTGCCCCGCAGCAACGGGGGCGGTCGGCCCTGGTCCGGTGGCGGGGGTGGGCGGCACCTGGCCCGCGGCGCTCTCGAGGAAGTACAGGGGGCGCTGCCCGAAGAAGCCAGCGGGGGTGATGTACCAGAGGTGGCCCTTCGCCTGCTTGGTGGCGTCGTCCAGTGCGGTGGCCAGCTCGACGCCCTTGTCGTGGACCGAGTCCGTCAGTTCGGCGGGCCGCAGATAGCCGCCGTTGAAGGCGTGGACGAGCATGACGGGCCGGTTCTCGACCAGTGCCGCCACGATCGCGTTGTCGTAGCTGTTGACCGCTACCGGGCCACCGACCACCAGGTTCGACATCGTGGTGCGTTCTTGGGTGTACATCGCGAAATACCTCACCTGTTCTGGATGTGGAGAACAATGCGTCCGGTGCTCAGCGATATCACCGATTAGCCGATGCGATCGACACCTGCCCGAAGTTACCCTGGAACAAGCGGAGTTGAGAGAGTGTGGGGCGTTTGTCACTCGATTGAGGGTGATGAACGGTGACACCTTTCGGTGAATTAAATGCCATGCTAGCTTCGATCGCCAGAACGCGTGCACATTCCGTTCACATTTGCCGAGCAATATTCGGCCACATTAGTCGAGGATGGGGAATGTCTTCCAACGCGTACAATCTGGGACGGACCAAGCGCCAGCCGCTGACGAAGAAGAACCTGAAGGAACTCCGCATCGACTGGCCGGCTCTGCTGAACCACCCCAACCTGGTCTACGTCGACGACGCAGGTGTGCCGCACAAACCCATCGGGCTCTCCGTGAACAAGCAGCGTTACGGCATCATGCCCGGGACCGTGACCGCGTTCCAGCTGGGCTGGATCGCCTACATGAACCTCGGGGAGCCGCTCGTCGAGGAGCGGTGCGACATCAGGCAGCCCCCGCCCGACATGTGCTCTTCGCGTACGTACGTCAACCGCAGTCAGACGTCCAAGATGACCTTCACCGACTCGGTCGACTTCAGCGTGTCGAACGACATCAAGTGGTCGCTCCAAGGGGATGCCAAGCTCACCTTCGGCGGCAGCATCAGCGCACAACTGCAACTGCAACTGCAGAACCAGCTGCGGATGGACCTCCAGGAGCAGATGCAGGCGCAGTGCCAGAACGAGGTGGCGAACAAGAACGCGAACACCGTGACGAACAAGAACAGCAAAGACAGCGTCGGAGTGGACAACGCGAACGCCACCGAGAACGCGGTGCGGAACGCGGCGACGAACTCCATGTCGAACACGGTGACGGAGTCGGTGGGTTTCACGACCACGGGCAGCGCCACCGGCACCGCCATGCTCAACGCCTCGCTGGCGCTGGGCATCCAAGGCTCCGTGAGCGGTTCCCTGAGCACCAGTTGGGCCTCGAAATCGCAGATCTCCGGTGAGGTCCCCCCGGGCGGCCGCGTGGAGAGCGTCGTCACCCAGCGGCGCTGCCACAAGCACTACTACTACGAGATCCCAGTGACCTTCTCCGGGTTCATCGCGGTGTACTACGACGTGCCGGTGGCGGTCCTGTCTCCCCCGCAGCCCGCCGACTATCCCGGCCTCGACCAGCTGGTCGCCCACCCCATCAGCCACCTCGGCCTGACCGCCGGCGGCTTCCACCTGCACGGGCTGGCCGAGGTCGTCTCCGTCCTGGACGTCCACCACACGATGTTCGACTGCCAGAGCCTGACCGACAGCGACCGCTCGCTGCACAAGCACACGTGAGCCGGCACCACGCCGAGCACGACGAGCAGAGGTGACCACCATGGTGTTCAACAGCATCTTCGACTTCGCCGGCCAGAGCGCGGGGTTCTTCTCCGTGACCCACGGCGACCGAACGCACCCGACCGCGGACCCCGGCTTCGACTTCGACTCCGACTTCGAGGAGGACGTCACCGACACCACATACGACGACAAGAGCACGAGCCTGTCCGCCGATGCGATCCACGGAGCTTCCTCGCGCGCGAAGATCGTACAGGAGCAATCGCCCGAAGCGCGCCTCATCATGGGCTTCCTCGGCTCCTTCGTCCAAAAGACCCAGCAGGCGGCCGGCCCGACGGGGTACACCCAGGATCTCGGCTCGGTGCCCACAGCAGCGTCCGAAGGCATGGAGCAGTCAAACGCGAAGATGGCGAACAACCCCGACCTGAAGAAGAACGAAGACCTGCAGAACAAACCGGACAAGGGCAAGTACACCGGCATGCCCAAGACGCCGGCGAAGCCCGAGGCGCCGGAGGCCGGCAAGGCACCCAAGGCGACCGCCGACAAGCCGCCCGGCTCCAAGTGACGCCTTGGTCGTGAAGGGGGCAGAGGCGGGAGCGCCTCTGCCCCCTTCGGCATCACGCGGGCAGCAGCTGCCACTGCCGGCCCTGGTGGTCGCCCTCCGCTCCGTCCTGCCTGATCGCCGTACGGGCGTTGGTGTCCGCTCGCAGGTACAGTCCGCTGTTGCGGTTCGCGATCTCGTACACATGCGGAGCGTCCGCCGCCGAGCCCAACGGGATCAGCCTCCACTGCTGGTGGTGCGCGTCGTCCCCCTCATAGGCGCGTTGCGCGATCACAGCGCCGGGCCACTCCTGCCCCCCGACGACCTCCAACGCCTTGCCGCTGCGCACGTTCTCGATCCGGTACAGGGCCTCGCCGTCGTCCTGGCCGACCACGACCAGCCGCCACCGCTGATGCCCCCGGGGAACGGGGAGGGTCTGATGGATCTCGGCACCGTCCTTGACGGACTCGCGCGCGACCGCCATCCGCAGCCTGCTGCGGGCGTTGGCCCAGCAGACCACCGTGCCGGACTTGGGCAGCCTCGGTGAAGCGATCTTCCGGACCCGGTTGTTGATGTGGTCGGCGATGTAAAGGGCGTCGATGCTGTTCAGTGCGAGTCCGAACGGGTTGTTCAGCTGGGCCGAGCCGGCCGGGCCGTCATCTCCGCCGAAGTCCGCCTCGCCCGTGCCGGCGACCGTGCTGATCGTCCCGTCCGCGGCGACCTTACGCACCCGGTGGTTGTACTGGTCGCAGAGGTGGACGCAGTCGGCACTGTCCACCGCCACCGCCACGGGGTGGTTCAGCCGGGCTGCTTCCGCCGCCCCGTCGTCACCACCGAAGTCCGCCTCGCCCGTGCCGGCGAACGTACTGATCGTCCCGTCCGCCGCGACCTTGCGAATCCTGTGGTTCTCGGCGTCGGCGATGTAGACGACGCCTGCGCTGTCCACCGCCACTGCGTGCGGGCCATTCAGCTGAGCCGCTTCCGCCGCCCCGCCGTCACCACCGAAGTCCGCCTCGCCCGTGCCGGCGAACGTACTGATCGTCCCGTCCGCCGCGACCTTGCGAATCCTGTGGTTGTTGTGGTCAGCGATATAGACGACGCCTGCGCTGTCCACCGCGACGCCGTACGGGCGGTCCAGCTCGGCGGCGGCGGCAGGACCGCCGTCGCCACCGGCACCCGCGGCGCCCGTGCCGGCGAACGTGCTGATCGTCCCGTCCGCCGTGACCTTGCGCACCCGGTGGTTGCCCGCGTCGGCGACATAAACCGCGCCCGTGCCGTCCACCGCCACCCCACGCGGGTGGTTCACCAGGGCGGAGACGGCCGGGCCGTCATCGCCCCCGTAATCCGCCTCCCCGGCCCCCGCGAACGTACTGATCTTCCCGTCCGCCGTGACCTTGCGGACCCGGTGGTTGCTGTATTCGGAAAAGTACACGGTGCCGGTGCCGTCCACCGCGACACCGTACGGATGGTTCGACTCAGCCGCTACAGCCAAGCCTTCGTCCCCGCCGGAGCCCGCCTCCCCGGTCCCCGCGAACGTGCTGATCAGCGGGTCGGAATCCGCGCCACCTGTGGCTGCCCCATGGGCAGTGCTCATCATCTTCCCCTCACCGTTCACCAATCGACCGCTACGGGCGCAGGCAATAGGTCGGCCATTTCCGGGCTGGTGCCGCACTGCCTGCACCGCTTGGTCGGCCTGGTCTTCTTGTCGAGCGGACGAATCCTGCGCTCACGCACGAAGCAACCGTCTGCTGCATGCGCTGCTCCCATGCTGGAGGCCGATAGATCACCGCCCGAGCCTGCGGCAGGCAAACCCCTCCATCCAGTGGTCCAGAAGCACCGCCCCACCACGCCCAGCGCATGTCGGCACGACCGACGCACAGCGTGCCCCTGTGCCCCGGCGCACGCGCCAAGATGCGGGCGCCAACAGCTGGTTGTGGTCGCCCCCCCTTCAGCAGCCCGCCTCCCCCGCCCCGCAGGAGTCTCCGGAACCGGAGCCGGGCCCGGCCACGGAGCCGATGCTGGACGCGAAGGCCGTCCTGGCGACGGCGGAGCGGTTCCCGTGGGCCACAGCCGCACCAGGCGAGCAGCACTGGCCGGACGGTGGTGACCTCCTGGACGTCGCTCTGAGCGCGGTGCGCCCCGAGGAACACGAGGGGTACATCGAGCGCCTGGAGGCGTTCGGGGAGCAGCACCGCGCCCGCCTGCAGGAGCTGCTACGCACCCACAGGCCGGGCAGCCGGCCCGCCTCGCACGGCCGGTACGCGCTGATCGGTCAGACCGAGACCCTGGTCATCCTGGAGCGGATGGAGGCCGTTCCGATGCTCCTGCGCGGTCAGTGGGAGAAGGAGCTGAAGGACGTCTTCCTGGCCGACCTCGAGTTCGCATGGGGCCGCGCATCCGCCTCAGCCGGTAGCAGCCAGGACGACCAGCGGGGCCGAACAGGGTGATCCTGCCCGGCCCCGCTGCTGTGTGGTCAGCAGAAATCAAACCAGGTCTTGGCGCCGACCCGGACAAGTGGCACCGTGTCCCCGGCCGATTAGGTTGCGGCCGGGACGGGTTCGGTGAGGCGGTCCATCCGCGTGCAGAGGGCCCTGCGGGGCGTCGCCCTTGGGGATGCGGATGGTCTTCGAGGGGTGCTGCGTTCCTCATCGCGGGCGGTCAGCGCGGGTTCAGGGCGCGCCTGGCGTCGTTGATGACGCGCGGGCCGCGGGTCGCCGCGCTTGCCCTCGGCCGCCGGCAGCCCGTACGCGCGCACCTGCTCGTACGTGAGCAGCACCCGGGCGACCCGGCTCCAGCAGCCGGTGCGTCCAACCCAGTCGCGTTCGATATCCATCCCGGAGGCGTCCAGGTCCCCGAGGTAAAGAAGGTGTGCCGCGCGCAGATCGCGGGCGGTGCGGCGGCGGACGACGTCGGCGTAGGACTGGGAGGCGAAGCCGCGCACCACCAGGACGGGGATGCCGTACTCGGCCGGCCAGCCCGTCAGCTGCTGCCGCAGGGTGTCCTTCTCGGCCGCCACATACAGCGCGTGTTGCCGGCCCGCGGTCCGGTCCAGGCGGAACCAGTCCGGCGTTGCCCGTACGAATGCGGTGGCGTCCGGCCAGCATGGCGGGACGTGGACGTCGCGGACGGTGGGTGTCGATCAGGTCGGGGAAACGGCCCTCGCGGCGGGCCGCTGTCGCCCGCCGCACCGGCTCCTCCACGAAGTGCGCCTTCAGTTCCTTTTCCCGCCGCGAGTACAGCATTTCACCGGACTGTTTTCGCCGGGATCTCGTCCAGCGGCAGGGGTGACACGGGCCGCCCTGCGCCGGTGAGGACAGCATCGGCGATCTTCCGGAGGCCTGTGACGAGCCGGTTGCGGTCGCCGACGCGGGTGGCCAGCACCACCTGGCTCGGCTCGACGCCGTGCAGTGGGACGGTGGTCAGGCCCGGATGCAACCCGGTCGCCGGGTCGAGCGGCGGGCCGATGGCCACGGCCTGACCTGAGGCAATGAGTTCGTGCTTGTCCTCCAGCGCCTCGACCTGGGGTCCCTCAGGGGCAGGCCGGCCGTCGGGACGGGGGTCGATGCGCCAGTAGGCGTTGAGCAGGGCATCGGACTGGCGCACGTGCGGGAGGGGCTCGTCGGCGATGTCGTCGAGGGTGACGGATTCCTTGCCGGCAAGGCGGTGGTCCCGAGAGACGACCAGCACGCGGGGTTCGTCGTAGAGGACGGCGACGCGGAGCCGGTCGGTGGGGAACGGCAGACGGGTCACCACCGCGTCCACTCGGTGTTCCAGCAGCGCACTCCGGGAGTCGTTCCAGGCGAGTAGCCGGGTGTGGACCTCGGCGTCAGGGTGGTGGCGGCGCATCGCCCGGACGGCGTCGGTGATGAGCAGGCCCTTGGTGTAGCCGATGGTGATCCCGGCGGGCCGGGCCGCGGCCCGGGTGCGCGCCATCGCCTCGGTCGCGGAGCGCAGCAGTCCGGTGGCAAGGGGCAGGAAGACCTCGCCGGCGTCGGTGAGTTTGCTGCCGTGGGTGGTGCGGTCGAGCAGGCGTACGCCGAGCTGCTGTTCCAGGCGCCGGATCTGCCGACTCAGCGAGGGCTGCGTGGTCCGCAGGGCCTCGGCGGCACGGCCGAAATGCCGATGCTCGGCGACGACCGTGAAGCACTGCACCAGCCGCAGATCGAGGTCGACGAGCGCGGGAAAAGGTTCGGGCACACGGTCAGCCTAGATCGCGTCGACGCCTATCGGTGATACGAAAAGTGTATTTCCGGATGCGGAAGAGTCATTGGACGAGGCGGCGGCGGGGCGGCATCGTGAAGGAGCCCGCCCGGCGTGATCAATCGGGCCGGACCCTCCGATACTTGCGCCCGCGGTTCACCGGGCGCGGATCCAACGCTCACCCCGAGGAAAGCCCATGCCATCGAGCACCACTGACTTCTCCCTGCCCGCCCCGGAAGGCGACAGTGTCGCGCGGTTCAGCATCCAGGTCGCGGACAGCGCTCTGGCCGACCTGACGGACCGGATCCGGCGGACGCGCTGGGCCGACCCCGAGACCGTGTCCGACGACAGCCAGGGCGTGCCCCTCGGCCAGCTCCGCGCGCTGCTGGAGTACTGGGCCGACGGCTACGACTGGCGCAAACTTGAAGCGTGGCTCAACGAGCTGGGCCAGTTCCGCACCACCATCGACGGCCTTGGTCTCCACTTCATGCAGGTGCGCTCCCCGCACCCCGACGCGACGCCGCTGTTGCTGCTGCACGGGTGGCCGGGATCGTTGCTGGAGTTCGTGAAGGCGATCGGCCCGCTCACCGACCCCACCTCGCACGGTGGCTCCGCTGCCGACGCGTTCCACGTGGTGATCCCGTCGATGCCAGGATACGGGTTCTCCGACCGGCCCACCGGCACCGGCTGGGACCCGGACCGGATCGCGCGGGCTTATCACGTACTCATGAAGCGTCTCGATTTTGAGACCTATCTCGCTCAAGGCGGCGACTGGGGTGGGGTCGTGGCGACCCGACTGGGCAAGCTACGGCCGGCTGGTCTGCGCGGCGTCCACCTGAACTTCCCGGAATACCTCGCCGCGCCACCGGCCGGTGCCGAGCCGACACCGGAGGAGCAGGCGGCGCTGGTTCAGGGCGGCCGGTTCTTCCAGCAGCACGGCGGCTATCACGTCCTGCAGCGCACCAAGCCGCAGACCATCGGGTACGCCCTGGCCGACTCCCCCGCCGGGCAGGCCGCCTGGATCTACGAGAAGTTCCTGGCCTGGGCCGACCTGGACGTGCTGAGCACCGACGAGATCCTGGACCACATCTCGTTGTACTGGCTGACCGGCACCGCCGCCTCGTCCGCGCGCCTGTACTGGGAGTACGCCCAGCAGCCCCTCGGTCTCACCGAGCTGGACCTGCCGGTGGGCGTCAGCGTCTTCCCGCGGGAGCTGACCCGTACTCCGCGGATCTGGGCCGAACGCGCCTACCACGACCTGCGCTACTTCAACGACGACATCGCTGCCGGCGGCCACTTCGCCGCTTTGGAGCAGCCGCAGCTGTTCGCCGAGGAGGTCCGCAAGTTCGCCCGGGCGGTGAACCAGTGAAGACGGTCGTGATCACCGGAGGCACGGACGGCATCGGTCGTGCCTTGGCTCACGCTCGTCTCGACCGCGGCGACCATGTCGTGATCGTCGGTACCAACCGGCACAAGGGCGAGAGTTCCCTGGCCGAGGCCGAGCAGAAGGGCGCCCGCGGCCGGGCCGCCTTCATCTCGGATGATCTCGAACTCATCGACGAGAACACCCGGCTCATCGAGGACCTCGGCGCCCGCCTCACCCGGCTCGACCTGCTCGTGCTGGACGCCCGCTGCCAGCGGGTCCGGCGGGCCGAGACCGCGGACGGCAGCGAGTCCGATTTCGCTCTGTCGTATCTGAGCCGAATCCCGCTCAGCCACGGGCTGCGGTGCCCGCTCGACCGCGCGGACAACGGCGTCGTGCTCACTTCGGCGGCACCGACGGATTCGGCGCGCCGCAATGGGACGACCTGCAGCAACCCAGGCGCTACCACTTCGTCTCGGCCATGATCCACGCCGGCATCCTGAACGCTCCGCCGGCGGTCGATCTCGTCGGGCGATACCCCGGATCGCGCACCCGTTACGTGAACAACTTCCCCGGCACCGCCGCTACGAGCTTCGCCGGGGGCTACCACGAAAACCCGGTGACGCCCGGTCAGGTCGCCGTGCTCCGGCGGACCGCCAAGCCGGTCGCGGCGGCCCTGACCGAGATCGCGCCGTCCCTGGACGCGCCGGGCACCGAGCGGATCACCGCGGTCAGTGAAGGCAGGGCCATCCGGCTCGCCCCCGCGGTTTCCCTGCCCGTCGATGCCGCCCCTCTCCACCAGTACACCCGAGAACTGCTGTCTGCACGAAACGAGGTTCCCCATCATGAAGTGGGTCAGTTACCGGTCCTTCGACGGAAGCGAGCGCTGCGGGCTGGTCGAGGACGGCCGGATCCTCGGGCACGCCGCGGGGGTCACGCTGCTGGACCTGTTGCGATCCGGGGAGAGCTTGGAGGCCGCCGGCGCGCTGGTGAGGTCGAACCCGGCCGAGGTCGTGGACCTGGCCTGGGCTGACGTCCTGGCCCCGGTCCCGGTGCCGCCGTCGGTCCGCGACTTCGCGGCCTTCGAGCGGCACGTCAGCAACGCGAGCCGCATCACCACCGGCGACCCTGCGATCAGCCCGATCTGGTACGGGGAACCGGTCTTCTACTTCTCCAACCCCGCCGCGATCCGGGGCCCGCGCGACGACGTTGCGGTTCCTTCGGGTACGAAGGAGTGGGACTTCGAGGTCGAGGTCGCCGCCGTAATCGCCGACGACTGCTCGGATCTGGACCCAGGGACGGCCGAGGAGCACATCGCCGGCTACCTGGTCTGCTGCGACTGGAGTGCCCGCGACGTCTCCGGCCGCGAGATGGGCTTCGTCTTCGGCCCGTCCAAGAGCAAGGACAGCGCGACCAGCCTCGGCCCGTACCTGGTCACCCCCGACGAGCTGGAACCCTACCGATCGGGCAAGGGGTACAGGCTGGCCATGACCGGCTCGGTCAACGGCGAGCGGTACGGGGGCGGCAGCTGGGACGAGATCCACTGGTCGTTCGCCGAGATGCTGGCGCACGCCTCCCGCGACACCACCCTGCGCGCCGGAGACATCATTGCCAGTGGCCCCGTGGGCACCGGCTGCATCCACGAGCTGTCGGAGCACCGCTCCTATCTCCAGCCCGGTGACACCGTACGCGTCGAGGTCGACCATCTGGGAGCGGTCCAGGCCCGCGTCACCGACAAGGCCGAGAAGTTCGTCCCCGAGTTGAAAATCTCCCGCAGCATCGACATCGCCGCACCACCCTCGGCCGTCTTCGACGTCATCACGGACCCACGCCGGCACACCGAATTCGACGGCTCCGGCACGGTCGGCACCATGACAGCCGGCCCGGACCGCCTGAGCCTGGGCGCGGAGTTCAGCGTCTCCATGGTGCAGTTCGACGTGCCGTACAAGGTGACCAACACGGTCCTGGAATACGAGGAGAACCGCCGCATCGCCTGGTCCCACCCCGGCCGGCACCGCTGGCGCTACCAACTGGAGCCGATCGAGGGCGGTACGCGGGTCACCGAGACCTGCGACTTCACCACCTCGCCCCGAGGCGAGCTGGTCGCCGCCTCCGGCTGGGGCCGCCGCGACGCCGAGGGCATCGAGAAGACCCTGCCCCGGCTCAAAGCGCTCGTCGAGAAGAACCACCGGGGTTGAGCCGGCACCGTTCTCTCCCCCGACAGCACACCCTGAGCTTGTTCTTTATGCTTTGTGCGCTGTGAGTTGATGACGTTCAGCGATGCTCTCGGGCCGTCTGGCTGTTCTGCCCACGTCGTATCGGGTGGCCGGCCGCCGGTTCTTCGAGCCGGCCGGCCGCCCGGGGGCGGGAGTTGGGGGTTTCGGTGCACGGGCGGGGCGGTGCAGGTGGGGCGGATGTTTCTGAAGCTCCGGCGGACGCGGGCCGGGGTGAGTCCGGCGGGTTCGGCCGGTTTCTGCCAGGGGCGGCGCAGATCGGCTGCGGCTTCGCGGATGAGGCGAAGTTGGGTGTGGGCGGCGATGACGAGCCACGTCCAGCGGTCCGCCGCCTCGGGAGTGCGGAGTTCGGGCCGCGTCCAGCCGAGCGTCTGAAGCGGAAGGTGTGTTCAAGATCGGACCTGCGGAGGAAGGCGTGCCAGCGCAGGTCGACGTCCGGGCCGCTCATGCCGGTCTTGGATAACCACAGCCACAAGGGCAGCGGTCCACGGTCGCCGGGCCGAGGCCAGCGCGTCACCGTTCGACTCCTCCCGGCCCGACCACCCCGCGAGGACGGCACCCAGGTACCGCACGAACTTCTCCGGTCCCTCACTGGCCACCGTCCCCAGCGCGTTGGCCGCCCTCCGTGAGCCTTGCCCGCACCGGGCGTCGTCCACGTCGGTGGCGATCCGGTACGCACCCTTGCCGTCGAGCTCCCGCATGGTCCGGCCCAACACGGCCTCCCTACGGGCACAGGGCGCACACCCCGGGTCCACCACGACCGCCAACGTGTGCCGCGCGTCGGCCTTCCCGGACTGCACGGAAGTCCGCTGCCCCCACCGTGTTGGCCGGCACGATGAGCGGCTTCCCCGCCGCCTCGCCCACGATGGCCTCTTCACCGTGGTGCTGCGGCTGGGCGAAGGTCAGACAGATGATCCGAAAGAAGCGGTCTGTGACGCGGCAAGCAGTTCCAACGCGCGTTGCTTCAACTGAGCGTCGGCGTTCGCGGCGTTGCCGGAGTCGAAGGGCGGGTCGGGGGCGTATTCGACGGCGAGCTGGATCGCTCGCGCCGTGTCCTCTCCCGCGATCAGGTAGGCGAGGTAGAGGGCCATGTCCACGCCCGCCGACACACCGGCCGCGGTGATGATCTTCCCGCTGCGTACATACCGCTGGGGCAGGTATGTCACGCCGAAGGCTGACTGCAGGTACTCGGCGGAAGCCCAGTAGGTCGTGGCCCGCTTGCCTTCCAGAAGCCCGGCCGCGGCCAGAATGAGGCTTCCGGTGCACACCGAAGTGGTCCAGACGCTGTGCCGGTGCATCTCCCGGATCCAGCCCAGCAGCGCCTTGTTGTTCATCGCGCCGAGGGTGCCGCGGTTGCCCGCGCCCGGTACGAGCAGGACGTCGAGCCGGTCGACCTCGGCGATGGAGCGGTCGGCGACCACGGCCACGTCACGGGTGTCGGTACGGACCGCACCCCGCTTCTCGGCGATCATCGTCACGGACGCACCCGGCAACCGTGCCAGGATTTCGGCCGGTCCGGTGGGGTCCAGCAGGCTGTAGCCGTCGTACAGGAGGATGCCGACGTGCGGCGCGCCCGGTGGCGGCGCGGCGTGTGCCGTGGCGGCGTGTGCCGTGCCGGCCAGGGCCGGCCCCGCGGCGGCGAGCACGGCAGTGGCCGCGCTGCCGCGCAGCATATTTCTGCGTGACGTCGAAGGTGTCATGGTCAGGGAGTGTGCCGCCCCGGAACCGGGCGGGCGGGCGGCATGTCCGGCATCTTGCGCATCCTGTCCCCGGTGACCCCATAGCGGCTCGACAACGCCTGGCGCAGCGTTTCCGATGAGGTGAAGCCACAGCGGCGGGCGATCGCCGCCATGGGCAGTGCGCTGGATCTCACCAGGTGGGCCGCGGCTTCGGTGCGCGCGGCGCGTACGGTGCGTGCCGGAGTGGTGCCGAGGCAGGCGGTGAACAGACGGGTCAGATGCCGGGTGCTGATGCCCGCCCGGGCCGCCAGGGCCGCTGGGCTCAGGTCCTCGGTCAGATGACCGTTGATGTAGCCGGTCAGATCCCGTACCAGCCGGTCCTGCGGCGGAGGGCCGGCCAGGAAGACGGAGATCTGGGCCTGGTCGGCCGGCCGGTGCAGATGGGTGACGAGTTCCCGGGCCACGGCGCGGGCCAGCGTCGGCCCGTGATCGTCCTCAAGGAGCGACAGCGTGAGGTCCAGTGCGCTGGTGACTCCGGCCGACGTGTAGATGTTGCCGTCGCGTATGCACAAGGGCGCTACGTCCACCGCCACCGTCGGGTGGCGCTCAGCCAGTCGGCTGCCCCACCCCCAATGGGTCGTCACCCTGCGGTGCTTCAGCAGACCGGCGGCGGCCAGCACGTAGGCCCCGGTGCACACTGCCGCCACCCGCCGGCTGCGTCCGGCCAGTCTGCGCACCTGCTCCAGCAGCAGCTCGTCCGCCGCCGCGTCCTCACAGCCGACACCGCCCACGACGATCAGCGTGTCCAGGCGGCCGGTCACCGTCCCCAGTTCCCGCTGCGCCCCCAGGGCGATCCCGGACGAGGTGTGGACAGCCCGGCGGCCGAGCGTTCCCAGCTCGATGGAGTAGGGCGGTGCCGCGCCGTAGCGGTTGGCGATGTCCAAAGCGCCGCTCGGGCAGGCGATGTCGAGAATCTGCGCACCGTCGTATCCCACGATCAGAACGCGCCGTTGGTCAGTCATACACCCGATAGCAGCACATCCGCCGACTCCGCCCGGGCGGAGTCGGCGGATGGGTGGAGCAATCCCGCTGCTACGGCCTCGCCGGCCCTTCACGGTGTCGGGCGCGTCGGCGGGCCTATGCCCGGCTCGCCGCCTGCGCGGCGTCGTAGACGGCCTGCTCCTCGGTTCCGAAATGGGTGGAACTCATGTTGGGGCCCTGCACCCAGCCGAGGATGCCGATGATCTGGGAGGGGTCGTCGTAGCGGGAGAAGACCCCGACCTGGAGGCCCGCACCGGTGGTGGGGTCGAAGTTCTGCAACAGGGCGCCGCCGCTGCAGCCGGGCGACTGGGCGCCGGCCATCACGTCGTTGTAGTAGACGGGGTCGTTGCGGGTGGTGCCCTGGGTCACCATGAGGCTGCGGCCGTCGAAGGTCCGCTGGAGTGGCGCGGGGACGTTGCCGGGGCGGTAGTAGTTGCGTTCGTTGATGGTCGGGTAGCCGAAGATGTGATTGCTCTGGTTCTGCGGCTGACTGAAGCCGACCTGTTGTCCTCCGGTGACCTCGCCGATCGGGCGCGGGTCGTCGGGGTTGGCCACCAGGACCGCGGCCATGTCACGTCCCAGCAGCCAGTCGGCGCTCTGGCTCCAGGTGTTGGTGATCCACTGGCGGGTCACTCCCCAGACTCCGTACGGGGCGATGTCCTTGCCGGGCAGTTGGGTGCTGGACGGATCGCGGGGCAGGTTCGCTCCGTTGAAGCCCGGTACGAAGACCATGTTGGTGGCGACGACATTGCCGAAGCCCACATTGATCGGGGTGTGGATGCGCAGGCAGTGGGCGGCGGTCAGCACGACGCTGCGGTTGGCGCTGCTGACGACGTTGCCGGAGCACGAGGACGTCGAGACGGCGCCGGTCTCCACGTCCGTGTACTCCATGAAGATCTTTCCGGCGGTGCGGGAGATGAGTCCGTGCTTGCGCGGCCACGGCTTGCTGAGGTCGTCCCAGCCTCCCGGCGGCGCGGTGGCGTCCCGGTCCTCGTTGTTGAGGCCGGCGTCGGCCATCTTTCCGAGGGTCCAGTACTCCACCTCGGCCCGGAGCCTCTTCTGGTAGTCGGGGCCGGCCGGGACCAGCGGGCTGAGCTCGAAGGCGGGAACTGCGGCCGCGCGTGCCGGGGGCGCCGCCGTGGTGAGCAGCGTGGCCACCAGCGCGAGCAGGCCGAGTACGGCGGTGATCACACGTCTGGACGGCATGGTGATGAGCAAGGCTCTCCCCTCCTGGGGCTCCTGGGGCGGTCCGTGGAGACGGGTCCGGTGGATGACCTGAGCGGCTTCTTCGGCCCGGCGGTACTGTGCGGGGCGCACCGGGGCGGGACGCGCCGGGGCGGGCCTCACGGGTTGGCGGTCACTTCGAAGCCCGCGCCGAAGACGCCGGGCGGCGCCGCGCGGTCGCGGGTGCGCAGGTCGGCGAGGATGTTGGCCGAGCTGGTGTACTCGAACGGCGGCAGGGACAGGGTGATCGCCTTGGTGATCCCGGCCCAGGGGCCGGAAGCCTGGAAGTTGTTGTCCTGGGAGGGAAGCTCGGTTCCCGGAACGTGCCAGATGGCCGGGCCGCCCGAGTCACCGGTCAGGTTCGCGGCCGCGGACCGGTAGATGCCGCCGGTGTTGTCCATGATGGTGCCGAACCACACACCCGTCTGGCCCGAGACGATGAGCTCGTTGTCGCCGGTGGCGAGCAGCCGCTCGGTGTCGAGTGCGGGGTGCGGGGCGTTCGGGCTGGGGGTCCCGTCGGGGACTTTCACCTCGCCGGTCTGCTTGAGGTAGGGGCCCTGCGAGGAGAGCGTCACCTGCGGAACCAGCTCGATGACCATGTAGTCCTTGGTCATGTGGCCGGTGCCCGAGCCCTCGGGGTCCTTGAAGTAGCGCACGTACCCGATCGGGCCGAACTCGGTGTCCGCCCGGTCGTACACGGGCGCTACATCGTCGGGGATCTCGCGGTCCGCGTACGTGCCGTCGGGGTCCTTGAGGCAGTGGCCCGCCGACATGGCGATGTGGTGGCCGTACTTGTCCGTGCCCACGGCGCCGATGGTGCAGAAGGCGAACGGCAGCGACGGACTGAAGAGGATCTGCATGCCGTTGTGGACGCGCTTGCCCGCCTCGGCCCGGGCGGCGCCGACCGCCACGGTCCAGATGACCGTGAGGCTCAGCAGCAGTATGCCCAGTCGTCTGATCATGTGCGCAGTCCTGTCTGTCGGGAGCGGAAGGTCAGGCAGATGCCGCGAAGGCCGCTTCGAGCCGCGGGACGAAGTCCACGAGGTCCTGCGCCCAGCAGCCGCTGGTGTGGCCGCCGTCGCACGCGGTGCCCCAGCCGGACCCGTCGCCGTAGTCCACGTAGTGCGCGGGATGTCCGAGGGCGTCCAGCCGCTCCTTGGCGTGCTGGGAGGCCGACTGCACCCAGAACTCGGGCTCGGAGGCACTGCCCTTGCCGTTGCCGGTGTAGATCGACACGCCCGTCCCGGCCCGGGCCAGGACGTCCATGTGTGAGACCGGGTCCGCCTCGTTCCAGCGCCAGTCGGCGCCCAGGATCGGGTACGGCGTGCCGAAGATGGCGTCGCTGGACACCGGGGGCCCGAAATCGAGGCTGCACGTGGGGTTGGAGCTGCCGCACAGCGGAGCGCCGATATTGGTGAGCGTGGCGACGACGGCCGCGCGCATGACGGCGTGGTTCATCGAGAGCTCGTTGGCACCGGAGAGTGTGGCGACCTGGCTGAACAGGCCGGGGTGCCGCTGGGCGTAGTGCAGGGCGCCGAAGCCCCCCATCGACAGGCCGGCGACGGCGCGCGCCTTCTTGTTCGCGTCGGTGCGCAGGTTGGCGTCGATGAACGGGATCACCTGGCTGATGTGGAAGTTCTCCCAGTTCTGCGCGCCGGCGACGGTGTCCTGGTCGAGCCAGTTGGCGTACCAGCCCCGACGGCCGCCGTCCGGAATGACCGTGATCATCGACTGCGCCGCGGTGAGAGCGGGGTAGGCCAGGTTCGGGTTACCCGGGTCGTCGGACGCGCCGTGCAGGAAGTACAGCACCGGGTAGCGCTTCTCGGGGCGGTCGGCGTAGTCGCCGGGCAGCAGTACCCGGATGCGGTGTTCACCGGCGACCTCGGGCGTGGTCACGGTGATGACGAAGTTGGTGGCGGAGCCGGTGGCGCCGCCGACCTGGGTCAGGCCGAAACCGTCGCTCATCTCCGGGGGCTTCGGGCCCGCTGCCTCGGCCCGGGGGGAAGGGGCGCCCAGCAGAAGGAGGGCTGCGGCCACGGCGACGACTGCTGCCTTCGCGCGCAGGAGCCGGGCGGGCAGAGCTGATCTCATCAGGTGTCCTCGGGTGGGCTGGAGGCCAGGTGTCCTCGGTGGGCTGGAGGCCAGATGTCCTCGGGGTGGGGTGAAGGCCATGGGGCGGGTGGTTCAGCCAGTCACCGGGAATCACACCGCAACGCCCCGCGTGGCGCCATAGGCCCAGGTGGCGCAGTTGGGCCACTGGCGCGAGTGCGCTACGTACGCAGTACGCTCCGGGAGCCGGACGGACCGGCCTCGGTACGGCGAGGGGGAAGTCGTGCGCGACGTGCTGGACCCGCACTCCGACCGCGGACGGGTCTACCGGCTTCTGGTCAGTCACCCGCACGAGTCCGCCGCACGGCTGGCGGCCCGGGCCGGCCTGAGCGAGACCGCCGTCCGTACGGTGCTCAAGGAACTCGCCGCCGAGAACGTCGTCGTCACGACGGCCCCCGAGGCTGCGGATGCCTCCTGGGAGGCGGCGCCGCCCACGCAGGTCGTCGAGGCGCTGCTCCAGCGCGATGACGCCTTGCGCACAGCATTGCGCCAGACCGGTACCGAGCTGGAACGGCTCTACCGTTTCGCCAGGAGGGACGCCGGCCACTACGGCGCGCTGGAAGTCGTCGAGGACCCCGCGCGCATGCTGGCGGTCAGTCGGCAGCTCCAGCAGTCAGCGCGCCGGCAGATCCGGGTCATCGACGTGCCGCCGTACTCCGGCACGGCCGAGCACTACCGCGCGCAGGAAACGCTGCAGCGTGAGCGGATGGCCGCCGGTGTCGTCTACCGCGCCATCTACCACGGCTCCGCGTTCGACGACCCCATCGCGTGGCCCAACATGGCCCGCATGATCGAGGCGGGGGAACAGGCACGGACCCTGGACGATCCACCCATGAAGCTGGCCATCTGCGACAGCGATCTGGTGGTGGTCACCCTCGCCGCCGACGACCACTGCGAGGTCGTGTCCCTGCTGATCCGTCCGTCCAGCCTGTCCCAGGCGCTGTCCAACGTCTTCGAGACCCTGTGGAGGCTCGCTGTTCCGGTCTCGGCAGCGGGTATCGGTACGCAGATCGACGCCCGGGACCGTCAGATCCTCACACTCATGGCCAGCGGTGCCACCGACGACGCGATCGCCAGGCACCTGGGGGTGGGCCGCCGCACCGTCGTACGGCGCGTCTCCGCGCTCCTGGACAGACTGGGCGCCACCACCCGTTTCCAGGCAGGGGTCCAGGCGGCACGACGCGGCTGGCTCTGAGAACACCGACCGACCGGCCCGAGCTGGCAGCAACCGCGCGATACGGCTTGCCTCTTGCTCGGTGGTCGCGGTGCGGACGGAGGCCGGGCTTCCGTGGTGAAGTTCTGGCCGTCGTTGCAGACCAGGCTGCCGTCTGTACGCTGCGTCGCCCGTGCCCGCTTCACCGAGGTACTGGATGCGGCGGTGCGCCGGTCGGCTGGAACAGGGTGCCCTGAGAAGAGTCTTCGGGGGAAGAGAGCGAACCTTGTGAGTGACATGTGACACCTGCCTCTACGCCGAAGGCGACCCGACAACCGCATCGACACCAAGGGGGCCTTCTCCCTGTCGAACCTTCTCCTAGGCATGGGCAGCGCGGCGCTCGCGGTCGGAACCGCAGGCGCGGCGGTAACCTCCGCACCGGCTCGCAAGGCGATCGTTGGCTGTGCGCCCACCATCGCAGAGGCAGGCGGAGCGCTCGTCGCGGCTGGTGCCCGGAGAAGTTCCTCTCCAAGGCATTCTCATGTCTCCAGCGACCCATCGCAGGGCCACCCCCATAGCGGCCCTAGCCATCCTCATTGCCCTCGGAATCGCCATCGGCAGCACCACCGATATCGGGATCTCCACCGCCCTGCTGGTAGAAGGCGGGGGCCTGTTGGTCGTGGCTGCGGTCATCGGCCTCTCTGGACGTCTCAGGAGGTAACCTCGCGCCCACGACCTGGGCGGCCTGAGACCTCCTGCCGATGGCATACATCTGGCGACAACTCCTGACCCACAAGTGGTCACGCCTCGACGCAGGCTCTTGACCAGCACGCGGTCCAGGCGTCGGAACCAGGCAGATGCCAGCGTTCCCATCGGACACGGAGGTCTTCCGCAGGACGGAGCCCGCAGGCACCCGGCACGACGTCAGCGGCCGTCCGAAGCGGCCCTGTCCTTGAGCGCCTGCCTGTCGACCTTGCCGTTACGGGTCACGGGCAGGCGCGCGACGACATCGACGGACTCCGGCACCATGTGGTCCAGCCCCAGCTCGGCCCGTACGTGGGCACGCAGGGCGGCGGGGTCGACGGGGGCGTCCGGATGCGGGGTGACGGTCGCGTGCACCCGCTCGCCGTCGCCCCCGTCCGGGACGCCGAAGACCGCCGCCGTACGGACGGACGGGTGGCTCAGCAACACCTCCTCCACGACCCGGGGATAGATCCGCATCCCCGACGCGTGCATGATCACTTCGTTCTTCCTGGCCTTCAGGAAGAGGGTGCCGGACGCGTCCAGACTGCCGATGTCCCCGGTGCGCAGCCAGCCGTCCCGGATCACCTCCGCCGTGGTGGCCGGATGGCCGAGGTAGCCCGCCATCACACCCGGGCCACGAACCCACACCTCCCCCGCCCGGCCCGCCGGCAGCCGCTGTCCGCCCTCGTCGCGTACCTCGACGCGCACGCCGGGGACCGGGCGGCCGGCCCCGGCCAGACTGTGCGGGCGGTCGGCGTGGTGTTCGCCGGGCTGGAGCAAGGTCACCACGCCCGCTTCGGTCAGGCCGTAGATGTGCTGCAGCACCGGGCCGAGACGGGCGAGGGCCTGTTGTTGACGGCGCAGCGGGGTGGGCGCGGCGCCGTAGCCGAGGCAGCGCAAGGAGGAATGATCGGTCACAGGAAGAGCCGGGTGGTCCAGGAGCTGGTACATCAGGGGCGAGGTCAGCACCAGCGCGTTGACGCGCTCCACGGCGACCGTCTCCAGGACCGCGCCGGGGTCGAATCCGTCGTGGAGCACCACGGTGCCTCCCGACAGGAGGGTGGGCAGCGCGAAGTGCCCGCTGATGTGGCTCATGGGTGTGCACACCAGCCGCCGTTCGCCGGGAACGGCCAGCCCGTGGCGGCCCACGAGCACGGTCAGGGCGTCGTACAGGCCGTGCGTGTGCACGACTGCTTTGGGCAGGCCCGTCGTGCCGCCCGTGCACAGCAAGGTCCGTACCCGCTCGACGGGCGCCGCGGGCAGTGGTCCGGGCTCGGCCGGCCGCGCGGCAGCCTCCGCCGCCAGGTCGCGGCAGGACGGTGCCGGGCCCAGGGACAGCAGCTCACCGATGCCGGCCGTCGCGGCCAGCGCCCGGGCGGCCGCGGCATGGCCGGGGGCGAAGACCAGCGCTCCCGCGCGGCTGTGCCGCAGCAGTTCCTCCCGCTCGGCGTTGGTCGCCCCCGGCGCCAGCAGGGCCAACTGGTACCCGAGCAGGTGGGTGGCGAGCTGGACGGCGACGACCTCCGGGCGGTTGTCCGCGAGGACGGCGACTCCGTCCCGCGCGCCGGGCGAGGAACGCAGGACGGCCGCGACGCCACGGACGGTCCGCGCCAACTGTCCGTACGTCCAGCGCCGGTCACCGTGGACCAACGCCTCGCGGCGCTCCCACGGGCCGTCAGCGGCTCGCATCAACCCCGCGGCGTAGTGCACTCCCATACCGTCCTCCGTCGCCGTCGCCGTCGCCGTCGCCGTCGCTGCCTGCTCGGCCTTCACCGTCCCGCATCACTACGGAGTCTGGCCCCTGGAAGAACGGCGTGCACGGGGGACGGCCGCGATGCTGCCCGCGACCACCGTGGTGACCAGTCCGGCCAATTGCAGTACGACGCCTCCGAAGCCGACCGGGTCGCCCGGGTCGGTCAGCGCCGCGAGGGATTCGGGATTGGAGAGCAGCCCGACGATGAAGGCCGTGCTCAGCGCAACGCTCAGCATGGGCATGAACCGGCCGGGCACCAGCGCGACGAGCAGAGCCAGCACGGCGAACATGGCCGGCCCCGGGCCGTCCCAGCGCAGCCCTTCGGGTGCCGCGTCGCCGATCGCGTCCGCCAGCATGCCCGCGACGGCGAACCACACGGCGGTACGGCGCGGATTCCGCGCGCTGAGCGGCTTGACGAGAGGTGCGGTCCGCTGACGGCGGTTGTGCCGAATGGCGAACCCGGCGGCCACCGACGACGACGCGAGACCCAGCAGCATCACGGCGTTGCCGGCGGCCAGCGCGGAGTTCGCGCTGGCGAGGTTGGCGGCCAGTTGTCCGCCGACCAGCCCGCCGATCGTGATCCACAAGGAGAGCAGCACCGCCGCAAGCGGTGACCAGGGCGTCCGCCGGTCCACCCAGACGATCACCGCGGCCGCCCCGATGTAGATGAGGCCGGGCGGGAATCCTGGGAACAGGGCGGGTTCGGCGAGCCATTGCACCACGATGCCCGCGGACGCCAGCACCTGACCGCCGATCGTCCCGGCCGTGGCGGGCGGGAGCGAGCGTAAGGACGACGGCGGAGAGGCGGGGGCCGGGACGTGGGTGCGGTTGCCGGTACGGGAAAGGTCGTGCGGTGAGTTCGTCATAGCCTTGAGCTTCGGCCGGTACGGTCCGGCGGGCATCCGTCGGTGGAAGGCCGTCGGCGTACTCCCGCGGACGCAGCCGGGCGGCCGTCCGTCATGGGGCGGAGCGCGGGAGGACTCCGGCGCGGCGCCCGGCACGGCTTCCATACGTCCGTGGCGTCAGCGGCCTCCATGCCGCCGTGGCCGCTGTGGCCGCCGTGGCCACCAGTAGGTTCGAGGCCATGTCGATGCTGTCCTTCCCGCTCACTCCCTCCTACCTCGACGACCTGCTGGAGCTCGCTGACGTCCCGTGGTGCTGCGATGCCTTCGACGCGGCCTTCCAACGCCGCGGCTGGGCCCGCCCGGCCACCGGCGGTGAACCCGCCGTCGGATGGCTGGACCACTGGCCGCTCGGTGCCCCGGACCCGTTGTCCTGGCATGTGCTGCTCGGCGAATACCCGGGCTGCTCGAAAACCGACGACCGGAGCGTCGCGTGCGACGAACCGGAATGCCACGAGGACTCCTTCCTCGCTTTTCCGCTGGCCTACGCGGCGATCGGGCTGACCGGATCCGGAACCGGGGAGCCGGTCGATCCGCGGGAACTGTGGGGCGATCCGCTTCCCTCCGAAGGCGTGTACAAGGCGCGTGCCACGCGGGAGGAATTCCTCGCCTGCTACGACCGTGCCGCGCACCTGCTCCAGGCCCGGCTGGGCACACCGCTCCCCACGCCGCCGCCCGTACAGTCGGACCCTCCCGAGCGACAGATTTCCTGGAGCCGCGGGAAGAGCCTGGTCAGCCTGTTCCTCGTCGACAACGTGTACAACTACAGCCAGGACGACTGGGTAGGCATCGACATCCGACCGCTCAGCCGAGTCTTCCGGGGCGAGGTGGAGGCTCGGCCGGCTTCGCCCCGGTGGGCGTAGGAAAAGTCGTCCTGGTGGGGCGGGGTGGCGCCGGTGGGGGGTGGGTATGCCAAAGGCACGGTAAGCGCGTTGTGCCGTCAGGGGCCGCGCGCTCCCGGCGGTCGAGGCGTCCAACTCTGTGTACGGAAGGCCGCCAACCCGTTGACCCGACCCGCTCTTTACCACCTGCTCCTCCTGCCTGACGGCTCCTGGGACGCGGTGGAGTGCCTGGCCGCCATGATCCGCCGCCGTGCCACGGTGCCCACCGTGATCGTCGATGTGTCGGCGGTCCACCGGCTGACCATCGATGCGCTGGCCGTCCTGGTCCGCAAGGCCATGCGGCTGCACACGGTCGGCGGTGCGCTGCTGCTGGCCGGCCCGCATCCCGCCGTACGCAAGCTCATCCAGCGCACCGCGACCGGCCCCCTGCTGCCCGTCTTCACGGGCAGTGCCGCCGCCGTTCGCGCGCTGGCCCAGGACGGCCGCGTCTGGCACCGGACGGAGCTGGCTTCCGGGCGGGGCACGCTCTTCCCCGACCCGCCGGTAGGGCACTGCTGAGAACACCCGGTGCCGGTCGTGTGAAGGGTGCGGTGGGGCGCGTTGCCGACTGTGGCGCACGGTCGTTGGCCCGGCGTGGAGGTCATCGTCGCGGGCATCGCAGACATCGCAGGCATCGCAGGCGCTGCGGGCATGGCAGGCGGAAAGGCAGCCGACGGCAACGGCGCGGACGGGACGTCGGTATCTCGCCCTGGCGGTCCCCGGCCGAGGCCGGGAACCGCCGTAGCGGCTGGTGGAGGAGGTGCGTCAGGACGTCAGACGCGCCGGGACGTCACGCGCGCGAGGTACGGCTGCGGCGGAAGAGCACCGCACCACCGAGCAGGAGCGCCGCGCCCGTGGCGGCCGTGGCACCGGCGTGACTGCTTCCCGTGTGCGCGAGGGTCGGCAGGTGGGCGTCCTGCGCGCTGTGCTCGACCTGCTGCCCCTTGCCGCCGGCCGGTGCCGCCGCGGACGACGGCCGGCTGTGCTGCGCCGCGGGCTCGGTCCGGGAGTCCACCGCGCCGGCCACCTCGGCCGGAGGCCGCTGCCCGGGCAGTCGGGGGTCGGAGGGCGGCTGGTGACCGCCCGGCCCCGGAGTGCCGGGAGTCTCGTGCACGGGAGGCCGGTGCCCCGGAGGCTGATGGCCGGGGGGCTTGTGGCCCGGGGGCTTGTGCCCAGGAGGCTGGTGGCTACCGGGCGGCTGGTGACTGCCGGGCGGCTGGTGACCAGGCGGCTTGGTCCCCGGGGGCTTGTGGCCAGGTGGCTGGTGACTGCCGGGCGGCTGGTGACCAGGCGGCTTGGTCCCCGGAGGCTTGTGACCAGGCGGCTTGTGCCCGGGAGGCTGGTGACTGCCGGGCGGCTGGTGACCCGGAGGCTTGGTCCCCGGGGGCTGGTGCCCCGGAGGCTTGTGGCCGGATGGCGGGTGATGTCCGCCGGGGTTGGCGCAGGTGTTGCCGAAAGCGGGGTTGAGCAGGCCGATGACGTCGACGGTGTTGCCGCAGAGGTTCACCGGCACGTGCACGGGCGCCTGGAGCAGGTTGCCCGCGATCACGCCCGGAGACCCGACGGAGGCCCCTTGCGCCCCGGCGTCGGCGTGGGCGGCACTCGCCCCCACGCCGGTCAGCATCCCGGTCGCCGTCGCGGCGACCAGCACGCTTCGTTTCACGATGTGTTGCACGTGTGGTCCTTCATCTTTCCGAAGGTGACGAACCGGGCGCCCACCGTTGACCGGGCACCCGCATCCCGAAAGGGATACCGCCCAGCACCCGGGACCGGGTAGCGCCGCCCGAAGGGCGAACACCCGGTCACTCCCGCTTCGTTGGTCAACCGCGACGGAGACGGGCAGCGGCGCTGAGCGCGTCGTATCGGACCAAACGAGTGATCCGCCCGAAGGAAACGCACGACTTTTTCGACTCCCGTGCACCGAAACGGTTCTCCGGCCGGCCGCGACTCCCTTACGAACCCTCCTCCGCATGGACACGCGTTCGCCACGACCGACCGCTCCCCTGCACGCCCGTACGGATCACCACACCCAACGACACCGGGACCACCGAGCCCCCAGGTCAGGAGCGCGTGCACGGCGGCGTGTCGGGGGCGCGCGAGGGCCGGTCGCGCGCCGAGGCGTACACCACGGGCACGGCGCGGGTGTGCGAATGTCCGTGTTGTGTAAAGGACGGTCGCCTCTTCAACCACGGGCCGCCGAGCGGGCGCACAGTGATGTCCGCCCGGCAGCAGTCCGGGCGTCGAGTCACACCGGCCCCGCCGTGTGCGGGACCGCCCGCAGGAGGTTCGTCATGTTCCGTTCCGCTCGTACGGCCGCCGTCGCTCTCGGCTCGGCCGCCCTGGTCGCCGTCGCAGCACTGCCCGCCGCCGCCACCGACGCGCACACGCTGCCG
The DNA here is from genome assembly GCF_055567735.1 of Streptomyces sp. NPDC026394. Taxonomy (NCBI): domain Bacteria; kingdom Bacillati; phylum Actinomycetota; class Actinomycetes; order Kitasatosporales; family Streptomycetaceae; genus Streptomyces; species Streptomyces sp. NPDC026394. The sequence continues at coordinate 30,660 of NZ_JBVHPX010000009.1, forward strand.
GCCAAGCACCGTTCCCCCGTCGTGATCGGCGCCGTGCAGGCCGACAGCCCCGGCCGCGACGACGGCTCCAACCGGTCCTTGAACGCCGAGTGGGTCACCGTCAAGAACACCGGACGCCGCGCGGTCGACCTCGACGGCTGGTCCCTGACCAGCGAGCGCACCCACCAGACCTACCGCTTCCGCCACCTGCGCCTCGGCGCCCACCAGGAAGTACGGGTCCACACCGGCAAGGGCCGCGACACCTGGCGCGACGTCCACCAGAACCGCCGCGACTACGTCTGGCACAACCACCGCGACACCGCCACCCTGCGCGACAACCACCGCCACGTGATCGACATCGAACGCTGGGGCCGCCGCTGACCATCGCGCCCGGGACCGCCGGCCGACGGCCCCGGGCGCCCAGGTGCGCCGCGGCCAAGAGGAGGGCCGCGGCGCACCGGCCTCGTCTGCGGCTGGGGCCTGAGGGGCTCCCGGGACGCATGATGGCAAGCTGGAGCGGCAGGAACAGGGCATCGGCACCCCGACAAACACGTTCCTCCACGTCCTTCACACGCCAAACCAGGGAAAAACCGTTGATACTGCTACAGGGGAGTGGCACCGCACTGTCCGGGCGGCTGCTGTACTCGGAATCGGAGTACAGCTTCCGGTACATCGTCGCCGACCGGGCGGACATGACCGGACGGGTCGGCCCCGACGGAGTGGCCAGCCTGTCGATCGGCACGCTCCAGGTCGAGGTCGGTGCGACGACACGGCAGCTCCTGTTCGTCTGGGGGCTGCACCCCCGGCAGAACTGGATCACATCGCCGCTCGGCACGCCGGACGCCCGGCCGGGACGGCTGACCGCCGGCCCGCGCGAGGGAGAGTTCGTGGCGGGCGAGGCTCGCGACCTGGGCCCCGGCACGTCCTGGACGGCCGCGTGGCCCACCCGGTTCGATCCGGACAGCGGTTGGCTCCGTGTGTCCCAGGACGAGTCCGCGGACGACGACCTGACGCAGATCGCCGACGGAATCGTCGTCGGCCGGCTCGCCGGCAGCCTCCACTCCCTCTGGCTCCACCCGGAGTTCACCGCGTAACGGCGTGCGTCGCGTACGGCGCCTGGCCACCGCTAACCCTCTTCGTGCGGCCACCCGCGGCGGTGCCTCAGCACCTCGCGGGCGAGGGCGGGCAGGGGGCGGCCGGTGGTGAAGGCGCTCGCGCGCAGGCGTGCCAGGGCTTCGCTGACCGAGATGCCCAGGAGGCCGGCCAGTGCGCCGGCGGCGCGGTAAGTGGTACCCCAGTGATCGTCGATGAGCCGGGCCGGACGCCAGGGCAAGGGGGCGTCCCTGTCGAAATACGGCAGGCACCGGTCGGCTATGACGGCGGCCGTCTCCCCCAGCACCTGCATGGTGTCGTCGAGCGTGGGGTCGTCCAGACGCAGAGGCCGGTACCGCAGACAGTCGGCCGTGGCGAGGGTGCGTGGGCCGAGCATGAGGGGGAAAGCGCAGACAGCGGCGGCGTGTTCGAGTTCCTCGTGCAGGCGGGGAGCGAAGAAGGGATACGGCATGGGGTGCGCCTGGACATCCGGGTAGAGCACCGGGCGGCCGGTGGCCGCCGCCTCCGGGCCAGGGCCTTCTCCCGTCTCGTACTGCACTTCCTCCAAGCGCAGGGCGGCCGGTCCGGTTGTCGCGAGCAGTTGGCGATCGGCCGGGGTGGTGGCCAGACACAAGGACACGTCGTCCACCGGCAGGCCGTGGCGGATCGCCGCGCACAGCCGTTGCGGGAGGCGGGTGTCGTCGCGTTCACGGGCCGCCGCACGGACCAGGCGGGCCGTCCTGTTGCCGAACGGTGTCACGGTCTCCCTCCGGGAAGCGTCGGTTCCTGTTTCCCCGAGTGCCCGTCTCGTCCAGGAAGCGAACCGGTCACTTCGCGGGAAATTCAGCGCACTGCGCGGCGCGATAACGTGGGACGTGCCGCAGATGTACGGGGGAAAGCGGCATCACCGACATCGTTATGGAGCACTTGTGGGGATCGAGCTGGAACTTCACTCCGGACGGCCTGCGCGCAGCAAGGCGTCCGAAGCCACCCTGTTGCAAGGGCCCTACGGGCACGGTGAAGCTTTGGCGGATGCTCTGGGGCCGTTCGACCGGTCCGGTCCCGGCAAACTGGCTTGGGTGGACCCTTACGGTGACACACTGTTCAACGAACAGGAAGCGGAAGCCGCGCTGCCGGAAGCCGCCGCTCTTTTCGAGCGGCGTTCGGACGCGTCGCAGAAGGCAGCTCTCCAGGACCTCATGGCATTTCTGAAGAGGTGCGCGGAAACGCCGGGAAGTCATCTGTGGTTCATGGGTGACTAGCCGAAAGCCGGGCGGCACGGCGCCGCCCGGCGGAAGGCCCGGATCGAGCGGGCTACGGAGTGGTGAACAGCCACCACGAGGTCGTGCCGTTCTGCGCGCAGAAGAACGACTGCCACTGACCGGCTTGCTGGCCCTGGTTTCCGGCGACCCAGCAGACTTCGAAGCTCGCATACGGACCGTAGGTCGCCGTGGGACCATGTACCGCTGCCGGAACGGCGGCCGCAGCCCGGGCGGCGGAACCGGAGACCTGCGGGGCTGCCGTCGCGGCCGACGGCAGTGCGAAAGCCGCGGAGGTCAGAACGACCACGGATACACCGCGCAGCATTTTCCTGAGCATGAAGATTCCCCCTCGTCGTCATCCGTGACAGGGGCGACCCTAGGCCCGTCGCGCGCAGCCGCACGATCACCCACACGGGTAACCTGCTTTCGGTGGGCCGTCTTGGGAAGCACAGGAATTCGCCCCGGCGCACCACCGCTTTCCACGCCCCCGCGCACACGCCTGCCGGCACCACGTTCCCCATCGTGCGGCGCTCAAGGAGTAATGGCGTATTCGGTGAATGTTCCGCAGGTGCGGAATCCCAGCCGCCGGTAGACGGGCTCGCCGTCCGCCGACGCTTGCAGGACGGCGGTCCGGTATCCCTCGTCGCGGGCGGCGTGGAGCGTGGCGAGCGTGATGGCGCCTCCGTAGCCGCGTCGGCGATGCGTGGCGAGGGTCGCGATGTTGTAGATCCCTGCCACGTCGGCGTGCAGGAAGACCTCTGCCGAGCAGACCGGTCGGCCCTCCAGGTACCCGATCAGGTACCGGGCCGGGCTCTCGGCGGCGAGGGCCCACTGGGCGGTTTCGGCGTAGAACTGCCGGACGGTGGCGGCCGGCGGGTCCCACAGCGTGGCGAGCACCCTGGCGTAGTCGGCAAGGTGCTCCCGGGTGGTCACCGGGCGGATGTCGAGGCGGCCGGTGTGCGGCCGCGGTGGGGCCTCGCGGAGGTCCAGCCACATGCCCGCCTCGGTCTCCGAGGCGCTCAGCCCCGCGGACTCCAGGTGCGCGGACAGGTCGGCCGGCGTCGAGGCAGGGCCCACCCACCACGAGAAGGGCCGGCCGGTGGCGGTGAGTTCCCGGACGGTCCGGCGGACGCGTCGCGGTGCGGCATCCGCGGTGAATCGCGCCGCTGCGACGATGTTGAAGGTGTCGTCGGCCAGCCCGCTGTCGGCGATCAGGAGGTCACCCGCCTCGACGACCGCCGCGCCGTCCAGACGCCGGTGCAGATGGCAGGCGTGCTCGGCCAGATTGCGTTCCATTCTGAGCTGCAGATCTGCCGGGCCGGCCGCCGGGGGGTGCGATGGGTTCGGTGGAGACATGGTGCTCCTATGCAACACCTTGGGTCGCGTGCCGGCATCTGAATTGTCCGCCGGCCCTGGTCGAGGTGCGGCCTTCATGCCACCACAGCCTTCGTGGCGCGGCGGGTCCGTCAGGCAGGCTGTGCGTTCCTGGTCGTCCAGGACGTCACCGATCCGCCGCGGGTCGGCGCCGTGGCAGACGGTGCCCCGCACGCGGCGCCGGATCTTGTACTGGTCGTCACCGGTCGGGAAGAAGCATTGCCGCGCCGCTCCCCCACCTCGCGGGAACGCCGGGCCGGTGCTGCCCGCGCGTTCGGGTGCCGTCTTGGGGCGCACCGCGCGGCGCCGGGGCAAGACGAAGATCAGGAGGAGGGAGTGCGGGAGAGTCGAAGAATCCTTTCGCCGAGCCTCGTACGGCGGCGGGCGGTTCCCGTCACCCACGTCAGCGTCACGCGGGCATTGTCGCGTCGGGACCTGTCGGGCCGGTCATCGGGCCGGCAAGAGGGGGTGTGGAAGTCCCGACGGCTCCGGTCCGGGAGTCGTCATCGCCGGCCGTCCCGACGCCGCGATCCCGGCTCCCCGCTCCCGCCGCCCTCGAACCGGCGGGCAGCGGCGCGCAGCCCGGCCTTCACCGCGGGATCCGCGCAGCGGCGTACTGCGGCGAGTCCGCCCCTGCGCCGGAGGGCCAGGGCAATGGCGAAGACCAGTAACGCCAGCACCACGAGGCCGCCGACGATCAGGCCGACCCTGATGAGCATGAGATGGAAGTACGTCTCCACGGAGCACTCTCCCTCGATGTATCACGCCTGTGATACATCCCGTTGTATCACAGGCGTGATAGAAAGGCGGCATGCCCCGACACGTGGACCCGGAGGCGCGCCGTCGCCTCGTCGTCGACGCGCTGTTCCGCGTCGTCGTCCGCGACGGTCTGCAGCGCGCCTCGCTGCGCGCCGTCGCCGACGAGGCCCGGCTCAACATCGGTTCACTGCGGCACTACTTCGACAGCCAGCAGGACCTGATGCGCTTCGCCATGCAGTCGATGCTCGACCGGGTCGAACGCCGCCTGCTCGAACACGTCGAGCGGATCGGAGACCTGGGGCGGCACCCCCGCCCCGAACAGCTCCGGCTCACCGCCGGGTTCCTGGCCGAGCTGCTGCCGCTCGACGAACGCCGCCGTGCCGAGGTCACCGTCTTCCTGGACTTCAACACCGCGGCCCGTACCGACCCGGCCTTCGGCGACCTGTCGCGCCGGACCGCCGAAGGCACCAGCAATCTGGTGCGCCGCGCGCTCACGCGGCTCGTCGCGACAGAGGCCCTGCGGCCCGGCCTCGACATCGGCATCGAGACCGAGCGGCTGACGGCACTTCTGGACGGGCTCGGCCTCAGAGCGGTCCTGCACCCCGCGAGCCTGTCCCCGCGCACCTGTGCCGACGTGCTGGCCGCCCATCTCGGCGAGCTGTCGCTGCCTGCCGCGGGCACCGACTCGGACTCGACGCGGACCGCGTAGCGGCGTACGCCAGGTACACGGTGCACGGCACCTGAGCGCGCCACCCCGCACGGTGACGCTCGGGCCCGGGCGGCGGCCCCGCCCCGTCGTTCACAGAATCCTGAGGAGGTCGTCGAGCGGGGCCGGCACCCGTTCGGGGCCGAGGGCCGCCACGAGGAGACGGCCGTAGCGGATCTTGCGTCCTTTCTTCGTGCCGAGGAAGCGCCGCAACTGCTGGTGCCGGGGCCGGCCGTGCTGTGCGGGCTGGCGCAGGAAGGTCTGCCAGGCGCGCAGGTCGCCCTCGGCCCGTACGATCTCCTCGGCCCGCGCCGTGCCCAGCGTGCGGATCAGCTCGTCCTCCAGGTCCGTCACGCAGACGAAGAATCCGGTGCCCGGCACCCGTGCCCGTTTCAGGCCGCGCTCGTAGAACCGCTGCTCGCCCTCGTCGCACAGTCCGGCCAGGCGCAGGCCGAGGCCGGGCGGACCGAGGAGTCCGGCGTAGCGACCGACGCACATCGCCCCGCCCATCGGGAGGACGCACACCCCCTCGGCGGCTAGGTCCCGGCCCCGCCGTTCGGCCAGCGCCTCAACGGCCGCGTGGTCGCTAGGCCCTTCCAGCAGTACCGCCGTCCGCACTCCCAGGCGCACGGCCAGATCACTCGCGGGCCCGGCCGGACCACCGCCGGCCCAGCCGCCGACCGCGTCCCGGAACGCGCGCATGTCAGCCATGGAGCGAGTCTGCGCCTCCGCCGACGGCGCGGCACGGGATTTTCGGTGGACCGGCGGTCACCGCTCCTCGCGCGGTCCGCCGGAGCGGGGCGTCAGCCTCGGAGCCGGGGCCAGGACCAACGGCAGGTAGACATCGTCGATGATCTCGATGATGGTCTCGTCCTCCACCGGGGCCCCGAAGAGCAGGAACTCGTTGCGGAGCAGGTCGGTGGCGACGCTGGCCCGCCGTGAGACCGGTACCCACTCCTCGACCTCACCGCGCTCGACGGCCCGCCGCAGGATGGTCCGGACCGCCACCGGACCGACGGTGTGGATGCGTTCACGGATCAGCCGGGCGAACTCGGGGTCGCGGGTCAGGTCCACCAGCAGGCCGCGCATGATGCCGCCGATCGGACTGTCCATCTTGGCGGACACCTGCCGCAGCAGGGCGATCATGTCGGCGCGCAGCGTGCCGGTGTCGGGCAGTTCGAGGCCGGACAGGCCGCGCGCCTGCCAGGCGTCCAGGGCCAGTTCGGCGCGCCCGGTCCACCGGCGGTACAGGACGGCCTTGCTCGTACGGGCGCGGACGGCGACGCGCTCCATGGTCAGCGCGGCGTAGCCCACCTCGGCCAGTTCGTCGAACGCCGCCATCAGGATGGCGTGTTCGAGTTCCTCGCCGCGGCGTCGCGGCCCTTTGCGGTGGTCGGCGGCCGGCGGGGCGGGCCGGTCGTCGGCGTTCGAAGACAGCGTGGCTCCTTGGAGTGTGCACAGCATGCCGAGAGGACGTTGCGTTCTCTAAGGGAGCACTCTAGCCTCCAAGTTAGAGAACTGACCGTTCTTTAAAGAGGCTGTCAGCACCTTCAAGGGGACCGATGACCGAGACCTCCGCAACGCTCCGTACGACCGACGCCCCCGCCTTCCCCAGCAACCGCACCTGCCCGTACCAATTACCCGCTTCCTACGCCCGGCTGCGCGACGAGCAGGACGCGCTGCGGCCGGTGACCCTCTACGACGGCCGACGGGCCTGGGTGGTCACCAAGCACGAGACCGCCCGCAAGCTGCTCGCCGACCCCCGGCTGTCCTCCGACCGCAACCACCCGACCTTCCCGCTCATCTCCCCACGCCTGGAGGCGCTGCGCGACCGCCGGCCCGCCTTCATCGGCATGGACCCGCCCGAGCACGGCAAGCGGCGCCGGATGACGATCAGTGAGTTCACCGTCAAGCGCATCAAGGGCATGCGCCCGGACGTCGAACGCATCGTCCACGGGTTCCTCGACGACATGCTCGCGGCAGGCCCGCCCGCCGACCTGGTCAGCCAGTTCGCGCTGCCGGTGCCCTCGATGGTGATCTGCCAGTTGCTGGGCGTCCCGTACGCCGATCACGACTTCTTCCAGGACGCCAGCAAGCGCCTGGTGCAGTCCACGAGCGTGGAGGACGCGACCGGTGCGCGCGACGACCTGGAGCGGTACCTGGACGAGCTGATCACCGGCCTGGCGGCCGAGCCCGGGTCCGGCCTGCTCAGCGCGCTGGTCCACCGGCAGCTCGCGGAGGGCACGATCGACCGCGGAGAACTGATCTCCAACGCCCTGCTCCTGCTCATCGCCGGCCACGAGACCACCGCGTCGATGACCTCCCTCAGCGTCATCACCCTGCTCGACCACCCCGACCAACTGGCCGCCCTGCGGGCCGATCCGGCGCTCGTCCCCGGCGCCGTCGAAGAACTGCTGCGCTACCTCGCCATCGCCGACGTCGCGGGCAGCCGGGTCGCCACCGCCGACATCGAGATCGGCGGGCAGCTGATCCGGGCCGGCGAGGGCGTGATCGTCACCAACTCCATCGCCAACCGCGACGCGGAGGTCTTCCGCGATCCCGACACCTTCGACATCCACCGCTCGGCCCGGCACCATCTCTCGTTCGGCTACGGCGTCCACCAGTGCCTCGGCCAGAACCTGGCCCGGCTCGAACTGGAGATCATCCTGACCGCGCTGTTCGAGCGCATCCCCACCCTGCGACTGGCCACCCCGGTCGAGCGCCTGGAACTGCGCCCCGGCACCACCATCCAGGGCGTCAACGAACTCCCCGTCACCTGGTGACCGGGACCGAGGAGGTGGAGAAGAGGTGGAACCGATGAAGGTGACCGCCGACCGAGCGGTCTGCGTCGGCGCCGGAATGTGCGCGCTGACCGCGCCCGACGTCTTCGACCAGGACGAGGACGGCATCGTCACCGTACTCGTCCCCGAGCCCGGCGACGACCACCGGGACGCCGCCCTCGAAGCCGGGATGCTGTGTCCGTCCGGCGCGCTGCGGGTGGAGGAACAGAGAGGAACAGCGGCGGAATGACGGCGAAGTCGGAGTCCGTCCGGCTTCGGTGAAGCTCGCCGATCACTTGCCACGGCCGCCGGCGCAGGGCGGGGCCCGAGGGTGGGTGGTCGGCGTTTCCGCATGTGACGGTGCACCGGCCGCGTTACGTACGTAACCGTCGGCCCCCCGGGTTTCACCTACGCAACATCTACCTGCCCCTTTACTCAAGCACGTTGAGTACACAACCGATCCCCCGCACAGTCCGTCAGGATAGGTGGACAGATGCTCATGCCACCCGAAGTGGCACTTGGGATTCGAGAGGTGTGCTGGATGAAGATACGCCGTGCCCTGACGGCCGCCGCGGCGGCCGCCGTACTAGCACCCGTCGCCGTCATGGCCGCGCCCGCCGCGTTCGCGACGGAGCCGGCGCCCGGGGCCGGTGTCCGTACCCCTGTCTCCGCCGACTCCACGGAAGCCGAGACCCCGGACAAGACCGGCACAAGCAACAAGGCCGACAAGGGTGATAGCAAAGACGAGAAGGACAAGGTTGCCGATAAGACCGGCAAGGCCGACGAGGCGGGCAAGGACGGCAAGGCCACGGGTACCGGTCCTGCCGCCGGTGAGGGGAAGGCCCCCAAGGGCGACGAAGGCACGAAGGGCTCCGACGGCACCAAGGGGGGCGAGAGCACCGAAGGCCAGGACCAGACCTGTGCGTTCGCGTCCGACCAGCTTCGGGTGGCGGTCAACAAGGTACCCGCCCAGCTGGTCGCGGGCGGCGCCTGGACGCGGTTCACCATGACGCTCGACAACACCACCGGCAAGGCCATGGAGCAGGTGCAGCCGTTCCTGCACGTGTCGTCCTCGCAGGACGTCGACCGGCCGTACTGGGAGCTGGACACCGAGTACCGCGACATCAAGACGGGCACCTGGAAGACTTTCCACGACGCGGAGACGCGGACCCTGTTCGGCTCCTTCGCGATCGGCGCGCACAAGAGCGTCACGCTGGAGCTGCGTACCCGTGTGGTGAAGAACGCCAAGCCCGGCTCCGGCTTCATGCTCGCCGCGGGCGACTACCGCAACCGCGACGGTTCCTGCGGCTCGGCCAAGGAGACCTGGGTCGACTTCAAGATGCTGCCCGCCGGCAGCAAGCCCACGCAGCCCCCGGCCACGAAGCCGGGCCAGTCCGGCAAGCCGGGCGGCGACGCGGCCCAGACCGGCCAGAACGCCACGCACGGCGGTGCCGCCGGTGGCTCCGACGGTGGTGCCGGGCCGCAGGGCGGTCAGCTCGCGCAGACCGGCTCCCCCACCGCACTGCCGACCGTCGCGCTCGCCGGCGGTGCCGCGATGGCGGTCGGCGCGGGAGCCGTGTTCGGGTCGCGTCGGCGCCGGGGCGCGGCAGCTCAGGGCGGCACGGACGCCACCGCGTGAGCGGCGGGACCGCGCCCCTCACGATCCGCGAACGAACGAAGAAGTACGAGAAAGAGGTTTCCATGAAGATACGCCGTGCCCTTTCGGCCTCGGTGGCGACGGCCGTCCTGCTCCCGGTGGCGCTGGCCGCGGCGCCCGTCGCGCAAGCGGCTCCCGCCGCGGAGATGCCGGACTGCCACGAGATCGGGGGGCACCACAACCAGGCGTTCGTGGGCCGGTCCTTCGGCGTACCCGAGACGATCACCCTCGGGAACGAGTGGAAGCCCTTCAACGCCACCCTCACCAACACCTCGACGAAGGAGATGAAGTCCTTCAGCCTCAGCGCCCGGGTGAGCAACCACGTCTACAACCCGGGTGAGCGCTACCTGAGCCCCTACGCCGACCTGCAGTACTGGGACCCGGCGCAGAAGGCGTGGAAGACGCTGCGCGAAGGCGATGTCGCCTCGGGCGCCATCCCGGCGCCCAAGACGCTCAAGCCGCGTGAATCCGTCCACGTGCAGTTGCGGTTCAGGGTCCGGGAAGGGCTGCCCCTGGAGCAGGCGTACGACGCGTTCGCCTATCTGACCGGCACCTTCGTCGACCGGTACAACGGCATGGACTGCACGGTGAGTGATTCCGCCGGGGACACCTTCGCCATTGTGGGCAAGTAGGTCACCGGCCCGTAGACGGCCCGGCAGCCCTGTACCCGGCCGGTCCTCCGGCCGGGTACGGGCTTCTCACAGCGGCAGGACGACGCGGACGGTCAGTCCGCCGCCCTCGCGGGGCGTCGCCGTGGTGGTGCCGTCGTGCGCGCGTACCGCCGAGCGCACGATGGACAGGCCGAGGCCGACGCCCTTGTCGCTGCCGGTGCGTTCCGTCCGCAGGCGCCGGAACGGCTCGAAGAGGTTCTCCACCTCGTAGGCCGGGACGGCCGGGCCGGTGTTGGAGACCACCAGCACCGCACAGCCCGGCTGCGGCTCGGTGATCACCTCGATCCATCCGTCCCGGGGGACGTTGTAGCGCACCGCGTTCTGCACGAGGTTGAGCGCGATGCGCTCCAGCAGCACGCCGTTGCCCTGCACGAACGCCTGCCGGCGCACGCCGCGGATCTCCACACCCTTGGCCTGCGCCTCGGTGCGGGCCTGGTCGACGGCCTGCGAGGCCACCTCGGCCAGATCCACCGGCTTCTTGTCCACGATCTTGTTCTCGCTGCGGGCCAGCAGCAGCAGACCCTCGACGAGCTGCTCACTGCGCTCGTTGGTCGCCAGCAGCGTCTTGCCCAGCTGCGCCAGCTCCGGCGAGGCGTCCGGGTCGGCGAGCTGGACCTCCAGCAGCGTCCGGTTGATCGCCAGCGGCGTGCGCAGCTCGTGCGAGGCGTTGGCGACGAAACGGCGCTGCGACTCGAAGGCCCGGTCCAGCCGGTCCAGCATCTCGTCGAAGGTGTCCGCCAGCTCCTTGAGCTCGTCGTCCGGACCGCCCAGCTCGATCCGGCGGTGCAGGTCCGAGCCCGCCACCCGCTGCGCGGTACGGGTGATCCGGCCCAGCGGCGACAGGACGCGCCCCGCCATCGCGTACCCGAAGGCGAACGCGACGACGGTCAGGCCCAGCAGCGCCAGCAGCGAACGGTTGAGAAAGGTCTGGAGCACCGAGGCACGCTGCTCGCGGAGGCAGTTGCTGATGGCCGCGTTGATGTCGTCGACCGTGGCGACGGACTGGAGGTCCCGGCAGTTCACGTTGCCCAGGCTGATGTCCGTACCGAAGACCTGGAACTCCGGGGTGCCCTCCTTGAGGGTGTTCGCCGCGAACATGTAGATGATCGCGAGCAGCACGACGCCGGCCATCAGGAACATGCCGCCGTACAGCAGCGTGAGCCGTATCCGGATGGTCGGCCGGAGCCATCGCACCGGGTGGAGCGCGGGCTCCGGACCGACGGAAGGTTTCGGCGGCAGGGCCACCGGCGGGTGCGGCTCGGCGGGGACGGTCACGGCGGTCAGCCCCGGCAGCCCCGCAGAACGGACAGGGCAACCGATATGGGGACGGGGACGGGAAACGAGCCCACTGCTGATCCTTCCTCAGGTGGTGCGCAGTACGGCAGTAAACGGCAGTACGGCAGTACGCGGCGGTGAAAACCCTGCCCATCCTGCACGGAAGTGCGGTAAATCGGCAGTAAGCATCGGGCGGCCGAACGGTCCGCGCCACCGCTCGGCCGCCCCCGTCGGCTCCGGCAGCTCCGTCCGCGCCGCCTCCGAGCATCCGCGTGGCCCTTCGGGCGGGACAGGCCGGACACCGAGCCGTCAGACGGTGCGTACCACCACGTGGCGGCCGTCGTCGATACGGGCCCAGTCCATGGCGATCAGGAAGCGGCTCTGCCCGGTGAGATCCTCCGCCGCGACGGTGACGGGCGGCTGGCCGCGGTACAGCCGGATCTCACCCGTCTCGGTGGCGAGGTGGTCGAGGGCGTCCCGCAGCCTGCCCGCGCCGAAGCCGGTGGCCTGCTTCAGCCGTTGCAGTGTCGTGATGAACTGCGCCGGGCGGCCGAGCGTGTGGGTGACGTGGTCCAGCAGGGCGCGTTCGGCCGGCTCGACATCCTGCACCCGCCGGAGGTGCCGGAGGCGTCCGACGAGCGTTTCGGGCAGCCGCAGTACGTCCTCCGGGCGTGGCAAGTGCTCGGGCATCGACCACCGCCCGTCCTCGCACCGGGCGATCCCCAGGCGCTCCATGACCGCCGCCAGGTCCCGCACGGTGGACGGCGCCGGGAGGCCGGCCGCGCGCAGCGCCTCTTCGCACCACGCACGGTGCGTCCGCGCGTCCGCCGTGATCTGAGCGGCTTCCGCCGGGCTCCGTGCCGCCTCCACGGCCTCCGCGTCCAGCCACGCCAGCGGCGACTCCAGTCCCCGGCCGCCGAGACCGCGCGGGGCACGCCGGGGGTCGTCGCCGAAGACCTGTACGGCGACGGCGTCGAGATCTCCCCTCAGCTGCCGGGCCGTCGCTGTGCTGAGCAGCATCACCGTCCACATGGCCTGGTGGAGCGGCATGACGACGGGCCAGCCGCTCTCGAACCAGTCTCTGTGGATGCACAGTGGCTGCCCCTCGTCCGAGTGGAGGGGAGTGTCGATGATCTCAGCAGGCATGTCGTTCTCCTTGTCGGTTGAAAGGACTAACGACGGCGGGCGGCGCACGGTGCTGGTGCCAACCGGCTCCTGACATCACCCGGACAGGTCCGCACCTGGGGGAATCCGGCACCGTCCTCACGCGTCGACCTGCTGCTGGAGTACGTCACAGGTGTACTGGAACTCGTCCATCAGCCGGGTGGCCTCCACCACGAGCACTCCGTAGGGACAGGCCGGGTCGGTCAGCGGCAGCCCGTCCTGCTCGGCCTGTTCGGTCACCCGGCGGCAGCACTCCTGGGCCTGGTCCGCCAGTCCGCACAGTTCGCCTGCCTGGTCGGTCAGCGATTCCTCGGTCAGCTGCCCCAGGACCTGGGTGATCCGGGAGACGGACTCCAGGAAGTCGGCGTAGCCGCGCAGGAAGCGGCGGTCCCGTTCGCCGCCGTCCTGGCGCCACTGGTCGAGGCTGCGGGTGAGCGAGGCCAACTGGTACATGGTCCGCTCCAGTGCCCTGAGCACCGTGCCGTACCCTTCGAAGCTCTTACGGCCCCGGTGGCGGCCCAGGCGGTTGCGCGGGTTGTAGTAGAGGCTCTCGCGCGCCGTCCGCAGCCCGTTCTCGGCCTGGGTGATCAGCCCGCCGGTCTGTTCGGCGCGGCTGCGCCAGTGGCTGATGCGCTCCTCCTCCATCTCGCCCTCCCGCATCGCCGGGTACATGTCGCTGACCAGGTCGCAGAGGGCGCGGGCGAGGGTGTGGATGCCGTGTTCGGCGCTGCGGTAGCGCAGGGGCGGGACCAGGGCGATGTTGACGATGACGCCGACGCCGCAGCCGATGAGGACCAGCAGGATGATCTGCCCCAGGTGAGCGATCTTGCCGATCCCGGACGGTGCCGAGACATAGGTGGAGAAGGCGAAGAAGGCCGCCGTCGCCACCTGGGAACCCTGCGAACCGAGGGCGGGCCACCGGCCGATGGTGAGCGCCACCACCGCCACGAGGGCGAAGGTGAGCAGGTCCGGGCCGGCCAGGTACCCGAGGACGGCCTGCACGGCGACCCCGGTCGCCACCGCCCCCACGTACCGCAGCGACTGCAGCAGGGACTGGTACACCGTCACCTGCATGATCAGGACGGCGGAGAACGGCGCGAACGCCGGCGACTCCGCGTCGAGCAGGTTGTAGGAGAACACCCAGGCGACGGTCGCCGCCAGTGTGCTCTTGCCGATCAGCAGCAGCGTGTGGCGTTCGTGTCCCGCCGAGCCCCAGGCTCGGATCCACCACTGCCGCACCCGGGCGATGCGGCCCTGCTCGGCAGGCTGCTCGCGGTGGCCCTGCGAGGTCGCCTGCCGTGCGGGCCCGCGCCGTACGGACTCTTGCTTCCGCGCCTGACCGGCCATGCACGCTCCGTTCCTCTTCCGGTCCGCTTCTGTCGGTGGACCGTACGTTTTCACTCGGTACCCCGTCGGCGCGGTCACACCTCCTGCCTCGTCCGTCTCGACAGCGCGGAAACAGGGCGGAACCCTGGCCGAACCCGGACGGAAGCCGGGCGTGAGAGGTGTGGCCGCGTACGCAGCCGTACGGTGGCTCAGGCCGCCTTGCGGTACTGCTCCGCCGGGGCCCGGGTCGCCTCCGTACGTATCCGGGCCAGCGCCCGGTTGAGCAGGCGGGAGACATGCATCTGTGACACACCCAGTTCGGCGGCGATGGCGCTCTGCGTCCTGTCCTCGAAGAACCGCAGGTACAGGATGCGGCGGTCCCGCTCGGGCAACCGGGCCAGCACCGGCTTGACCGTCTCGCGGTCCTCGACGAGCGCGAAGGCGTCTTCGAGCGCGCCGAGGACGTGCAGCAGGGTGTGCGCGTCACCGCCTTCGCCACCGTGGTCGAGGGCGGCGTCCAGGGACAGCGACCGGTAGCTCTCCAGCGCCCGCAGCCCCAGCGCGACATCCTTCTCGGGCAGCCGGGTGTACGCGGCGATCTCTTCGGTGCTGGGCGTACGCCCGTCCAGGGTGGTGCCGAGTTCCTTGATCGCCGGACGGACCTTGTTGCGCAGTTCCTGGATGCGGCGCGGCACGTGCACGTGCCAGGTGTGGTCGCGGAAGTGCCGCTTGAGCTCGCCCGTGATGGTGGGCACCGCGAACTGCTCGAACGCGTCCGCGCGGTCGGGGTCGAACCGGTCGACGGCCTTGACCAGGCCGAGGGCGGCGACCTGCTTGAGGTCGTCGAGGTGCTCGCCGCGCTCCCGCAGCCGGTACGCGAGACGGTGGGCCATCGGCAGCCAGGCGGTGATGATGCGCCGGCGTATCTGCTCCTTGACCGGCCCGTCCTCCAGCGTTGCCAGCAGACGGAACTCGTCACTGGTGTCGACATCCTTGGCACCGCGCTCATGGGGGCGCGCGGTCGCGGGGGTGGCCATCGCCGGCTCTCCTTTACCGCTTCACTCGGGTTCACGTGGGGTGGTCACAGGCAGGCGAGAGGCCGGTCCGGAAAACGACAGACGGGCCCCTCGGCAGAAATAAGGGAAGGGTGCCTACGGTTCCGAAGCACTGCCGCTCGTGTGTCCCGGCCGACCGGCCTTACACCCGGCATTCGGGCGTTGCCGCTGTGGTGTGAGTCACGGAGCGGGCGCCCCGCTGTACGGCCCCGCAGTACGGTCATCCCGTCGCACGGCCGGCCCGGTGCGCGGCCCCGCGCATGAGCACCGTGCGCGCGCCCCGCTCTACCGGAGCGGCAACGCCTCCGCGACGGTGACCTGCGACGGGGCGAGTGCCGTCGCCCCGTCCTCGATGTCCCACAGGGAGTTCTGCAGCAGCCGGCCCAGCGTCCAGCCGGCCGCCCGCTCGCGGTCCAGCCCGAGCGCCTCGGTGAGCAGGTCGAACCGGCGGCGTACCACGCGGTGCGCCCGGCCCGTCGCGGCGATGTCCTCCCACCCGCTGTCCAGGGCGGGCCACAGGTCGAAGCCGGGGTCACCGGCCAGCGGTTCCGGGTCGATGGCCAGCCACGGCTCGCGCTGCCCGGCGAGCACGTTGCCGTAATGCAGGTCCCAGTGCAGCAACCGGTCCCCCGGCTCGGCGGCCAGGTCGGCCACCACCGAGGCCCAGCGCCGCAGGTGCTGCCGGTCGGCGGGGTCGGACAGCGCCGTCACCGCCGCGGGCGTCTGCTCCAGCATGCCGGCGGCGATGTCGCCGAGTCCGCGCAGGCCCTCCGGGGCGGGGACGGCGACGAGGCGCCGCAGCAGTCCGGCCAGGATGGTCATCGCGGTGTCGTCGTCCGCGACGGACGCGAGCGTACGGGCCCCGTCCAGCCGCTCCAGCAGCATGACGCCGCCCGTCCGGTCGTGCGCCATCAGCCGTACGGCGCCGTCACCGTTCCAGGTGCGCAGTCCGACCAGCGCGGCGTCGGTCTCCTCCGTGGGCGGCTGGAACCGCAGTACGGCGTGCGTCCCGTCCGTACGCAGGACCGGCAGGACGAGCGAGGCCATCCCGGACCGGGCCGCGCCGTCCCGCCTCAGTTCCCAGCGCTCCAGGAACTGCGCGACCTGGGCGGGCAGGGCGGCGAGCCAGGCTCGTCCGGCGTCGCTCTTGCCGTACGACGCGACCAGCGCGTCCGGGACGTCGACGCGTTCCGAGATGTTCATCAGGGGGTTCCTCATGCCGGGGCCGGGACCGGGCCGGGGCGGCCGGGCCGGAGCTGCCCGGGCCGGGGCCCCGGGGCCGCGCCGCGAACCTATCGGAGTTCCTCGCGGCGCGATCTTGCGTGGTGGCTTTCCGGCCACGTCAGGGACGGCGCTCCGTGACCGTCATGGGGATACGGTCGGCCGCCGCCACCGCCGAGGCGATCTCCTTCGGGGTGTGGCCGGGGACGGGGACGAGCTTCCACCGCGGGAGCCAGGTGGCCAGGGCGATGGTCGCCTCGGTGTAGATGAACTGGTCGCCGAGGCACTTGCGGTTGCCGGCACCGAAGGGGATGAACGTCTCGCGGCCGAGACCGGCTTCCCGCTGCCGTTCGGGCAGCCACCGGTCGGGGTCGAAGCGGTCGGCGTGGGCGTAGACGTTCGGGTCGCGGTGCAGGGCGTAGAGGCTGAAGGCGACCTCGGTGCCGGCGGGCAGCCGCACGCCGTTCAGGACCACCGGCTCGGTGGCCCGGCGCATGAGGAGGGTGACGCCGTGCAGGCGGATCACCTCGTCCAGGACCCGGCGGACGGTCGGCAGGAGGGGTACGTCCTCGATGGTCACCGGGCGGTCGCCGACGACCTCCGCGATCTCCGCCACCATCTGCCGCTCCACCTCGGGGTGCCCGGCCAGTTCGTGGAAGGCCCAGGCGAGCGTGCCCGCCGTGGTCTCGGCGCCGGCGAAGAGGATGGTGCTCAGCTCGTCCCGTACCTCGGTGTCGGACAGCCGGTCGCCCTCCGCGAGCAGCAGCGACAGCAGGTCGTCGTGGCCGGTGTGCTGCTCGGTACGGGCGGTCCTGATCACCTCGTCGATGACCTGGCGCAGCTCCGCCACCGCGGCGTCGAACTCGCGGTTGGGGCGGATCGGCAGCCGGTCCAGGATCTTCGGGGAGGCCGCGCGGAGCAGCAGGTTCTTCAGGGCGATCGGCAGGTTCCTGCGGATCGCCTCCACCGCGGGCCGGCCGATGTCCGAGGAGAACATGGTGGAGGCCAGCGTCTCGATGCTGAAGGAGGCCATTTCGTGGGCCACGTCGAGTTCCTGACCGGCCGTCCACCGGTCGGAGACGGCGCGGGCGTTGCGCCGCATCGTGTCGGAGTAGGCCGCGATGCGGTCCTTGGCGAACATCGGCTGGATGAGCCGCCGGTGTGCGCGGTGCAGTTCGCCGTTGGCGTTGGCGAGGCCGTTGCCCGCGAGGGGCCGCAGCCGGTCGAAGAAACGTCCCTTCTCGAAGGAGCGGGCCTGGCGCACCGTCACCTCGTGCACGACCTCGGCGGACGTCGCGACGTATATGGGCATCGTGCCGAGGTTCAGGCGTACGAGTTCGCCGTGCGCCCGCAGGGACGTCAGGAACCCGAACGGGTCGCGCCACAAGCTCACCGCGTGCCCGAGCAGCGGCACCGCCCCGGGCGCGCGCGGGACCGACTCCGAACCGACCGACTGCTCCGCTACTGCCACGACTCGTCCTTTGCTCGGGCGGAGCGCCGCACCGGGAGGTACGGCGCACGCCGGCGGACCGGAGCGGAAGAGGCACCGTCAGGGGCGGCGCGGGACGGCGGCGTTGTGCCCGCCGCGCATCTGTCGTGCCGCACCGACACCGCTGGCCCTCCGTTCCGGTACGACCGGCCATCCATCATGATCAATTGTCCGGCAGGTCCCGTAAAGGGGGCGTCCCGGGCCGGTTTCCGCCCCGAAGGGACCGTTCACCTTCTCCTTCCGTGCCCTTCCCGGCCCGTTCCGTTTGGCCCGGTGCCGCACCGGCCGCAGGGCGTGCGGACCGCGCACGGGTCGCGTGCGGACCGCGTACGGGCTGCGTGCGGGAGCGCCATGCCCCGGCGATATGCTGCGCGTTGCCCCGCCGTTGCTTCTCGGAGGACCTGTGACCAGCCCCTTTCCCGGCTCCCCCAGCACCCCGTCCCTGCCGTCCCCGCCCGCGCAGTGCCCTGCTCACGCACAGGGAGCCGGCGGACTGCGGCGGCTGTACGGGCCCGAGGCGGAACGCGCACCGCACGATCTGTACGAGCGGCTCCGCCAGGAGCACGGGCCGGTGGCGCCCGTACTGCTGCCCGGCGAGATCAGGGCGTGGCTCGTCCTGGGACACCAGGAGAATCTGGAGGTCCTGCGCAACCCGCTGCTGTTCTCGGCGGACTCCCGCCGCTGGAACGTCCGCCTGGCGCCCGACTCGCCGCTGCTGCCCATCACCGCGTACCAGCCGGTCATCGCCTTCGCCGACGGCGACGAGCACGCGCGGCTGCGCAGCGCGGTCACCGACAGCCTGGCGCGCATCAACCGGCACGGGAACCGCCGCTACGTGGTGCGTTACACGGACCGTCTGCTCCACGCGTTCGCCGCGGCCGGCCAGGCCGACCTGGTGACCGACTTCGCGGAGAAGCTGCCGATCCTGGTGCTGAGCCGGCAGTTCGGCATACCCGAGCAGGACGCGCTGCCGCTGGGTGAGGCCGTACGCGATCTGGTGCGGCCCACCGAGACCGCCGTGAAGAGCAACCAGATCGTCGTCGAGACCATGGAAGAGCTGATCCGGCGCAAGAAGGCCGCGCCCGGCGACGACCTCACCAGTTGGCTGCTGCGCCACGAGGCGGGCCTGTCCGACGACGAGGTGCTCCAGCACCTGCGGCACGCGCTGGTCGCCGCGAACGAGAACACCGCCAACCTGGTGGCGAACACGCTGCGGATGGTGCTCACCGACCGCCGCTTCCGCGGCCATCTGGCGGGCGGTCAGATGACGCTGCCGGACGCGCTGGACCAGGTGATGTGGGACCAGCCGCCGCTCTCGCTGATCCCGAACCGCTGGGCCACCGGCGACACGGTGCTCGGCGGACAGCGGATCAACGGCGGCGACATGGTGCTGCTCGGCCTGTCCGCCGGCAACCGCGACCCCGCCGTACGCCCGGACCTGTCCACGCCCGTGCACGGCAACCGTTCGCATCTGGCGTTCGGCAAGGGCCCGCACGAGTGCCCCGGCATGGACATCGGACGGGCCATCGCCGACACGGCCATCGACACGCTGCTCGCGCGGCTACCCGACATTCAACTGGCGGTGCCGGAGTCCGAGTTGTCGGTCACCACGTCGATGGTGTCCAGCCGGCTGAACACCCTTCCCGTGCACTTCACCCCGCAGCGGCCCAAGCAGGGGGCGTCCGCGGGCGCCCAGCCGCAGCCCCGCGTCGAGTCCCGGGGCACGGCCGGCACGGCTGCCACGGCACCGGACCGTGGGTCGTGGCGGAAGCGGATTCTTCCGCGGTAGACGAAGAGCGGCAGGTCAGGAGCCCGGGGCTGGGACCGCGTACCGGTGGAGTCACCGCCGCGGTCACAGCCCCCGGACGTACCGTCAACTGCGCGGCCGCCCGGCGTTCAGCCGGACCGGCAGGGCACGGACGCCCTGGACGGAGATGGACGCGAGCCGCTCCGGGGTGCCGGCGGCCTCCAGGTCCGGGTAGCGGGTGAAGAGCGCCTTCAGCGCGATCCTCGCTTCCAGGCGCGCCAGGCGCGCTCCCAGGCAGTAGTGCGCGCCGTGACCGAACGCGAGGTGGTCACGGCGCGTGGGGCGGGCCGGGTCGAAGACGTCGGGGTCCGTGTGCCGGCCCGGGTCGCGGCCCGCCGCGTACAGGCCGGCGAGGACGGGTTCACCCCGGGCCACCCGGACACCGGCTATGTCGACGTCCTCGACGGCGTATCGCATCAGGGCGTGCCGCACCGGCGAGGAGAACCGGAGGGTCTCGTCGACCAGCGCGGTCCAGACGTCGTCGTCCGTGTCGTCGGCCCCGGCGTCCGCGGGCCCGGTGCCCGAATCCGCGGTCCCGGCGCCCGTGCTGCCGTCGTCGGTGCCCACTTCGGTACGGGCGCCACGGCCGCCGCCGTGAGCGTAGGGGCACGCGCCCCCTCCACTCCCCCGTCGGGCCGCTTCGCGGACGTTCGCCAGCGCGTCCGGGTGCTCCAGGAGCGCGTGCACCGCGCTGCTGATGAGGTTGAGCGTGGTCTCGTGTCCGGCGATGAGGATCAGGAAGAGCGTCTCGACCAGTTCCTCCTCGCTGAGCCGGTCGCCGTCGTCGTGTGCCTGGATCAGGGCGCTGGTCAGGTCGTCGCCCGGCGCCGTCCGCTTGGTGGCGATCAGCGCGGTCAGCGACCGGTGGATCTCCGCCTGGGCGACCCGGATGTCCTCCGCGCCGTCCTCCTGCGGGGTGACCAGGCGTTCGAAGGCGCTGCGCAGCCCGGACACCGCGGCGTCCGGTACGCCCAGCACCTCGCAGATGACCCGTACCGGAAGCCGGTAGGCGAAGCGGTCGCGCAGGTCGACCGGTTCCCGCGGGTCCGCCTCCGCGAGGTCGTCGAGCAGTTGCTCGGCGATCTCCGTGATCCGGCCTTCGAGCGCCGCGATCGGCGCCCGGGTGAACGCGCTGCTCGCCAGTTTCCGCAGCCGCCGGTGATCGTCACCGCCGGCGTGCAGCATGCCGGCACCGCGGATGACGGCGATCAGTTCCCAGTGGTCTGGGACCCGGCCGGAGACCAGGTCCGGCCAGTGCGCGGCGTCCTTGGTCAGTTCCGGGTGACCGAGGACCAGCCGGGCGGTGGGGTGGTCCACCGCCGCCCAGGCCGCCACGTCACCCGGAAGTCTCACCGGCACCAGGCCCCCTTCCGCATGGAGCTGTCTCGCCTCCTTCGCGGGGTCGGCTTGGGGGACCAACGGGAACAACGGACGGTGCGTCAGCGACACGACAACTCCAGGAACAACCATCATTACGGACACATACGACGAGAACCCACATCACGAGCCCCGTCCCACCATCTGCCCCCACCTTCACCTGGTTGAATCCACAGCACCAGGTGCCGTCGCCCACACCGGCCCGCGAACACCCGGACCACCCGGGCCTCCGGCCCCGCCCGCAAGGTGTCAGGTGCGCCAGACCGGACGGCCGAAGACGGAAGCAATTGGCCGGGGTGCGGCTGTCCCGTGCGGCCCACGGGGATTCCGGCGCTCCGGCACGGGCGGGATTCCGCCAGAAAACCTGCTCCTCCGGCGACGCTGCCGACGCAGCGGTCCCCCACCTCCCACCGGCGCCGTTCCCGCACGAGGCCACGCCGCGACGTGCCGTGGAGCGGCGGATGGCCACATCCTCGGCCTGCGCACCGAGCGAACCAGTCGGCGTCATTCGCCCTGCGGAACCCGGCCCCCGCGGGGCTACCTTGACTGACGGCCCGGGGAGCGGCCCCGAGCCGTAGCGAGGGGGAAGACATGGCCAACGCGGACTTCCGGGCCAGGACGTCGATCCGCCGGAACCAGGCCTGGACATCCGGTGACGGCAACACCCTTCTGCGCCTGCAGGAGGACGGCAACTTCGTCGTCTACCGCCAAGGCAAGGCGGCCTGGCAGGCGGACAACGTGTACCCGAACGGCGACACGGCCTCCTTCGAGATGGACGGCGACCTCGTCGTCTACGACTCCGGCGGCCGGCAGATCTGGCACTCCGACACCAGCGGCAACCACGGAGCCCTGTTCTCCGTGCAGGACGACGGCAACGTCGTCATCTACAACGCCGACGGCCGCCCGATCTGGCAGACCAACACCGCGGGCTGACACCGCGTACCGGTACGGCGAACCGGGCCCCTGCCGAGTTCCGCGATCCAGCGGCGGCGGGGGCTTGCGCCGTGTGGCGGCTGCCGTCCGAACACCCCCGGCCACCGGCGGGGAGCCCGACCGCTCGTACCCGGCCAGTACCCGATCCGTACCTGACGCCTCAGTCGCCGAGGGCCTCCGCCATGCGGTCGAGGTCGGCAAGGAGGGCGGTCAGACGCTGCTGCGGAATGGCGGCGACCATCCGCCGTTCGACGGCGTAGACGGCGCCGCGGGCCAGTTCGAGGCGGTCGCGGCCCGCGTCGGTCAGATGGGCGGGAAGGGCGCGGCCGTGGTCCGTGGTGCGCGGCCGGGAGACCAGCTCCGCGTCCTGCAGGCCGCGCAGTACGACGTTCATGGACTGCCGCGTGACGAACGTGCCGCGGGCGAGTTCGGCGTTGGACAGACCGGGCCGGTGGTCGAGCAGTTCGAGGCAGGAGTACTGCGGCACCGTCAGGCCGTACTCGCGCAGGGCCTTGTCCATGGCTCCGCGCAGGGCGGCGGCGGAGCGTTTGAGGCGGTACCCCACGTGCTCGGTGATGTCCTGGGCGGGGTGCGGCAGTCGCACGGGACTCCGGCCCTCCGCGGGCCTCCCGCCTTGTGCGGGCTTCCCGCCCTCCGCGGGCTTCGGGTGTGCTGCGGGCTTCCGGTCTTCCATGTCAGGAGTTTGACACAGCTTCCCGCCGTACGTACATTCCTCGATGTCAGAGTCCTGACATCACGGTCCCGGCATGCCGGACACCACGGAATGGGGAAGACCTATGACCGCCACCCTCCTCGGCCCCGACTTCGTCGCTCTGCAGGTACGCGACGTCGAAGCGGCAGCCGCCTTCTGCGAGAAGCACCTCGGTCTGCGCCGGGCCCCCGCGTCGCCCCCCGGCGCGGTGGTGTTCGCCACCGAGCCCGTCGCGTTCGCCGTCCGCGAGCCGCTGCCGGGCGTGGACCTCGACGGGGCCGACCGGCCCGGCCTCGGCGTGGCCCTGTGGTTCCGCACCACGGACGCCCAGGAACTGCACGACCAGCTCACCGCCGCCGGGGTGACCGTCCTCAGCCCGCCGCGGGACACTCCGTTCGGCCGGGCCTTCACCTTCGCCGGCCCCGAGGGGTACGCCATCACGGCGCACGGAAACTGACCGGCGACCCGGGCGACGACCGCGGCGGGGGCATCGAGGATCACCTCGCCGTGGCAGGGTCACTGGTCGGGGGTGTCGCCGCGGTCGAGCTGCGGACGGCGTGCGATGCGGAGGGGCGGGAGGGCCGGGGGCGGCGTGCGGCTTCGCCGGGGCGGTGAAGTGCTGTGGGCGGAGCCGAGCGTCACGGATGGAGCAGCGCTCCGCCGGTGGAGCAGCGCTCTTCGGGGGAGTGCGGCTGCGCGGCGGAGCAGTGGGCCGGGTTCCGGGCGGGTGCCCGTCCGGGGCCCGGTCGTGCGGCGGCCTCTGAGGCGGCTGAACAGTGGCGGGATGCGCCGTGGATGATTTCTGCGCCCCCTGATGACGACCCGTGCTCCGGTATGCGCTTCGTGCGCCGGTGCCGCGCGTCCGCGGCCTCGGCGTAACCGTTCCTAGGGGGTTTTGTGATGTTTTTGTAGGCGCACTCTGTGCTTGGGGGAGTCATGGACTTCGGGGGCCGGGGGGAGGGCATCATGTGTGACAGCCGGTATGGCGCCCAGGTCATCCACGGGCCCGACGGCAGATCGTCATGCAACTGCGGAGCAGCCGGATGGCAGAGAACCATGGTGTCCCGACGGAGGAAAGTGTGAGCGCCGGCGAACCGCTGTCGGTGTACTTCACCTCCGCCACCTGCCCGGAGTGCCAGAGCGCGAACGACGGCCTCAACGGCCGTTTCGCCTGCGGCGCTTGCGGCACCACCTATGCATTGGAGCCGCCGAAACTCTGAACTCCCGGGCAGGACGTCACCCTTCGGCCCGCTCCTGCGTGATGCTCCAGGCGTACTGCAGCCAGTCCGAGATCGTGACGGCGCTCAGTCCGCAGGCGGCCAGCCGGGTGGCACGCGGGGCGACGGCGTAACCGCAGGCCAGCGAAGTGCCGACCCAGGCGGCGAGGCAGAAGGGGCAAGCGAGCAGTTCGCCGGTGGCCAGGCGGAGCCCGTGACCTCGGGGCTCGTCCATGACTTCGCTGGCGCTGATGGTTCCCGTACGCCGGGTGAACGGCGCCCGCACCAGGCTGGTGATCTTGTCCTTGGCCAGCAGCCGCGACGCCTTGTACGTCGCGGCCCCCAGGAGCAGCACGTCCCACGGTGGCACACGGGCGGGCAGCGTACGTCCGGACCTCCGGAAGCCCAGCGCGAACAGGGCCGTGGCCGTCACATAGGCCCCGGACAGCACGGCGTAGCCCCGCAGGGGCACCTCCTCCGCTTCCGGGCCGCCGGGCCCGCTTTCTTCGGGGCGCGGGTTGACTGCCATGCTGCCTCCTACGACGACGTCGAGGCTGGACCGGTACCCCCGGAATCGCCCGGTGCACGCCGATGGGGCGAGATACGACCGAACGTGTCACCGGCTTCTTCGGCGCTCCCACGGCTGCACATCCGCCCACCGGGCCCACGGGGGCCGGAACGTGGCGCCCGCGAGAGCGCCTGCGCCCCGGCCCGGCGCGTCCACACGTCAGGCGGTGCCGCTACCGCCCTTCGCCTGGTCCTTGATCTCCTTGAGTATCTGGAGCAGGTCGGCCGTCTCGCCGGCGGCCGGAGCCTTCACCGACGCCGTGGTGCCGTAGTCGGAGTAGGTCGAGGTGACACGCATCGTGCCCTGCGGCGTCTTGATCTGCGAGTCCATCTTCACCGGGTACTGGTCACCGTCGACCCAGACGTCGTAGTCGTACCCCTTGATGCCGGTCTTCTCCATGTTCGCGACCAGCTTCTCGCGCTCGGCGGGCGTGAGGAGCTCCACGGTCTTGCGGCCCTTGACGGCCTCCTGGACCGTCAGCGAACCCCGGTAGTGCCGCACCTTCCGGCCGTCCACCTCGGCGGGGCCGAGGTCCTTGATGTCCCGGGAGTTGAGCAGCATGGCGAGCTGCTGGGACGGGTCCTGCTGCATGTCCTGCAGGCCGGCGGTCATCTGCTGGGCGGCCTTGCCGCCGGCGTCCGCCGCGGCCGCCTTCAGGTCGATCTTGGCCCACTTCTTGTCACCGTAACCGTCGGCCGGCGTGCCCTTACCGGTGCGCAGGTCCGTGTAGATGGCGTCGTCGGCCCAGATCACATGGTTCTTCTCGGCGTCGCCGGCCGCGGCGCCGGGCTTGCTCTCGCTCACCGTCACGTCCATGGCCAGCGGGTGCCAGCCCATGACGCCGGCCACCCGGGTCTCGCCGCCGTTTTTCAGCGACATGGGCACCGACATGGTCATCGAGACCTTGGCGGTCTTCGCCGCCGCCGTCTTCTTGTACGCCGCCGTGAGCGCCTGCACCGACGCACTCTGCCCCGCGCCCTGCTCGGCGCTCTGCCCCGCCTTGGTCTTGTCGCCGCCGTCCTGGCAGCTCGTCAGGCTCGCCGTCACGGCCACGGCCGCCAGCGTCACTCCCGCGCGCCGCGCGATGTGCTTCTGCACGTCCCACCCCTGTTGCTCCACCCGTGACGGTGCTGCGTACACGCCACCCGGGTCATTCCTGTTATCTACGCAACGCAGAGTAATGCATAGGTCTGACATTCCGGTTCGAATTACTCCTCGCCCGCCGGCACCACGCGCAAGTGTGCGACCGCGCCATGGGCACTAATTTTCGCGTACGTCGGCGGAGGCGTAACACGCGCGTCGTCGGAGAACCCGGACATTCGCGCAGCGCGCTTCCCGAACCGCTCCGACGAAAGGTGGCCGGCCATGACCTCGCCCGCCGCGGGTTCCCACTACCACTTGCTCACCCTCACCGGCCATCCGCCGACGGCCGCCGCACGCCTGGTCAGGGCAGTCCGGTCCGGGGCGACGACCCCGACGGTGCTGGTGGACGTGACCGCGACCGGTGACCTGGACGTGGAGGCGCTGGGCGCGCTGGCCCGCCTCTCGATGCTGCTGCGTTCGGTCGGGGGCGGAGTGGTGCTGGTCGGCGCCAGTCCCGTGGCGCGCCAATTGACCGCCCGTACCGGCACCGCCTGGCTGCTGCCCGCCCACCGCGACGTCGAGGCGGCGGTGGCGTCCCTGCCCGCCTCCGGGCGGCCGTGGACGGTCACCGAACTGGCGCCGGGCTGCAGCAGCGCCTTACCCCAGCCCGCGGAGGGCGGCTGAGCGGCGCGGAAGGAGGGGCCGTCCAGGCCCGGTGGGCGAACGGGCCCGGTGGGCGTACGGGTGGGACCCGGTGGACGTACGGGTGAGAATCGGCGGATGGACATCCGGCAGCTGGAGTACTTCCTCGCCATCGTCGACCAGGGCGGTTTCCACCGGGCCGCCGCGGCCCTGTACGTCTCCCAGCCGTCGTTGTCGCAGTCGGTCCGGGCGCTCGAACGAGACCTGGGCAGCGACCTCTTCCACCGCGTCGGCCGGCGGGCGGTGCTCACGGAGGCGGGCCGGGCCCTGATCGAACCGGCCCGTGCGACGGTACGGAGCCTGGCCACCGCGCGGGCCAGTGTCGCGGCGGTGCACGAACTGCGTACCGGCCGGGTGGACGTGGCCGCCATGCCGTCCCAGGCAGTGGAGCCGCTGACCACGATGATCCGCGCCTTCAGCGGACGCCACCCGGGGGTGTCCGTGGTCATCAAGGCCGCGTTCACCTCCCGGGACGTGGTCGAGATGGTCCGCACCGGCACCGTCGAACTCGGACTGCTGGCCACCACGGGCCCGCTGCCGGACAAGGAGGTGGTGTCGCTGCCCGCGGGGGAACAGCGCTTCGTGCTCGTGGTCGCCCCCGACGGCCCGTTCGCCGGGCGGCGCGAAGTGGCCTGCGAGGAACTGGCGGGGCAGCGGCTGATCGTCGGGCAGCGGGGCACCGGGATGCGCGCCTACGTGGACGGCCTGCGCGAACGCGGGGTCGCGTACACCGTCGCCGCCGAGACCGAGCACCGGGTCGCCCTGCTCCCCCTGGTCCTGGCGGGGGTGGGATCGGCGGTGGTGACGGAGGCCTGGCGGGCCATGGCCGAACAGGCCGGCGCCCGGGTGCTGGAGATCGCACCGCGGAGCACGCTGAACATCGGGCTGGTCAGCCGCCGTACGGGGATGTCCCCGGCCGCACGGGCCTTCGTGACGGCGGCACTGCCCCAGGCAGGGTACTGACGACGCGCGTGCGGACCCGCCCACGGCGTACCACCGTCCGAGCGCCGGCTCCGGTCCGCCCCCACCACCGCTGGGAGCCCCCACCGCCGCTGATAGCCCCCGCTGATCAGGCAGATCGGAACTGCGTCTTGGACCGCCGGCAGGCCCCGTTGCTGCAATCGGACCCATGACGAACCACCGTATTGCCCTGATCCCCGGCGACGGCATCGGCACCGAGGTCCTGCCCCCGGCGCAGCAGGTGCTCGACGCCGTCGGCCGCCGCCACGGCTTCGCGTTCTCCTGCACCTCGTACGACGACTGGTCCTGCGAACGCTACTTGCGAGAGGGCGCGATGATGCCCGCGGACGGCCTGGACCAGTTGCGCGACAAGGACGCCGTCCTGCTCGGCGCGGTCGGCCGCCCGGACGTACCGGACCATGTCTCGCTGTGGGGGCTGCTGATCCCCATCCGCCGCGGCTTCCGCCAGTACGTCAACCTGCGGCCGGTGCGCGTCTTCGAGGGGATCGACAGCCCGGTGCGGGGCGCCGCGGCCGGAGAGGTGGACTTCGTCGTCGTACGCGAGAACGTCGAAGGCGAGTACAGCGAGATCGGCGGACGCCTGAACCGCGGGTTCCCCGAGGAGGCGGCCGTGCAGGAGTCGGTGTTCACCCGCGCCGGGGTGACCCGGGTGCTGGACTACGCCTTCGAGCTGGCGGCGAGCCGCGGGGGCAGGCTGACCTCGGCCACCAAGTCGAACGGCATCGTGCACACCCTGCCCTTCTGGGACGAGCTGGTGGCCGAACGCGGCGCCGCGCACCCCGGGGTGGCCTGGGACCAGGAGCACATCGACGCGCTGGCCGCCAAGTTCGTGCTGGAACCGGCCCGGTTCGACGTGGTGGTGGGCTCCAACCTCTTCGGCGACATCCTCAGTGACCTGGCGGCCGCCGTGGCCGGCTCCATCGGCATCGCGCCGGCCGCCAACCTCAACCCGGAACGCGAGTTCCCCTCGATGTTCGAGCCGGTGCACGGTTCGGCACCCGACATCGCGGGGCGCGGTGTCGCCAACCCCCTGGGGGCGATCTGGTCCGCCGCCCTCATGCTCGACCACCTCGGACACCCCGGTGCGGCCAAGGACGTCACCGACGCCATCGCGGCAGTCCTGGCCAAGACGGACGTCCGCACGCCCGACCTGGGCGGCACCGCCACGACGGCGGAGTTCACCGAAGCGCTCCTCGAACTCCTGTGATCTGTCCACCTCTTCGCGAACCCGTCTCTTCCCGATCCCGTTCTCTCGTCCGCCCGTCCCTTCCCTGACCCGACTCTCCCCTGACCCGACTCTCCCCTGACCGGTCCGCGCCCGGCTGTGTCCGTTCCCCGACGAGGTGATACGCCATGGCACCACCCGAGTCCGCCGTGCCGGCCGGGCCACCGGCCAAACCCTGGTACCGGCAGCTCTACTTCTGGGTGCTGACCGCCATCGTCGCCGGCATCGTGACCGGCTGGCTGTGGCCGTCGGCCGGAGCGGCGCTGGGGCCGGTCGGCACCACGTTCGTGTCCGCGATCAAGATGCTGATCGCGCCGATCGTCTTTCTGACCGTCGTGGCCGGGATCGGCAGCGTCGACAGCCTCGGCCGGGTGGGCCGCGTCGGTCTGAAGTCGCTGGCCTACTTCCAGGCGGGCACCCTGCTCGCCCTCCTCCTGGGGCTGCTCGCCGTCAACGTCTTCCAGCCCGGCGCCGGCGTGCATGCCGACCCCGGCAGTCTGCGGCTGGAGGGCGACGCCGCCCGGTACGCGGAACGCGGGTCGGGCCAGAGCTGGTGGCACTTCCTCACCGACCTGGTGCCGAGCAGCGCGGCCGGCGCCTTCGCCGAGGGCGACGTCCTCCAGGTCATCTTCCTCTCGGTGCTCTTCGGTGTCGCCCTGAAGACCGTGGGTGCGGCCGGGCAGCCGATCGTGGACGGTGTGGCGCGGCTCGGCGCCGTGGTGTTCAAGATCCTGCACTACGTCATGCTGGCCGCCCCCGTCGGCGCGTTCGGCGCGATGGCGTACACCATCGGTACGTACGGCATCTCCACCCTCACCAGCCTCGGCCGGCTCATCGCCCTCTTCTACGGCACGTCGCTGTTCTTCGTCGTCGTGGTCCTGGGCGGTGTCACCGCGCTGCTGAGGATCAGCTTCTTCCGGCTGCTGTCCTACCTGCGCGAGGAGTTCCTGCTGGTCCTGGGCACCTCGTCCTCCGAGAGCGCCCTCCCCCGGCTCATGGCCAAGCTCGAAGGACTCGGCATCCGCCGCGACATCGTCGGCCTGACCGTGCCCACCGGCTACTCCTTCAACCTCGACGGCAGCTCGATCTATCTCTCGCTGGCCGCCGTCTACATCGCCCAGGCCACCGACACACCGCTCGGCCTCGGCCAACAGCTCGGTCTGCTCGCCGTCATGCTGCTGACCTCCAAAGGCTCCGGCGGTGTCACGGGCGCGGGGTTCATCGCCCTGGCCGCCACCCTCTCGACCGTGGGGACCGTACCGGCCGCCGGCCTCATGCTGATCTTCGGAATCGACAAGTTCATGTCCGAGTGCCGCGCCCTGACGAACCTCGCCGGCAACAGCGTCGCCACCCTCGTCGTCGCCCGCTGGGAGCGCGCCCTCGACAGCGCGCGGGTCAACCAGGTCCTGCGCGCCGAACGGGCCGCCCGGCCGCTCACCCGAAGCCCAGATCCGGCTCCGCGCCGATCAGCTCACAGCTGACGTCCCACAGCCGCTCCGCGACGGCGGTGTCCTTCAGGTGGTCCCACACCGGCTCCCCACGGGGCTCCCCGCGCAGTCCGAAAATCCTCGGGCCCCACAGTCGGCCGCCGGTCGCCAGCGGGTCGAGCACGGCCCGTACGACAGGCCAGGCCCCCGCGTCCTTGCCCTGGACGAGGAGACCGGCGGGCAGCCCGCGCAGCCGCTCGCCGGAGGTCCGTACGTGCACCGGCGGACGCGAGGGCGTGAGGGAGTCCAGTGCGCCGCCGGGGTGGGCCACCAGGCTGCGTACGGGGCTGCCGGCCGCGCGCAGACGGCGGTCGAGGGTGAGACCGAAGTACATCTGCGCCAGCTTCGACCGGCCGTAGGTCCGCTTCGGACGGTAGTCGTCCCCGGTGGACTGCAGGTCGGCCAGGTCGAGCCGTTCGGTCTTCGCCGCGAAGCTGCCGACGGTCACGACGCGGG
The DNA here is from genome assembly GCF_055567735.1 of Streptomyces sp. NPDC026394. Lineage (NCBI taxonomy): Bacteria > Bacillati > Actinomycetota > Actinomycetes > Kitasatosporales > Streptomycetaceae > Streptomyces > Streptomyces sp. NPDC026394. The sequence continues at coordinate 61,018 of NZ_JBVHPX010000009.1, forward strand.
CGGCCGGCGCGGCCGCGAGCAGGGGGGCGAGCCACCGGGTCAGGGCGACGTGGCCGAGGTGGTTGGTACCGAACATCAGCTCATGGCCGTCCCCGGTCGTCCGCCGGGGCGGATCGTCGAGCGCCACCCCGGCGTTGTGGACCACCGCGTCGAGGTGTCCGAGGGCGAGCGAGCCGGCCGCGGCTTCGAGGGACGGCAGGTCGGCCAGGTCCAGCGGGATGTGGCGGACACGGGCGTCGGGGACGCGGGAGCGGATGCAGGCCGCGGCGGCCGCCGCCTTCGTGCTGTTCCGGCTGCCGAGGACGACGGTGGCCCCGGTTCCGGCGAGCTGTTCCGCGACGAAGTAGCCGATGCCCGCGTTGCCGCCGGTGACCAGAAAGGTTCTCCCCTCGGCGGGCGGCAGCCGCCGCACGTCCCACGGCGGGGACGGCGACCGGCGCGGGGGCCGGGGCGGGGCGGAGGACCGGGCGGCGTTCCGGGCGGCGGGCTGGGCTTCGTCGGACATCATGACTCCTCGATCGCGTGCGGCAGGCGGCCGTGGCCGCGGGTGCCCCGGCCGTCCGCTGCGGCGCCGGGCCGTCCCGTACGCCAAGATCGCGGCGGCTTCCGACAGGTGACCGACACACCGCCGACACCGCTCCCGCACGGGTCCGGCGCCCCGCCGCCGGGCGCGTCCCGGACCGGTCGTCGAGGAATGCAAGGATGGGCCGTATGGACATCCTGCGCAGGAACAACGTCACCGTCACCGGTAACCCGGAGGGGCCGGTGGTGGTGCTGGCGCACGGTTTCGGCTGTGACCAGAACATGTGGCGTCTGACCGTGCCTGCCCTGACCGACGCCTACCGGGTGGTGCTGTTCGACTACGTCGGCTGCGGCCGCTCCGACCTGTCGGCGTTCCAGGAGGACCGTTACGCCTCCCTCGACGGCTACGCCCAGGACGTGGTGGAGGTGGCCGAGGCCCTCGACCTGCGCGACGCCACCTTCGTCGGGCACTCGGTCAGTGCCATGACCGGTGTGCTCGCCGCCCGGCGGGCCCCGGAGCGCGTCGGCTCCCTGGTGATGGTCGCCCCCTCCCCGCGCTACATCGACGACGAGAGCTACCGCGGCGGCTTCACCGCCGAGGACATCGACGAGCTGCTGGCCTCGCTGGACTCCAACTATCTGGGCTGGTCGGCCACCATGGCCCCGGTGATCATGGGCAACCCGGACCGTCCCGAGCTGGGCGAGGAGCTGACCAACAGCTTCTGCGCGACCGACCCCGACATGGCCCGCGTCTTCGCCCGTACCACCTTCCTGTCCGACTCCCGCGACGACCTGAAGACGGTCGAGGTGCCCACGCTCGTCCTGGAATGCACCCAGGACGTGATCGCCCCGCGCGAGGTCGGCGCGTACGTGCACGCCCAGGTCCCCGGCTCGACGCTGGTCACCCTGGACGCCACCGGCCACTGCCCGCACCTGTCCGCGCCCCAGGCCACCAACGAAGCGATCACCGGCTTCCTCGCGGGGCTGCGGTCATGAGCCGCGCCGGACAGGAGGAACCCGACCCGCACCGGGCGGGCGGCGACAGCACCACGAACGCCGCGTTCGCGGCGCTGCTGGAGGACAGCGCCGAGGAGCTCTACGACTCCGCCCCGTGCGGCTACGTCTCGACGCTGATGGACGGCACCATCGCGAAGATCAACGCGACGCTGCTGGACTGGCTCGGTCTGGCCCGCGAGGCGGTGGTCGGGCGGATGCGCTTCACCGACCTGCTCACCGTGGGCGGCAAGCTCTACCACGAGACGCACTTCGCCCCGCTGCTGCGGATGCAGGGCGAGATCAACGGCATCGCGCTGGAGGTCAGGCGCGCCGACGGCCCGCGGATACCGGTCCTGGTCTCCTCGACCGTCAAGTACGGCAGCGAGGGCGAGCCGCTGCTGATCCGTACCACCCTCTTCGACGCGCGGGACCGCCGCGCGTACGAGGAGGAGCTGCTGCGGCGGCAGCGGGAGGCGGAAGAGGCCCGCAAGCGGGCGGAGGCGGACCGCGCGCGGTTGCAGGAGGCGCTGGCCGTTCTCCAGCAGAGCCTGCTGCCCGCCGTACTGCCCGACATACCCGGCCTCGAAGTGGCCACGTACTACCACACCGCCTCCCCCGACCGGCTCGGCGGCGACTTCTACGACCTGTTCGCCCTGGACGGCAAGCGCTGGGCGTTCTTCCTGGGGGACGTGAGCGGCAAGGGGCCCAGGGCCGCCGCCCTGACGTCACTGACCCGCTACACCCTGCGTGCCGCCGCCCTGCACGACCCGGACCCGGTGGCCACCCTGGCCACCTTGAACACGGTGCTGCACGAGCGCTACAGCGGCGGCGACCCGCGCTACTGCACCGCCATATTCGGCGTGCTGGAACCCGCCCCGGACACCGGCGAGGTGGCCGTACGACTCGCCTCGGGCGGCCATCCTCCGGCGCTGGTCCTGCGCGCGGACGGCACGTGCGACTTCCTGCCCACCCCGGGCGGGCTGCTCGTCGGCATCCTGCCCGACCCGCGGTTCACCACCGCCGTCACCACCCTCGCGCCGGGCGACAGCCTGCTGCTCTACACCGACGGCATCACCGAGGCCCGCACGGGCCCCGACCGCGCGCTGTACGGGGACGACGCCCTGCGCACGTTCGCCACCGGCCACAGCGGGTCGCCACCGCACACCGTGATCCAGGCGCTGACCGGGCTGCTGGACAGTTTCGGTGACGGTCTGGACGACGACACCGCCCTGCTCGCCCTGGGAGTTCCGGCCGGCGCCCACCCCGGCGCCTCCGCTCCGCCCGCCCCTGCCCCTGCCCCTGCCCCTTCGACCCCACCCCAGAGATGAGCGCACTGAAGATAACCCCCCGGGACGCCGCGACCGGTCCTGTACTGGAAATCGCCGGGGACCTCGACTACGACCATGCCGACGAGCTGCGCTCCGTCGTCTCCGGCCTCACGCTGGAGCCGGGTCAGCGCCTGGTGCTGGACCTGCGGGCGATGGAGTTCTGCGACTCCAGCGGCATCACCGCCCTGCTGGCGGCCCGGCACCACGCGATCGCCGCCGAGGCGGACGTGGCCCTGGCCGCCGTACCCGCCAACACGCTGCGCGTCCTGCGTTACGTCGGCCTCGACCAGATCTTCACCTGCCACCCCGACAGCGAGGTGGCAACCGCCCCTTGAGGGGGGCGGACCGGTCGAAAGGCGGATGCTTCAGGGAGACACCGCGGAGTTCGCTCGTCTGGCAGCTCTTCGGCGTCGGCGGAACGACCCAGCGCTCTTTCGCCGATGCACCGCGCGCCCGTCCGGGAGCCTTCGCCGGATACGCGGGTCCGGACGTGGGCGCGTACGACCTCGCGCACCGATTCCTGTTCTTGTACGCCGAATTGGTGCCGTATCGCAGGTGGGTCGAGGCGACCCTGCCGGTACGGACGGCCCGGATGGGCACCACCCACCGGCTGTACGTCGCCGACAACTCCGCGCTCGCCGACTCCCTGGGCGGCCCCGACCCGATCCTGATCACGCAGGCCCTCGCGACCCGCACCGCCGAGCGCGTCTTCGGGCAGGCCCTCGGCGGGGACACCTCGGTCCGTACCGGCTCCCCGTGGGATCGACCGGCGTACACGTCAGCCGCCGCCGCGCCGAACGGGGCCTGTGCACGGGCCCGTGCGGTGACCCCGTCGACGTTCACTCGTTTGAAGGGGACAGGTGCCCTGCAGCCCTCAGCCTTCGGGAGGCGCTCCGCCCCATGGTCACGTCGCAGCGCCGCTCCCCGGACGGCCGTGAACGGATCACGCTCCGCGAAGCCGAGGCGGGCCTCGTCGAGCACTACACCGCGCTGGTCCGTCTCGCCTACCTCACCCTGCCGCCGACGCTCAGCAGACACCGCAGAGTGCTGACAGCTCACGGCCTGGTGCAACGCGCCCTGCCCGGCTTCCGGCTCCGCAAGGCCGCCCCGCGGGTCCCGGCCCAGCGCCCGGGGCCGACGCGGCTCGGGCCCGAACGGCTCGGGCCCGCGTGGGTACGGGAGCGGGTGCTGCGCACGGCGCTGGCGTACGAGCGCCGTCCCCGCAGGTGGCCGAAGAGCCTGCCGCCGCCGCGCGCGCTGCGGCCCATGCTGCCGGTGGTGTGGGGGCTGCGGCTGTTCCCGCGCGCGGGCGGACGAGAGGAGATCGCCCTGGGGCAGGCGCTGTCCGGCCTGTCCGCCGACGTCCGGGCGGCCTTCGTGCTCTCCCGGGCGGACGAACTGCCCGACGCCCAGGTCCGGGCGCTGCTCGAAGCCGCCGGCGTCGGCCATCCGGACCGGTCCCTGCGGGTCGCGCGGCAACTCGACGCCCCGGCCGTCGCCGCCGCCCAGACGCTCCTGCGGTCGGCGGAGTTCAACGCCTGCTCGGTGCAGACCCGGCCCACCGACCTGCTGCGCCGCAGACAGCGGTGCCGCCTCGCCGGGGCCGTGGCCGCGGTGGTGGCGGTCGGTGCCGTGGTCCTGACCGCCACCGGCTCGGCGCCGGACCCTCGGACCGCGCGCCCGGCCCTCGGTCCGGTCACCGCCGCGGACCTGGTACGGGCACCCCGCACGACAGGGGCCGGCGCCTCCCGGGCCGACTTCACCGCCTGGCCGCCCCGCGGCGTACGGACCCGGGACCGGGACCTGCTCGACCGTGCCCTCGCGACCTGGTCCCGGCCGCCGCGCGGCACCCGCCTCAGCCGTACGCCCGACACCTTCACCGGCCCTCCCCCGCACGGTACGCAGTTGTTGTACGCGGGAGAGGTGGCGGGCGACGCCGTGGTACTGCTCCACGACGGCCTGCGTACCGTCCGCTACAGCGAACCCCTCTCCCCCGGCGGCCACGCCAAGCTCCACTTCGCCCGTACGGACAGCAGCGACGCGACGACGGCCGCCGCACTCGTCGTCAGCCGGACGCGCGGCGCGGCGCGCTACCTGACCGCCCCGTGGATCGCGGCTTCGGCGACGCGTGATCTGCTGCGGCCCGACGTGCCCGCACGGCCGGTGCGGGTCTCGGCCGAAGGCATCACCGAACCGCTGCGCGGTCCCGCCGCTTCCGGCCCCTGCGATTCCTGGCCCGCCCTCCAACTGCGTTCCTCGGCCCGGGCCGTCGGGCAGCGCGCCTTCCTCGTCACCGATCTCGGCGACCTCGTACCCGCCCACCTGACCTACACCCCGCTGCCCGGCCGTGGCACCCCGGCCCGGCAGCCCCGCGAGGCCACCGGCGCGGCCGCACTGGCGAGCTGGGCACACACGGCCTGCCACCTGGCCGGGCTGCCCGAGGGCGTACGCGCGGTGAACGTATCGGACTTCGCGGGACAGCCCCTTCCCGGGGGAGCCGGCCGGGCCGTGTGGTCCTGCGTGCGGGCCGACACCTGGCGCGGCCCGGACGAGGTGAGCGTACGGATCTCCTGTCCGCGCCCGGTGGAAGGCGGGCGAGCGCCGTAGGCGTAGGGCGCGCAGGCCGGTTTGTTCCGAGCGCGGCCGGCCTCGTCGGCTTCGTGTAGTACGGACCGGTCAGGCCACCGGTCGAGGTACCGGGGAGAGGATGAGCGGGCACGCGTCGGTGGACAGTGACCGTCCGCTGGGTGATGAACAGCTTGCAGCTTGGGGGCCGCCCGGTTGGCCGTGCACGACCGCGAGCGGCAGGTGTGCTTCCGCGACGACACCGGGCGCTGGAACACCGATCCCGGCTACCCGGACGGGCTGTACCTCAAGGTCGACTGCCGCTCCGTGGCCGGGCGGCGGTGGACCCTGGGCGTCTGGCGCGTGGACGAGCCCGACCGCCGGCCCGACCTGGCACATGTCCGTACGCCGCGAGGAGTTCGACCGGTGGTACGCCCGTCCGCAGGCGGCGGACGGTGACGGCGGAGCGCTCGGCTCCGGATGACGCTCGCGCTCCGCCGTCCGTCCTTGAGTGCTCAGGCGCTGTCAGGGGTGCGGGGGTCGCGCCGCATGGACCACAGCACCGGGCCGCCGCCCGGGAGTTCCATTTCCCCGCGTACGACGAAACCGAAGTGCTCGTAGACGGGGACGTTGGACGGCTTGGACGACTCCAGGTAGACGGGCAGGCCCGCCGCGTCGGCCTGGGCCAGGCCGGAGCGCAGCAGCGCGGCGCCGTGTCCCCGGCCCTGGGCGGCGGGGTCGGCGCCGATCACCGCGAGGTACCAGTGCGGCTCCTGGGGTGCGTGCTCGGCCGCTGCCATGACGGTGTCGCGGAACAGCGGAGCCCGGTCGCCGAGGATGTCCTGGAGTTCCTGGACGGTCTCCGCGTCGGGGACGGCCTTCGCCTGCCCCTCCGGCGGTACCCAGAAGGCGGCTGCCGCGTCGGTGCGCTCGCAGACGCCGTGGTGGGCGTACTGCCGGGTGAACAGCGTGGTGAAGTAACGGCCCAGTCCGGCCTCGCGGGAGGCGTCGTCGGGGAAGAACCAGCGCATCATCGGGTCGTCGTCGAAGGCGCGGGCCAGGGTACTGCTGACCAGTCGGGCGTCGTCGACCGTCGCCCTCTGCGGGGTGTTCGTTATCGGCACACCGGTCATTCTGCACCCGCGGTGATCTTCGGTGGTCGGCGGGTGGTCCGTCCGCCGTACCGGACCGCCGTGCCGCCGTACAGCAGCGCCTGCGGGGCGGACAGCACCGGGCCGCCGAACCGCCCTGCCGCCGCGGCGCCCGCCGAGCGGTGGGCGGCTCCCGGTGCGCGGCCCGCGTCCCGCCTGCCGACGTACGGTCCGCGCTCATCCGGCGTTCAGGGTGGCCCGGATCGTCTTGCCGCCTGCCGGGCCGTCGAGGACGTCGAGGGTGTGCGCGAGGGCGTGCACGATCAGCAGTCCGCGGCCGCTCTCGTCGCCGTCGCCGGCCGGGTGGAGCCGGGGCCGGTCCGGGCAGTCGTCGCTCACCTCGACGGTCAGGGTGCCGTCCTGGACGCACAGGCGCAGCCGACAACTGCTGCGGGTGTGCCGGGTGACGTTGGCGACCAGTTCGGTGACGATCAGGAAGGCGTCCGCCGGATCGGCGGGGCAGGGCGCGGCTTTCCCGTCCCGGGTCAGGAAGGCGGCGGTCAGCCAACGGGCCCAGAAGACGGTTTCGTGGGCGTGGGGTAAGAGGTATTCGACCCGCGTCGTCCGGACGCGGGCGCGACGACGGGTACGCAACGTTCGGCTCACTCCCCCCAAGGGCCAGTCGGCCCCCTTGGGTTACGCCTCGGTGGCCGGATCGCGGCGGCTGGTCTGTACCACCCATGCCCCGTTCGGGTGACAGCCACGCACGGTTCCGCCGTAGTACGGGTCATACGGTGGCGTGACCACCGTCTGCGGACGCCGCCTGCCCGACCGGACGGCGAACGCCGGCGGTCCCGGCCGTGCGCACCGGCCGTCCGTCCGGTCCGCGGGCGCCGCGGCCGTCGGCCGGCACCGGCCTCGCACAGTGACGGGGTGGCCGTTCAGGTGTCCGGGGGCCGCGTGCCTCCGGTGGGACGCTCCCCCGGCGCGTGCTTGTCCGTGCGGAAACGGGGCATCACACCGGTTGAGGCCGACGGGCGGGCCGCGGCGAACGCCCTGCACCGCATCGGACCGCCCACACGCTCGGCCACGACTGCCCGGCCACCTCCCTGCGGGCCGGGACTCGTCCACCGACGGAGGAGACGCCTGTGTCTGGTCTCTCACGCTGCTTCCGTGGCCGCGTCGCTCCCCGCCGCCTCGTCCGTACCGGCGCCCGCTGGTGGCGGTACGAGGGCCGGCCGCGCAGGCGGCCCTCGGACTCGTACCCGAACAGTGACGGCCCCTGCTGGCGCGCGCGGCGGGACGGCGGGACGCTGCTGCTGTCGGTCTGCGGCGACCTGGACCTGGAGCTCGCCCGGCGCCTGGGCCCGGCCCTGTCCCAGGTGTCCTCGCGGTCCGTCCACACGGTGGTGCTGGATCTGAGCCGGGTCACCTTCTTCGACTGCAGCGGACTGCGGTGGCTGTGCGAGGTGCGGTCCCGGGTGGCCGCGCACGGCGGAGAGACCTACCTGCGCCAGCCGCCGCGCTGCGTGTACCGCGTACTGCAACTCGCGCCGCTGTCCCGGCCGTTCGCCTTGCTTCCGGCCGCCCCCGCCGCCCGCCCCGCGGGGGCGGCGGGAAGCAGCCGTTCGGTGGGCAGCGGTTCCCGCCGCCTCGCCGTGCGGCGCCGGCGGGCCGCGTACGGGGCCACGCGGCCGCACCGCAGCTAAGGATGCTGGGTGGGCCCGTTCGCCGGGCGGCATCCGGCCCGCGTCCGGCATCCGGACCCTTCTCCCGGAGGTGGCGCAACTCGCCGCCTCCGGGCCGGACACGCCTGGTACCGGTGCCTGCGTACGGATAGCGTGGTCGGCCCGGCCCCATGGGTGTTGGTGCGAACGCGCTCGGAGGTGCGACATGCCGCACGCTGACGGGTTGCTGGTCAACATGGTCGCCGACTGTGACGCGTGTGCGGTGGTACGCGTCAGCGGAGCTCTCGACCACGCCGGGGAACAGTTCTTCCGTACGACGATGGGCGGCCACGTCGACGCCGGTTACCGCTATGTGGTCCTGGACTGCGCGGCGCTGGTCTACTGCAACTCCCGCGGCCTGAACTGCCTGCTCGGGCTGCACTGGCTGCTCAGCCGTCGCCGCGGCCGTCTCCTGCTCGCCTGTGTGGGGCGCCGGGTGCTGTGGATGCTGGAGCACACCGGCAGCAAGGAGGTGCTGGCCGTCTTCCCCACCGTGACCCGGGCGCTGGCCAGCCTGCCCGTGCACCACCGTCCCGCCTGGCCGCCCCCGCACCCGGTCGGCGCCGGCCCCGGGGCCTGACTCCAGGGCCTGACTCCGGGCCGGGCCGGCGTCATCGGCACACCCGTCACGGGACCACCCGTCACCGGCACACCCGCAGGCGGTTCATCCCCCGGCGGCCTCCGGCGCCCGGCCGCCCCAGGCGTCCTCGACGCTGGCGTAGCGGGGGAACTGTTCGGCGTAGCCGGTCAGCCGGAACAGCAGGTCGACGGCCTCGTGATCGTAGACGACCCGCACCCAGCCGCCGACCGCCTCGCAGCGCGCCTGGGCCTTCATCAGTTCCTGCAGCCCGCTGCTGTCGATGAAGACCACCTGCCGCAGGTCGGCGACGACGAAGGCCGGGAGTGCAGCATCGTTCCCTCTGAGCTGGTCCCGGAACGCCGACGCCGTGGCCAGGTCGATCTCGCCCACCGGGCAGACCACCCGGCAGCCCTCCCTCAGCTCGGGACACCGGGTGTTCATGGCGGCCAACTCCTCGGGGACTGCGCGGCGCGGCCCGCACGACCGGGTCTGCGGCGGACTGCTGGCAGCTTACGGACACCACACGCGCAGACGAAGCCGAATGTTCACTCATCAATGAAAACTTCACGAAAGACTTCTACTGATCGTCCAGCGATCGTTTTCGCCCATCCAACGCCGCAGTTCGATCAGATCACGCAGCCCGATCATCCAATAATCCGCGCACCGGTTCGAGAGGCGGCGTGGAGGGGGCATGGAGTGGCATGGAAGGGGTGGCCGCGGCCCGGAAAGGCGCGCTCAGCCCGAGGAGCGGGCCCGCGGTGGCGACGGGCCCGCTCCTGAGGTCGTGCGGAGGGTACGGGTAATGCGTCAGATCAGCACTTGTTGTCCGGGTGGTCGGAACCGCCGTCGTCGAGGTTCTTGTTGTAGACCCAGCCGTCGACGTTGAGACCGTCGATCCGTACGTGCGTCCACTTGTTGCCGGCGGAGTTCTTCACCCAGCAGTGGTAGAACAGCGTGCGCGCGGTGCCGACCGTGGCGACCACACCGCATTCCTTGTTGGGGCCGGTGCGGACCTTGACGCTGTCGCCCTTCGCGGTGCCCTTGCCGGAGGACTTGTTCGACCAGCCGGGGTGGGTACACGCGTCCGCACCGGTGGGCGCGGCGCTGGCGGACGGCGCGGTGACGGTGAGCGTGGCACCTGACAGGAGCAGCGGTGCGGCGATGGCCGCGGCGAGTCTCGCGCGCTTCTTCAGTGTCATGGTCTTCCCCCTTGCTCGGCGGGCGCCCGTACGGCCGGCCCGGTTGCACTGAGCATGGCGTGCCCGGGAGAGATGTGCGGGACGCGAGGGACATCTGGCCAGAAGTCGCACTGGAGGGGCTAGTTCCTGAGTGCTCCCGGTGTGCCTCCCCCGGTGACCGTTGATCACCTCGCGTCCGCACGGCCATCGTCCTACGGCGCCATCTCGTACGCCCCCGACAGCGCCTCGACGCGCTCCCAGACCCGCGCGGAGCGGGCTTCGTCGACGACGGGGCGGCGGACCGCGGACAGGGCCCAGGTCTGCTGGGCGTCGGTGGCCGAGTCCTTGCCGTGCAGTTCGACGGCGTGCGCGGAGAAGTCGCGGACGAGGACGGCGAACAGCTCGTCCAGGACGTCCGCGTCGAGGTCCGTCAGGCGGGCCTGTTCGAGGACGAGCTGGCCGTGGACGACCAACGCGAACAACTGGCCGACGGCGAGCAGCAGGTCGAGGTCGCGGCTCTGCTCCTCGTCGGGGGCGGCGGTGGTGACGAACGCGCACAGCGCGTCCGCCTGCTCGCGGAAGCGGGCGACGTTGGGCACCTCGGCGTACGCGTCGTAGGCGGCGCGCCAGTCGTGGAACCGTACGGCTCCCAGGCCGCGGGCCGGGCCCTGGCGGAAGAGGAAGGCGTCGTCGGCCGCGTCGAGGCGGGTCGGTACGGGCGCGTACTCGGCCGGGTTCAGCAGGTGGTTGCCCATGAACTTGAGGATCAGCGCGAGGTTGACGTGGACGGTGCCCTCCAGCTTCGGCAACCCGCGGATCTCGGTGGCGGCCTGCGCGAAGTAGGTGTCCTTCTCGAAGCCCTTGGCCGCGATGACGTCCCACATCAGGTCGATGACCTTCTCGCCCTCGGTGGTCACCTTCATCTTCGTCATGGGGTTGAAGAGCAGGTAGCGGCGGTCGTCGGGGCCGGCGGAGCGGAAGTAGTCGACGGCCCGGTCGCTGAACAGCTTCATCCCGACCAGGCGGACGTAGGCGTCGGTCAGCTCACGGCGCACGTGCGGGAAGGCGGTGACCGGGCGGCCGTACAGGATGCGGTTGCGGGCGTGGGTGACGGCCTCGTACATCGCGTGCTCGCAGATGCCGATCGAGGCGGTGCAGAGGTTGAACTTGCCGACGTTGACGGTGTTGAGCGCGGCGTCGAAGGCGGCGCGGCCGGTGTGCAGGACGTCGTCCGGCCCGACCGGGTAGTTCTCCAGGCGGAACTCGCTGACGTACTTCGAGGAGTCGACGACGTTCTTCACCAGGTGGTACGCCGGGTGGCGGCTGTCGGCGGCGAAGAAGACGTAGCCGTCGGGGCCCTCGACGTCGGTGCGGCGGCCGAAGACGGAGACGAGTCCGGCGGCGTTGCCGTTGCCGATGTAGTACTTGGCGCCGCTGGCCAGGAAGCCGCCGTCGCCGTCGGGCTCCAGCAGCATGTCGGTGTGGTAGATGTCGGCGCCGTGCGTCTTCTCCGACAGACCGAAGGCGAACACCTCGCCGTCCGCGAGGAGTTCGGCCGCGCGGGCGCGGGCGGCGGCGTTGTCGCTCTGCCAGACCGGGCCGAGCCCGAGGATGGTGACCTGCCACGCGTACCAGTAGTCGAGCCCGTAGAAGCCGAAGATCTCGTTGAGGGCGGCGATCCGGGCGGTGTCCCAGCGCTTGTCCTGCTGCCCGCCCGCGGCGGCGGCCGGGGTGAGGAAGGTGGCGAACAGTCCTTCCTTGCCCGCGAACGCGAGGAAGTCGGCCAGCCAGGCGCGGGAGCGGTAGTCCTCGATCAGCCGGCGCTTGCCGCGGTCCTCGAACCAGTCGACGGTGGCGCGCAGCAGCCTGCGCGTCTCGGGGTCGAAGTGCGCCGGGTCGTAGGTGCGCGGGTTGAAGAGCAGCGGGTCGGCCATGGGGTCCGCCTTTCGGGGTGAGGGTGGGTGGAGAGAGCCGGGTCACGGGCCCGGGCCGTCGGCGACGGGCAGGCGACCGGCTCGGCGCTGTGGTGCTCCGGTTCAGGGCCCAGGGGGCTCAGTGCCTAGGGCCGCAAGGCATGGAGCGTGTCGAGCACGTCCTCCAGCCAGGTGATCGTCATGCGCTCGTAGGCGATGCCGCCGCGCAGCACGGCGTGCTGGAGCTGCTGCCCGGCGTCGAGGGCGGCGGGTGCGTCGGGGCCGGTGAAGTCGCGCCGTTCCCCCGCCAGGTAGTGCGCGAGCCGGTCGGTGTGCACCTGGTGGTGCCGTTCGACCTCGTGGATCAGCGCGGCCGGGTCGTCGAAGGCCGCGCCGCGGATCTTGACGGCGAGGTCGTGCCGTACGCTCTCCGGCTCGATCGGCTCGTGCAGCCAGGAGGAGAGGGCGGTCCGTCCGAGGGCGGCGACGGAGTACTCCTTCTTGTCCGGTCGCCCCTGTTGCGGCACCTCGCGGACGTCTACCCAGCCGTCGGTCTCCATGCGCTTGAGGACGCGGTAGATCTGCTGGTGGGTGGCGGTCCAGAAGTAGCCGATGGACCGCTCGAACCGGCGGGCCAGCTCATAGCCGGAGCCCGGCTTCTCCAGCAGGGAGACGAGGATCGCGTGTTCGAGCGCCATGCCCCGATCCTGCTATGCAACGAGTTGCATAGACAAGCGGCACCGCGCAGGTGAGACGCGGGTCACCCGGCCGCGCTCCGGCCTCCTCAGCGGTCGGGCTTGGGACGGGTCTCCGGTCCCGGCAGCCGCGGACCGCGCCGTTCCTTGCGGTACGGGCGGAGGGGGTCGCGCGCGGTCGTCGCGCCGGACGCCGGGACGGACCGGCCCCGCGCACCGGACGCGCCCCGGACGTCCGGCGAGGGCACCGGCGGGCAGGACTCGACCAGGATGAACGCCACGTCGTCGGCGAGGGCGCCGTCCGTGTGGCGGAGCAGGGCCTCCTGGACCGCGTCGGCCGCGTCGTCGAGCGCCGCCCGTGAGCAGGCGGACCGCAGACCGGCGAGGTCGACCATGTCGCCCTCGGGGCTGCGGGCCTCGGCCAGGCCGTCGGTGTAGAACAGCAGGCGGTCGCCGGGGCCGAGGACCACGTCCTGGACGACCGGCGCGGGGTGCAGTCCCAGCGGGGTGGTCGGTTCGGCCGGGGCGAGCAGGCGGGGCGGGGCGTCGGCGGGCAGGAGCAGGGGCGGGTGGTGGCCGCAGTTGGCCAGGCCGACCCGGGTACCGGCGGGCCGGCCGGTGGTGCGGAACTCGGCGGCCAGGGCGGTGACGAAGTCCTCCGCGCCGAGCAGGGCGGCCAGGCGCCGGTCGGTGGCGTCCAGCACGGCGGGCAGGTCGGGGCGGGTGTAGGCGCTGTCGCGGAAGAAGCTGATGACGGCGGCGGACAGGCGTACGGCCCGCAGGCCGTTGCCGCGGACGTCGCCGATCAGCAGGCGCAGGCCGGCGGGGGTGTGCGCGAAGGCGTACAGGTCTCCGCCGAGCAGGGCCTGGGGTGAGGCGGAGCGGTAGCGGGCGCACACGGCCACGTCGCCTAGCCGGAAGGTGGTGGGCTGGAGGATGGCGCGCTGGGCGACGGACGAGGTCTCGGTCAGCTCGCCTTCGTGAGCCACCCGCCGGGCGGCGCTCCAGGTGGCGTACGCGCCGCCCAGCGCGAGCACGGTCAGGCGCACCAGCACGCCCTGTCCACCGATGTCGCCCTCCCACACCGCGACACCGGCGGCCAGCAGCACCACGTACAGGGCGACGGAGCCGGTGCGGGGGCCGTCGAGCCGGGTGGCCGCCAGCAGCGTACAGATCATCAGCAGTCCGACCAGACTCTGCGCCGGACCCAGTACGAGATCACCGACGGCTATGGGGACGCCCGGCAGCAGCGCGAACAGCAGCCCGCTGCGGTCGCGGTCCAGGCGCATACACCCTCCTCCTGCTCCTCCTGCCTCGCGGCGCGGAAGGTCACCGTGAGCATGCGCGCCACCGTCCGGTCCATCCGGGCCGGATGTCGGCAACCGAACGGAATCGACGGACGCAGATCACGTAAGGGGCATTGCCGACCGGCCTTGACCTCTCCTGCACCTTGCGGAGGAGATATGCCCGCTGGCCAGTCCGCTTGCACATGCCGTACGGAAGGACGTCCACGGGTCGACACGGCGGCGCGGCCGACGCGGGCGGCAGCTTCTACCGGCGATGTCCAACACGGGCAACCCGCCGGTTGGACAGGCCCGTTGTCCGCCCGCCCGTCCAACTGGCCGCGGTTGACCCGCTGCTCCGGCGAACAGCAGAGTGAGGCAAATCGATTCATCACTGTCCGGAATCACCGGCCGGCAGCCGATGGCGAATACACGGCAAACGCGCGGAATTCGCGGAGCGTGCCGAAAGCACGCAATGCGAAGCGCACGCCATGCGTCGTGTCCCGGCCGTGGAGATTTCGGCTCGTCACGCTCGCTGCGGCCTACCGCGGCCTTTCGGAGAAGGACGCATGAACGGTCCGGTGCCCTGCCGGATCGTGTCCCTCCCGGCGCGAGGCGGAAGACCCGGGCGCGGAAAGGACGGGCCCGAGGAATGGACCCGGCGCCGGCCACCGGCCACCCCTCTTCGGGGCCGGCGCCGTCTCGGCGGTGAGCGGACGCTTTCGCCCCGCTGCCGCCGGTGTTCCACCGCGGCGGTGGTGGAGAAGGGATGTCAGGATGACCCAGCCCCAGGAAATGCCCGTACACCTGCGCCGGGACCGGTTCGACCCGGTCCCCGAACTCCGGCGGCAGACACGGGAGGCGCCGCTGACGGAGGCCGACATCGACTTCGGCCCCCTGGGCCGGGTGAAATGGCTCGCCACCGGAGAGACCGAGATACGGGAGGTGCTGGGCGACCTGACGCGGTTCAGCTCCGCACTGCCCGACGGCGAGGACGGGTCGGGCACCCCGGCCCTGCCGGGGAACCTGCTGACGTGCGACCCGCCCGACCACACCCGGCTGCGGAAGATGGTGGCGCCGGAGTTCACGGCCCGGCGGACCCGCAGGCTGGAGCCGCGCCTCCACGAGATCGTGGCGGAGTGCCTGACCACCATGGAACGGGTCGGGCCGCCGGCCGACTTCATGCGGCACTTCGCCTGGCCCATGGCGGGACTGATCACCTGCGAGCTGCTGGGCATTCCCCGGGACGACCGGGCGGAACTGGCCCGCTACCTGGACATCTCGCAGAACGACGCCGGGTCGCCGGAGCAGCAGACGGCCACCGGGAAGGCGTACTGGGCGTACATGGTCACGCTCGCCAACCGGCAGCGCCGCGACCCCGGAGACGGCCTGTTCGGCTCGGTGGTGCGCGCGCACGGCGCGGACATCAGCGACGAGGAACTGGCCGGCATCGGCGCGACCTTCGTGTCCGACGGCTTCCTCCAGGTCTCCAGCATGCTGGGACTGGGCACCCTGGCGCTGCTCGACCACCCCGACCAGCTCGCGCTGCTCCGGGAGCGGCCGGAGCTGATCGACCGGGCCGTGGAGGAGCTGCTGCGGTACGTCACCGTCATCCACACCGTGGCGCCCCGCACCGCCCGGGAGGACGTGGCCGTCGGGGACCACGTGATCAAGGCCGGTGAGCAGGTGGCCTGTTCCCTGTTCGCCGTCAATCGCGCGCAGGGCGGGGACGAGACCGACCGCTTCGACATCACCCGGGAGGCCGCACCGCACATGGCTTTCGGGTACGGCATCCACCACTGCGTCGCCGCCCCGCTGGTCAAGCGGGAGATGGCCGCCGTCTACCCGGCGCTGCTGCGGAGGTTTCCCGGACTGCGGCTCGCGGTGCCGCCGGAGGAGGTCCGCTTCCGGGGCTCGCAGACACGGCAGTTCAGCCTGGAGGACCTGCCCGTCGCCTGGTGAAGTAACGCCGGTCACTTCCGCGCGCCCGGCGCGCCCGCCACGTCCGGCGGGCGTGCCGGGCGCACTGCGTACGGGGACCGCACTGGCTCCTTGCCGTAACGGCCCGCGCCTTGGAGCGGGCCGTTACTGCCCTCTGCCCGCGGCCGGTTGGACCCGCGGGGAGGGCGGAGTCGTTGAACGCCACCGCGCAGGGCGCTCGCACCGTCGAGGCGTTCCGGTTGCGGGGGCGCCGGGTACGGGAGGCGGACCGCGCCGTGGGCTGCGCGTACCGGGCGGGGCGGCGCACGCTGGCGCTGCGTACGGTGCTGTTCCCGGTCACGGAGTTCGCGCACGCGCTGCCCATGGTGCTGATTCTGCTGGTCGGCGGGGCCGCGTACCTCGACGGGAAGGTCGGTCTCGGCGTGGTGGTGACCGGCAGCCTCTACATGAGGCGGCTCGTCGACCCGCTCGACCGAGCGCCGACCTGGGTGGAGCAGGTGCAACGCAGTAGCGCTTCGCTGGCCCGCGTCAAGGGCGTCGGGCTGGTCGCCGGTGCACCGGCGACGGACGTGCGGCAGCCGGCCGACGACCGTATCGGGGTGCGCGGGGTGCGTTACGCCTATCCGTCGGGCGCCCACGACGTCCTGCGCGACGCCAACCTGACGGGGTGTCCGGGCGAGCGGCTGGCGCTGGTGGGCACCTCGGGAGCCGGGAAGTCCACCCTCGGCAAGCTGCTGTCCGGCGTGGACGTGCCGTCGTCGGGGTCGGTCCTGGCGGGCGGGGTGCCGGTGGCGGAGCTGGCCGCGGCGGACGAGCTGGGCAACCGGGTCGTCCTGATCACCCAGGCGCACCACGTGTTCACGGGCACGCTCCGGGACAACCTGACGGCGGCGGCGCCGGACGCCGACGACGACGCGCTGCGCACGGCGCTCGCGCTGGTCGGGGCCGACTGGGCGGGCGCCCTGCCGGACGGGCTGGACACCGTACTGGGCACGGGCGGCGTCCACCTGGACGCGGCGCAGGCCCAGCAGCTCACCTGGCCCGGGTGGAGCTGGCCGACCCGCACACGCTCGTCCTCGACGAGGCCACCTCGCTGCTGGACCCGTCGACGGCACGGCACGCCGCGCGGGCGATGGCGGCGGCCCGCGCGGACCGTACGGTGATCTCCATCGCCCACCGGCTGCAGACCGCCCACGACGCCGGCCGGGTCGCCGTCATGGAGGCGGGCCGCATCGTCGAGCTGGGCTCCCCCGCGGACCTGATCGCCGCGGACGGCCCGTACGCGGCGCTCGGGCGGTCCTGGCACGGTGCGTGATCACCGCCGGCCGGACGCGGTGAGACGTCGCAGGGCGGCTTGGGCGGGCGGGCCCCAGGTGGCCTTGCCGCCGGGACGGCCGTGGACACCGGCGTCTCCGATGAGGAGACCGCCGAGGGCGCGCAGCACCGCCCAGCCCCGGGCGCGGCGCAGGGTCGCGGCGTCCGGGCCCGGCTGGTAGGCGGCGTGGAAGCGGTCGGCGGCGCCGTCCGGCAGCAGGAGCCACGCGGCGGCGAGGTCGAAGGCGGGGTCGCCGGCGAACAGGTCGCCGAAGTCGATCACGCCGGTGACGATGCCGTCCGTGGTCAGGACGTTGGCCGGATGCAGGTCGCCGTGGAGCCAGAGACGCGGGCCCGGCCATTCGGGCGCGGCGGCGGCGTCCTCCCAGACCGCGCGGACCGCGTCCGGGTCGTGGACCAGGCCCAGTTCGACGACCGAGGCGAGCCCTTGGGTGAAGGACTGGGCGGTGTCGGCCAGCGGGCCCCCGCGGTCCCGGCCGTCGGGCGCCTCGTCGGGTGCGGGGCGGTGCAGGGCCGTCAGGAAGGCGGCCAAGGTGTCGGCGGCTTCCGCGCCACGCGTCGCGGGGGCGCGGTCGGCGGGCTCGCCCGGTACCCAGGTGGTGACGAGCCAGGGCCGCGGAAACCGTTGCGAGGGTTCACCGAGGCGCTGCGGTACGGGGATCGGGAGCGGCAGGTGCGGGGCGAGGGCGGGCAGCCAGGCGTGTTCCTTGCGCAGCAGCGCGTCCGCGGTCTCCGTCGCCCAGGGCATCCGGACGGCGAGGTCGTCACCGAGCCGCCACACCTGGTTGTCCCAGCCGAGCGCTCCGAGTGTCACCGGGCGGTCCGCCAGGTCCGGGTGCTGCTCGCGCAGCAGGTTCCGGATCAGTTCCGCCGTGATGTCCGTCTCGGTGACCGTCATGGGCAGCAACGATAACCGGGGGGGGGCGGCCCGGCCCGTACGGAGCCGGGCGGCCGCGCCGGGCCCCCGGCCCTCTCGCCGGCTCTCAGTGCCCGGCGCGGCCGTGCTCGTCGGGCCGGGCCCGGCCGACGTACTCCCGAAGGTGCCGGGCCGTCAGCGTGTCGCTCTCGGCGACCAGTTCGGCGGGTGTGCCGGTGAAGACGACCTGCCCGCCGTCGTGTCCGGCCCCCGGGCCGAGGTCCACGATCCAGTCCGCGTGGGCCATCACCGCCTGGTGGTGCTCGATGACGATCACCGAGTTGCCGTCGTCCACCAGCCGGTCGAGCAGGGCGAGCAACTGGTCGACATCGGCCATGTGCAGGCCGGTGGTGGGCTCGTCCAGGACGTACGTGGTCGCCTTCTCGTTCATGTGGACGGCCAGTTTGAGGCGCTGCCGTTCGCCGCCGGAAAGGGTGTTGAGCGGCTGTCCCAGGCGCAGGTAGCCCAGCCCGACGCCGGCGAGCCGCCCGAGGAGGGCCTGGGTCTGCCCGGAGGGGAAGAAGTCCCGTGCCTGGGCGACGGACATGGCCAGCACCTCGCTGATGTCCTTGCCGCGCAGCTTGTACGTGAGCACCTTCGGCGTGAAGCGTCTGCCCTCGCACTCCTCGCACACCGACGCCACCCCCGCCGTCATCGCGAGGTCGGTGAAGACCAGCCCGATGCCGTTGCAGTGCGGGCAGGCGCCCTCCGAGTTGGCGCTGAACAGTGCCGCCTTGACGCCGTTGGCCTTGGCGAAGGCGGTACGGATCGGGCCGAGCAGGCCGGTGTAGGTGGCCGGGTTGGAGCGGCGTGAGCCGCGGATCGGCGACTGGTCGGCGACGGCGACGCCGTCGCGCCCGGCGACGTACCCGTGGATCAGCGAGCTCTTGCCGGAGCCCGCGACGCCGGTGACGACGGTCAGCACCCCCAGCGGTATCTCCACGCTGACGTCCCGCAGGTTGTGCCGGTCCGCGCCCTGGACCGCCAGGGTGCCGCGCGGCGCGCGCACCGGGTCGCGCAGCCGGGCCCGGTGCTCCAGGTACCGCCCGGTCAGTGTCCCGGAGTCGCGCAGCCCCGGCACGTCACCGGAGTAGCAGATCCGCCCGCCGTCCGTACCGGCGCCGGGGCCGAGGTCCACGACGTGGTCGGCGATCGTGATGACCTCCGGCTTGTGCTCGACGACGAGTACGGTGTTGCCCTTGTCGCGCAGGCGCAGCAGCAGGTCGTTCATCCGCCGGATGTCGTGCAGGTGGAGCCCGACGGTGGGCTCGTCGAAGACGTAGGTGACGTCGCTGAGGCTGGACCCGAGGTGCCGCACCATCTTCACGCGCTGCGCCTCGCCGCCGGAGAGGGTGCCGGCGGGCCGGTCCAGGCTCAGGTAGCCGAGGCCGATCTCCACGAGGGAGTCGAGCAGGTGCCGCAGGGTGGCGAGGAGCGGCGCCACGGAGGGGTCCTCGACCGTGCGCAGGAACGCGGCGAGGTCGCTGATCTGCAGGGCTGAGCAACGGGCGATGGTGACGCCGTCGATGGTGGAGGAGAGCGCGGCGGCGCTCAGCCGGGTGCCCGCGCAGGCGGGGCAGTCGGCGAAGGTGACGGCCCGGTCCACGAAGGCCCGGATGTGGGGCTGCAACGCGTCGCGGTCCTTGGCCAGGAACAGCCGCCGGACCTTGGTGACGAGTCCTTCGTACGTCGTGTTGAGGGCGGCGGCCTTCACCTTGGTCGCGGGCTTGTGGAGGAAGTCCTGCCACTCCCGCTCGGTGTAGTCCTTGAGTTTCCTGTCCGGCGGGAAGAAGCCGGAGCCCGCCATGACCTGCCAGTACCAGGAGCCCACGGCGAAGTTGGGCACCGTGACGGCGCCCTCGTCGAGGGAGAGCTCGCGGTCCACGAGCTGGTCGACGTCGATCGTCGACACCTGGCCGATGCCCTCGCACCGCGGGCACATGCCTTCGGCGCTGTTGAAGCTGAAGGCGCTGGAGGTGCCGATGTGCGGGGTGCCGAGGCGGCTGAAGACGATCCGCAGCATGGTGTACGCGTCGGTGGCGGTGCCCACCGTGGAGCGGGAGTTGGCGCCCATCCGCTCCTGGTCGACGATGATCGCGGCGCTCAGGTTGCGCAGTGCGTCCACGTCCGGGCGCCCCAGGCTCGGCATGAAGGACTGGACGAACGCGGTGTACGTCTCGTTGATCAGCCGCTGCGCCTCGGCGGCGATGGTCCCGAAGACCAGCGAGGACTTGCCCGACCCGGAGACCCCGGTGAAGACGGTGAGCCGCCGCTTGGGCAGGTCCAGGGAGACGTCGGCCAGGTTGTTCTCCCGTGCGCCGCGTACCTCGATGACGTGGTGCAGATCCGCGGCGGCCGGCCGGGGGCGGGTGGGATCGGCGGGCATGTCGAATCTCTTCTCCTCCGGTACGGCGGTACGGCGGCCGGGCGGCGGTGGCACGCGCGGCCGGGCGCGGCGGAGGCGGGCAGCGGACCCGGACCCCCGTCGTGCCGGGGTACTCTCCCACACTTTCCGCGTACGGCGTACGGAGTTTTTTTGTCGGCGGCCCGCCGCCGGACCGCGGACCGATCACTGTGGTCGGTCTACGGTCCGGCCGTAGAGACGTGTCGCGCGGGCGGTGGTGACACTCGGGGGCGATCCGCCGACCCCGAGGACAGACGATGCGACCGAAACTCAAGCCCGATGTGCTGTACGTGCCCACCGCGGACGGGGTGCACCTGTTCGGCGCCGGCGCCAACCTCGAACTGCGGGGCGGCGCCATCTACCAGTGGGTGGACCGGCTGGCGCCGCACCTGAACGGCACCACCACCCTGGACAACCTGCTGCGCGGCCTGCCGGACGACAAGCGGGCCGTGGTCGCGGCCCTGCTGAAGCGCCTGGAGGACGGCGGCTGCCTGACCGACGCGGAAGCGGACGAGCCGCACGGCCTGACCGACCGCGAGCTGGAGACGTACGCGCCGGAGATCGCCTTCGTGGAGTACCACCGCGGTTCGGCGGCCCGGCGCTTCGAGACGTACCGCAACAGCTCGGTGGTGGTGCTGGGAGCCGGACCCGCGTTCACGGCGCTCATCGCTTCGGCGCTGCACTCGGGTGTCCGGCGGCTGCGCGCCGTGTGCACCCCGGAGTTCCCCACCGACGAGGACCGGCTGACCGAACTGACCGGTGGGTCCGAGCGGCGCGACCCGGACCAGGAGCTGATCCGGACGGTACTGTCCGGAGATTCCGACGCGGAACTCGCGGCGGCGCTGGAGGGCGCCGACGCCGTGCTGCACGTGTCCTCGGCGCCGGTGACGGACCGGGCCGTACGGCTGCACCGGCTGTGCGAGCGGGCCGGTCAGCTCCTGGTCCAGGGGGTCGTGCTGGACGACGTGGCGTGGCTGGGGCCGTCCGGCGCCGCCTGGGCGTCGGCCTGGCAGCGCCTCGCGGCGCCGGAGCCGTCGCGGCCCAGCGCCTTCCTCACCGGGCCGACCGCTGCGGTGGTCGCCGGTCACCTGGGCCTGGCCTGCTTCACCGCGCTGACGGGCGCACGGGACGACGGGCCGCCGACACTGACCCGGATCGACCTGGAGACCCTGCGCACCTCGACGCACCCCTTCCTCCCCCACCCGTCGGCGGGGGAAGCGCCGGAGGAGAGCGCCGAGGAGTTCGGGCAGCGCGTCGAACGGCTCCGCTCGGCCGAGGCGCTGCTCCCGGCGGAGTTCTCCGCACGCGCCGCGGCCTGCTTCGACCGGTACACGGGAGTGCTGCGGGCGCTGGAGGAGGGCGACTTCACGCAGCTTCCGCTGAACGTGACCGAGGCGGTACGGCCCGAGGGGACCGGCGAGCGGGTCTTCGGCTGGGGCACCGGCTTCGCCGAGGCCCGGCAGCGGGCGGCGCTGCGCGGGCTGGCCCGGTACGCGGTGACGGCGCCCGACCCCCGGCGCTTCACCGAGGACGGCTCGGTACGGGGCTGGGACCTCGCCGGCAAGGAGGTCACGACGGTGCCGGCCGGGGACGTGTTCACGCCAGGACCCGGCGTGGCCGCCGCGCTCGACTGGACCGGGGCGGTCACCGCGGCGGTGGCACAGCAGTGTGCGCGGCTCGCGGTGGAGGACGTACGGGCGGGCGCGGCCGAGCCGGTCCGGCTGGACGTGGCAGGCGCCTCGCTGGACGAGGCGGGCCGCCGCCACCTGGACATGCTGCGTCCGGCGGGCGGCGAGGTCACGGCCGCCGACATCGGTACCGCGCTCGGTGTGCCGGTCCTGGCCTGGTGGCAGGGTGTCCGGCCGGTCGGGGTGACCTGCGGCCCCGACGCGGTGACCGACGGCCTCGAACTGGTCCTGCTGGACCGGCAGTCCGAGCTGACCGGCGAGTCCGCGTACGCTCCGCAGCCGGTCCCCGGACTCGGCGCGCCGCCGCGCGGGCCGGGCGGCGCGGCCGTACCGGCGGACGCGGACCTGCCCGCGCTGGTGGAGGCGCTGGCCTCGCGGGGGCGGTCCCCGGTCGTGGTACCGCTCGATCACGACCCGGCCGTGCACGAGGTGCTGCCGAACGTCGTACGGGTGGTGCTCGCCGGATGACCGGGGCCGCCACCGACGAGGCCGGAGCGCTGGGGCTGCGGTTCTGGTACGACACCTTCGAGGGCGTACGGGAGCTGTTCGCCGAGGGCCACGGTTCCGAGGGCGGGCCGGACGATCCGCTGCCGAGCAAGACCTACCGCGGGCTGCCCCGCCACGTGCTGGCCGCCCCGCCCCGGCGCATCGGTGACGCGCGCTGGTCGTTCCCCGGCTTCCGGGACCGGCACCCCGAAGGCCCGCCGCGCAGGCCCTGGGACGGGAGCACGCTGTCCGCGCTGCTGCACCACACCTACGGTCTCGGCCGGATGGAGCTGGGCCCGCAGGCCGCGTGGCCGTACCACCGGCTGGTGGCGTCGGCGCGCTGCTTCTACCCGGTGGAACTGTACGTGTGGCTGGACGGCGACACCGGGGGCGTACCGGCGGGGTGTTACCACTACGACCCGCTCCACCACGCGCTGACCGCGCTGCGGCCCGGCGGCATCCCGGAGGAGCTGCGGGCGGCGGTGGCCTGCAAGGGCCGTGACACGGTCGCGCTGGTGCTGCTCTCCGCGTACTTCCGCAAGACCGCCTTCCGGTACCGCGACTACGCCTACCGGCTGTGCGCGCAGGAGTCCGGCATGGTCGCCGGCAACGCCCTGCTGGTGGCCGGCGCACTCGGCCTGGACGCCCGGGTCCACCACCGGTTCCTGGACGAGCCGGTGAACCGGGCGCTGGGCCTGGACGGCACGGAGGAGACCGCGTTCGCCGTGCTGGAGATCGGGGCGCGGGGCGGCGGGGCCGCGGCTCCGGCGCAGGACCTGGCGCCCCTCGTGACGGAGCATGTCCGTACCAGCCAGGAGGACGCGGCGCGCTGGTCCCGGCTGACCGCACTGGACGCCGGAAGCCGGCTGACCGGTGCGGCGCGCTTCGAACCGGTCGCCCCGGCCCCTTTCCACCAGCCCGCCGACGGCCCTGCGGAGCCCTTCGCCGACGACGGCCGGCCGCCGGGGAGCGTCGAGTTGGGCGACGCGCTGCGGCGCAGGGACTCGGGCGGGCGGATGTTCCAGCCGGACCGGGCCGCGTTGCCGGAGCAGCAGCTCGCGGACCTCCTGCGGTACGCGCTGGACCCGGTGCCCTCCGACCACGGCGGCACGCCGCTGCGGCCGTTGCTGGACTGCCACGTACTGGCCCTCAACACCACGGGCCGGGCCGCAGGACTGTACCGGCTGGACCCGTCCCCCGCACTCGTCCCCGTACCCGGACGCGACGGGCGGCCTACGGTGGCCATGCTGTGCGACCGCACCCCCTCGGTGAACACCGCGCGCGCCAACGCGGTCGTCTTCCTCACCGTGGACCGCTACGAGGGCGCCCGCCGGTTCGGGGACCGCGGCTACCGCGTCCTGCACCACGAGGGCGGCATCGTGGCCCAGCGGCTGAGCGTGCTGGCCGCCGCCGAGGGCCTCTCGGCCCGGATCACCAACGGGTACGACGACCGGGTCGTGCGGGAGCTGCTGGGCGGCGGGGACGCGCACGTACCGATCTTCGCGATCGTGCTGGGCCGGCGGCAGGCCACCTCCCAGTACGAACCCCCGCTGGCCTGGTGACCACAGGCACCGTAGGCCGCGGGCGCCCGGCAGACCCTACGGGTCCTCCGTAGAGACCCGGGGCCCCCGTGGATCACAGAATCGGCTCGGACAGCGGGCGACCGCCGCCCGCAGTCGTCACCCACAGAGGAAGGAGGGACACGTCATGGACGCGAACCTGGTGCTGGACCTCGATGACCTGAGCGTGGACCAGCTCGACATTCTCCCGACCGCGCCCGGCTCCACCCTGGAGTCGATCAACGTCGGCCACGCCATGGTCGAGATCGGCGCTTCGAACTGCACCTCGAAGGGCTCGCCCGCGAGCTGCTGTTCTTGCTGCTGCTGCTGATCAGGCTGCACGACAGGGCCGTGTCCGGCGCGTTCCGCGCGTCGGGCACGGCCCGGTGCCACTGACGGGACTGGGAAGACGGGACGTGCGAAGGATGCAGGAGGCGATCGTGCCGGAGCGGCCGACCGGACTCGCAGTACGGGGCGAGGGGCTGCTCGCCCAGGCGGTCCGCGCAGCGGTCTCCCGCCGGCACCCGCCGGCCGCCGAGGACAGCGACCGGTGCGCCGGGCTGCTCACCGTGGACGACGGCTGGCAGGACGCCGACCGGACGCGCCGCCCGGACCTGCCGTGGCTGCCCGTCCGGGTGGAGCTGGGCAACGTGGTCATCGGGCCGCTCGAACTGCCGGGGCGTCCTGGATGCGCCCAGTGCGCCCGTACCCGCAGGCAGCGGGCCCTGGGGCAGGACAGCCCGCGCGCCGAACTGCTGCGCCGGCACGGCGATCAGCTCGCCGGACGGCCGTCCCCGCTGCTGTCCGCCTGGGCACGCGACACCGTCGCCGCCTTCGTGGAGGCGGAAGCCACCGCCGTGCTCGACGACCCGGAGCGCGCCGGCACCCGCAACGCGATCACCCTCATCGGTCTGGCCGGTCTCACCGCCGACTCCCACCCCTTCCTGCCCGACCCCTGCTGCCCCCGCTGCGGCAGCCTCCCCGACGACGGGCCGCCGGTCCTGATGGACACACCGCGGCCCAAACTCGACCGGGACACCTACCGCGTACGCAGCCTCGACACCGGCTGGGACGATCTGCTGCGGACCTACGTGGACGGGCACACCGGCATCGTCCAGCAGCTCGACGTACGGACCGACTACGCCTACCCCATGGTCTCCGCACCGCTGCGGCTGCCCGACGGCATCCAGGAAGCGGGTTTCGGCCGCGGCCTGGACTACACCGGCTGCGAACGCACCGCGCTGGCCGAGGCGTTGGAGCGGCTGGGCGGCGCCCGGCCCGGTGGCCGGCGCACGACGGTGCGCGCGGGTTACGAGCAGGTCGCCGATCGCGCTGTCTGCCCCACCGACCTGGGCCTGTACCCGCCGGACCGCTACGCGGACCCGGAGTTCCCCTATCCGGCGTTCACCCCCGACCTGGAGATCAACTGGGTGTGGGGGCACTCCTTCGGCCGCGGCGGCCCCGTGCTGGTGCCCGAGGACTACGCCTACTACCGCACCCGGCACGGGAACGACACGGCCCGCCCGCTGGCGTACGAGGTCTCCAACGGCTGCGCCCTCGGCGGCTGCCTGGAGGAGGCCGCGCTGCACGGCATCCTGGAGCTGGCCGAGCGGGACGCCTTCCTGCTCACCTGGTACGCCCGGCTGCCGGTGCCGCGGGTGGACCTGGACACCGTGGCCGACCCGGCGGTCCGGCTGCTGGTGGAACGCATCCGGCAGGACACCGGACACCGCGTCGCCGCGTTCGCCACCACGCCCGAGCACGGCATCGCCACGTCCTGGGTGATGGCCGTACACCCCGGTGACGGGTCGGAGCCCGCCGCGATCTGTGCCGCCGGCGCCCATGTCGAACCCGAGAAGGCGCTGCTCAACGGTCTGCTGGAGCTGACCGCGAACCTGGGCTGGAACCGCGCCGCCTACCGCGAGGAGCTGCGCCGGATCGAGGGCATGGTCGCCGACCCGCACGAGGTGCGGGAGATGCGCGACCACGCGCTGCTGTACTGCCATCCGGACGCCTACGACCGGTTCGCCTTCCTGCCCGGCGAGGAGACGGCGCGGCCGGTGGCCGAGGCGTTCGCCCGCGCCACCTGCCGGCCGCGCCACGCGGACCTCCGCGACGACCTCGCCGAGGTGGTCGAGCGTTTCACCGCCCGCGGCCTGGACGTGATCGTGGTCGACCAGACCACCGACGAGCACCGCGCCGCCGGCTTCGCCTGCGCGAAGGTGATCATTCCCGGTCTGCTGCCGATGACCTTCGGGCACCGGATGCGCCGTACCCACGGACTGCCCCGGCTGTACGACCTGCCGGCCCGGCTCGGGTACCGGGACGGGCCGCTGGAGCCGGCCGACGTCAACCCGCATCCGCACCCGTTCCCGTGACGCCCCGGCCGTCCCCTTCCCCGAACTCCCCGTACGGCCGGGGCCCCTTCTCCGCACGACCAGAACCGACCCGCACGCGAAGGCAGGGACAACGATGAGTGGCTTCCACGTCGCGGACACGTTCGGCGTACGCATCGGTGGTCTGCCGGTGTCGGTGCTGGACGGTCTGCGGTCGGACGAGGTGTGGCGGCGGACCGGCGCGCTGCTCGACGGCGCGCGGGAACTGGCCGAGCGGGGCGCGGAACTCTCCGACGCGCTCTACGCGTTGATCGGACAGGACACCGGCGTCAAACCGGCGCTGGTCGCGCTGCGCCGGGCGGTGCACAACCAGCGGACGCCGGGCGAGCGCTGCTGGAACGACGAGGTGCGCGCCGCCCTGCCCGCCGCGGTGGTGGCGGACGTCGAGCGGTGGGCGGAACTGCTGGAGGCCCACCGGGCCGACACCGCCGCGCTGGACGACCTGCTCCCGCAGGACGCGGCCGACCGCCACGCCGTCCTGCGCGAGGCGGCCGCGCAGCCGGTGTTCCGGCACGGCCTGATCCAGGGCAGCCCGGTCCTCCACGAACAACTGCGCAAGTGGCTGGCGCGTCCCGAAGGCGCCGTGCCGGACCGCAAGCTGGCGCTCCGGCTGGCCAAGTACCTCGCCCGGGTGGCGGCCAAGACCAGCCCGTTCAGCACCTTCACCGTCAGCGGCCTCGGCCGGTGGGACGGGCCGCGCCCGGACGCGGGCGGACCGGCGGTGCGCGACACCGTCGAGATCAACCTGTGGCTCGTCCAGCAGCTCGTACGGCGGCTGCGCGAACACCCGGCCCTGGCGCCCGCCGTCCGGCTGCGGGTCAACCCGAGCGCCCACCCGGCCGACGGCCACTGGGAGTTCCTGGGCCCCGGCGAGGAGGAGCCGCTGCGCACCCTGCCGGTGTCCGCGCCGGTCCAGGCGTGCCTGGATTTCCTCTCCGACGGCGCCCGCCCGCGGCACGAGGTGGCCGCCCACCTGACCGCACGGAGCGGCGCCTCCCCGGAGCAGGCCGAGCGTTATCTCGCGCGGCTCGCCGAAGTCGGGGTGCTGGAGGTCGTGCCCCCGTTCTCCGAGCAGGCGGCGGACCCGCTGGCCGAGCTGCGGGCGTGGGTGGACACCGGCGGCCCGGAGCTGGCCGAGGTGTCGGCGCGGCTCAAGGAGGTGGCCGCGCTGCTGGACGGGTACCCGGAGCTGACCGACCCGGACGCCCGCCAACGGCGCAACCAGGAGATCCACCGGGCGCTGGGCCGGGTCGCCGAACTCGTCGGCCCGGAGCACGTCATCGTGCCGCCCAAGAACTACATCATCGAGAACGCCCTGCTCGTCGGGCCGCCTCCGGCCCAGGACCGGCAGGCGTGGGAACCGGTGCTGCGCGACCTGGACACCGTCCGCCGCTGCTACGCGGCGCTCGACCCGGCGCTGCCCGGACGGGTGGCGCTGGCCCGGCTGTTCTCCACGCGCTTCGGGGCCGGCGCGGGCGTGCCGTTCCTGGCGTTCCACCGTGCCGTCCAGGAAGAGATGCGCACGGACCCGCAGTTGCCCGGCCTGCTGTCCGTCTCGCAGCACGGCTACGCGCCGCTCGCCGACAGCCCGCTGCCCCGGATCAAGGAGCTGCTGCGGATACGCGCCGGGCTCACCGGCGCGGCCCTGAACGCGCGGCCGGACGCCGACGGGGTGGTGCACGTCGACCCCGCGCGGCTGGCCGCGCTGGCCGACCGCTGGCCCGCGTGGATGCGGCCGCCCGGTTCGGTCGCGTTCTACGGTCAACTGACCGGCGGGCCCGAGGACCCGGCCGGGTTCGTGGTGAACGCCGTCAACGCGGGCCACGGGCGGGGCCGCGACCGGATCCGGCGGCTGCTCGGCCAGGCCGGTGTCACCGTGGCGGGCGAACCGTCCGGCCCGCCCGGCGACGTCATCCTGGCGGACACCTGCCGCCACTACGGCAGCAACGTGGGCCTGCGCGACCTGACCATGACCGACGAGATCGACTACCCCGGCGCGGCGAGCCCGCGCCCGGCGGAGCGGCGCATCCCGCTGCGCGACCTGGAGGTGCGCCACGACCCGGTGCTGGACCTCCTCGTGCTGTGGTCGCGCACCCGCGACCGCGAGGTGCGGCCGGTGCACCCCAGCCTGATCGCGGAGTTCTGGCTGCCGCCGGCGATGCGGCTGCTGATCCAGGCGTTCGGCGACACACCGACGCTGCTGATCCCCGGGCGGCGGATGTTCGGCGACATCTCCCCCGCCACGCAGCAGGGTCTGCTGCACGAGCCCAGGATCACGATCGGCACGGTCACGGTCAGCCGCCGCCAGTGGGTGTTCCGCACCGACGAGGCACCGGTACGCGCCAAGGGTGAGGCGGACCGCCCGTACCTGCTGCGGCTGGCCGCCTGGCTGCGCGAACACGGCATCCCCGAGCGCTGCTTCGTGCGCGCGCTGGACCCGTCCATGCTGACCGACGGCAACGTCTGGCAGCTCAAGTCACGCAAACCGCTGTACATCGACTTCGCGAACCTGCTCCTGACCGGACTGTTCGAGCGGATGCTCGCCGAGCGGGGCAACCTGCTGTTCCTCCAAGAAGCCCTGCCCGACCCGTCCGCCGCGCCGTACTACGGCGACGCCGGTGTCCGCGTCACCGAACACCTCGTGGAGGTCGGTCACCATGGCCGTAGCTGACCGTTCCCTGGACCCCGGCACCGCCGACGCGTCCGACTGGGTGTGCGCCCACGTCTTCCAGGACACCGGCCACGACGCCCTGCTCACCGGCTGTCTGCGGCCGCTGGTCAAGGAGCTGTCCGCCGACGGGCTGCTGCACCGGTACTTCTTCCTGCGGTACTGGGAAGGCGGCCCGCACGTACGGCTGCGCTTCCTGCCCACCGGTACGGCGGCCTCGCACGAGGTACGACAGCGGTCCGCCACGGCGATCGGCGCGTACCTGCGGGACCACCCGGCGCCCGGCACGGTGGACCGCACTCGGTACGCCGGGCTGGCCGGCGAACTGGCCGCCCTGGAGGACCTCCCGGACCACGACCGGGAACTGCGGCCCAACAACACGGTCGAGTTCCTGCCGTACCAGCGCGAGCACGCGGTGTACGGGCACGGCCCGGCCATGGCCGCGACCGAGGAACACTTCCAGGAGTCCAGCGAACTGGCCCTGGCGCTGATCGCCGCCGGTACGACCGATCAGCAGCGGGCGCTGATCGCCCTGGACCTGATGCTGGCCGTACTGGCCCTGTGCGACGAACTGCGCGCCCAGTGGGTGGACAGCGGGCAGCCGTTGATCCCCTTCGCCGAGGGCACCGAACCCGCCGCCACCGAAGAGCACTACCTGGCCCGGCGGGAACACCTGCGGGAGCGCGCGCTCCGCGTGTGGCGGCTCGCCCCGGACCCCGCCGGGGCGACCCCGCAGGCGCACTGGCTGCGGTCGCTGCGCAAGCTGCGGGACCGGCTCAGCGGCTGGGAGGACTCCGGCGCGTTCACCTCCGAGTGGGCCCGCTCGCCGCTGAACCAGGGCCCGGACCTGGCCGCGCTGCCGCACCCGGCCACCACGCTGATCCTGCTGCGCTGCGCGCACCTGGCGAACAACCGGCTCGGGCTGACCCTGAGCGAGGAGAACCACCTGCGCTTCCTGGCAGGCCGGATCGTCACCGACCTGCCGTCGCTGCCGGTGCGCTGACCCCCCGGGCCCGCCGCAAGCCGACGGTCCGCCGCCCCTCCGGACCCGCCGGTCGCCATCGGCCCGCCGCTCCCTCCCGGCCCGCCGGTCGCCATCGGCCCGCCGCTCCCGTGCGGCGGGCCCGCCCGTCACCTCGACGGGCTGGGCCGCAGCTCCGCGGACCGGGGGACGTCGTGCCACCTGGACGGACGGACCGGGGCGTCGGCGCACGGCTGCCCGGGCGGCAGGGCCCGGGAACAGGAGCACGGTTCGGGTCCGGCGTGACGGGTGCGGCCGTCGGCCGGCTGGGCCGCCGGGCGTGCCAGGTCCTCCGGCGGCTCGGCGGACGGCTCCGCCGGGATCGCCCCGGCCAGTCCCTGGCGCCCTGCTATGCCCAGCTTCCGGTACACACCGGACAGATGGAACTCCACCGTACGCATGGTCAGGAACAGCATCTGCGAGATCTGCCGGTTGGTGTGTCCGCTCCGGGCCAGCCCGGCGATCTTCAGTTCCTGCGGGGTCAGCAGCGGATGCGTACGGACCGGCTTGTCGTGGGCCGGTGCGGGCTCCGGCGCCGCGCGCAGCCGCCGGACCAGCGGCGCGGCACCGCACTCACCGGCCAGGGCCAGCGCCGCGGCACACTCGCGGTCCGCCTCGGCCGGCCGTCCGGCGGCACGCAACGCGGCGGCCAGGTCGGCCCTGGCCACGGCGAGTTCCAGGCGGGCGGGCGACGCTTCGAGGTGGCGCACCGCCTCGGTCAGCAGGATCAGCCTGCGCTCCCCCGACCGGGTCATCGCCAGGGCGTGCCGGGCGACGCCGATCGTGCGGGGCGTCCCCCAGCGGCGGGCGGCCTCCAGTTCCTCGCGCGCCAGGGTCTCGGCCCGGTCGGTGGCGCCGTCGGCGGCCAGGGCGAGCGCCGCGCGGGAGCGCCACGGCAGCACCGCCGGGCTGACGGCGCCCCGGCGCACCAACTGCCGCCCGGCGGCCAGCAGGTCCCTGGCCGCGCGGCCCGGCTCCCCGCGCAGCCGCCACAGGGCCGCCCGGGCGGCGAGCAGGTACGGGCCCTCGTAGCGGCCGCGCAGGTCGTCGTCCGGGCCGTGGTCGGCGAGGCCGTGCGCGGCCAGCAGCGCGGCGGCCTCGTCCTGGTCGCCCGAGTGCGCCAGCGCCTCCACCAGGCCGGCCACCGCGAAGCCGGTGACGGTCGGCAGCGCTGCGCTGCCGGGGCCGATCTCCTCGACCACCGGCCGCAGGATCGCCACCGCACCCGGCAGGTCCCCGGCGACCCGGCAGATCCGGGCGCGGAAGATGTCCGCCGCCAGCCCGGCCCGCCGGCCCGACATGGCGCGGCTGAGCCTGCCGGTGCGCCAGCAGTGGGCCCGCGCCTCGACGAGTTCGTCGGCGCGGATCAGGGTCGCGCAGCTCTGCCAGAGGCGCCCGAGGTCGCCGCCCTCCGCGCCGGCCAGCGCCTCGCGCGCCGGCGCGAGGGCCGCTTCCCGGTCCGCTCCCCGGTCGGCGGCGATGGCGGCCCGCAGGTTGGCCAGTTCCCTGCTCCGTCCGCCCTCGGCCGGCCCCGGTGCGCCGGTGTCCGCGTCCGCCAGCCGCCGGGCCTCGGCCGAGGGGCCGGCCGCGTCGAGCAGGGAGACGGTCGCCTTCCGGAGGGTGAGCCTGCGCACCGCCGCCGGGTGGCCGGCGCCGATCCGTTCGGCCGTCTCGTCCAGTACGGAGGCGGCGTCCGCCGGCCTCGCCCGGTCGATGAGCATGCCGGCCACGTCCAGGGCCAGTTCGGCACAGACCTCGGGGTCCTCGGACTCGCGCAGCAGGGTGTCCAGTTCGCTCAGTGCGTGGTCCGGGTCGACGAAGGTCTCGGCCTCGGCCAGTTCACGCCGGACGGCCGAGCGGACGTCCGCGGGCAGCCGGTCCCGCAGCACACACCGCAGATAGCGGCTCGCCTCCTCGGCCCGCCCCTCGTGCAGCAGTTTGCGTGCCGCGGTACGCAGCGGCTCGACCGCCCAGTCCAGCCCGGTCGGGCCCGCCGCGGCGAGCTGCTGGGCGACCCGTTCCGCGCCCCACTGCTCGTCCCGCATGAACCGGGCCACCTTCAGGTGCGCGGCGATCCGGGAGCCGACGGGCATCCCGGCGAGCACCACGGTGCCCAGCAGCGGGTGCCGGAACGCCGGCGGCACCCGGTTGGCGAGCACCTGCCGGGCCACGAGGGCGTCGATGGCGTGCAGGGCGTCCGGCACCGGCAGCTCGGCCAGCGCGGCGGCGTGGGCGACCTCCGCGCTGTCGCCCAGAACCGCGACAGCCCTGGCCATGGCCAGGGCTGGTCGGGGCAGGTCGTCGAGCCACCGCCGGGTACATCGCAGCGCTTCCGGTCCGGCCGCGCCGCGCAGCTCCCGCGCCGTGACGGCCGTGCCGGGGCGGCCGGCCAGGTGGGCGAGCAGCAGACCGGGGTTGCCGCCGGTCAGTTCGTGGCACACGGCGGCGGCCGCGGCGTCGAGGGTGAGGCCGCAGTGCCGCGCGGCGAACTCGGCGATCCCGGCCTCGGGCAGGCCGGTCAGCTCCAGGTGCTCGGCGCGGCCGAGGAGTTCGGCCGCGCCGGCGGTCCGGCCGGTTGCCGGTTCGTCGCCGACCGCTGCGACGATCAGCAGCGGTACGGGCCGGTCGAGCGAGGCCAGGGCCGTCAGCCACCGTGCCGACGACGCGTCCACGTCCATGAGGTCGTCGACGCACAGCGCGAGGGGCGTGCGGGCCATGACCTCCCGGCCGCGGGCGACGTAGCCGTCCAGGGTGTCCGTCCCGTCGTCCGGGCGGCCGAGGGCCTGACGGGCCGCGGCGAACAGGGCGTCCCGCACGGCCGGTCCCCCGGCGGCGGTCCCCACCCGGAAGCCCGCGTCCGCGGCGCGGGCCGCAGCCGCCTCCAGCAGCGCGCTCTTGCCGACGCCCCGCTCCCCCCGCACCGCGACGATCACCGGTACGCCGCCGCCTGCCCGCCCGATCAACCCGTCCAGCCGGGCCAGCTCCGCTTCACGACCGGTTAACGGCATCGACAGCCCTCCCCATAGACATGAATATGTCGGGACGTCCTTACACCCGACAGGTTCTTCCATCTTTCATCCTGATACGTGCCGTGCCCGGGCTGCGGTCGTCAACCGGGCCAAGAACGGCTGGTTCGCTATCCCCGGCGGCCGATTCCGCACTGCCGAGGGCGCGGTTCCACGACGTCGGACCGCCGGTCCGGCCCCGGCTCCCAGGCGTGTCCGGGCCGTCGCCGTCCCGCCGTGCCCGAGGCGGGTCCGTACCGCCGCCCCGGCGGCCCCCGGCGCCCGGTCCCCGTCTAAGGTGCGGCAATGACTTCGCACACCTATCTCGCCGAACTGTTCTCGCTGGACGGGACGGTCGCCGTGGTGACCGGCGGCAGTTCCGGGATCGGGCGTTCCATCAGTGGGGCGCTCGCCCGCTCCGGCGCGAGCGTCGTGGCCGTGGCGCGCAAGGAGGCGGAACTCCGGGCCACGGTCGACGAGCTGACGGCCGACGGCTGCCGGGCGGCGTGGGTGAGCGCCGACCTCGGTACGCGAGCGGGCGTGCGCGAAGCCGCCGACCGGGCGGCCGGCGTGTTCGGCGAACCGGACATCCTCGTCAACTGCGCCGGGGTCAACCTGCGGCCGCCGATGGGCGAACTGGACGACGAGGTGTGGGACACCACGATGGCGGTGAACCTGGAGGCGCCCTACCTCCTGGGGCAGCGCTTCGGCCCCGGCATGGCCGAGCGGGGCTTCGGCAGGATCATCCACATCACGTCCCAGCAGGCGCACCGGGCGTTCGTCCAGAGCGGCGCGTACGGCGTGTCCAAGGGGGCGCTGGAGTCGCTGGCCCGCTCCCAGGCCGAGGCATGGTCACCGTACGGCGTCACGTGCAACACGCTCGTGCCGGGCTTCGTCATGACGCCGCTCAACGCCCGGCTGTCGTCCGACCCGGAGACGGTGGCGGCGCTGGCCGCCCGCACCATGACCGGACGCAACGGCCTCGCCGAGGACTTCGCGGGCGCCGCGGTCTTCCTGGCGAGCCGCGCCTCGGCGTACGTCACCGGGCAGTCGCTCTTCGTGGACGGCGGCCTGTCGGTCCACTGAACAGGCGCGGTACGGGCGGCCCGGCAGCGGTGCTCCGTCGCTTGCCGCTCCTGCCGGGCGGCCGGCCACCCCCTGACTACACTGCTCGCAGCGCCGGCCCGGCAGCACCGGCCGGCCGTCTCCGCGGCATCCACCCGGAGTTGCACCGCACCTGGTCCGGACGAACGGCGAAGGAGGGGCACATGAACCGCTACGGGCCCGAGAGGCCGGGGCCGTCCCGGAGGACGCCATGAGCGCCGGGGCCGAGCACGGTACCGGACACCGTACCGAGCGCATCGCCCTGACCCCGGCGGCCGGAGAACTGCTCCGGCGGCTCCGGGAGGCGCACGGGCCGCTGATGTTCCACCAGTCCGGCGGGTGCTGCGACGGCAGCTCCCCGATGTGTTACCCGGCGGGCGAATTCCGTACCGGCGCGGCGGACGTGCTGCTGGGGCGGCTGCCCGTGCCCGGCGTCGCCGAGACCGTGGACTTCTGGATGGCGGCGGACCAGTTCGCCCGCTGGCGGCACACCCATCTGACGGTGGACGTCGTACCGGGACGCGGCGGGGGCTTCTCGCTCGAAGCTCCCGAAGGGGTGCGCTTCCTGATCCGCTCGCGGCTGTTCAGCGAGGAGGAGCGGGCGCGGCTCGGCGACTGAGCACCGGCCGGGCCCCGGCCACGGAACTGGTGAGGCCCCGCGCACGGGGGATGACGCGGGGCCTCATCCCGTTGAACGACCGGACCGGGGAGGGGGTTCCCCGTCGAGGCGGACTTTACGAAAAGTTTTCGTCTCCCGGCACAGCCGCCCGTCCGCCGCGCTCACGCCTCGTCCTGCACCAGCCGCTCCAGCATGTCCTGGAATTCGAGGTCCACGACCACCCGCAGCCCGTCCCCGTCCGACTCGCTCAGCCGCGTCATCGCACCGTGCCGCCACCAGAACACATGGGGGCTGATCGCCCCGGCCGCGTCCTCGTGGCCCGCCGCGGCGAACTGCGCCATGGCCTGGAGCGCCGGGACGACCTGCGCGTCGTGGATGGGGTGGAAGGCCAGTTGGTGGCGGAACGGCATCGCGACCAGCGCGCCGTCCCCCGTCAGCGGCGTCCCCATGATCCGCTCGACCAGGTCGTCCAGGACCAGCACCCGGCTGGCGGTGAAGAACGAGTCGCCCAGCACCACTTCGAAGGACGAGCCGTCCCCGCGCCGTACCGTCTCGTGCCCTTCCACCGGCAGCGCCCGCAGATTGTTCAGCGCCCGGATGCGCAGCTCGGCCACCTCGCCGAGGTCGGCCAGGGAGTCCTCGCCGAGCATCTGCACCGCCTCGGGCAGGTCCAGGGCGAGCACCTCGCGCAGCCCGGGGGCCGGCGCCCGCCCGTACCGGAAGGACTCGGCGGGCGGCAGTGTCTCCTCGGCGACGACCCGCGGGAACAGCCGGGCCCGGATCTCGTCCTCCGGCAGGGTCTCCATCGGCTGCGGGCCGTCCATGGTGCGCAGCACCTTGCCCACGTGGTCGCGGATCATCGCGGGCCACACCCGTTCGCCGCGCCGGTCGCGGTGGCACACCGCGGCGAGGTTGCCCAGGCCGAACTGCCGCCCGCCGGAGTCGGCGACGACCCCCGCGTACACCGTGACCTCCAGGCCGCGCTCGGCGAACGCCTGCCGGACCTGCGAGCGGAAGACGCCGCCCTCCCGCTCCGAGAAGAACGCGAACTCCCCGTCGCGCGGGGCTTCGCGCGGGTCCCGCTTCGGTCCACGGCGGAACAAGCCCATCTCTTCCTCCCGGCGACGGCCACGATGCCGCCGATCGTAACGGGTGGGCCGGAGCCCCTCGACCGGTCCCCGGCCCGGCCGCGCCCCGGCTCCCCCGCCTCACCGCCGCACGGCCCGCCGGGGTCCTGCATGGTCATCATGCCCAGGAAGCGGGCCGGTCATGGCGCCCGCGAGCAGCGGAAACGGAGGCCGGGCCGGGGACCCGGGCAGGCGCCACCCGAGCCGCGGGGACGGACAGGTGACCGCGGGCCGCGGGCGCGGGCGGCCACCGCCCAGGGCGCGATACGCTGCGGGGCCGCCCGGCGGGTGGCCGGTTCCGGCAGCGCCCGCGCGGCCGCCGTGGACCGGACGCGCCGTCCACAGGCGGTACGCCGACAGCCTCCGCCCCCGCCCCACCGGCGGGAACGCGACGTCCGGATACCGCCAGCCGTCATGTGACCGCGGCGGCACAGTGGGTGTGACGGACGAGCCGGTGAACGGCTCAAGAGCACGGAGAACAGAGAAAGGGGCCGGACGATGACGGCCACGACGGTCCACACGACACTCGGCAGCCCGCTGGGCGACCTGCTGCTGGTGGGTGAGCCGTCCGCCACCGCGCCGGGCGGCACCGCGCTGGCCTCGCTGTCCGTACCGGACCAGAAGGGCGGCGCCACGGTCGACGGGGCGTGGACCCACGACCCCGCGGCCTTCACCGAGATCGCCGCGCAGCTCACCGCGTACTTCGAAGGGACCCGTACCCGCTTCGGCATCGCGTACGTGTCCGGCGGCACCCCCTTCCAGCAGCGCGTCTGGCAGGCGCTGGAGGACATTCCGTACGGCGAGACGTGCACCTACGGCGACATCGCCGCCCGCATCGGCGCCCCGCGCGCGGCGGTACGCGCGGTCGGTACCGCCATCGGCCGGAACCCGCTGCTGATCGTCCGCCCCTGCCACCGGGTCATCGGCGCCGACGGCACACTCACCGGTTACGCGGGCGGCCTGCGCCGCAAGGAACAACTGCTGCGCCTCGAAGGCGCGGCGTGCGTGCCGGGCGCCCTCCCGGCCTGACCGGCTCCGCACCCGCGCGGGCATGGGGAACGGCGCCAAGTCCCCTGTCCCGGCGCCGTTCCGCCCGCCGCTCCTCCCTTCCCCCCACCACCCGCTCATCGCGGGCCGGGAGGAGCGGCCGGGCAGCGGCTGGACCCGAGTCGGACGATCCCCCGCACCACCCGACCCAGGCAGCCTCGGCCGGAGCCCGCCCACGACGGGAACGGGCCTCCGAAGCCATGCCGAGTATATTGGCTCGGAGCCAGTCAACGCAGCGGCTGCACCATGACCATTTTCGAGCGGCCCTCCCGGCACCCCCGATGATCATGGTTCGGCCGTCTCCCGTACGGCCTTCCGGCGCGGGAACCCCGTCCACCCCACCCGTATTCGTACACTTGAGCGACATGGCGGCGACCGGGCCGCGACAGCGGAAAAAGGGGCGGACGTGAGTGGTGCCAAGGGTCTTGCGGCGGTCGGCGAGGGGGCGTATGCGCTCCGCAATGTGGGCAGCGGCCTGCTGCTGGAGGTCGAGGACGGCCGCAAGGGCAGCGGGGCGAACGTGCGACAGGGCACGGAGGACGGTTCACCGGCCCAGCTCTGGCGGGTCACCGAGGTCCACCCCGGCAGCGGACTGCGCCATCTGACCAACGTGGGCAGCGGCAAGCGCCTGGACGTCACCGGCGCCTCCACCGAGAACGGCGCCAACGTCCAGCAGTGGAAGGCCAACAACTACGGCGCGCAGGAGTGGCTGCTGGAGCAGGACGTGGCCGTGCCCGGCACGTTCACGCTGACCAACTACGCCAGCGGGCTGCTGCTGGAGGTCGCCGACGACAGCACGGAGCCGGGGGCCAACGTCCAGCAGTGGGAGGACCGGGACCGCCCGGGCCAGTGGTGGAAGCTGGAGAGCCGCTGACACACAGCGGCCCGCGGCCCGGACGCCCGGAGTCCGGATCTGCCGCCACCGCCCGGGCGCCGGACCTCCGGCGGGTCTGCCGCGCCGTCAGAATCCGGCGGCGCGCTCGATGCGGTCGAGCAGGCGGTGGCGGCGTACGGCGTGGGCGAAGTCCGGGGCGTGGTGGGTGCCGTCCGTGAGGTCGCGGTGGATCTGCTCGTAGGCGTGGGCCACGGTGTACGCGACTTCCGTGGTGCGGCCGGCGAGCGCGGGGAGCGCCGCGCCGTACGAGCCGGGGACCGGCAGTTCCGCCGGCTGCGCCCCCTCTCCCCGCGCGCCGTACACGGTGACCTGGCCGAACTGCAGATGCCCCGAGTCCCCGGTGACCAGCAGGTCGCCGGCGGTCCCGTTGATCTCCCAGTGGAAGTTGGTGGCGCGGGACAGGCCGCCGCGGAAGTGGAGCGAGGCCACCGCGCCGCCTTCGAGCACGCCGCTGACGGCGATCTGGTCCGGCACGTCCATCCGCGCCGGTTCGCCGGTCAGCTCGTCGTGCACCTTCGGGCGGCGGGTCGCCATGGCGGCGCCGAGGTCGGTGAACTCGCCGAGTGCCATGGTCACGGCGTCGACGGTGTGCCCGAAGGGGATGGTGAGCAGGGAGCCGCCGTTGCGGCGGTCGAGGAGGTAGGCGCCGTCCGGTTCGAACCGCGGCCCCCAGCGGCGGCCCGAGGCGATGACACTGGTGGAGAGCACTTCCCCCACGTATCCGTCGGCGATCAGGTCCCGTACGTACCGGACGGGCGGCGCGGAGCGGGCCTGGAGTCCGACGAAGGTGCGGACGCCCCGGGCCTCGGCGACGGCGGCCAGTTCCTCGGTCTCCGCGAGGCCGTTGCCGAGCGGCCACTCGCTGAGCACCGCTTTACCGGCTTCGAGGGCGGCCCGTACCAGTTCGCGGTGGTGCGGGATCTTCACGGCGACGACCACGAGGCCGACCTCGTCGCTCCGCACGAGTTCCCGGGCGCTGCCGAAGGCGAGCGGAACGCCGTACTTCTCCCCCGCCGCGCGAGCGGACTCCGGGGTGGTCGCGGAGAGGGCGCGCAGCTCGAATCCCGGTACGGCGGCGAGTGCGGGCAGGTGGGCGCGGGCGGCCCAGCCGCCGGAGGCGCTGAGGCCGATGACGCCGACGCCGATCGGGGCGGCGGAGGGAGGGTGCGCGGGCATGGCGGTTTCCTTTCACCGGTCACGCGGTGGGGTGCTCGGTACCGAGCGACACTCACGACCGTAACCCATGTTCACGCTTAAGTGAACATGCATCCCGGGGCGGTCACGGACGGGACCGGTGGGGGATACTGAGGCCATGGCCAGCCGTACGTCCTCCCCCCTGCTCCACCCCGACGAGCAGGACTTCGACCTGTTCGCCGTCATGAGCGCGCTCACCGACCCGGTCCGGCTGAGCATCGTCCTGCGGCTCGCCACCGAGTCGGCGGTGCCCTGCGGCACCTTCGACCTGCCCATCGCCAAGTCCGCGCTCAGCCGGCACCTGCGGGTGCTGCGCGAGGCTGGCGTCATCAGCCAGCGGGACGAAGGCACCCGCCGGGTCAACTCGTTGCGCGCGCAGGAACTGGACCGCCGCTTCCCGGGCCTGCTCACTCTCGTACTGAAGGAAGGCGCCGAGCGGGGCGCGCCGCAGCCGGCGGCCGGCTGAGACAGACATCCGCCACGCGCACGGCTCACGAGGGGAACGGCACATGCCGACCACGGCGCAGGAATGGCAGCTGGCCGCACGGCCCGTGGGACGCCCCGTGCCCGGCGACTTCAGGCTGGTGGAGCGAGAGTTGCCACCGCTCGCCGAGGGGGAGGTCCTGGTGCGCAACCGGTTCCTCTCGGTGGACCCGTACATGCGGGCCCTGATGGGCACCGAACACTCCGGTTCCCTGGCCTACCGGCCGGGCCGGCCGATGAGCGGCGGCGCCGTCGGCGAGGTGGTGGAGTCACGGTCGGCCCGCCTCGCCCCGGGGGACCTGGTCCTCAGCGATCTCGGGTGGCGCACGGCGGCCGTCGCGCCGGCCGCGCGTTTCACGAAACGGGAGCGGATCGCGGACGTACCGGACTCCGCGTATCTCGGGGTGCTCGGGATGCCGGGGCTCAGCGCGTACGTCGGCCTCACCGAGATCGCCGGTCTGCGGGCGGGCGACACCGTGTTCGTCTCCGGCGCGGCCGGCGCGGTCGGCAGCCTGGCCGGCCAGATCGCCCGGCTGCGCGGCGCCGCGGCGGTGTACGGCAGCGCCGGATCACCGGAGAAGGTGACCTACCTGACGGACACCCTCGGGTTCACCGCCGCCTTCGACTACAAGGACGGCGATGTACGCGGCCAGCTCGCACGGATCGCGCCGCACGGCATCGACGTCTGCTTCGACAACGTCGGGGGCGAGCATTTGGAGGCCGCCATCGACCTGCTCAAGCGCGACGGCCGGGCAGCGCTGTGCGGAGCCATATCCGAGTACAACGGCACCACGGCGCCACCGGGCCCCCGCAACATGACCGAACTGGTCAAGAAGCGCCTCACCCTGCGCGGCTTCGAGGTCGGCGACCACTCCGCCCTGCGCCCGCGGTTCGAACGCGAGGCGGCACGGTGGCTGGCCGACGGGCAGCTCCTCTTCCGGGAGACGGTCGAGGACGGGATCGACCGGGCGGTGGACGCCTTCCTCGGGATGATGGACGGCCGTAACGTCGGGAAGATGCTGGTACGGCTCTGAGAACGCCACCGGCAGAACGGCGGTACGGCTCCGAGCAGGACCCGCGCGCCATGCACGAGCCCCCTCCCCGCGTACGGCAGGAAGGGGGCCGGGGCGCTCACGCCGCCGCGCTCAAGCGGTGAGCTGCACGTCGGGACCGGGTGCTGCCGGGGCCGTGTCCTCGATCCGGTGCGAGGCGTCCGTCACGCGGGGCGCGGCAGCGAGCTGCCGGTGTGCGACGGCGAGGGCGTCCTCGGTGCTCCGGGTTCCCGTCGAGACGCACAGGGTGTACGAGACGTCCTCCAGCCGCTGTCGCGACGCGGGCGTGCCCTGCTCCGCGTGGAGAATCCGCAGCGTCTCGTACTGCTCGACAAGATCCCGCAGAATCGCGGGGTGGGCCGTCAACACGGTCTTTCCCTCCATGGCCGTAGGGTTTTTCACGGAGTTTCACATCGAGGTGCCGGGCGGACGCGTCAGGCTTCGACGCACAAGCCCGTGCGGAGCTTGCCGAGGGTGCGGGCCAGGAGCCGGGACACATGCATCTGGGAGATGCCGAGCGCCTCGCCTATCTTGGACTGCGTCATCTCCTGGCCGAACCGCATCTCGATGATCTGGCGTTCCCGGTCGTCCAGTTCCTGGATCAGCGGGGCGAGGGCGTGCAGGTTCTCGACGGTCTCGATGGCGGGGTCGGTCTCGCCCATGGTGTCGGCCACCGTACGGGCCTTGCCGCTCGCCGGGCCGTCGTCGGACTGCTCGTTGGGCGAGTCCAGGGAGCCGGCGGCGTAGCCGTTGGCGGCGACGAGGCCGTCCAGGACCTCTTCCTCGGTGATCTTCAGATGGGTGGCCAGGTCCTTGACCGTGGGGTCGCGGTCGAGGGCTCCGGCCAGCTGCTCCTTGGCCTTGGCTATCTCCACCCGCAGCTCCTGGAGCCGGCGCGGGACGTGCACCGCCCAACTGGTGTCGCGGAAGAAGCGCTTGATCTCGCCGACGATGTACGGCACCGCGAAGGAGGTGAACTCCACCTCGCGCGACAGGTCGAACCGGTCGATCGCCTTGATCAGGCCGATCGTGCCGACCTGGATGATGTCTTCCATCTCACCGCTGCCGCGGTTGCGGAACCTGCTGGCGGCGAACCGCACCAGGGACAGGTTCATCTCGATGAGCGTGTTGCGCGCGTACTGGTACTCGTGTGTGCCCTCTTCAAGGTGGCAGAGCTGCTCGAAGAACAGCTTGGAGAGCTCACGCGCATCCTTGGGAGCGACCTTCCCCGCGTCCTCGACCCACGGCAGTCCCTCGGCAACGCCCCGTGACTCGCTCGCCGGCTGGTCCGTACCGGCCGTCTTTCCGAGTTCCACAGTCTGCACTGCTGCCGTTGTCATGACTCGCCCTTTCCTGCGTCGACGACGATGTGAGGGAGCGGGTTCCCAGATCCACACCACTCATTCCTCACAGATCAAAAACAGTCGGCGCAGGTCGGGCCATCAGTGGCGCAATACAGACCAACAGAGGTGACGAAAAGGTACATTGGACGTGAATGGCGCAACTCGGGCAAGAGGGCCGTGCGGTGGCTCTCAGGGGGCGTGCCTCAGGCAGCATGCCCCGTGGGGTGCGTCTCACGAGGGCGCTGTCGTGCGGGGCGCCTCCGGGGGCGTTTCGCTGAACGCGTCCGCCGGTATGTTGGACATGGCCTGACTGGTGATGCGGTAGCGCCCGTCGAGGGGTTCCTCGGCGCCGGTCACGTGGACGGTGAGCGGACCGGCCCACTCGTAGTCGTGCTCGGCGGCGTGCCGGGCCAGGACATCGGTCAGTTCCTGGCCGATCTGCCCGTCACGCTCGCCGAGCTGCTCGTGGACGGCGGGGGTCAGTTCCACCTTGTAGGCGTTGGGGACGAGGACGCGGCGCCTGCCGCACACCACGGCGTGGCGGTCGCATTCGCGCCGCAGGTCGTCGCAGAGCTCGACCGGATCGTTGCCGAGCACCTTGTCGACCAGCGCGCTCTCCCAGTGCTCCACCGTCTTCTCCATGCGCGTGAGCATTCCCATGCCCCGCCGGGTGCCCGGTTCGCGATGTCCCATGCGGCGCGGCGGGCATCGGCGGCGGAGCGGCGGGGTCGCGGACGGCGACGGCGCGCCGGGGGTGCGTTCTCCTTATCGGTTACGGGGGTTGTGTCTCCGGTACCGGTTACGGGTGCCGGATCTCCGGCGGGACCGGCGGCGCGGGAGCGGTGGGAGCCGCCGGGGCGTCGAACGGCGGGGGTTCCTCCGCCGCCGACTGCGGGCGGGCCGGCCGTGGTACGGCCGGAGCCGGGGGCGGAGCGGGCGCGACGGGCTCGGGTACGGGCGGGCGGGGCGGAGCCGGAATCCGGGCCCCGGGTTCCGCGTTCTCGGACGAGGTGGACATGGTGCTTCCCTTCTGGGAGTTCGGCTGGGCCGGGAACGGCAGAAGACGGCAGGTCATCGCAGGACACGGCGGGCGAACGAGCGCATGGCGAGCCACCCGAACCCCACCGCACCCACCAGGAGGGCCGTCAGGAAGGCCCAGGCGGGCATGGAGTCGATCTGCGGCGTGAGGACGGCGCGCAGGCCCTCGTTCATGTAGACCATCGGGTTCAGGAGTACGGCGTACTGCAGCCAGGGCGTGCTCTCCAACGCCGTCCAGGGGAAGTACACGCAGCCGAGCATCATCGCGGGGAACATCACCAGGGTGAACAGGACCTGGATCTGGCGCGGATCGATGCGAGTGGCCAGGTACATGCCGATCGACGCGGCCAGCACCGCGCCCGCCA
The DNA here is from genome assembly GCF_055567735.1 of Streptomyces sp. NPDC026394. Classification (NCBI taxonomy): domain Bacteria; kingdom Bacillati; phylum Actinomycetota; class Actinomycetes; order Kitasatosporales; family Streptomycetaceae; genus Streptomyces; species Streptomyces sp. NPDC026394. The sequence goes on from NZ_JBVHPX010000009.1 coordinate 104,582, forward strand.
GCAGGACGAGGACCAGCATCGGCCAGTCGGCGACCGCCACGGCGGGTCCGTGGCCCTGGGCGTGCACCAGCAGGACGACGGGGAAGACCAGCAGGCCGGCGACGAGTCCCTCGACCACGGCGGAGAGGATCTTCTGCAGGCCGAGCACCCGGACGGACACCGGGGCGAGCGCCCGGTCCTCGATGGCGCCGGGCCCGGACAACTCCATGACCAGCGGGAACGTCACGGCCGCCATCGCCTGGAGGACCATGGAGGAGCCCACCAGCCCCGGCACCATGACCGTCGAGAACGCCTCTCCCCCGGGCCCGGCACCGCCGCCCCCGACCTTCGGCAGCACGTACGCGAAGACGAAGACGAACAGCAGCGGCTGGATGACGATACGGACGGCGCTCATCACGAAGGTGCGCCGCAGCACTCTGGCGTCGCGCGCCATCATGGCCGCGAAGGTGTGCAGTGCGCGGCTGCCGGCGGCCGGTGCCCGGGTGGGCACGGTGGTGGTCATTCGCGGAACTCCCGTCCGGTGAGGGTCAAGAACACGGTTTCCAGGCTGGGGGCGGTCTGGGACGCGTCGACGACGGTGAGTCCGGCCTTGGCGGCCAGCGCCACCAGGTCACTGAGCACCCCGTCGGGGTCTTCGGCGAAGACCCGTACCTGTCCCTCCGTGGCCTCCACCCGGTCGGCCCGCGCCAGCGCGCGCACCGCGGCGAGGTCGAAGTCGCCGCCCTCGTGGACGACGGTGACCACGGTCTCCGCACCGACCGACGCGCGCAGGGCCTGGACGCTGTCGCAGGCCAGGACCCGGCCGTGGTCGATCACGGCGAGCCGGTCGCACAGCGTCTCGGCTTCCTCCATGTGGTGCGTGGTGAGCAGGATCGTCTGCCCTTCGGCCTGCAGTCCGCGCAGGACGTCCCAGAGGTGGAGGCGGGACTGCGGGTCGAGGCCGGCCGTCGGTTCGTCGAGGAAGAGCACGTCCGGGCGGTGCACGAGGGCCCGCGCGATCATGACGCGTTTGAGCTGGCCGCCGGAGAGTTCGAAGACCCGGGCCCGGGCGCGGTCGGTCAGCCCGAAGAGGTCGAGCAGGGCCCGCGCCCTGGCCCGGGCGTCCCGGCGGCCGAGGCCGAAGTACCGGCCGCGGAACTCCAGGTTCTCGGCCACGGTCAGTTCCATGTCGAGCGTGTTGTCCTGCGCCACCACGCCGATGCGCCGCTTGACCGCCACCGCGTCGGCGGCCACGTCCAGGCCGCAGACCTCCGCGCGGCCCGCCGTGGGCCGGACCATGGTCGTCAGCATGCCGATGGTGGTGGACTTGCCGGCGCCGTTGGGTCCGAGCAGTCCGAAGAACTCCCCCTCCGCCACGCTCAGCCCGAGACCGCGGACGGCCTCCGTCTCGCCGCCGCCCGGTCCTGGGTAGCTCTTGCGCAGACCGTCGGCGTGGATCGCCGGATTGCCGGTCATCGGGGCACCTTCCTGTTGTCGCCCCGTCACCGGGGCCGTTGTCGCGGGGTGTCCGGTCATGTACGGTCGCTCGCCTTCTGGCGGAGGGCACCGTCCGCCGGTGCGGTGGGTGCGGTGCCAGGAAAGGCCGGCAGGTCCGGCAGGTCGGTCAGATCCGTCCGGAGCCGGCCGATCCTGGCCGCGGGCTCCGCCGCGACCTGCCGCAGGACGCCGGTCAGGTCGGCCGCGAACACCTCGGCAGTCGGTCGCTCGTACGCGTCGGTGCTGTACCAGACGACGCCTTCGACACCGGCCGGGCCGCTCCCGGGAACCCGCAGCTCGCGCAGGGTGACGGCCAGTTCGCTGCGGGCCGCGCCCCGGTTGCGGTGCGCGGGGTGCAGGGGCTGTGCCGTCAGCCCCGGCAGGGCCCAGGGCGGTTCGGGCAGGTTCTCCATGCCGGTGATCATCTGGAACGGGCGCCGGCCCAGGCGTTCCTCGACGAGCTGGGACGGCAGGTCCTGGTGGGCGTAGGCGGCGAGGTCGGCCGCGCGGACCCGCCGGACGAGTTCGGCGAACGTCGGGTCGCCGTCCGCGTCCGCGCGCAGCACCAGGTGGTCGGCGAACAGGCCCACCACGTCGCTCGTCGCGTGGTCGGCCCGGCCCGCGGAGACCGTGCCCATCGGTACGTTCACCGCGCCCCGCCGCGCCCACAGGGCGGCGATGGCCGCCCGCAGCACCATGAACAGGGTCGCCCGTTCGCGCCGGGCGGTCTCCAGCAGTGCCCGGTGCGCGGCCTCGTCGATCGCGAAGGGGACGCTGCCGCCCAGGCCGGTGGGTTCGGCCGGCGGTGTCCGGTCCCGGCGGAGCAGGGGCGCTTCCGGCAGGTCGGCGAGTACGCCGGTCCAGTACGCGAGGCGCTGTCCGAACGGGCTGTCCGGCTCGTCCACGCGTGCCGTCTGCTCGTCGAGGCGTACGGCGAAGTCGGCGTACTGGACGGGCAGCGGCGCCCACCGGGGCGCGCCGCCGGACGCCCGCGCGGTGTACGCGGTGGACAGGTCGCGGGCGATCAGCCCGGTCGACCAGCCGTCCGCGGCGATGTGGTGCACCACGATCTGGAGCACGTGGTCGTCGGGTGCGAGGGCGAAGAGGGCCGCCCTGCTCGGTGGCCCGGCGGCCAGGTCGAAGGGCCGGTCGCGGGCCGTGTCCAGCGCCCCGGGCAGTTCGTCCTCGGTGACGGGGACGGCGGTCAGCGGTGTCCGGCCGGGGTCGGTGACCTGCTGCCCGCCGGTCTCCGGGTAGCGGGTGCGCAGGGCTTCGTGCCGGGTCAGCACGTCGTGCCAGGCCGCTTCGAGTGCGTCCGTGCGCAGCGGGCCGCCGAGGCGGACCGTCAGCGGGATGTTGTACCGGCTCTCGCCGGAGAGCATGGACCGCTGGCCGGGGGTCAGCGGTATGACGTCGGGGCGCGGCCCCGCGGCCGGTCCGTGCCGGTCGCCGGTGCCGGCCAGCCGGGCGGCCAGGGCGGCCGGGGACGGCGCCTCGAAGAGCACCCGCACTTCGAGGTCCTTGCCCAGGACGGCCTGGACGCGCCCGGCCAGGCGGGTCGCCAGCAGCGAGTCGCCGCCGAGGTCGAAGAACCCGTCCTCGGCGCCGACCCGTGGCACGCCCAGGACTTCGGCGAACAGGGCGCAGAGGATTTCTTCGGCGGGCGAGCCGGGGCCGCGTCCGCCGTAGCCGGACGGGTGGTCGGGGGCGGGCAGGGCGGCCCGGTCGACCTTGCCGTTGACGGTCAGCGGCAGCGCGTCCAGGACGACCGTCGCCGACGGCACCATGTAGTCCGGCAGCCGCTCGGCGACGAACTCCCGCGTCCCGGAGGCGTCCCCGACGACGTACACGACCAGCCGCTTGTCCCCGGGCCGGTCCTCGCGCACGATCACCGCCGCCTGCCGTACCCCCGGGCACTGCCCGAGCACCGCTTCGACCTCGGCCAACTCGATACGGAAACCCCGCACCTTCACCTGGTCGTCGGCCCGCCCGAGGAAGACCAGGTTCTCGTCGTGGTCCCAACGCACCAGGTCGCCGGTCCGGTACATCCGTCCCCCGCCGTACGGGCACGCCACGAACCGTTCGGCGGTCGGCGCCGCACGGCCGAGGTATCCCTGCGCGACGCCCTCCCCGGCGATGTACAGCTCCCCGGTGACCTCGGGCGGCACCGGCCGCAGCGCCGCGTCCAGCACGTACACCCGTACCGCGGTGCGCGGCCCGCCGATCGGCAGGACGGCCGGGGCGGGCGCGCCGGGCCCGACGACGAAGACCGTGGCGCACAGGGTGGTCTCGGTCGGCCCGTACAGATGACTGACGGTGACGTCGGGGCAGGCGCCCCGGACACCGGCGACGGCCTCGGCCGGTACCGCGTCGCCGCCCGTCAGGACGTGCCGGAGACCGGCGAAGCACTCGGGGGCCTCCTGCGCGAGGACGCGGAACAGCCCGGCCGTGAGGTGCACGGCCGTCAGTCCGTGGTCGGTGACCAGGCGGGCCAGTGTCTTCGCGGTGAGGTCGGCCGGTGGCGCGATCACCACCCGGCCGCCGTTGAGGAGCGGCACCCACAGTTCGAGGGTGGAGGCGTCGAAGGTGTGCGGGGCGTGGAAGAGGACGCGGCCGGCGGCGATGCCGTCCCAGCAGGTGTCCTGGGCGAGGGCGGCGACGTTGCCGTGGGTGGTGACGACGCCCTTGGGTGTCCCGGTGGATCCGGAGGTGTACATCACGTACAGGCCGGAGTCCGGTGCAACCGGGGCCGTGAGCGGAGCGCCGGAGTGGTGGCGCAGCGCGTCCTCGACGTCGGTCTCCGTCAGGACGACGGCGGACGCGGCGTTCTCGAACAGCGTGCGTACCCGCCTGGCCGGCTGTGCGGTGTCCACCGGCACGGCCACCGCACCCGCCTTGGCGATGCCCAGCAGGGCCACGACCAGTTCGGGTGAGCGGGCGAGCGTGACGACCACCCGGTCCCCAGGCCGGGCGCCCGACGTGTGCAGATGCCGGGCGACCTGGTTGGCGCGGGCGTCGAGGTCGCCGTACGTCAGGGTCGTCTCTCCGGCCACCACGGCGATGTCGTGCCGGTGCTGCCGTACGGTCCGTGCGAAGAGGCCGGTGACGGTCGTCGGCGGGGGCCCCGGGGGGCCGGTGTGCACGCCGTGCAGCAGCCGCTCCCGTTCGCCGTCGACGAGGATGTCGAGGTCGCCGGCGCGGAAGTCCGGGTCGGCGACCACCTGGTGCAGGATGCGGGTGAACCGTGCGGCGAGGAGCCGTGCGCTCCGGGCGCTGATCAGCTCCGGGCGGTGGGTCAGGAGGAACAGCAGCTCGGGGCCCGGGAAGGCGGCCAGGCTGACCGGGTAGTGGCTGACGTTGTGCCCGCGTACGGGGGTGAGCTTCAGCGGCGGCCCGTTCTCCTTCGCGGGCGCGCCGCGCGGGAAGCTCTCGTAGACCAGCAGGCTGTCGAACCCGGCTCCGGGGCCGCCGGCCTTCTGGATCTCGCTGAGCCCCAGGTACTGGTGGGACATCAGCGCGCCCTGCCGGGTCTGCACCTCGGCGAGCAGTGCGGACACCGGCCGGGAGGCCGTCAGCGGGACCCGTACCGGAACGGTGTTGATGAAGAGCCCGAGCATGGACTCGACGCCGCGCAGCTCGGTGGGCCGGGCTGCCACGGTCGCGCCGAACACCACGTCGTCCCGGCCCAGCAGGCGGCCGAGGAGCAGCGCCCAGGCTCCCTGGACGAAGGTGTTGGGGGTCAGACCGTGGCGGCGGGCGCGTTCGGTGAGCGCCGTGGTGGTCTGCCGGTCCAGTTTCGTGTGCACCTGGCCGTGCCCGGCGGACGGCGGCCGGCCGGCCGTCGGTGCCAGCAGTGTCGGCTCGCGGAGCCCGGCGAGGTCGGCCCGCCAGGCGGCGCGGGCCGACTCCTTGTCCTGGGCGTTCAGCCAGCCGAGGTAGTCGCGGTAGGGCGTCACGGGCGGCAGGCCGGAGGGGTCGCCGCCCGCCTCGTAGAGGGTCCACAGCTCGTGCTGGAGGGTCGGCAGCGACCAGCCGTCCATCAGGATGTGGTGGTTGGTGAGGACGAGGCGGTGCCGGGCCGGTCCGAGCCGGAGCAGGACGAGCCGGAGCAGCGGCGGTACGGCCAGGTCGAAGCGCCGGGCGCGTTCCTCGTCCGCGAGGCGTTCCGCCTCGGCGAGGGCGTCCTGGGGCGGCCTGCCGGTCAGGTCGACGTTCCGCCAGGGCAGTTTTACGCGGGCCGGGATGACCTGGACGGGGTGTTCGAGGCCCGGTGGCTGGCGGAAGCAGGCGCGCAAGGTGGCGTGCCGGACCACCAGGGCCTGCCAGGACGCCCGCAGCGCGGCCGTGTCGAGGTCGCCCTCGATGTCCAGGACGTCCTGGACGACGTAGGTGTCCTCGGCCTGCCCGTCGTACAGGGAGTGGAACAGCAGCCCCTCCTGCAGCGGTGTCAGCGGCCACACGTCTTCTATGCGGCGGTCCACGGCATACCTCCTCCACCGGGTTCTTCGTTGAAGTCGTCCTCCAGCGCCTCCAGTTGCCCCAGCGTCAGGTCGACCAGCGGCAGGTCGGAGGGGACCAGGCCGCCCGCGTCCGGTGCTTCGGAGAGTGCGGCCAGGCCGGCCAGCAGGCCGGTCCAGCGGTCGGCCAGCCGGACCGCGGCGTCTTCGGTGAGGGCGCCCGCCAGCCAGGACACCAGCAGCACCAGTTCCGGGCCGGCGTCGCCGTCGCGGACCAGGCCGCCGAACTCCAGCGCGTGCAGGGCGGGCAGTTCCGGGTCCGCGTCGGCGCCCATGGAGCGGGGTCCGGCCGGCTGCCAGTCGCCCGCCTCCGGGCCCGCGACGGAGAACCGGCCCAGGTAGTTGAACCCGGCCGTGGGCGCGGGCAGCCCGCCCCCGTACGGCTGGGCGGCCTGTTCCTTGACCCGCTTGAGCAGCCTGTCGGCGGCCGGGCCTCCCGCGCGCACCTCGTCGAAGTCGGTGCTGCCCGCGTCCAGCCGGACCGGGCGCAGGGTGGTGAACCAGCCCACCGTGCGCGACAGGTCCAGGTCGCCGTCGCGGCCGTGCCCCTCGATGTCGAGGTCGACCGGGCCCGGCCGTTCCTCGGTGAGGGCCGCTACGAGCGCGGCGAGCAGGACGTCGCCCGTCGTGGCGTGGAAGGCCGCGGGGACGGTGGTCAGCACCGCGGACGCCGTGCGCGCGGGCACGGTGAACGTCCGCTGCCGTAGCTGTCCTTCGGTGCCCTGCGCCGGACCGGCGGCCCGCGGCGGGCCGGCCGCCGCCACCTGCCGGGCGTGGGTGCGGAACGAGGCGGCGACCGGTGCCAGGCTCCCGTCGGGGTCCGTCCAGGCCGCGGCGAGGTCCGGCAGCAGGATGCGCCAGGACACCGCGTCGAAGACCAGGTGGTGGACGACGACCGCGAGCCGTCCCGGCCGTCCGCTCCCCCGGTCGCACCAGACGGCCCGCAGGGTGGTGCCGGTCCGCGGGTCGAGGCGGCCGGACGCCGCCCGCGCCTCGGTGTCGATCAGCTCCTCCAGTGCCTGCTCCGTCAGCCCCTCGGCGTCCACCCGCCGGACCCGGTCCGGTACGGGTGCCGCGTCGCCGACTTCCAGGTACGGTTCGGCGTCGTCCGGGACGACCAGGCGGGCCCGGAGCATCGCGTGGTGGGCCACCACCTTCTCGACGGCCTGCGTCAGCCGGTCCTGCCCGGCGTCGGCGGGGACGCGTACGACGGTCCACTGCGCGAACCTGGCGGCCAGCGTGGCCGGTCCGCCGCGTGCGGTCAGCTCGCGCATGACCGGGGTGAGGGGGACGGTTCCGTGGCCGTCCTCGTGCCGGAGCTCGTCCTCGGTGACGGGCTCGGCGACCAGGGCGAGGGCTTCGGGGGTCTTCTGCTGGAAGACGTCCGAGGCGCTGATGCGGTATCCGGCCTTGGCGGCGCGGGCGACGAGCAGCAGGGAGACGATGCTGTCCCCGCCGAGTGCGAAGAAGCTCGCGTCCGCGGCGACCGGGAGGGCCGGCTGGACCTGCCCCTCCGGCTGGTCCTGCTCCTCGTCCGTACCGGTTGCCGCTTCCCCTTCCGGCGTTCCGAGGCCCAGGAGTTCCGCGAAGAGGCGGCAGAAGAGCGTTTCGAGCGGGGTGCGGGGCGCGCGGGCCGATGCGGCTGCCGCCGCCGCGTAGTCGGGGGCGGGGAGGGCGGCCCGGTCGACCTTGCCGTTGACGGACAGCGGCAGCGCGTCCAGGACGACCGTCGCCGACGGCACCATGTAGTCCGGCAGCCGCTCGGCCACGAACTCCCGCGTCCCGGAGGCGTCCCCGACGACGTACACGACCAGCCGCTTGTCCCCGGGCCGGTCCTCCCGTACGACGACGGCGGCCTGCTCCACCCCCGGGCACTGCCCGAGCACCGCTTCGACCTCCGCCAACTCGATACGGAAACCCCGCACCTTCACCTGATCGTCGGCCCGCCCGAGGAAGACCAGGTCCCCGTCCCGGTCCCAACGCACCAGGTCGCCGGTCCGGTACATCCGCCCGCCCCCGTACGGGCACGCCACGAACCGCTCCGCCGTCAGCGCCGCACGGCCGAGGTACCCCCGCGCGACGCCCTCCCCCGCGATGTACAGCTCACCCGGCACGCCCACCGGGACGGGCCGCAGGAACCGGTCCAGGGCGAAGACCGCGAAGCCGTCACGCGGCCGGCCGATCGGCAGGACGGACGGGACCTGTGTGCCGGGTGCGACGGTGTGGGTGGTGGCGCACAGGGTGGTCTCCGTGGGCCCGTACAGGTGGTGCACCTCGGCCTGCGGGCAGGCGTCGGCCACCCGGGCGACCGCTTCGGCGGGCACCACGTCGCCGCCGGTCAGCACGTGCCGCAGCCCCGCGAAACACTCTGGGGTCTCCTGCGCCAGCGCCCGGAAGAGGCCGGCCGTCACGTGCACCGCCGTCACCGCGTGCTCCGCGACGAGCCCGGCGAGCGTCCCGCCGTCCATGTCCACGGCGGGCGCGACCACGACACAGCCCCCGTTCAGCAGCGGCACCCACAACTCGAAGACGGACGCGTCGAAGGCGTGCGGCGCGTGGAACAGCACCCGGCCCGTGCCGATGCCGCCCCAGCAGGTGTCGCGCGCGAGGGCCGCCGCACCGCCGTGGGTGACCAGCACGCCCTTGGGCGTCCCGGTCGAGCCGGAGGTGTACATCACGTACAGGCCGGACTCCGGTGCCACGCGCGCGGGAGCCGGGGACGCGGGGAAACCGTCGAGCGCTTCCCGCGTCCCGGCCTCGGTCACCACGAGCGCGGGAGCGGAGTCCTCCAGCAGGTGGCGCACCCGCTCGGCCGGATAGCTGGTGTCGACGGGGACGGACACCGCTCCCGCCTTGGCGATGCCGAGGAGGACGGTCACCAGCTCGGCGGTGCGCGGCAGCAGCACCGCCACCCGGTCCCCCGGGCCGACGCCCTGCGCGTGCAGGTGGTGCGCGTACCGGTTGGCGCGCGCGTCCAATTCCCGGTAGGTCAGGGTCAGCGCGCCGGACACGACGGCCGGCGCGTCCGGACGGCGGGCCGCGACCTCCTCGAACACGGTGGGAACCGTGCGGTCCGCGGCGCCGGTGCCCGGCCGCCCGATGTTCGCCCCCGAGACGAGGCGCTCCCGCTCCCCGGCCAGCAGGATGTCCAGATCACCCACCCGGACCCGGGCGTCGCCGGCGAGCCGGCCGAACACCTCCACCAGCCGGGTGGCCAGGGCCTGTGCGGTGGCGGGGTCGAAGAGGTCGGTGGCGTACTCCAGCAAGCCGTCGAGGCCGCCGCCGTCGGGGCGCTCGCGCAGCACCACCGACAGGTCGAACTTCGAGGAGGCCAGCCCGACCGGGACGGGCTCGGCGTCGAGCCCGGGTGCCGCGAACTCCGTGTCCGGGGCGCTCTGAAGGGCGAAGGCGACCTGGAAGAGCGGGTGCCTGGCCAGCGAGCGGACCGGGTTCAGGACGTCCACCAGGTGCTCGAAGGGCAGGTCCTGGTGGGCGTACGCGGCGAGGTCGGTCTCCCGTACGCGGCCGATCAGCTCGGTGAAGGAGGGGTTGCCGCCGACGTCCGTCCGCAGCACCAGCGTGTTGAGGAAGTTGCCCACGAGGCCGTCGAGGGATTCATCGGTACGTCCGGCGACGGGCGTGCCGAGCGGCACGTCCTCGGCGCCGCCGAGCCGGGACAGCAGCACGGCGACGGCGGCCTGCGCGACCATGAACAGCGTCGCGTCGCACTGCCGGGCGATCTCCATGAACCGCCGGTGCACGGCGGCGTCCACGGTGAACGGGAGCATCGCGCCCCGATGGCTGGCCGTGGCGGGGCGGGGCCGGTCGAAGGGCAGCGCCAACTGTTCGGGGAGGTCGGCGAGGGTGCGGGTCCAGAAGTCGAGCTGCTTGCCGAACAGGCCGTCCTCGGTGCCCCGGTCGAGCAGTTCGCGCTGCCACAGGGTGAAGTCGGCGTACTGGACGGGCAGCGGCGCCCAGCCGGGCGCGCGGCCCTCGGACCGTGCCGCGTACGCTGCCGACAGGTCCCGCATCAGGACGCCCATGGACCAGCCGTCGGCGGCGATGTGGTGCACCACGACCAGTAGGACGTGCTCGGCGGGCGCCACCTCGAACAGCGTGACCCGCCACGGCAGGTCCGTGTCGAGCCGGAACCCGTGGGCGGCCTCGGCGGCCAGCGCCGCGTCCACCGTCTCCGCGGCGACGGCGGTCACGGGTATCCGTGCCGGTACGGCTGCCAGGACTTCCTGGCGGGCGCTGCCGCCGTCCTCCGGGTAGCGGGTACGCAGCGTCTCGTGCCGGGCCACGACGTCGGCCCAGGCCGCCTCCAGCGCTGTGCCGTCCAGCTCTCCGTTCAGCCGGACGGCGAGGGGAATGTTGTTGGTGGCGCTCGGCCCTTCGAGGCTGTGCAGGAACCACATCCGCTGCTGCCCGAACGACAGCGGCAGCGGATCGGGCCGGTCGGCCCGGACCAGCGCCGGCCGTACGGCCTCGAACTCGTCCAGCCGCCCGGCCAGCCCGGCGACCGTCGGCGCCTCGAACAGCGCCCGCACGGAAATCTCCGCACCGAGCGCCCCCTTGACCCGGCTGGCCAGCCGCGTCGCCGACAACGAGTCCCCACCGAGATCGAAGAAGCCGTCGTCGATGCCGACCCGGGCCACCTCCAGCCCCAGCACCTCGGCGAACAACCGGCACAGGATCTGTTCCTGCGGCGTGCGGGGCGCGCGAGCCGATGCGTCTGCCGCCGCCGTGCAGTCGGGGGCGGGGAGGGCGGCCCGGTCGATCTTGCCGTTGACGGTGAGCGGCAGCACGTCCAGGACGACCGTCGCCGACGGCACCATGTGGTCCGGCAGCCGCTCGGCCGCGAACTCCCGTATGCGGGTGGCCTCGCCGACGACGTACGCGACCAGGCGCTTGTCGCCGGGCTGGTCCTCCCGCGCCAGCACCGCGACCTGCGCCACCCCGGGGCACTGCCCGAGGACGGTCTCGACCTCGGCCGGTTCGATGCGGAAGCCGCGGATCTTCACCTGGTCGTCGGCCCGGCCCAGGAAGAGGAGATGGCCGTCCTGGTCCCAGCGCACCAGGTCGCCCGTCCGGTACATCCGCCCACCGCCGTACGGGCACGCCACGAACCGCTCCGCGGTCAGCCCCGCACGCCCCAGATACCCTCGCGCAACGCCCCGCCCGGCCACGTACAACTCCCCGGCGACACCCACCGGAACCGGCCGCAGGAAACTGTCCAGGACGAACACCCGTACGCCGTCCCGCGGTCTTCCGACGGGGAGGGCGGAGGGCACCTTCGCGGCGGGTTCGACGGCGAGGGTGGTCGCGCAGAGGGTGGTCTCCGTGGGGCCGTAGAGGTGACGTACCGTCACTCCGGGGCAGGCGTCCAGGACGCTCGCCACGGTTTCGGCGGGCACCACGTCGCCGCCGGTCAGGACATGCCGCAGACCGGCGAAGCACTCGGGGGTCTCCTGCGCCAGCACCCGGAAGAGGCCGGCCGTCACATGGACGGCCGTCAGCGCATACTCCTCGACCAGACGGGACAAGGCGGCGCCGCCCAGGCCCATTTCGGGAGCCACCACCACACACCCGCCGTTCAGCAACGGCACCCACAGCTCGAACGTCGAAGCGTCGAAGGCATGCGGCGCATGGAACAGGACGCGGCCCGGCCCGATGTCACCCCAGCAGGAGTCCAGCGCCAGCCCCGCCACACCCCCGTGCGTAGCGACCACACCCTTGGGCACACCTGTCGACCCGGACGTGTACATCACATACAGCGCCGACTCCGGCGACACCCCCACCGGCAGCGGATCGGCCGAGAAGGACCCGAGCGCCGCCTCGCACACCTCCGACTCCCCCACCACCAGCACCGGAGCCGCATCCGCCAGCAACCACCGCACCCGCTCCACCGGATACGACAGATCCACCGGCACGAACACCGCCCCCGCCTTCGCCACACCCAGCAACACCACAACCAACTCCACCGACCGCGAAAGCACCACACCCACCCGGTCACCAGGAGCCACCCCCTTGGCACGCAGGTACCAGGCGAATCGATTCGCCCGGGCGTCCAGCTCCTCGTAGGTCAGGGTCTCCGCCGCGGACACCACCGCCGCTTCCCGCGCGCGCCGCCGCGCGGTCCGCTCGAAGAGGGCGGGGACGGTCGTCGGCGCGGGCCCCGGGGCGCCGGTGTTCACGCCGTGCAGCAGCCGGTCCCGTTCGCCGCCGACGAGGACGTCGAGGTCGCCGATCCGGGTGGCCGGGCCGGCGGCGAGCTGCCCGAGGACGCGCACGAGGCGGTCGGCGAGGAGCTGTGCGTCGGCGCGGGTGAAGAGGTCGGGGCGGTAGGTCAGCCGGAAACGTTCGGACATCGCGGTGAACGTCAGCGGATAGTGCGCGGCGTCCCGGCCGCCGACGCTCGCCAGGTCGAGGTCACCGGACACCGAGCGTGCGGTGGTCCCGGTCAGGTCGAGGAGGTCGACGGGGTAGTTCTGGAAGACGGTCAGGGTGTCGAACAGGGTCCGGGTCCCGGCGATGCTCTGCACCTCGGCCAGGCTCAGGTGTTCGTGCGGCAGCAGCGCCGCCTGTGCCTCCTGGAGGCGGGTGAGGAGCTGGGCGACGGTGTCGGTGGCCGACCAGCGGGCCCGTACCGGCAGGGTGTTGATGAACAGGCCGACGGTGGTGTCGATGCCCGGGATCTCCGGCGGGCGCCCGGCCGTGGTCCCGCCGAAGACCACGTCGTCGCGTCCGGTCAGCGTGCCGAGCAGCACGGCCCACGCGCCGCGCATCACGGTGCTCGGGGTCACCCCGTTGCGGCGGGCCAGCGCCGCGAGGTCCGTCACCAGCGGGGCGGGCAGTTCGACCCGTACCTCGTCGGGGTCGACCGGCGCGCGGTGGCCCGTCTCCGGTGCGACGAGGGTGGGCCGCGCCCCGTGCAGCTCCTGCCGCCATGCCGCGGCGGCGGCCGCGCCGTCGCGGCGGGCCAGCCAGGCGAGGTAGCTGCGGTACGGGGTGACCGGCGGGAGGGCGTGTTCGTCACCGCCGTTGCGGTACAGCTCGACCAGTTCGTTCGCGATGATCGACGTCGACCAGCCGTCGCAGAGGATGTGGTGGACGGTCAGCACGACGCGGGTGCGGGTGTCGCCGACACGGATGGCGGTCAGGCGCAGCAGGGGCGGTGCCGCGAGGTCGAAGCGCCGGGTCCACTCCGCGCGTACCGCCTCGTCCAGGGCGTCCGCACGCCGCCCGGCCGGGACGGGGCGCAGGTCCAGTTCCCGCCACGGGAGGTCCGCGCGCTGCGGGACGATCTGCACCGTGTCGCCGGACTTCAGGGTGCGGAACCCGGCCCTGAGGGTCGGGTGCCGGCGTAACAGCGCGTGTCCCGCCGACCTGAGGGCGTCCGTGTCGAGAGGGCCGTCCAGGTCCAGGACCACCTGGCCCCGGTAGATGTCCGTGGCCTCGGCGTCGTACAGGGCGTGGAACAACATGCCCTTCTGCATCGGCGCGAGCGGCCATATGTCGGCCAGTCCGGGCTTGCTCACGGCTACTTTCCCCATTCCGTTTCGAGCTGGTCGATGTCGTCCTGCGTCAGGGCGACGAGGTCGAGGTCCGACGGGGTACGGCCGCCCGCGTCCGCCTGCGCGGCGCACGCCACCAGGGCCTCGGCGGCCCGGAACCACGCATGGCCGAGACGCCGCATGTCGGCCTCCGAGACCATTGCCGGGTCCCAGGCCCAGTGGGCCGTCAGCCGGGGCCCGTCGTCGGTGTCCACGGTGCGGGCGTCGAGGTCGACCGGGTGGGTGCGTACGCCTTCGGGCGGGTGGGCGTCGCCGGTGGCGGTCCACGCGGTGGCGGCCGTCCGGCGCTCGTCCGCGGCGGGGACGCGGCCGAGGTAGTTGAACAGGAGCGGCGGGGTGGCGAGTCCGGCCAGGGCCGGGGCCGTCCGCGCGTTCAGGTGGCGCAGCAGTCCGTGGCCGATGCCGTGCTCGGGCAGTCCCCTGAGCTGCTCCTTGACGCGTTTGAGTACGGTCCCCGGGTCGGGGTCGCCGGAGCGGGCGCCGGGTTCGGTGCCGCCCGGGTCGAGCCGGACCGGGTGGACGCTGGTGAACCAGCCGACCGTACGGGACAGGTCGGTACCGGGTGCGAGGCCGCTTTCGCGGCCGTGCCGTTCGAGGTCCACCAGGACGGCTCCGGGACGGCCGCGCCAGTCGGCGACCGCGAGCACCAGCGCGGCGAGGAGCACTTCGGTGACCTCGGCGTGGAAGGCCGCCGGGACGGTGGTGAGCAGGGCTGCCGACGTGTCGGGGGCCAGGGTCATGCGCAGTTCCCCGGACCCGCCCGGCCCGGTGGGCGGGGTCGGCAGCAGCGGGGCGGCGGGCGCCCCGACCCGCTGCCAGAGCGGGAGTTCGGCGGTGCGGGCGGGGTCGTGGGCGGCCTGCCGCAGCAGTTCGGCCCAGCGGCGGAAGGACGTACGGACCGGTGGCAGGGCCGGGGTGGTGCCCGCCCGGACCGCCTCGCAGGCGAGCGCCAGGTCGTCGAGGAGGATGCGCCAGGAGGCGCTGTCCACGCACAGGTGGTGGGCGGCGAGGAACAGCCGTCCCGGCCGGTGCGAGCCCGCGTCGAACCGGACGGCTTGCAGGACGGTGCCCGAGCGTGGGTCGAGGCGGCCGGTCGCGGCGGCGCACTGCTCGCGGACGATCGTCGCCGTGATCTGCTCGGCCGGTCCGGGCAGCCGTACGGTCCGCAGCAGGTCCGCCGCCTGGACGGAACCCGGCGGCCGGATGTGCAGAGCGCCGGTGTCGTCGGGGCCGAGGCGGAGCCGCAGGGCGCCGTGGTGGTCCAGGACGGCTTGCAGGGCGGTGGTCAGGTCGGCGGCGGTCAGGCCGGTGGGGGTCCAGACCATGACGGTCTGGTGCAGCGGCCCGGCCAGGGCCTGCCGGTCGGCGAGCTGCCGCATGACCGGGGTGAGGGGGACGGGGCCGTCGCCGTCGTCGTGCCGGGTCTCCTCCTCCGTGACGGGGCGGGCGGCGAGGGCGAGGGCCTCCGGGGTCTTGTGCTGGAAGACGTCCGTCGCGCTGATCCGGTACCCGGCCCGGGCGGCGCGGGCGACGAGCTGCAAGGAGATGATGCTGTCGCCGCCGAGTTCGAAGAAGTTGGCGTCGGCGCCGACGGTCGGGGCCGGGGCTTCGGGCGCCGCCGGGGGCATGGGGGCTGCCGGGGGCCTCGGGACACCGGAGTCCGGGCCGGCCGGGCGCGGGACGACCGGTTCCGGCACGTCCGGACGGGGCACGTCCGGGGGCCGGACGTCCGGCCGCGGGACGGGCGGGCCGGTACGAGCGTCCGGCGTCACCAGCCCGAGGACGTCCGCGAAGAGGCCGCAGAAGAACGTTTCGAGCGGGGTGCGGGCCGCGCGCCTCCCGGACGCCGCCGCGTGGTCGGGTGCGGGCAGCGCGGCCCGGTCGACCTTGCCGTTGTCCGTGACGGGCAGCGCGTCGAGGGTGACGACGGCGCCGGGAAGCATGTAGTCCGGCAGCCGCTCGGCCGCGAACTCCCGTACGCCGTCTGCTTCTCCGACGACGTAGGCGACCAGGCGCTTGTCCCCGGGCCGGTCCTCCCGTACGACGACGGCGGCCTGGTCCACGCCGGGGCACTGGCCAAGGACGGCTTCGACCTCGGCCGGTTCGATGCGGAAGCCGCGGATCTTCACCTGGTCGTCGGCCCGCCCGAGGAAGACGAGGTTTCCGTCCCGGTCCCAGCGCACCAGGTCACCCGTCCGGTACATCCGCCCACCGCCGTACGGGCACGCCACGAACCGTCCGGCGGTCAGCGCCGCCCGGCCCAGGTACCCGCGCGCGACGCCCTCCCCGGCGACGTACAGTTCGCCCGCCACGTCCGTGGGCACCGGGCGCAGGAGCGGGTCCAGGACGAAGACGCTCACGCCGTCGCGTGGGCGTCCGATCGGCAGGACGGACGGTGCTGCCGTTCCGGGTGCGAGGGTGTGGGTGGTGGCGCACAGGGTGGTCTCGGTCGGCCCGTACAGGTGGTGGACGGTGACGCCGGGACAGGCTTCGGTGACCCGGGCGACCGCCTCGGCGGGCACCACGTCGCCGCCGGTCAGCACGTGCCGGAAGCCCTTGAAGCAGTCGGGCGTCTCCTGCGCCAGCACCCGGAACAGCCCGGCGGTGACGTGGACGGCCGACAGCGCGTGCGCGTCGGCCAGCCGGGCCACCGTCTCCCCGTCCAGGTCCAGCGGCGGCGCGACGACCACGCACCCGCCGTTGAGCAGCGGCACCCACAGCTCCAGGGTGGACGCGTCGAAGGTGTGCGGGGCGTGGAAGAGCGTCCGTCCGCCGCCGATGCCGTGCCAGCAGGGGTCGAGGGCGAGGGCGGTGACGTTCGCGTGCGTCGCGAGGACCCCTTTGGGCGTCCCGGTCGAGCCGGAGGTGTACATCACGTACAGCCCGGTGTCCGGCGTGACCTTCACGGGCGGCGGGACGGCCGGGAAGTACCGCAGCGCCTCGGCCACCTCGGCACGCGTCATGACCAGGACGGGTTCGGCGTCCTCCAGCAGGAACCGCACCCGTTCGACCGGGTACGCCGTGTCGACGGGCACGGCCGCCGCGCCCGCCTTGGCGATGCCGAGCAGTACGGTGACCAGCTCCGCCGAGCGGTCGAGCAGCACCGCGACCCGGTCGCCGGGGGTGACGCCCTTCGCGTACAGGTACTGGGCACAGCGGTCGGCCCGCGCGTCCAGTTCCCGGTAGGTCAGCGTGCCGTCGGCGGACTCCACCGCCACGGCGTCGCCGTGCCGGGCGACGACCCGTCCGAAGCGCTGGGGCACGGTCGTGTCCCGGGTGCCCGCCCGGTGTGCTGCTGCCGCCGCCGTGACGCGGTTCCGCTCGTCGGCACCGAGCACGTCCACCGCCCCGGCCCGTACGGCGGGGTCCGCGGTGACCTGGTCGAGGACCCGCAGCAGCCGGGCCACCAGCCGTTCCGCCGTGGCGGGGTCGAAGAGGTCGGTGGCGTACTCCAGGTAGCAGTCCAGGCCGGCGGGGGCGCCGTCGGGGTCCCGGCGTTCCCACATCAGGACCGACAGGTCGAATTTTGAAGTGGACATCTGCACCGGTACCGGACGGGACTCCAGCCCCGGGGCGTCGAAGTGCGTCTCGGGTGCGTTCTGGAGGGCGAAGGCGACCTGGAAGAGCGGGTGCCTGGCCAGCGAGCGGACCGGGTTCAGCACTTCCACCAGGTGTTCGAAGGGCAGGTCCTGGTGGGCGTACGCGGCGAGGTCGGTCTCCCGTACGCGGCCGACCAGTTCGGTGAAGGAGGGGTCACCGCCGACGTCCGTCCGCAGCACCAGCGTGTTGAGGAAGTTGCCGACCAGGTGGTCCACGGCCTCGTCCGTGCGGCCCGCGACGGGCGTGCCGAGCGGGATGTCCGCCCCGGCGCCGAGCCGGGACAGCAGCACGGCGACGGCGGCCTGCGCGACCATGAACAGCGTCGCGTCGCACTCACGGGCGATCTCCGCCAGGCGCCGGTGCGCCGTGGCGTCCACCGTGAAGGGCAGGAACGCTCCCCGGTGGGTCGCCACCGGCGGGCGGGGCCGGTCGAACGGCAGCTTCAGGTGTTCCGGCAGGCCCGCCAGGGTCTCGGACCAGAACGCGGCCTGCCTGCCGAACAGGCCGTCCGGGGTGTCCTGGGCGAGCAGGTCGCGCTGCCAGACGGTGAAGTCGGCGTACTGGACGGGCAGCGGCGTCCAGCCGGGCGCGCGGCCTGCGGCCCGTGCGGTGTAGGCGGTCGCCAGGTCGTCGGCCAGGACGCCCATGGACCAGCCGTCGGCGGCGATGTGGTGCACCACGATCAGCAGGATGTGCTCGGCGGGCGCCACCTCGAACAGCGTGACCCGCCACGGAAGTTCGTGTTCGATCCGGAAGCCCTGCGTGACACCGGCGGCCAGCGCCTGTTCCACCTCGTCCGCACCGATCCGGACGGTGGCGAGGTGTACGGGCACCTCGGCGGCGGCCACGATGTCCTGCCGGGCGCCGTCGCCGTGCTCGGGGTAGCGGGTGCGCAGCGTCTCGTGCCGGGCCACGACGTCGGCCCAGGCCGCCTCCAGCGCTGTGCCGTCCAGCTCTCCGTTCAGCCGGACGGCGAGGGGAATGTTGTTGGTGGCGCTCGGCCCTTCGAGGCTGTGCAGGAACCACATCCGCTGCTGCCCGAACGACAGCGGCAGCGGATCGGGCCGGTCGGCCCGGACCAGCGCCGGCCGTACGGCTTCGAACTCGTCCAGCCGCCCGGCCAGCCCGGCGACCGTCGGCGCCTCGAACAGCGCCCGCACCGGGATTTCCGCACCCAGCGCGCCCTTGACCCGGCTGGCCAGCCGCGTCGCCAGCAGAGAGTCCCCGCCCAGGTCGAAGAAGCCGTCGTCGATGCCGACCCGGGCCACCTCCAGCCCCAGCACCTCGGCGAACAGCCGGCACAGGATCTGTTCCTGCGGGGTGCGGGGCGCGCGAGCCGACGATTCCGTCGTTGCGTGATCGGGGGCGGGCAGCAGCGCCCGGTCGACCTTTCCGTTGGCCGTCAGCGGCAGCGCGTCCAGGACGACCGTGGCCGACGGAGTCATGTGGTCCGGCAGTCGCTCGGCCATGAAGTCCCGTGTCCCGGAGGCGTCCCCGACGACGTAGGCGACCAGACGCTTGTCCCCGGGCCGGTCCTCCCGCACGACGACGGCGGCCTGCTCGACGCCGGGGCACTGCCCGAGGACGGTCTCGACCTCGGCCGGTTCGATGCGGAAGCCGCGGATCTTCACCTGGTCGTCGGCCCGGCCCAGGAAGACGAGGTTGCCGTCCTGGTCCCAGCGCACCAGGTCGCCCGTCCGGTACATCCGCCCACCGCCGTACGGGCACGCCACGAACCGCTCCGCGGTCAGCCCCGCACGCCCCAGGTACCCCCGCGCAACGCCCCGCCCGGCCACGTACAACTCCCCGGCGACACCCACCGGAACCGGCCGCAGGAAGCCGTCCAGAACGAACACCCGCAGGCCGTCCCGGGGCGCGCCGATCGGCAGCACCGGCGGCACCTTCGCCCCCGGACCGATGACGTGTGCGGTGGCGCACAGGGTGGTCTCGGTCGGCCCGTACAGGTGGCGGATCTCGGCGCCGGGGCACGCCTCGGCCACCCGGGCGACGGCTTCGGCGGGCACCACGTCGCCGCCGGTCAGCACGTGCCGCAGACCGGCGAAGCACTCGGGAGTCTCCTGCGCCAGCACCCGGAAGAGGCCGGCCGTCACATGGACGGCCGTCAGCGCATACTCCTCGACCAGACGGGACAAGGCGGCGCCGCCCAGGCCCATTTCGGGAGCCACCACCACACACCCGCCGTTCAGCAACGGCACCCACAGCTCGAACGTCGAAGCGTCAAAGGCATGCGGCGCATGGAACAGGACGCGGCCCGGCCCGATGTCACCCCAGCAGGAGTCCAGCGCCAGCCCCGCCACACCCCCGTGCGTAGCGACCACGCCCTTGGGCACACCTGTCGACCCGGACGTGTACATCACATACAGCGCCGACTCCGGCGACACCCCCACCGGCAGCGGATCGGCCGAGAAGGACCCGAGCGCCGCCTCGCACACCTCCGACTCCCCCACCACCAGCACCGGAGCCGCATCCGCCAGCAACCACCGCACCCGCTCCACCGGATACGACAGATCCACCGGCACGAACACCGCCCCCGCCTTCGCCACACCCAGCAGAACGACCACCAGCTCCACCGACCGCGAAAGCACCACACCCACCCGGTCACCAGGAGCCACCCCCTTGGCACGCAGGTACCAGGCGAACCGGTTGGCCCGCGCGTCCAGTTCGCCGTACGTCAGCGAGGTGGCGCCCGCCGTCACGGCGGCGTCGGCACGGGACCGCAGCACGGTGGCGTCGAACTGGCCGAGGACCGTACGGCCGCCGGCGTCCGCCGCCCCGGCGTTGACGCCGGTGACGAGCCGTCGCCGCTCCTCCGGGGCCAGCAGTTCGACCTCGCCGACCCGCAGTCCCGGATCGGCGGCGACCTGGTCGAGCACCGCGAGCAGCCGGGTGACCAGGCTTCGCGCGCTGTCCGGGTCGAAGAGGTCGGTGGCGTACTCCAGGTAGCCGTCGAGGCCGGTGCCGTCAGGGCGTTCCCCCAGGCCGAAGACCAGGTCGAACTCGACCGTGGCCGGTGCGACCGGGACCGGTGCCGCACCGAGGCCGGGCAGGTCCCACGCGGGGTGCAGCTCGTCCTCCAGCACCAGCAGCACCTGGAACAGCGGGTGCCGGGCGGGCGAACGGGCGGGCTTCAGCGCCTCCACGAGGTGTTCGAACGGGAGGTCCTGGTGGGCGTAGGCGGCGAGGTCGGCGTCCCGGGCTCGTGCCACCAGTTCGGCGAAGGTCGGATCGCCGCCGGCGTCGGTCCGCAGCACCAGGGTGTTGAGGAAGAACCCGACGACGCCGTCCAGGGACTCGTCGGTGCGGTCCGTGACGGGGGTGCCGAGCGGGATGTCCTCGCCCGCGCCGAGCCGGGACAGCAGGAGGACGACCGCGGCCTGCGCGACGGTGAACAAGGTGGTGTCGCACGCGCGGGCGACGGCGCCGAGCCGCTGGTGCGTCCGGGCTTCGACGGTGAACGGCAGCGCGGCACCGCGGTGGCTCGCCGTGGCCGGGCGCGGCCGGTCGGTGGGCAGTTCGAGCTGGTCCGGCAGACCGGCCAGGGTCTCGGTCCAGTGGGCGAGCTGGGTGTCGAGCAGGCCGTTGCCGCTGTCGAGGAGTGCGTGCTGCCAGAGGGTGAAGTCGGCGTACTGGACGGGCAGGGGCGCCCAGTCGGGCGCGCGCCCCGCGCTCCGCGCCGTGTACGCCGTCGACAGGTCGCGGGCCAGAATGCCCATCGACCAGCCGTCGGCGGCGATGTGGTGCACGACCACCAGGAATACGTGGGCGTCGGCGGACAGGGCGAACAGGGTCGCCCGCCGGGGCGGCGCCGTGTCGAGGGCGAACCGGCGGCCGATGTGCTCGGCCAGTACGGTGTCGAGTGACGCCTCGTCGGCGGGGAGGACCGGCAGGTCCGGAGTGCCAGGTGAGTGTCCCGGCTCCGTCCGGTCACCGTCCAGGACCAGTTGGCGCGGTATGCCGTCCCGCTCGGGGAAGACCGTGCGCAGCGGCTCGTGGCGCGCGATCACGTCCGCCCAGGCGGCGCGCAGCGCGGGCAGGTCCAGGCTGCCGGTGAGCCGGACGGCCATGGCCATGTTGTAGGCGCCGGTGTCCTCCAGCCGGTTCGCGAACCACATGCGCTGCTGCCCGAACGACAGCGGCAGGATCTCCGGCCGCCGCGCCGCGACCACGCGCGGGCGCCCGGTGCCCAGTTCGCTCAGCAGCCCGGCCAGACCCGCGACCGTGGGCGACTCGAACAGCACGGTGAGGGGGATCTCGACGCCCAGGGCGGTACGGGCCCTGCTGATCAGCCGCATGGCCAGCAGGGAGTCGCCGCCCAGGTCGAAGAACCGGTCGTCGATGCCGGTCCGGTCCAGGCCCAGGACCTCGGCGAAGAGCCGGCACAGGGTCTGTTCCTGCGGGGTGCGGGGCGGGCGGTCCGAGATGGCGGCCGCGTGGTCGGGGGCGGGCAGCGCGGCCCGATCGACCTTGCCGTTGGCCGTCAGCGGCAGGGCGTCGAGGGGGACGACGGTGCCGGGGACCATGTGGTCGGGCAGGTGCTCGGCGGCGAAGTCCCGTACGCCCGACGCGTCACCGACGACGTAGGCGACGAGGCGTTTGTCGCCGGGCCGGTCCTCGCGGACGACGACGGCTGCCTGGTCCACGCCGGGGCACCGGCCGAGGACGGCCTCGACCTCGGCCGGCTCGATCCGGAAGCCCCGGACCTTCACCTGGTCGTCGGCGCGGCGCAGGAAGACCAGGCGGCCGTGGCGGTCCCAGCGGACCAGGTCGCCGGTGCGGTACATCCGCCCGCCGCCGTACGGGCAGGCGACGAAGCGTTCCGCGGTGCGCGCGGGGCGGTTCAGGTAGCCGGGGGCGACGCCCCGCCCCGCGACGTACAGTTCACCGGCGACGCCGGGTGGTACCGGGCGCAGGACCCGGTCCAGGACGAAGACCCGTACACCGTCGCGCGGGCCGCCGATCGGGAGCACCGCAGGCGCCCGCGCTCCCGGGGGGACGGTGTACGTGGTGGCGCACAGGGTGATTTCCGTCGGCCCGTACAGGTGGTGCAGCGTGACGTCCGGGCACGCTTCGGCGACGCGGACGACGGCTTCGGCGGGGACCACGTCGCCGCCGGTCAGGACGTTCCGGAGGCCAGTGAAGCAGTCGGGGGTCTCCTGGGCCAGCAGCCGGAACAGCCCGGCGGTGACGTGCACGGCCGTCAGCGCGTGGGCGGCGACCAGCCGGGCCAGAGTGCTCCCGGTCAGCTCCGTCTCCGGTGCCACCACGACGCACCCGCCGTTGAGCAGCGGCACCCACAGTTCGAACGTGGCGGCGTCGAAGGCGTGCGGGGCGTGGAAGAGGACGCGCCCGGTGCCGATGTCGCCCCAGCACGTGTCCAGGGCGAGCGCCGTGACGTTGCCGTGGGTGGCCGTGACGCCCTTGGGTGTGCCCGTCGATCCGGAGGTGTACATCACGTACAGGCCCGATTCCGTCGGTATCCGCACCGGGAGCGGCGCGGCCGAGAAGTCCCGGAGGAGGGGTTCCCGCGGCGCCTCCTCCCCGCTCACGACCAGCGTGGGGGCGGAGTCCTCCAGCAGGTACCGCACCCGCTCGGCCGGGTAGGACGGGTCCACCGGTACGGCCAGCGCTCCGGCCTTGGCGATGCCCAGCAGGGCGACGACCAGTCCGGCGGAGCGGGGCAGCACGACGCCGACGCGGTGGCCCGGCGCCACTCCCCCGGCGCGCAGGTACCGGGCGAACCGGTTCGCCTGTGCGTCGAGTTCCGCGTACGTGAGGGTGTCCGCGTCCGAGACGATCGCGGCCGCGTCCGGGAAGCGGGCGGCGACCTCCGCGAACCGTGCGGGGACGGTCGTGTCCGGGGCGGCCGCCCGGCCGGTGTTCACCTCGGTGAGCAGCCGCGCTTCCTCGCCGTCGAGCAGGACGCCGGTCTCGCTCACCCGCAGCGCCGGGTCCGCGGTGAGCCGGGCGAGGACCGCGGTCAGCCGGGCGGCCAGCAGGGCGGCCGTCTCCCGGTCGAAGAGTGCCGCGTTGTGCCAGAGCCCGCCGTCGATGCCGCCGGGCCGGCCGTCCGCGTCGTGGCGTTCGGTGAGGTTGAGGTAGAGGTCGAAGAGGCCGAACGTCAGGTCGTCGCGCGCCGCCTCGATGCCGACCCGCTCCGGTACGGCGGTCAGGCCGGGCAGGTCCCAGGCGGAGCCGGGCGAGTCCTCCATCACCAGCAGGACTTGGAACAGCGGGTGGCGGGCCAGCGAGCGGTCCGGGTTGAGCACGCCGACGAGGTGTTCGAAGGGCAGGTCCTGGTGGGCCTCGGCGGCCCGGCCGGTGGCGCGGACCCGCCGCACCAGGTCGGTGAAGGCGGGGTCTCCGGTGAGGTCCGTCCGCAGGACCAGGGTGTTGGCCACGAACCCGACCAGGTCTTCGAGCGTCGCGTCGGTCCGTCCGTCGACCGGGGAGCCGATGGGGATGTCGTCCCCCGCGCCCAGACGCGAGAGCAGGACGGCGAGCGCGGCCCGTACGACCATGAGCGGGGTGGCGTCGCAGTCGTCCGCGATCCTCAGCAGGGCCCGGTGGGTGTCCGGCGGAATGCGGACCGGCACCGCACTCCCCTCGTGCCGGGGCTCGGCGGGACGCGGCCGGTCGCAGGGCAGGTCCAGTTGGGCGGGCAGGCCCGCCAGTGCCTGGCGCCAGTAGGCGAGCTGCCGCCCGTACACACTCTCCGGGTCCTGCCCGGCGCCGAGCAGTTCCTGCTGCCGCCGGGCGACATCGGTGTACGCGACGGGCAGCGGCGTCCACTCCGGCGCCCGGCCCCGCGACCGGGCGGCGTAGGCACGTGACAGGTCGCGGGCCAGCACCTCCAGGGACCGCCCGTCGACGGCGATGTGGTGCACCACCAGCAGCAGAACGTGCTCGCGTGGGGAGAGGGCGTACAGCGTCGCCCGGCACGGCGGCTCGGCCCGCAGGTCGAACTCCCGGCCCGCCTCGGCGGCGAGGACGGACGCCAGCTCCTCCTCGCTGACACCGCGGTTCCCGAGCCCGGCCGGCGGTTCGTCCCGCACCCGCTGCCGGACCTCCCCGTCCGCCTCGGCGAAGACCGTACGCAGCGCCTCGTGGCGCCCGACGACATCGGCCCACGCCGCCTCCAGCGCCGCCGTGCGCAGCCCGCCGACGAGCCGGACGGCCATGGCCATCGTGTACGCGGCGCCCGCGTTCTCCAGCCTGTTGACGAACCACATCCGCTGCTGGCCGGACGACAACGGAATCCCCGTCGGTTCCGACCGGTCACCGCGGTTATTCCGGTTTCCGCGCACGCCGAGCTCCCCCCGAAGAATTACAACGCCGCGCGGCCACACCGTTATCCGGGGCGCGCGGCGGCAGCTCTTGCGGCGAACATACCCGTAACGCGGCGGGCCCGCGCAGTGTCCAGACAGCGGAATATTGACGTCCAGAAGAAGGGGAATTCCCTGCGGCGTCAGTGGGCGACGGGCGGGAATTCGACGCGGATTTCGAGACCGCCTTCCGGCAGCGCCTCGGCATGCAGCTCCGCGTCGTGGGCGGCCGCGATGGCGGCGACGATCGACAGGCCGATGCCCTGGCCGTCGTGGCCGCCGAGCCGGGTCGCGCGCAGCCGCTGGAACGGCTGGAAGATCAGTTCGACCTGGGACGGGAGGACTTGGGGCCCGGTGTTGCGGACGCTCAGCGCCGGCCGCCCCGCGCACCGGCCTGTCCACACCCGCACCTGCCCGTCGGGCACGTTGTGCCGGACCGCGTTGTCGACCAGGTTGACGATCAGCCGCTCGACCAGCGGCGGGTCGCCTAGCACGGCGGCCGGCGCCAGCTCGCCGCCGATCCGCACACCGGGTGGGCCGTCGGCGTCCCGCGGCCGGTCCAAGTGGTCGGCGGCCAGCGCCGCCAGGTCCAGCGGCACCCGCCGGTCCAGCCCGCGCTGGCTGCGGGCCAGCGTCAGCAGCGCCTCGATCAGCTTCTCCTGCCGGGCGTTGCTGCCCAGCACGCGGACGCACGTCTCCCGCAGTTCGGCGGCGCTCGCCCGCGGGTCGGCGAGGGTGATCTCCAGCAGGCTGCGTTCGAAGGTGAGCGGGGTGCGCAGCTCGTGGGAGGCGTTGGCGACGAACCTGCGCTGCGCCTCGAAGGCGGCCTCCAGGTGGTCGAGCAGCGCGTCGAACGTGTCGGCCAGGTCCTTGATCTCGTCGGACGGGCCGGGCGCGCCGAGCCGCCGGTGCAGGTCGCTGGCCGAAATGTCCTTCGCGGTGTCCGCCATGGTCCGCAGCGGCCGCAGCGCCCGGCCTGCCATCAGCCAGCCCAGCCACACCGACAGGAAGGTCAGCAGGACCAGCGCGATTCCGGAGGAGGTGAGCAGCTTCCGCAGATAGTCGCTGCGCTGTTGTTGGAGATACGGCTCCAGGTCCACCGTCGGAGCCGGTACGTCGGCGCCGAGGCCGCTGGGCGTCACGGAAGCGGCCGGCGGAGCGGGCGGCTCGACACCGGCCCACGGTGGCCGCCCGGCCACCAGCAGGTAGACCACGGTGAGCAGCAGCACGCCGGTGACCAGGAAGAGGGCGCCGTACAGGAGGGTCAGCCGGAGCCGGATGGTCCAGCGGACCTTGGCCAGGGGGCCGGAGGCGCGATGGCCGGAGGCGGGACGGCCGGAGGCGCGATGGCCGGACATGGGGCGGTCGGACGCCGAACCACCGGACGTGGGACGGCCGGGGCCCGGCCGGCCGCGCCCCGGGTCGCCGGGCGGACGGCCGCCGGACGTGCGGCGGACCGGACGGAGTGTGCGGCGCATCCCCGGCCTCCCCTCAGATCCGGTAGCCGGCCTGGGCGACGGTCTCGATGAGCGGCGGATCGCCCAGCTTGCGCCGCAGCCGGCTCACCGTGACCTTGACCGTGTTGGTAAACGGGTCGGCGGCCTCGTCCCAGGCCCGCTCCAGCAGCTCCTCGGCGGAGACCACCCGCCCGCCGGCCGCCAGCAGCAGTTCGAGCACCGCGAACTCCTTCGGGCTGAGGTCGAGCCGGGTGCCCGCGCGCTGCGCGGTGCGCTTGCCCGGGTCCAGCTTGAGGTCGGCGTGGCACAGGACCGGGGGCAGCGCGGGCTGACTGCGGCGGCTCAGGGCCCGGATCCGGGCGACCAGTTCGGCGAAGGCGAACGGCTTGGGCAGGTAGTCGTCGGCACCGCTGGTCAGGCCCTCCACCCGGTCCTCGATCGTGGCGGCGGCGGTCAGCATCAGCACCCGCGCCGGGTAGCCCTCGGTGATCAGCGTCTGGCACACCTCGTCGCCGTGCAGGCCGGGCAGGTCGCGGTCGAGGACGACGACCTCGTACCGGTTGACCGCGGTGCGTTCCAGCGCGGCCGTCCCGTCCAGGGCGACATCGACCGCCATGCCTTCCCGGCGCAGGCCCGCGGCCAGCGTCTCCGCGAGATCGCGATGATCCTCCACCACCAGAATCCGCATGGCCCCCACCGTCGGTTCGGCACTGTTGTCCGTGATCTTGCGCGGCGGGCGGTTACAGCGGGGTAAGGGCTGGTCGGGGTTACAGACGCCTAACACCCGATGTTCCGCCGCGGTAACCGCCCGGTTGCTGAACTGGCTTCCAGACGTCCAGCGTCCCAGAGGAGTTGACATGTCGGCACCGTCCGAAGAAGAAACACCACCCCGTAGGAAGCGCAGGCTGTTCGCCGTCCCGCTGCTCGTCGCGGCGCTGGCGGCCGGCGGGACCGCCCTGGTGCTCCAGACCTCGTCGTCCGCGGCCCCGGCCGCTGCGTCGCGGTCCGTCGCCGGTGCGGCGCAGGCTGCGTCCTCGACGTCCGCTTCGGGCGGTACGGGCAAGGCGGCCGCCGGGGACTCGGCGACGCGGGAGCGGCAGGCCGAGGCGTTCACCCAGTGCATGAAGGACAACGGGATCAAGGACTTCCCGGGGATCACCGTCAAGGAGAACGGGCAGCTCCAGCTCAAGGCCGGCGGCACCGTCAACCCGGTCTCCAAGGCGTACCGGACCGCGGCCAAGGCATGCGCGTCGAAACTGCCCGAGAACAGCAGCCTGCCGAAGGAGCCCGCGGCGGTGACGCCCGAGACTCCGGCGCTCGGTTTCACCTGCACCGAGGACTGCCCGGCGGCGCCCAAGGCACCGAGTCTGCCTTCCGAGTTCTGACCTTCCGGCAGTACGTCCAACCGCCCCCATTGGGCGGTTGGACATTCTCGGCACGCCCTTATTCCACGGAATCCGGCCTGTAACCACGGCGTAACCGCAGGACCGGCATCATGGAAGATTCGCACTACGCCCAAGAATTCCGGCCGTTGTTCGAATAACCGGCTCCATTCGCTTCGCCGAGCCCGGTGGCCGCCGAATTCGATGTCCTCCCCCAGGGCCGCCGGAGACCACGCGGCCGCCCCGGCCGTCCCCCGTGCGCACGACGACCGGCCGGGGCGCCGCACCTCGGTCTCCGGCGGTCCGCCCCGCCGCCGGCCGTCCGGACCCGCGCCACGGCCGGCCGGCGGCACCACCGCCCGCCCCGTCGCCCCGTCGCCCCGTCGCCCCGTCGCCCCGTCGCCCCGTCGCCAGGGAAACGTAACGTTTTCGTGGCAGAGCAGAACATTCGTACGGGGAGTAATCCCATAGGGTCGAGCAGTGATCGAACGTCGAAAAGGGGCACACGCCCGGGCCACCGCCGCCGCGGGCGGCCGATGGTCCGTCCTCAACCGGTGGTGGGCCGCCAACCGCCGCAGTCTCCGGCTCCGCCGCCCGGCCTACCCGCGCCCGGGGCGCACCGGCTTCCGGCGCTGGGTGCCGTCCTGGCGCCAGACGCTGGGGCTGACCGGCTCCTGCTTCGGCGTCCTGGCCATCCTCGTGGCGATCATGTACGCGCGCACCGAGATACCCGCCGACCTCAACGCCTTCGCCACCCAGCAGGACAACGTCTACTACTGGGCCGACGGCACCGAGATGGCCCGTACCGGCGACATCAACCGGCAGGACACCCCGCTCGACGCCGTTCCCGAACACGTCCGCTGGGCCGCGCTCGCCGCCGAGAACGAGACGTTCTACTCCGACAGCGGCATCTCGCCCAGCGGCATCCTCCGGGCCGCCACCAGGATGGTCATCGGCGGCGACACCCAGGGCGGCTCCACCATCACCCAGCAGTACGTGAAGAACGCGTACCTCAACCAGGACCAGACCTTCACCCGCAAGCTCAGCGAGATGTTCATCGCGATCAAGCTCGACAACAAGATGACCAAGGACGAGATCCTTGAGCGGTACCTGAACACGAGCTGGTTCGGGCGCGGCACCTACGGCATCCAGCGCGCCGCGCACGCCTACTACGGCAAGGACGCCGCGCAACTGAACGCCAGCGAGGGCGCGTTCCTCGCCTGCCTCCTCAAGGGCGCCGCGCTCTACGACCCGGCACTCGGCGCCGAGCCCCGCAAGCGCGCCGTGGAGCGCTGGAACTGGGTGCTCGACCGGATGGTGGCCATCGGCAAGCTCTCGCCCGAGGAGCGGGGCCGCTACACCCGCTTCCCCGAGCCGCAGGCCCCGCCCAAGCCCGCCGGGCTGACCGGCCAGAACGGCTACCTCGTGGAGACCGCCCGGGCCTACGTCGGCGCGCACACCGACGTCTCCGAGAAGGAATTCGCCCTCGGCGGCTACCAGATCCACACCACCTTCGAGGCGCCCCGGACGACGGCCCTGACCAAGGCCGTCGAGTCCGTACGGGCCAAGCTCGACCCGGTCGGCCGCGCGGCCGACCGCCACGCGCGGATCGGCGCGGCCTCGGTGACCACGGACGGGCGGATCGTCGCCCTGTACGGCGGCCCCGGCTACCTTGAGCAGGGTTTCAACGACGCCAACTCCTCGGTGGTGCCGGCGGGCAGCGCCTTCACGCCGTTCGTCTACGCGGCGGCGCTGCGCGACGGTGTCGAGCGCGAGCGCGGCAAGCCCCGTACCCCGGTCACGCCGGCCACGGTCTACGACGGCAACAACAAGATCACGCTGCGGACGCCGGAGGGCCCGTACTGGGACCGGGCCGGAAAGATCGCCAAGGCGGAGAACGACGGCGGCAGGTCCTGGGGCCGGATTCCCCTCAAGAGCGCGGTCGCGCAGTCCGTCAACAGCAGCATCATGCAACTGGGCATGGACGTGGGCCTGGAGCGGGTCGGCAAGGTGGGCGTGCAGACCGGGCTGCTGGAGAGCAGCCTCGGCGAGAAGCTGCCGTCCTTCGCCCTGGGCACCGCCACACCCAGCGCGATCCGCATGGCCGACGCGTACGCCACGTTCGCGGGCCGGGGCAAGCACAGCGAGCCGTACTCGGTCGGCAAGCTCATGCGCAACGGCAGCGACGTGCCGGTCGAGAAGCCGGCTGCCGCGCAGGTGCTGCCGCAGGACGTGGCGGGTGCCGTGGACGACGCGCTGCGCGAGGCCGTCAGCCGGGGCTCGGCCACCGCGGCGAAGGCGGCGGGTCCGGGAGCGGCCGGCAAGACGGGCACCGAACAGGAGAACAAGTCGGCCTGGTTCGTCGGCTACCGCGGCACCGTGTCGACCGCCGTCTCGCTCGCCCGCATCGACCCCAAGAGCCAGGAGCTGCTGCCGCTGGACGGCATCGGCGGCCGGGCGAAGGGCGCGGTCGGCAGCCCGTACCCGACCGACATCTGGACGCGCTACATGGCCGCCACCCGGTAGGGCGCCCACCGGGAAAGCCCCCGGCCCGCGATTCCCTTCGGGGGGCGCGGGCCGGGGGCTTTGGCGACTCCTGGCGTACCGGCGGCCGGGGCCGTGGCCGGGCTACTTGACCACCGACGACCAGTCCGTGATCTGCGCCGGGTCGAGTCCGCGCATCCGCTCCAGGACCGCGGGGTCCTGGGCGTCCAGCCAGTCGGCCACCTGCTTGAAGGTGACACAGCGCACCCCGTCCCGTTTGCAGACCGACTTCACGAGGTCTTCGATGGCTTTCATGTAGATGCCGCCGTTCCAGTCCTCGAAGTGGTTGCCGATGAACAGCGGCGCCCGGCTCCCGTGGTAGACGCGGTTGAATCCGTTGAGGTATCCGTCCCGGGTCAGCTTCCGCCACTGCGCGTACTTCGCCGGGTCGCCCTTGGTGTTGTCACCGGACTGGTTGTAGAGGAAGTTGAAGTCCATGGACAGGACCTGCTTCTCGCTCTGCGGATAGGGCAGCAGTTGCAACGGGAAGTTCCATATGCCGTTCTTCTTCGACGGCCATATCTGGAAGTCGCCGGGCGAGCTGGCGTCGTAGCGCCACTTGAAGTCCTTGGCCGCGGTGAGCAGGTTCTCCTGACCCTCCAGGCACGGCGCACGTCCGCCCACCAGCTCCTTCTTGTAGTCGAAGGGCAGCGGGGGCAGGCTCGTGTACCCGGTGTTCGTCTTCCAGTTCTGGACGAAGGAGTACGCCTGCTCGATCTCGCTCTTCCACTCCGCGACGCTCCAGTCACCGCCGCCCTTGGCCCCGCAGAAATGGCCGTTGAAGTGGGTGCCGATCTCGTTGCCGTCCAGCCACGCGCCCCGGACCTGGCGCAGGGTGTCCTTGATGTGCTCATTGGTCGCGTACGAAATCGCCGAGGCGCCCGGCTTGTGCTGCGGCGGCTTGTACATCGTCGCCTTCGCTTTCGGCAGGAGATAGGTGCCGGTGAGGAAGAACGTCATCTTGGCGTTGTTCTCCTTGGCCACCTCCCGGAAATGCGAGAAGAGATGGTCGTCGCCCTCCAGCGCGCCGTCCCAGGAGAACACCACGAACTGCGGCGGCTTCTCGCCGGGCTTGAGCTTCGCGGGCTTGGGCTGGTGGGGCTGGGGGCCGGTGTACGACGTCGAGCCGTCCCCGAGCACCTTGACCTTGCCGTCCCACTTCTCCTCGGGCTTCGGCTTCGGTGTCTCCTTGCCCTGGTCCGCGCCGCCCTCCGGCGGGGCCGGCCTCGGCTGGGCGGCGTCCTGCGACGGCGCCGCCTTCGTGTCCCCACCCTGGTCGTCGGAGCCGCAGGCCGTCAGGCCGAGGGCGAGAGCCGCCACGGTGACCAGCGCCGGCGCGCCGAGCACGCTCTTCTTCGACATTTCCCTACCCCCTGGCACCAAAACACGTGTTCTGGCCCAAGTATCACAGAGGAGTCATGCCACTCATCAGCCCCGGGCGCTGTATTGCGCCACACCGCGGGCCCGGCCGGTCCGCCGGGTCCGCGGCCCGCCGCGTGGACGGCGGCCGGGCGGCGCGACGGGCCGCCCGGCCCTGCCGTCAGGTGCGGTAGGCGTAGTAGACCGAGTCCGGGTAGGACGCGATGATGCTCGCCACCGACTTCCGGTAGGTGTTGGTCGAGTGGTACGTCAGGTACGGCACGCCGTAACTGCTGCGGTACGTCGTCATCATGGAGTGGTCCTTGGACCCGTCCCCGTCGAAGTCCATCTGCATGACGTCGCCGACGTCCATCTGGTAGACGTTCGACAGGCTGGTCACGCGCCGGGAGTTCAGCGCGTACCAGGACCACTCGTTGGCCCCCACCCAGCTGTCGGACTGGTGGTTCGCGTCGTACCACCACTTGCGGTAGTCCGAGGCCGAGCCGCCCTCCGTCTTCCAGCCGCCCGCCTTCAGGGCCTGGCTGAGGAAGTTCGTGCAGTCACCGCCGGCCGCGTTGAACTTGCGGTACTCGGGGTTGTAGTTCCGCCAGTACTTCTCCGAGTACGCGGCCATCGCGGCGTAGTCGAGACCGCCGGTCACCTGCTTGCGGGGGAACGGACGCGCGGGCCGCGAGATGCCGGCGGCCGGCGCGCTGGGCATGGTGTTGCCGTCGTCCGCGACCGCCGCCGTCCGCAGCGTGGGGGCGTTGATCGCGCCGGGGCCCTCGTCCCGGGACCTGATCCCGGTCAGCTCCCAGGTGCCGCCCGGGACCGCGGTGAAGTCCAGCTCGTGGCGGGCCTTGAAGCCGGTGGTGGCCGGCTCGTCCCCGCGGATCTTCTTGTACGTGAGCGTGGTGCTCTCGGTGACCTCCACCGTGGCGCGCCGGCCGGTGAGCCGGGTGCTGTCCACGGTGACGCGGGTGTCGGCGGCGGTGTACGCCTCCCCGAGGCCGGCGAGCCGCTTCTTGCGGGCCCGCAGCGAGGACACCCCGGCGTCCTCGGCCCGCGCCAGGCGCGCCGACAGGCGCACCTGCTTGCGGGGCAGCTCGGCTATTCGGCCCGAGCGGTTGTCGAGCAGCGCCGCCGTCCGCTGTGTCAGTACCGCGTCGGCGGTGCGGGTGAAGGTCTGCGTCGTCGCCTGGTCCGCAGCGGCGGTCCGCGGCGCGGCGGCGGCGGACGAGGCGGGCAGGCACACGGCCACCGCGGCCACGGTGAGCACCGTGCCGACGGCGGACCTGAGGATCGTTGATGTCACGAATTTTCCCCTTGTCACCCCGGCCCACCCGGGCCGGGCAGGGAATCTTTGCACAAAATACCCAACAGTGGATCACTGGTCCGAAGAAGGCCGCGCCCACCGCCCGCCGGGCCCGGCGAAGCCGGCCGATTCGATCACGAATCGAGAAGCGCCGGACCCCGTCCCCGGCTAGCGTCATGGCCGTGGACAGCATCGTCCGCACCGGCGAGACCGCGCAGGCGGACCGCGTGACCGAGGGAGACCCGATGAGCAAGGCCGTACGACCGGACCCGCAGTCGCCTGCGCCGCACGTCGCCGACCGGCACGACCTGATCCGGGTGCTCGGCGCGCGGGAGAACAACCTCAAGGACGTCAGCGTCGAGATCCCGAAGCGCCGGCTGACGGTGTTCACCGGCGTCTCCGGTTCGGGCAAGAGTTCGCTGGTGTTCCACACCATCGCCGCCGAGTCGCAGCGGATGATCAACGAGACGTACAGCGCCTTCGTACAGGGCTTCATGCCGGCGCAGCCCCGGCCCGAGGTGGACGTGCTGGAAGGGCTGACCACCGCGATCATCGTCGACCAGCAGCGGCTGGGCGCCGACCCGCGCTCCACCGTCGGCACCGTCACCGACGCCAACGCGATGCTGCGCATCCTCTTCAGCCGGCTCGGGCAGCCGCACATCGGCTCGCCCGGCGCGTTCGCCTTCAACGTCCCCTCGGTCCGGGCCAGCGGCGCGATCACCGTCGAGCGCGGCGGCAAGAAGGCGGTGAAGGCCACCTTCAGCCGGACCGGCGGCATGTGCCCGCACTGTGAGGGCCGGGGCGCGGTCTCCGACATCGACCTCACCCAGCTCTACGACGACACGAAGTCGCTCGCCGAGGGCGCGTTCACCATCCCCGGCTGGAAGTCGGACAGCTTCTGGACCGTACGGGTCTACGCCGAATCGGGCCTCCTGGACCCGCACAAGCCGATCCGCGACTTCACGGAGCAGGAGATGCGGGACTTCCTCCACCGGGAGCCGACCAAGGTCAAGGTCGAGGGGGTGAACCTCACCTTCGAAGGACTGATTCCCAAGATCCAGAAGTCGTTCCTGGCCAAGGACCGGGAGGCGATGCAGCCGCACATCCGGGAGTTCGTGGACCGGGCGGTCACTTTCCGGGCGTGCCCCGAGTGCGACGGCACCCGGCTGAGCGAGGCTGCCCGGTCGTCGCTGATCGACGGGACCAGCATCGCCGACGCCTGCGCGATGCAGATCAGCGACCTGGCCGCCTGGGTGCGCGGCGTGACCGGACCCTCGGTGGCGCCGCTGCTCACCACCCTCGGGCGCACCCTCGACTCGTTCGTGGAGATCGGCCTCGGCTACCTCTCGCTGGACCGGCCGTCGGGCACCCTGTCGGGCGGCGAGGCCCAGCGCGTCAAGATGATCCGCCACCTCGGCTCGTCGCTCACCGACACCACGTACGTCTTCGACGAGCCCACCACCGGTCTGCACCCGCACGACATCCAGCGGATGAACGACCTGCTGCTCCGGCTGCGGAACAAGGGCAACACGGTGCTCGTCGTGGAGCACAAGCCGGAGACCATCGCGATCGCCGACCACGTCGTCGACCTGGGCCCCGGTGCCGGCCCGGCGGGCGGCACGGTCTGCTTCGAGGGCACCGTCGAGGGGCTGCGGGCCGGCGGCACCGTCACCGGCCGCCACTTCGACGACCGGGCCGCCCTGAAGGAGACGGTGCGCGAGCCCACCGGCGCGCTGGAGATCCGCGGCGCCACGAAGCACAATCTGCGGAACGTCGACGTGGACCTGCCGCTCGGGGTGCTGTGCGTGGTGACCGGCGTGGCGGGCTCCGGCAAGAGTTCGCTCGTGCACGGCTCGCTCCCGCCCGGCGCGGGGGTGGTGTCGGTCGACCAGACGCCGATCCGCGGGTCGCGGCGGAGCAACCCGGCGACGTACACCGGGCTGCTCGACCCGGTCCGCAAGGCGTTTGCGAAGGCCAACGGCGTGAAGCCGGCGCTGTTCAGCGCCAACTCCGAGGGAGCCTGCCCGCACTGCAACGGTGCCGGAGTCGTCTACACCGACCTGGCGATGATGGCCGGCACCGCCTCCACCTGCGAGGAGTGCGAGGGCAAGCGCTACCATCCGTCGGTGCTGGAATACCGCCTCGGCGGCCGTGACATCAGCGAGGTGCTCGCGATGCCGGTGACCGAGGCCGCGGAGTTCTTCGGCGACGGCGCGGCCCGGACCCCGGCGGCCCTCCGCGTCCTCGGCCGGCTCGCGGACGTCGGGCTCGGCTACCTCGGCCTCGGCCAGCCGCTGACCACACTGTCCGGCGGCGAGCGGCAGCGGCTCAAGCTCGCCACGCACATGGCCGAGAAGGGCGGCGTGTACGTCCTCGACGAGCCGACCGCCGGGCTGCACCTCGCCGACGTCGAGCAGTTGCTCGGTCTGCTCGACCGGCTGGTCGACTCCGGCAAGTCGGTGATCGTCGTCGAACATCACCAGGCGGTCATGGCGCACGCCGACTGGATCGTCGACCTGGGACCGGGCGCCGGCCACGACGGCGGCCGGATCGTCTTCGAGGGCACGCCCGCCGATCTCGTGGCGGCCCGTTCCACCCTCACGGGCGAGCATCTGGCGGCGTACGTCGGCGCCTGAGCAGGGCACACGGGGCGGCGGGGCGGGCGAGGACACCGTCCCGCCGCTCACCTTCCGCACACGGAATCCGGTCCGTTCACGGAAACCGGTCCGTTCACGGAAACCGGTCCGTTCACGGAATCCGGTGCCAGAATTCCAGAGCGTGCTCCCCGGCGTAATCGACCGGTGCGATCCGGTCGGTCGCCAAGGAATGGGTGTACGGACGCGCGTCGGCGTTCCGGTACGGGCGCCACACCGGCAGCCGGGGGCCGTTCGGCGTCCCGGTGCGGGCGAAAGCCGCCCAGTGGTCCGTCATCGTGTCCGAGAGCCATCGCTGCGCCGCCGTGAAACGCCGCTGCGCCGCCTCCTCCTCGAACAGGTAGGGCGTATCGCCCGCGTGATAGGCACCAAAATCGAAACGGCCGGGCAGGGGCAGGTACATGGGGGCGTTCCGGTCGGCGAATTCATAGGCGTAGGTCGGTACGCGCCGGGCCAGTGCCGTGTGCTGCGTGTACGTCCCCCTGGCCCACATCCGGTCGGTGACGACCGCGGACCACGCGATGGCCGGAGAAGGGTATTCCGACAGCGGGTACTTCGCGCGCACCCGGCCCGCTCGGCCGCCGAACGCGGTCACGAGAGCCTGCCGGTAATTCTCGCTCGTGAAAGGCTTGTTGATGGCGTCGTACTGGAGGCCCACGAAGGTCCGGTGTTCGTCACGGGTCGCGCCGGAGAGCACCGGTACACGGTGGAAACGGCCCGCGCGCAGGGCCTTCGGCGGGAGTGCCGGAAGCGTCGCGTTGCCGTATCCGAACGCCTGGAAGGCGTTCATGATGTACGGCACCTTGAGGATTTGCTTGACCGGCAGGGCCCGCAGGCACCGCAGGGTCCGTGCGGGATCGGGCGCCGCACAGCCGAGCGGCGCGGTCATCTCCGCGCTGATCTCCTCCATCTGCCGGGCCGGGCGCCAGACGAACCACGGGTAACCGGGCACGCCGGGCCCCATGGTCCCGGCGGGCATGTCCATCATGCCCTCACCGCTGGACAGCGCGGCCCGGTGGAACAGCCCCCGGGCGCCCGGCGAGGTGAGGTGCCCGGTGATGGCCGAGGCACCGTACGAGGAGCCCGCCACCGTCACGTTCCCCGCGTCGCCGCCGAAGACGCCCGCGTTGCGCCGCACCCAGCGCAGCGCGGCCTGCTGGTCCTGGAGGGCGAAGGTCCCCGAGCCCTTGAGGCCCGGGTGGGCGAAGCCGCCGAAGACCCCCAGCCGGTAGTTGACCGTGACGACCACGAGGCCGCGGTCCGCGAGCCGGCGCGCGTCGAAGAAGCTGCCGCCGCCGACCGACCCGTCCCCGTGGATCCACACCAGTACGGGGGCGCGCTCCCGTACCCGGGCGGGCGCGGTGACGTTGAGGACCAGGCAGTCCTCCTCCTCGCTGGACACCTGCGCGTACGCGGACGGGACCTGCGGACACAGCGGCCCCGGCCGGGTGGCGTCCCGGACCCCGCGCCACGGCGCCACCGGGCGCGGAGCCGCCCAGCGGTAGGCGCCTTCGGGAGGTCCGGCGTACGGGATGCCCTGGAAGGTCCGGTGCCGGGCGGTCCGGACGCCCCGCACCGGACCGGTGTCGGTCCGTACGGTGACGCGGTCC
This sequence comes from Streptomyces sp. NPDC026394, assembly GCF_055567735.1. NCBI lineage: Bacteria > Bacillati > Actinomycetota > Actinomycetes > Kitasatosporales > Streptomycetaceae > Streptomyces > Streptomyces sp. NPDC026394. Next base: position 141,416 of record NZ_JBVHPX010000009.1, read on the forward strand.
GGCCCGGCGCCCGGCTCCGCCCGCGCGCCGACGAGTGCGGCCGGGACCGTCGTCCCCGCGCACAGGAACGCCACGATCACCGTGGCCCCGGCCCTCCTCTTCGGCCCTCTGCGACTCCTCATGAGCGGTCTCCTCCCAGAAGCGGCGCCGGGACGCGCGCCCGCGCGGCGCGCACCGGTCGTGGAGGAAACGGCGGCAACGGCCCCACGGACACGGCAGGACAGGGCCGGATACGGCAACACGGCCGGACACGGATGCGCGCCCACACCCCGCCCGACGGAACCCCGGTGTCCCCGTCCTCCGCTGTCCTCCGCTCGGCTCAGTCCGTCGCCACCCGGACCCAGGCCGTCGTCCACGGCGGCAGCCGGTCCCCCGTGACGGGCGCGGAGGACAGCAGCAGGGTGCCGTCGGGCAGTGGCCGCGGGGTGTCGGACAGGTTCGCCAGGCAGTGCCAGCCGCCCGAGCGCCGGAAGTGCAGCAGTCCTTCGGCGGCCGCGGTCGGACCGCTGACCCATTCCAGGGCCTCGTCGGCGAGCAGTTCGCGGCGCAGACGCAGTGCGGCGCGGTACAGCTCCAGGGGTGCGGCGGGGTCGCCTTCCTGCGCCTCGACGGACAGTTCGCCCCAGTACGACGGCTGCGGCAGCCAGGAACCGCCGCTGCCGAAGCCGTACGAGCTGCCGCCGCGCCGCCAGGGCAGCGGCACCCGGCAGCCGTCCCGGCCCTTCGACCGGCCCTGACTGCGGACCCACACCGGGTCCCGCAGGTCGGCGCGGTCGAGGTCGGCGACCTCGGGCAGGCCCAGTTCCTCGCCCTGGTAGACGTAGGCCGCGCCGGGCAGCGCCAGCATCAGCAGGGTCGCGGCGAGCGCGCGGCGCAGCCCGTACTCCCGGTCGAGGGCGGGCGCCAGGCCGTCGGACAGCAGCCACGCCTCCTCGTCGCAGCCGTCCGGCAGGCCGTGCCGGGAGGCGTGCCGGATCACGTCGTGGTTGGAGAGCACCCAGGTCGCGGTGGCTCCGGCGGCGCGGGCGTCGGTGAGCGCGGTGTCGATGGAGGCGCGTACCTCGCCGGCGTGCAGGGACGCCGTCAGGAAGTCGAAGTTGAAGGCTTGGCCGAGTTCTTGCGGGGTGGCGTAGGCGGAGCGGCGGGAGTTGCGTACCCATGCCTCGGCGACCGCGATGCGCGGCGGGTCGTACTCGTTGAAGACCTTGCGCCAGTCGCGGAAGATCTCGTGCACCTCGTCCCGGTCCCAGAAGGGGTGACTGCCGTCCTCGGGCAGGTCGTCCGGTTCGTATGCCTCGACGCTGCCGATGTCGCGCAGCGGCGCGGCCAGGTCCTTGGCCAGGCCGTGGGCCACGTCGACGCGGAAGCCGTCCACCCCGCGGTCGGCCCAGAAGCGCAGCGTCGTACGGAACTCGGCGCGCACCTCGGGGTGGTCCCAGTTGAAGTCGGGCTGCTGCGGGGCGAAGAGGTGGAGGTACCACCAGCCGTCGGGCAGCCGGGTCCAGGCGGGCCCGCCGAAGCAGGAGATCCAGTCGGTGGGCGGCAGTTCGCCGTGCTCGCCCTTGCCCTCGCGGAAGACGTACCGTTCCCGCGCGGTGGACCCGGGGGCGGAGCGGAGCGCCTCCTGGAACCAGGCGTGCTGGTCCGAGGAGTGGTTGGGGACGATGTCGACCATGACCTTCAGGCCCCGCCGGTGCGCCTCGCCGACCAGCGTGTCGAAGTCGGCGAGGGTGCCCAGGCGCGGGTCGATGTCGCGGTAGTCGGCGACGTCGTAGCCGCCGTCGGCGAGCGGGGAGGGGTAGAAGGGGCTGAGCCAGACGGCGTCCACCCCCAGTGCGGCGAGGTGGCCGAGCCGGGAGGTCACGCCGGGCAGGTCGCCGACGCCGTCGCCGTCGGAGTCGGCGAAGCTGCGCGGGTAGACCTGGTAGACGACGGCCTGCCGCCACCAGTCGCGGGTGTCACGGCCGGTGTTCCCGGTGCCTGCGGCGGAGTGCTGTGCGGTCACGTGGCTGCCTTTCGGTTCGTGGTACGGAAGGAAGGAGCCTCCGGAGACACGCATTCACCCGGGTGTGCGGCGCCCGGTGGCGCCGGCTCCCGGAAGTCGCGGGCCCGGGCAGCGGTGGATGAGTTCGGGGTCTCCCTCGTCGAACCCGTGGAGCAGGCCCGCCGGGCGCCGGCCGGCGCGTCGCAGCAGGTGCTGCACAGGGTGGTTGGAGATGTGGGTCGAGGTGAACAGCTCGGCGGTGGTGCATGCGGTCTCGACGGCCGTGAGGAGACATGGTCCCACGCCGCGTCCGCGCGCGCCCGCTGCGACCGTCAGCAGGGTGCCGAAGCCCCGCGCGAAGAAGCTTTGCTCCGGCACGCCGTGTCCCAGGGGCCCGGCAGCGCCTCGGGCCACCTGGAACTCACCGCGGTCTTCGGGTCCATGGGTGCATCGTGACAGCGTACGAGGGGTGGGGGGCGGTTCTTCAGGGCGTGTGGGAGCGAAAGGCGGAACGGTAGGACTGCGGTGTGACGCCGACGACGCGCTTGAACCGTTCACGGAACGCGGTGGGCGAGCCGAAACCGGCCTGGGAGGCGATGCGTTCGACGCCGTGCTCGGTGGTCTCCAGCAGGAACTGCGCGCGCCGCACCCGGGCCCGCAGCAGCCATTGCAGCGGTGTGGTGCCCGTCTGTTCCCGGAAGCGGCGGCTGAACGTCCGCTCGCTCAGCCTGCTGCGCGCGGCCATCTCCGCGAGCGTCACGTCCTGGGCGAGATGGTCCTCGATCCACGCCAGCACCGGTTCCAGCAGGGAGCCCTGGGGCACGGGCGGCCTGGTCTGCACGATGAACTGCGCCTGCCCGCCCTCCCGTTCCAGCGGCACGACCGACAGCCGGGCCGAGTCGGCGGCGACCGCCGAGCCGAGGTCCCGCCGGATGATGTGCAGGCACAGGTCCGTTCCGGCGGCGGCCCCGGCCGAGGTCAGGATCTGGCCGTTGTCCACGTACAGCACGTCCGGCCGCACATCCACGAGCGGGAACCGCTCGGCCAGCCGGTCGGCCGCCACCCAGTGCGTGGTCGCGCGCATCCCGTCCAGCAGACCGGCCGCGGCCAGGACGAACGCGCCCGTACAGATGGAGACGACACGGGTGCCGGCGGCCGCTGCCGCGCGCAGGGCGTCGAGCACCTCCCTACCCGGGGGCGCGGCGTCCTCGGAACAGCCCGGCACGACGACCGTGTCCGCCTCCCGCAGCGCCTCCAGGCCGTGCGGAGCGACGAGCGTGAAGGTCTCGGTGGCGACCTGGGGCCGCGGTGCGCAGACCTGGACCCGGTACGGCCGGCGCCCGTCCGCCAGCCGGGCGCGCCCGAACACTTCGATCGGGGTCGCCAGATCGGCCGCCACCACATGGTCCAGCGCCAGTACCGCCACCGTATGCATGGAGGCCACGGTAAGCGAGAACCCGCCGGTCGCAAATACCCAGGCCACAGGGGTTCGAGGAGCTTGAGCGCAGACACGGGCGGGTGGCGGGAACCCGTTGGAAATTGTCGTTTCAGCCCATGGGGCCCCGTCGCGGGCCCGGCCTAGCCTGACGCTGCAAGATCCCGGGCGGTGGCGCAGGAGTGGCTGCCGCCCTCCCCGAACGGAAGAAAGAAGCACCCGTCCCATGCCTGTCGCCCCGTCCCGCCCTGCCGCCGCTCCCCCGGCAGCGCCGCCCGCCCGGTCCGGAGCGGGCCGGTGACGAAGTTCCTCCTCGCCGTGCACGTCCTGGCAGCGATCGTCGCCATCGGCCCGGTGACCGTGGCGGCCAGCATGTTCCCCGCGGCGGTACGCCGCGCCCAGGAGTCCGGCCCGGACGCCGCCACGCTCTCCGGGGTCCGGCTGCTGCACCGCATCTGCCGCGTCTACGCGGGCCTCGGCCTGGCCGTACCGGTCTTCGGCTTCGCGACCGCGAGCAGCCTGGGCGTCCTCGGTGACGCGTGGCTGATCGCCTCGATCGTCCTGACCGCCGCCGCGGCCGGGGTGCTCGCGCTCCTGGTCCTCCCCGGACAGGAGGTGCTGCTCGGCCGGCTGGACGGTGCCGGGGCCTCGGTGGAGCGTGGCGCCACCGCACGGCTCGCGATGCTGACCGGCGTCTTCAACCTGCTGTGGGCCGTGGTGACCGTCCTCATGATCATTCGCCCCGGCTCGACCACGGGAGTGTGACCGTGCGCCGCGACAGACACCTTCTCCGCATCGCAGCGGCCGTCGAACTCGCTTCTCTGGTCGTCCTGTTGACCAACCTCGCGACCGTGCACCTGCCTGCCGTCTCCTCCCTGGCAGGCCCGGTCCACGGCTGCGCCTACCTCTTCACCGTCGTCGCCACCGCACGCGACCCGCGACGCTCCGCCCCGGCCGTGGGCCTGTCCCTGCTTCCGGGCATCGGCGGCCTGCTGGCCGTACGACGCCTGACACGGACCACGGAACACACCGGCCGTGGCGGGACCTCTCTCCGAGAGACGCCCGGGAGGCGCTGAGCGCGCAAGGAGCCCGAGAACCCCACCGGTTCGACGCGGCCCGGTCTCACCTGGCGGAGGACGCGGCGCGCAGCACAGCGATCACCTCGTCGTCGCCGACCTGGTCGAAGTCCTCGTACCACTCGCCGACCGCGCGGAAGGGGTCCGGCTGGTGCAGGACGAGCACGCGGTCGGCCTCCCCGGCCAGTTTCATGACGGCGTTGCGGGAACCGACCGGTGCGGCGAGCGCCAGATGCGCGGGCCGTCGGCGGCGCAGGTGCCGCAGGGCCGCGAGGGCGGTCAGGCCGGTCGCCAGGCCGTCGTCGACGAGGAGTACGGGCCGCCCGGAAACGCGGGGCTCGGGACGGCCCTCGCGGTAGAGGTCCTCCCGCCGGTGCAGTTCGGCGCGTTCGCGTGCGACGGAGGGAGCGAGTCCGTCCTCGGCCAGGCCCAGGAACCGCAGGGCCCGCTGGTCGAAGACGGGCTGTTCCTCGCCGACGAGGGCGCCGATGCCGGTCTCGGGCGAACCGGGTACGCCGATCTTGCGGGCCACCAGTACGTCGAGCGGCGCCCGGAACTCCCGGGCGACCTCAGCGGCCACGGGCACACCGCCGCGCGGCAGGGCCAGGACGAGCGGGTCGGCGGCCCCGTACGGCCATGCCGCGGTGTCGGGTGCGTCGGATGTGCCGGACGACGTGCCGGACGCGGCGGGCGTGTCTGACGGGGCGGTCGTGCTTGTCGGGCCGGACGCGCTCGACGGGCCGGACGTGTCTGACGGGGCGGTCGCAGTGCCGGTCGGCGCGCGCAGCCACTGGGCGAGTGCCCGGCCCGCGTGCCGGCGGTCGGTGAAGCGCATACATGCTCCTTGTCCTCGGGCGCCGAGAGGGGGTTCGGGACGTACCGCGGCGACCGGGACAAGCCGCCTCTGCCTGCCACCAGGGTGATCAGAAGTGCGCGTGGGGGCAGGGCTTCGGCCGGATAGACAGTACCGCTGGACCCCACCATGAAGGGTGCGGGGACACGACACCGAAGGGAGGGAAGAGCCCTGATCCGCGTGATCATCGCGCTGGCGTCCTCCCGGGGTACGGACCGCGTCTGCCCCCGGAGCGGACGAGCGCCTTCACCGGACCGCGCCTCGACCGTGCTGACGAACGATCCGCCCCTGTGCCCGGTCACCGGGCGCGACGAACCCGCGCGGTGACCGCCATTGACGGCGGGGAGCTCGTGGCACCGGTGGCATCGGCCACGGACGGGACGCCGGACGCCGCAGCCGTGCCGGCCTGGCCGGATGTCCGTGCACGAAGCGGCCGTGGAGCACTACGCGGACGAGCGAGTGCGCCACCCGAGCTTCCGGGGCTGGTGGCGCGTCGCGATCCTGCCTGCTCACCGAGCAACCCCCAGCCCGCCCTTGGGGCACGACGGGGTACAACCAGGGATGTCCCGGATGAAGTCGCAGGCCGTCGTCACGACCCTTGAGGCATGACAACAACAGCACAGCGCTCGCTTCTCTTCGGCCCCCTCCTGTTCGGCGCCTACGGAGTGATCCGTCTCCTCGACGGGCTCGACGGGATCAGGGGGCCGGGGCTCGCCTGGACGACAGGGCACCTGTGCTTTCTTGTCGGCCTGTTCTTCTTCGCCCAGGGGTTCGCCGCCATGCGGAAGGCAGCGGGAAGCGATCTGTGGTCCTCGGCGGGGTGCTGGGCCGGCGGCGCAGGAGTCGTCGCGCTCGCGGTCCAGTTCAGCGTCGACATCACGACGGGACTGATGGCGGACAGTCATACGGAGATGGCCGGGCTGACGCGTGCCTTCCAGTCCGTACCGGGCGTCGCATTCGCCTTCTACCTCGTCGGCCCGCTGCTCTTCTTCGTCGGCCAGTTGCTGCTGACCGGCCGGCTGGCCGCCCTGCGTACCCTCGCACCGTGGGCGCCGGTCCTCGTCCTCGCCGCCGCTCCGCTCACCTTCGCGTTCATGGACCTGATCCCGCTCGGTGCCGTACTGCTTCTGCTCGCCTGCTCCCCGCTGTGGCGGACCGGCGCCTCCCTGGCCGCGGCCGTGTCCTCCTCGCGCGCACGGGCCTGAGGCGGCGGCCCCGCCGGTCCGGAACGCTGGTGCGCCTTCATAATGTCGGCATGTCCACCGCCGACGGCTGGGTGCGGTACTGGCGCGACGGCGACCGCCCCGTGGAGGCCATGCACGCGCACTTCTTCGACCACGTCTACCCGCCGCACAGCCACCACAGTTACTCCTTCGGCATCACCGACGCCGGTGCCCAGAGCTTCCACTGCCGGGGCGGCATCCACACCAGCGGCGCCGGCATGGTGATGGCCTTCAACCCGGACGAGGTGCACGACGGCTGGTCGGCGGCCGACCTGGGGTACCGCTACCGGATCGTGCACATCGGCCCGTCCGTGGTCAGCGACATGATCAGCGACGCCACCGAGGGCCGCACCGGCGCGCTGCCCCTCTTCCCGCACCCCGTGCTGACCGACCGTGTGCTCACCGACGCCCTCGCCCGGCTGCACGCCGCGCTCGTCGGCTCCACGAATCCGCTCGTCCGCGACGAGCGGCTGACCGCCGCCGTCACCGCCATGACCCGCCGCGGCGCGTCCGGGACGGCGTCCCCCGTACGGGCCCGGACACCGGCCGACCGAGCCCGCCGCCAGGCGGCCCACCGGGCCAGGGAGGTGCTGGACGAGGCGTTCTGGGAGCCGATGACCGCGGAGCGACTGGCGGCGGCCGCCGGGTGCAGCCGGTTCGCCCTCTACCGTGCGTTCCGCGCCGAGTTCGGTCTCGCGCCGAGCGACTACCAGCGGCAGTTGCGCCTGCGGCACGCGCGTGCGCTGCTCAGGTCCGGTGCCGCACCGGCCGACGCGGCCTCGGCCACCGGCTTCGCCGACCAGGCACACTTCAGCCGCTGGTTCCAGCGGGTGTACGGCATCACACCCGGCGCTTTCCGACGCGCGTGACGGGCCTCCCGACCGGGCCTGGACGCACCCGGCCGCCCCTGCCCGCGCCCGACGGTGGCCGGCGCGGCCGGCGGGCCCGGTCTGATGAACTGGCGGCATGACGTCATTGCTGCCCCGTCTCCTCCGGGCGCTCGACCGGTTCAACGCCACGCATCCCTGGGACCACAACGCCCACTTCCACCCGTGGATCCTGCGGCAACTCCCCCGGCGCCTCGGCAGTGCTCTGGACGTCGGGTCCGGCAGCGGTGACCTGGCCAGGCTGCTGGCCACCCGTGCCGCCACGGTGCACGGCATCGACCCCGACCCGGCGATCGTCGCCCGCGCGCGGGAGCTGACTCCGCCCGCGGACGCGGCCACCGTGACCTTCACGGTCGCTGACGCGCTCACCGGAATCCCTGGCGGACCGTACGACGTCATCACCTGCGTCGCCGTCCTCCACCACCTGCCGCTCGCCGACGCGCTCGCCGTCTTCCGCGACCACCTGGCTCCCGGCGGCACTCTGGTCGTCGTCGGTCTGGCCCGTCAGCAGACGCCCGTGGACCATCTGCTCGCCGCCGTGTCCGCCCCGCTCAACGCCGCCACCGGCCGGCTCAAGCACCGCGGCCGTACGGCACCCGCACCCCGGCCGGTCGCGATGACCGCCCTGACCCGCCCCGCGGACACCGGCTTCGCGACCATCGCCCGCGAGGCCCGCCGCCTCCTGCCCGGCGCCCGCCTGCGCCGCCGGCTGTTCTGGCGGTACACGCTCGTATGGCACGACCGCCCGCACGACCGTGTCCGGATGTGACAGGTAATCGTCATTGCGGTCACCGGCGGCTGCGGTGAGGATCGCTTCATGCCCACTGCGCACCGTGTCGTCATCGCGGTCTTCCCCGATGTCGATCTTCTCGACGTCACCGGCCCGGCCGAGGTCTTCGCGCTGGCCAACCGGGAGACCGGGGGCCGCGCCGGCTACCAGGTGCGCCTCGCCGGGCCGGCCGCGGGCGCGGTCCGCACGTCGGCGGGTGTGCGGCTGCTCGCCGACGTGGCCTTCGCGGACGTCGGCGAGCAGGTGGACACGCTGGTCGTACCGGGCGCGGTCGACATGACCGACGACGGCCCGGTGGCCCGTACCGATCCGGCTGTCGTGGCGTGGGTGCGGGAGACGGCCCCGTACGCCCGGCGGGTCGCGTCGGTGTGTGTGGGCGCGCATCTGCTGGCCGCGGCCGGGCTGCTGGGCGGGAAGACGGCGACCACCCACTGGTCGACCTCCGCCCAGCTCGCCGCCGACCACCCGGACGTCACGGTCGACCCGGACCCGATCTTCGTCCGTTCCGACTGCGGCCGGCTGTGGACCGGGGCCGGGATCAGTGCCTGCCTGGATCTCGCGCTGGCCCTGGTGGCCGAGGACCTGGGCGAGCAGACGGCCCTGGCGGTCGCCCGGCACCTGGTGATGTACCTCAAACGGCAGGGCGGTCAGAGCCAGTTCTCCGTACCGCTCAGCCGTCCGGCCGCCGAGCGCCGGGACATCGACGAGCTACGGCTGTGGATCTCCGACCACCTCGACGCGGACCTGTCCGCACCGGCCCTGGCTGCCCGGATGTGCCTCAGCGAACGGCACTTCGCCCGCGTCTTCAAACAGGAGACCGGCAGCAGTCCCGCCGCCTATGTCGAGGCGGCCCGGGTCGAGCTGGCCCGGCGCCTGCTGGAGACCACCGACTGCCCGCTCGACCAGGTCGCCGCCGCTGCCGGACTCGGCTCGGCGGAGACCCTGCACCGGGCGTTCAGGCGGCAGCTCGCCACCACTCCGGCGGCCTACCGCCGCCGCTTCCGTACCCGGGTCGGCTGACCCGCCACACCGTCTCACCCTCCGTTTCCCTCCCTGGCACGGCGAGGCGGAAGACGTCGCCCTGCCCTGCCCTTCCCTGCCGTCCCTTTTCCTTACCTGCCATGTCCTGACGAAAGGTTCCCGATGAACGCCAACACCCCGTCCACGCCCCTGCGCGACGTGATCGGGCTGGACGGCCGGCCGCCGCGGCTGAGCGAGTCCGCCCTGCTCATGATCGACTTCCAGAACACCTACCGCACCGGCGTCATGGCTCTGGAGGGCGCCGAGGAGGCCCTCGGGGCGGCCGCCCGCCTGCTGGAGCGCGCCCGTGCCGCGGGCACCCCGGTCGTCCACATCGTCAACGACGGCGGTGAGGGCACCCCGTACGACATCCGCGCCCACATCGGCGCCATCAGCGACCAGGTCGCGCCCGCCGAGGGGGAACCGGTCGTGGTCAAGCGATTCCCGAACGCCTTCCACGCCACCGAACTGGAGAAGACCCTGTCCGGCCTGGGCTTCGGGCCGGGCAGCGGCAAGGATCTCGTGCTGGCCGGCTTCATGACGCACCTGTGCGTCACCTTCACCGCACAGGGCGCCTTCCACCTCGGGTACCGGCCCACCGTCGTCGCCGACACCACCGCCACCCGCGCCCTCGCCGCGCCGGACGGCACCGTGCTGCCGGCCGCCGCCCTGCGGACCGCGGCCCTGACCACGGTCACCGACCTGTTCGGGCTCGTCGTTCCCACCGTGGACGGCCTGCCTGCCTGACCTTCGGTACGCGCGGTCGTACGGTCCCCACCCCCGTTCCCCGATCGGGGACCGTACGACCGCGCTCCCCCGTCCCCCGTACCTCCTTCCCCCGTCCCCTCGGACCGCCGTTCGCGTTACCGGCGCGGCTCACTCCCGTACGGCGCGGAAGCGGAACCTTCCCTTCCCGAGGGTGACTTCGGCCGGACCGAACCCGGCGGCACGCAGCCGCCGCGGCAGGGTCTCCGGCGGGACGGGCACACAGGTGTCGCCCAGGTGCAGCAGACGGAAGACCGTACTCGCACAGCCGTCACAGCCGGCGAAGACGCCACCGGGACGCAGCACCCGCCGGGCCTCGGCGAAGAGCCGGTCCTGCTGCTCCGGGGACGGCACATGGTGCAGCATGGTGAAGCACACGACGGTGTCGAAACCGCCGTCGGGGAACGGCATCGACGTCCCGTCGCCGTGCACGACTTCGACCCGCCCCGCGTAGACGTCCTGAAGTTTCTTGGCGAACTCCGCGTCGACTTCGAGGACACTGAGGTGACCCGGTGCGCGGCGCGCGAGGACGCGCGTGGTGGCACCGTAACCGGGACCGATCTCCAGGGTCTCGGTGCCGAGTTCGACTCCGTCGAGGGCCCAGGGCAGCAGATTCTGCTCAACCCCTCGCGCCCACCTGCCGGAACTGCAGATCCACTGGTGCAAGCGATTCATGGAGGCCATGCGGCGATGCTAGGAAGCGCGGACGACGTCCACCACGAGGTAGGGGGACACATCCTGTCGCGATACGGACGTCTCGTCCCCGGGGTCGGGGGCCCGGAAGCGGCGGTGGTCGTCGGCACTTTCGTGGTCCCCGACGGCCAGTGGTACGGGCGGCACTGGCATACGACGCACCAACTGGCCTGGGCGGAGAAGGGAGTCATCGCCGTGCGCGCCCGGGGCAGCACCTGGGTCCTGCCACCGACCATGGCGCTGTGGATACCGGCCGGCGTCGAGCACGCGACGGGGGCCACGGGTCCGGTCGCGGGCCACAGCCTGTACTACGTGCCGGACCGCTGCCCGGTGCGCTGGACGGCCCCGACCGTCGTCGGCGTCTCGCCCCTGCTGCGCGAGTTGATCGGGTATCTGGCGGACGACAGCCTGACGGCGTGCGCCCGGGAGCGCGCGGAAGCGGTCGTCCTCGACCAACTGCGGCCGGTGTCGGTGGCGACGGTGCTGGCGCCGCTCCCCCGCGACGACCGGGCGCGCCGCGTCGCGGACGCCCTGCGCAGGCGTCCGTCGGACGGCCGGACCCTGGCCGAGTGGGGCGCGGAGGTCGGGGCCAGCGCGCGGACGCTGGCCCGTGTGTTCGCCGCGGAGACGGGGATGCCGTTCGGCCAGTGGCGTACCCGGGCCCGTCTGCAGAGCGCGATGCCGCTGCTGGCGGGCGGTGCGACGGTGGCGGCGGTGGCGTGCCGGGTCGGGTACGCGTCACCGAGCGCGTTCGTGGCGGCGTTCCGGCGCGTGGTCGGGGTGCCGCCCGGGGTCTATTTCTCGCCGTGAGACGGGCGGATTCTCGCTGTGAGACAGGCGGGTCTCCGCCGTGAGCAGGCGGTTTCTCGCGGCCCGGCGACGGGGTTCAGTCGCGCGGTACCGGGCGGAAGGCGAGCAGGGCGATGTCGTCGGCACTGTCGGCGCTCAGCGCGATGAGCAGTTCGTCGCAGAAGACGTCGAGGGGTTCGTCCGCCAGGGCGGCGGCGTGCCGGCGGAGCCGGTCCATGGCGTGGTCGAGGGACTCGTCGCGGCGTTCGATGAGGCCGTCGGTGTAGAGCAGGACGGTGGCGTGCGCCGGGATCGGGTCGATGGCGCCCGGTCGGGGCATGTCCGGTTCCATGCCCAGCAGCAGTCCTGAGCCCGCGTCGAGGTAACGCGTGTCGCCCTCTCTGGTCGTCAGCAGCGGTGGCAGGTGCCCGGCGGAGGAGTGGTTGAGCTGCCAGGGCCCGTCGGCAGGGCCGGTCACCAGGCCGTAGATGCAGGTGGCGGTGGCCTCCTCGGACAGGCTGTGGTTCGCGATGTCCAGGCGGCGCAGCACCTCGTCGGGCGGTTCCTGGCGGTCGATGGCGATGCCGCGCAGCATGCTGCGCAACTGGCTCATGGCGACGGCGGCCTCCAGGTCGTGGCCGGTGACGTCGCCGATGACCACGGCGGTCCGGTCGCCGGGGACCACGAAGCTGTCGTACCAGTCGCCGCCGATCTGCGCGGTGGTGGACGAGGGCGCGTAGCGGGCGGCCATCCGCAGGTGTGCGATCTCGGGGAGTACGGGCAGCAGGGAGCGCTGGAGGCGCTCGGCGATGTGCCGGGTCTCCTGGTAGAGGCGGGCGTGTTCCACGCCGAGGGCGAGGCTGCGGACCAGGTCGCCGATGAGGGGCAGCGACTCCTCGGTGAACGGCCGTTCCCCGTCGGTGCGGATCAGTGTCAGGGCGCCGAAGACGGCCCCGCGGGTCCGCAGCGGGGCGATGACCGCGCTGTTGGCCCCGACCCGTTCGAACAGTTCGCGGTCGTGGACGTCGAGCGGGCTCTTGACCTGGCTCGGCTCCGGGCCCTCGGTGAGCAGCAGCGGTCCGGCGCCGCGCAGCACCCGGGCCAGCGGCCCCCGTGCCGCGCCGGTCACCGGGGGGAGCCTGCCCGCGTACGCCGCGGCGGGCAGCTCCGTGGAGCTGTGGTGCGCGACGCAGAACCGCTCCAGCAGTTCACCGTCGTCGAGCAGGTCCACCAGGCACCAATCGGCCAGCCGCTGCGTGAGGATTTTGCAGACCCGCTGGAGGCCCTCGTCCAGGTTCGGGGTGCTGCTCAGCGACTCGCCGATGTCGGCCAGCAGCCGGCGTTCCCGGGCCGGTCCGTCGGGCTCGTCACCGCCCGCTCCCGTGACGCGCTCCGGATCGTCCGGCAGTTCCGGTCCGCCGGGCGGCTGCGGGAAGATCGCCTGGCTCTCCCCGGAGGCGGCGAGGGGCGCGGGGACGGGCGGGGCGGTCCTGGGGGCGAGCTGGGCGACGTAGACGGTACGGCCGTCAGCCGTCACCTGGGTCTGGATGAACAGCCGGACAGGGACCTGCCTGCCGTCCCGGTGGAGCGCCGGAAGCGGTACCGAGCGGCCCAGGATGCGGGGCTGACCGCTGAGCAGCAGGCGGGTGAAGGCCGTCACGTGACGGTCCCTGAGGTGCTCCGGGATCAGTACGGTGAGCCGTTGGCCGACCAGCTCGTCCTCCTGCCAGCCGAGCATGTCGGCGGCCGGTCCGTTGGCCACGATGATCCGGTTGTCGTCGTCGGCCGCGATGGTGGGCACCCTGCTCGCCCATACCTGGCTGGCGTCCCAGGGCACCAGTTCCGAGGGGCTGGCGCTCGGCTCGCGGGGCACCATGGTCCACGCGGTGGGCGGGCCGCCGGTGAGCTGGCCGGTGATCTGGTCGAGCAGCCACCGGCGGAAGGCGCGGTTCTGGGGAAGCGACGGCCAGGTGAGGAGGCGTTCGTCCCGGGCCGCCTCCTCGGCCGCGTCGAGCACCCGGCCCAGGATGCGTACCGCCCGTACGACGCCCGCCGGGAGGGAGACGCTCAGGGAGTGGACGTGGGCCACCGACGTCTGTCCGGCCAGCCCCGCCGACACGCCCGCGCTGATCGCGTGGTTCGCGTCGTGCGCGGCGGCCAGGTCTTCCGGGTCCACCCCGGTGTCCGCGCCGGCGAACGCGGCCAGGGTCAGCTCCCGCAGCAGTGCGTGCCGGTGGTGCTGGGACGCGAGGTACAGCGTGCCGGGCAGGTCGACGAGCGTCACCGTACGGGTCGGGCCGCAGGACGGCGCGGCGGTCGCCCAGGTGGAGGGCGGTGGGGTCCGCCCGTCGGGCCACAACTCGAACCACACCGTCTTGCGCTCGCCCCCGGCGTCGACGCCGTACCGGGAGGCCAGGTGCCCGACGACCGCCAGTCCCTGTCCCGGACCGGCGTACGGGGCGGACTCCCCCGGCACCGGCCGGTGGCGCGGCCGGCCGTCGCCGACGCCGACCCTGACCACGCGGTCGCGCACCCGGGCCGTCACCTCGGCCTCCGTGCGCGCGTGCAGCACCGCATTGGTCATCAGCTCGCTGACCAGCAGCTCGGCGGTCTCCACCGCGTCCGGCGCGCTGTCGGCCAGGACGGCCCGCACGAAGTGCCGGGCCCGCCCCACACTCTCCGGCCGCGGCGGGAACCGCCGCGAGGACGCCGCCCCCGGCTGACTGATGTGGTCCATGCCGTCAGTGTGCGGTACGCGGCTGCCCGCGGTGCTGCGCTTCGGAGGTATCTCGTCAACGTGCGTGCCGGAATCCATCAACTGGGCGAGGGGGCGCCTGACCGCCTGCCGGGTCCGCGGAGTCGGGCGGGGGCGCCGACGCCGGGCCGGCCCCGTGGCTACTCGCCGGGCGCCGTACGCCACGGCTCGGGCACGGTGTTCCGGACGGTGGCCGTACCCGACTGCGCCGGAACCGTCGGGGCCGCCCTCGCCTTGGCGACCGCGGCCCCCAGTTGCCCCTGTACCGCTTCGGGCAACGCAGCCCCCTGAACGCTGTCGACCAGGTCTTGAGCGAGACGGTGCAGTTTGATGTTGGTGTTCTGGGAAGCGCTGACCAGGACGGACCAGGCGGCCTCCGGACTCAGGGTGAAGGTGGCCATCAGGATGCCCCGGGCCAGGTCGATGGCCGGGCGGGTCTGCATCGCACGGCGTAGCTGCGCGACCTCCGTGGGCAGGTTCCGGGAAGCGTCATCGTGCGGTGCCGGGGCATCGATCGCGGAGAACGTCGGGTGTCCGCCGTCCGGAGCAGGATGCGGGGCGCTGTCCGAGGCGGCGTGCGGGACATGGTTCGAGTCGTGGCCCGAGTGGGGATGCGGGACAAGGGCCAGGCCGGGAGCCGGGGGCGGCTGCGGAGCCGGGTCGGGATGCGGCTCCGGCGAGACGAACAGGCCGCGCGCCTCCGTCAGCTCCAGCAGCCGCTCGACCGCGCGGCTGCTGGCGACGATGACGACGGTCTTGCCCTGCGCGGCAGCCCGCCGGCGCAGCCTCAGCAGCATGTTGAGACCGGAGCAGTCGCAGAACGTCACCGCGCCGAGGTCGAGGTCCACGCCCCGGGACGAGCGGTTCAAGACGTCGTGCAGTCCGCTTTCGACCTTTCCGCAGGCGGCCAGGTCCAGTTCTCCGTGCACCGCCACCGCCGCGCGGTCGCCACAGTGCGAGGCCTCGGTCCGCGACAGGCTCGGGGTCCACGCGGCCGGCGGGCCGCCGTTCCCGTTGCCTTCAGCGGGGCCCTCGGGGAGGCGCGCCCGGTGAGCAGCTTCCCGCATGGCCTTCCCTCCCATCGTCATCGGCTCGTCCGCCGTCCATCTCAGGCTCACCCATCGACAGACACACGTCAACTAATACACGAAAATCCTTGCGTGTATCGAGACGCGTGAATGTTCGGTCGGTAGAGTTGGGGCATGGATGGACTGACCGAGTCGAACAACGGGGTGCCCGAACCGCACAGCGGCTGGACATTTGTGACCAATCACGCCCGAGTACTGGCCGCTATCGCCGACAATCCCACCGCCCGTATCCGTGACATCGCGGCGCACTGCCGGTTGACCGAACGTGCCGTCCAGAAGATCATCTCTGACCTGGAGGGCGACGGTTACCTCTCGCACACCCGCGAGGGCCGCAGCAACACCTACCGGATCGACCCCGGCAAGGTGCTGCGCCACCCGGCCGAAGCGGGCCTGACCGTGGCGTCCCTGCTGTCCCTGCTCGTCCAGGACGAGCAGGACCGCACCCCGCGACCCGAGGACCGCCGCCACCCCAGCACGGCCTGACGGACGGTGGTTAGGAGGACCGCCGGCCGGGGCGCAGCGGCCGGCGAGCCGACGGGCCGTCCGGCCGGGGGACGCCGCAGCGTGGAACAGCGGTCGCGCAGCGGTCGCGGCGGAGCCCGCGTACAGAGCCCTACGCCTTCGCCGCCGACCGGCGCAGGAACTCGATCCCCTGGTCCAGGGCCGCTTCCAGGTGCTCCAGGCTCCCGGTCGTGAGGTGAATCAGCACGCCCCCCTGAATACCGGCCAGCAGGGCCCGTGCGCCGCGCTCGGCGTCCAGGGCGGGGTCGATCTCACCCTGGTCCTGCATGCTGCGGATGCCGGCGGCCAGCTCGGCCTGCCACCGGGCGTAGAGTTCCCGCACCACGGCCCGGGCCCCCTCCGTCGTCGGGCCGAGCTGCCCCATGACGGCGTTGAGCGGACAGTTGGGGCCCTGCCTGCGGTAGCGCTCGACGACCTTGTCGCGCCAACTCCGCCAGGCGATCCAGGAGTTCAGCGACGCCAGTTCCGGCTGCTGGTCGCTGAGCACGCCGGACGCCTCGTAGCGGGCCACGGCCAGCAACAGCTCGTCCTTCCCGCCGGGAAAGTAGTGGAAGAGCTGGCTCTTGCTGGTCGCGGTGCGCTGCATGACGTCGTCCAGCGTCAGGGAGAAGACGCCCAGCCGGCGCATCTCGGACGCCGCGCCCTCGACGATGCGCTGCCGGGTGGCGGCGCCCTTGCGGGTCAGCGGCATGGCGGTACTCCCTGTCGTCGGAGGCCGGATGGGGGGGGCGGCAGTCAGGGTACGAGCAGGAGCTTGCCCGTGGTCCGGCGGGATTCGAGGTCGGTGTGGGCCCGCGCGGCGTCCGACAGCGCGTAACGCCCTCCGATGCGAGGAGTCAGCCGTCCCTCCCGTACCAGGTCGAAGACCTCCCCGGTGTGCTGGACCAGGTCCGCACGCGTGGGGACATGGTGATGCACCACGGGGTACGTCAGAAAGATGCTGTCGGGGAGGTCGGTCGGAGCGATGGACGGGACGCCCATGAACGGCCCGTAGTAGGCATGGACTCCGTGGGGGCGCAGCGCCCGTTGCGAGGAGCGGAACGTCGCGGTACCGCCCCCGTCGTACACCACGTGCGCGCCCTTGCCGTCCGTCAGATCCCTGACCCGGCCTTCGAAGCCCTCGCCGCGGGAGACCAGGACATGGTCCGCGCCGGCTTCCCGCGCCGCGGCCGCCTTCTCCTCCCGGGACACCAGCCCGATCACCCGGCCACCGCGAGCTTTGATCATCTGCGTCAGCAGCAGTCCGACACCGCCGGCCGCGGCGTGCACGACAGCGGTGTCCCCCGGCCCGACGCGGTAGGTCCCGGTGGTGAAGTGGTGAGCCGTCAGGCCCTGCATCATGACCGCGGCCGCGGTCTCGTCGGACACCTCGTCGGGCACCTTGACCAACGAATCCTGCGGAACGGCGAGCAGTTCGGCATAGCTGCCCGCGTGGTAGAACCAGGCGACGCGGTCACCTGGGGCGAAGCCCTCGACGCCCGCTCCGAGGGCTGTCACCCGGCCCGCGCCCTCGACGCCGAGAATCGCGGGAGCGGCCCAGCCGGGTCCGCCGGCCGTCCGGGCTCCGACGTCCATGAAGTTCACTCCGGCGACGGCGAGCCGCACGAGCACCTCGCCTTGCCCAGGGGCCGGGTCCGGTAATGCGGTCCACGTCATGACCTCGGGGCCGCCGTGCCGGTCCATACGGATCGCGTGCATGCGGATGTCCTTTCTCGCGGGTGGGGAACTCGCGGGCGGTGAAGGGGAATCGCTCACGGGCGGGGCGGGATGCCCGCACCGTCGACCGTCAACTGCGGCGCAGCGTAGGACGGTGAAAATGGACCCGCAAGTCCAGTTTTGCGGGCGGTGGCCCCTGCGCGGCAGGCCCGGCGCCGGTTCGGCGGTGTACGGCGGTCCGGCGCCCGCCGGGCCGGTCGTGCACGCCTGCCGCGTACGGGTGTTAGCCTCGCGATGAACTGATCTCGGATCGAGGAGACGTAGCTGTGGCGGGTGACGACGACATCTCCGGGTGATACCCGGACCTGACGGCCGCCGGCCGGTGCGCGGACGCACCGCCGTGGTGGCTGCCTTGTCGTGCCCTCCTGCCCGCTCTCCGGGCACCGGTGTCTGCCGGGCCCGTCGTGTTTTCCGAGGTATCCCCATGTCCGACGCTTCCGTCGTCTGCTCGAACCTGTCCTTCTCCTGGCCCGACGACACCCCCGTCTTCCAGGACCTGTCCTTCACCGTGGGCGCCGGCCGTACGGGGCTGGTGGCGCCCAACGGCTCCGGCAAGAGCACCCTGCTCAAGCTGATCGCCGGTGAGCTGCGCCCCGCCGCCGGGTCGGTCACCGTCTCCGGCACCCTCGGCCACCTCCCGCAGAGCCTCCCGCTCGCCGCCGGCCTCACCGTGGCCGAGGTGCTGGGCGTCGCCGAGGTGATCCGGGCCCTGGACGCCGTGGAGTCCGGCGACGTGGACGAGAAACACTTCGCGACCATCGGCGACGACTGGGACATCGAGGAGCGCACCCGCGCGCAGCTCGACCGGCTCGGTCTCACCGAACTGACCCTGGACCGCGGCCTGAGCACCCTCAGCGGCGGTCAGATCGTCTCGCTCGGCCTGGCCGCGCAGTTGCTCAAGCGGCCCGACGTCCTGTTGCTCGACGAGCCGACGAACAACCTGGACCTCGACGCGCGGCACAAGCTCTACGACGTGCTGGAGGACTGGAACGGCTGCCTGATCCTGGTGAGCCACGACCGGGCGCTGCTCGACCGCATGGACCGCATCGCCGAGCTGGAGCCGGGCGCCCTGCGGCTGTACGGCGGCAACTTCACCGCGTACGAGGAAGCCGTACAGGCCGAACAGGAGGTCGCCGAGAAGAACGTCCGCAACGCCGAGCAGGAACTCAAGCGGGAAAAGCGGGAGTTGCAGCAGGCCCGGGAGCGCGCCGACCGCCGTGCGAGCAACGCCTCGCGCAACCTCAAGAACGCGGGGCTGCCGCGCATCTTCGCCGGGAACATGAAGCGCGGGGCCCAGGAGTCGGCGGGCCGGGCGGGCCAGATGCACGCCTCCCGGGTCAGCGAGGCCAAGGCCCGGCTGGACGAGGCGGGCCGTGCCGTGCGCGACGAGCAGCGCATCACGCTGGATCTGCCCGACACCAACGTGCCCGCGGGGCGCAACCTGTTCCTCGGTGAGGGCCTGCGCGTCAGCCACGGCGAGCGGCAGCTGTTCGCCGACGGCGGGGTCGACCTGACGATCCGGGGCCCCGAACGCATCGCGCTGACCGGCCCGAACGGCGCCGGCAAGACCACGCTGCTGCGCCTGTTGCAGGGCGGCCTCGAACCCGACGCGGGCCGGATCAAGCGGGCCGACAGCCGGATCGCGTACCTCTCGCAGCGCCTGGACGTGCTCGACCTCTCCCGGACCGTGGCCGAGAACTTCGCCGCGTTCGCGCCGCACCGTACGGCGGCCGAACGGATGAACCTGCTCGCGCGCTTCCTCTTCCGGGGCTCCCGGGCGCATCTCCCGGTCGATGTGCTGTCCGGCGGCGAGCGGCTGCGCGCCACCCTGGCCTGTGTGCTGTGCGCCGAACCGGCCCCGCAGTTGCTGCTCCTGGACGAGCCGACGAACAACCTCGACCTGGTCAGCGCCGGGCAACTGGAGAGCGCGCTGGCGTCCTACCAGGGCGCGTTCGTGGTGGTCAGCCATGACGAGCGGTTCCTCGCCAGGATCGGGATCGACCGGTGGCTGCGGCTGGCCGGCGGCGAGCTGCGGGAGACGGCGGCCCCCGAGGTGTGAGGCGGCGGAACGGCCTCGGCCCGCGTCCGAGGTGTCCACCCGGCGGGCCGCCCACCGCTCCCACTTCAGGAGGACCACCATGCCCCGCGCCGCTCTGCTCGCCCACGACCTGGTCCGTACGCTGGGGACCCGCCGGGTCCTCGACGGCGTCTCGCTCACCGTCTCCCCGGGCCGGTGCGTCGGCCTCATCGGCGAGAACGGTGTCGGCAAATCGACCCTGCTGCGCCTGCTCGCGGGCGTGGACCAGCCCGACGCCGGCCAGGTCACCCGCCCGCGGGACCTCGGCTTCCTGCACCAGGAAATGCCGTTCGACGGTGCCACGACGATCGCGCGGGTGCTGGACGACGCCCTGCGGGAGACCCGCGCCGACCTGGCCGAACTGGACCGGCTGACCGGGCTGCTCGCCGGCACACCGGACGACCACCCCGGCCACGCCGAACTGCTGGACGCCTACGGGAAGCAGCTCGAACACGCCCAGGAGAGCGAAGCCTGGGACGCCGACCGGCGGGCCGCGATCGTCCTCGACGGGCTCGGTCTCGGCGGGCTGGGACACGACCGGACGCTCGGTTCGCTGTCCGGCGGGCAGCGCGGCCGGCTGGCACTGGCCGCGCTCCTCGTCCGCCGACCGGCCGCGCTCCTGCTGGACGAGCCGACCAACCACCTCGACGACGAAGCGGCCGCCTTCGTGGAGGAACAGATCCGCGCGCTGCCCGGCGCCGTCGTGGCGGCCAGTCACGACCGGGCGTTCCTCGACGCGGTCTGCACCGACCTGATCGATCTCGACCCGGCGGTGAAAGGTCCGGTTCGCTTCGGCGGCAACTACAGCGCCTACCGTGCCGAGAAACGGGCGGAGCGCGAACGCTGGGAACAGCGGTACGCGGCGGAGCAGGAGGAACTGGAGGCGCTGCGCCGCTCGGCCGGGGTGACCGCGCGCCGCGTCGCCCCGGACCGCGGGCCGCGGGACCACGAGAAGATGGGGTACGGCCACCGGGCCGGCCGGGTGCAGCAACAGGTCTCCCGGCGGGTACGCAACGCCGCCCGCCGGCTCGGCGAACTGGAACGGACGCAGGTCGGCAGGCCGCCGAAGCCGCTGCGCCTGCACGCCGGGGCGCTGACCGGCGTGCCGGTGGACGGTGCTCCGGCGGAGAGCGGTCCGATGGACAGCGGTCCGGCGGAGAGCGGTCCGGCGGAGAGCGGTCCGGTGAGCGGCGGTCGTCCGCCGGGCAGCGCTCCCGTGGACGATCCGCTCGTCGCGCTGCGGGACGCGCGGGTGCCCGGTCGGCTGGACATCGCGCGCCTGGACGTCCTCGCCGGGGACCGGCTCCTGGTCACGGGAGACAACGGGGCCGGGAAGTCGACCCTGCTGTCCCTGCTGGCCGGACGGCTCGACGCCGAGGGCGGGGGCGCGGTGCGCAGACGGCCCGGCCTGACCGTGGGCCTGCTGGCGCAGGACACCGTGTTCGAGCGCCCGGACCGCTCGGCACGCGACACGTACACCCACGTGCTCGGTGCCGAGCGGGCCGAGGCGGTCCCGCTCGGCGCGCTGGGACTGCTGGGCGTCCCGGAAGTCGACAAGCCGGTGGGGCAGTTGTCGGTCGGCCAGCGCCGCAGGCTCGCGCTGGCCCTCCTGGTGGCACACCCGCCGCACCTCCTGCTGCTCGACGAGCCGACGAACCACCTCTCGCCACGTCTGTGCGACGAACTGGAGGACGCCCTCGGCGCCGGGCCGGGCGCGATCGTCGTGGCCAGCCACGACCGGTGGCTGCGCGGGCGCTGGACCGGCCGCCGGCTGCGCCTGCGCTCCGGCCGCCCGGCGCCCTCGGACGGCACGGAGAGCAGGGACGGCACGGAGAGCAGGGTCGACACGGACGGCATGCGCGGCACGGGAAGCACGTACGACACGGAAGGCAGGTTCCGGCCCGGTGCCTGCGACCGGTGACGCGACGCGCCTTGCCGCACCGCTCGTCACCCGCCAGGATGGTGACCGTGAACACCGACCACGTCTTCGTCTGCGGGCATCCCGCCCTCGACTTCGCCGCGACGCTCCGCGCCCGGCGCACCGTGCGCTTCGAGATGTTCGCGACGCCGGAGCGGCTGGCCGCGTGGTGCGTGGAGTCCGGGCTGGTGGATTCCGTGACGCCTGCCCGGCCGTCCGACGTGGAGCGCGCGAAGTCCCTACGGGAGGCGGTCTACGAGCTGATCACCGCGCGACGCCTCGGCGAGCCGTTCGGTGCCCGGGCCTTGGACGTACTGAACAAGGCCGCACGGAAGCCCTCCGCGGCGCCACAGCTGACGAGCGCCGGCCGCCGCACCGACGCCACCCCCGAGGAAGCGCTGTCCGCCGTGGCCCGCCTGGCGGTGGAGTTGCTGAGCGGGCCGGACGTGCCGCTGCTCAAGGAGTGCGGGAACCCCGAGTGCACGCGTGTCTACATCGACCGTTCCCGGGGCGCGCGGCGGCAGTGGTGCGGCATGGAGTCCTGCGGCAACAAGATCAAGGCCGCTGCCTACCGGGCGCGCAAGAGGGGCGCGCCCGCCACTACCGCACGCTGACGGCACCAACCGCTGCCCAACAGTGCCCGGATGGGCAGCCCGTCAGGTCTCAGCTCCCCCAAGGTCCCGCCGACACCGCCGCCCGACCCGTACCGGCACACTTCCCCCGGAGGACGGTCTGCTGCGGGTCGCTGCGCTGCCGCACGACATCGGCCACCTGCCGACGAGTCACACCTTGGAAGGCGTGACGGGGCTCAACCACCACGCCGTCGGCCTGGAGTTGCCGCGGGCCGCCCTGGTCCGGCCGGTCCTGGAGCAGCACGGAATCGACGCCGAAACCGTCGTCGCCACACCGGGCGGGCGTCCCCCGTCGTCCCTCACCCACCGTTCCGGCATCCAGGACGGAGCGGTGTCGACCGACCGTGGGGCCGCCGTGCTGCTCGTCGGCCTGGTGTGCGCGGAAGCGCGGCTGCACACCTCGTGGGACAGCGTGGGCCCGGTCTCGGTGGTCCGGCGTCCGGCCCGCCGGCTGCTCGACAGTACGGGCCTCACCCCCGTGCGGCTGGCCCGCATGACGGACCCGGAGCTGTGATCCGCGTTCGACTCCTGCCCGGCCACGCGGTCGGAGAGCATCATGATCCGGTATGAGCCGCATCGGTTGCGGGTCGGGACCGGGCCGGGCACTCAGGAACGTTCGGGACGGGCTTCACCTTGCGCAAGATCTACAATTCGGCGCCCGTGGTGGCGGGGCAGCGGGTCGTGGCGGCCGCGCCCGAGCTGGACGCCCTGCGCTCGTTGCCCCTTGCGTTCCACGTCGGGTGGAGCTGAGCACCGGCTTCGGCGCACGACCCACCGGCCTTACCAGGCACCCGAGTTGCCGGGTGCACCCCCGGCTCCGTTCAGCCCCACCCGACACCGCCGCACCCGTCACACCCTTCCACCGTCACCCTCTTGACCGGTGACGCGACGCCTGCCAGAGTCGTTCCACACCCGCCCCTACGGAGGCCCGCGATGAACACCGGCAACACGACGGACACCTCGACAGCGGCCCGGCAGGCCAAGTTCGGCACGCTGCCCGAGCGCATCCCGTTCGAGGACATGGTCACGGAGCAGCCCTCACCGGAGAGCCGCGCGCAGCACACACACCACCCCGAAGGCTCGTGGAACCACTTCTCGTGCCTGGCCCTGGACCTCGGCCTGTAGGCGCCCGACCTCCGTTGACAAAGCGGAACGCCGTTCCATATCGTAAACGGAACAGCGTTCCGCTTCGGTTGGTGCCGTAGCCGGACGCGTCCGCCCGCCTCTTCCCGTGTCCGCCCGACGCGGCCACCGGCAGCGGCTCTTGAAGGGACATGCGCCTCATGAATGCAACGAGTTCCCCGGTCGGCACCTCCGGCTCCCCCGCCCCCGTCCTCTCGGTCGGCCCGGTGACGCTGCCCGTACCCGGCCGGGCCGTGGACCTCCAGCTACGGATCTCCGCGCCGGTGACCGGGAGCGACCTGCCGGTCGTCCTCCTCTCGCACGGCCAGGGCCCCTCCCACCACCTTTCCTCGCTGAACGGCTATGCGCCGCTCGCCAACTTCTGGGCGGCGCACGGCTTCGCCGTGATCCAGCCCACCCACCTCAGTTCCAGGACACTGAACCTGGACCCCGCCACCCCCGGCGCGCCCCTGCACTGGCGCTCGCGGGCCGAGGACATGCGGCACATCCTCGACCGGCTCGACGTGCTCGAAGCGGCGGTCCCGCAGCTTCCCGGGCGCCTGGACCGCGACCGGATCGCCGTGGCCGGGCACTCGATGGGCGGGCACACCGCGAGTCTGCTGCTCGGCGCCCGGCTCACCGACCCGGACGACGGAACGGTGGTCGACCTGAGAGAGCCCCGGATCACGGCGGGTGTCCTGCTCGCCGCACCCGGCAGGGGCGGCGACGCCCTCACCGAGGCCATGGCCGAGGCGCTCCCGTTCCTCGCGTCCATGGACTTCTCCGGGATGACGACGCCCGCCCTCGTGGTCGCCGGCGACCAGGACGACTCCTCCCACCTGACGGTCCAGGGCCCCGACTGGCACGCCGACCCGTACGTCCTCGCCCCCGGCCCCAAGTCCCTGCTCACCCTGTTCGGCGCGGAGCACGGGCTCGGCGGGGTCTCCGGGTACGACGTCGCCGAGACCACGGACGAGAGCCCCGAGCGGGTGTCCGCGGTGCAGCGGCTCACCTGGGCCTACCTGCGGTCGCAGCTCTACCCCGGGGACTCCGCCTGGGAGGCGGCGTGCGAGGCGCTGGCGTCCGGCCCTGACGCGTTCGGACGGGTCGAGGCCAAGTAGCGGGACGGTGCGCCGGCTTTCAGCGCGGTGACGACGGCCGCGGGGTCCTCGGCGTAGAAGCGGAAAGCGCGGGCCTCGGCGGGTTTGCTCAGGGCGCGTACGAAGCGCACCGGTTCGGTGAGTTCGACGAGGACCGTCGTCCGGCCGGCCACGGCCATGTCGGCGACACCGTTCTCGTCCACGACGGCCAGCTTGCCGTCCGGGAACTTCTGTTCCCGGCGGACGGCTGCCACCCGGCCGGCGGGTATGCGGATGTCCAGCAGGGCACCGTAGCGCAGGCGCAGCGAGCCGTCGGCGCCGACCACGTGCGGGCGCACCACGCACGAGGCGTGCAGGGCGATGACGAAGTAGCAGCCCCAGATGTCGAGGACGAGCGTCACGGCGTGCACCACCGGCCACGGGATCAGGAAGGCCAGCCCCACGGTCTCGACGACGCAGACGAACAGGAAGCCGTACATGGTCGCCGTCTGCCCCGGCGCGTACGGGACGGGCAGGTCGCCGTCGCGCACCCCGTGCGGGCCGCGGCGGGTCACCCAGCGCAGGAAGCTGGTGGAGAGGAACACCTCGTGGGCGGTCAGCTTGCGCACCGCCGCCGGGACGGCGTCGGCGATCGCGGCGACGAAGGCGGCGCGGTGGCCGAGCCCGGCGCGGCGGTGGCGGCGGTGGTCGAGGGCGATCAGCGCGGCGGCCGCGGCCGCGAGCGTGAGCACGGCCAGCTCGGTGGCCAGCCGGACGGCGGGGGCGATGCGCACCCCGCCGGCCACGCACAGGACGAGTATCAGCTCGCCGGGCACGAGCGCGGCGAAGGACCGGCGCACAGCCTTTCTCAGCGTCTTCACCCGGCACGCTCCTTGAGCAGTTCGATGGCGCGGTACACGGCGGCGGCCTGGGCGGGGGTGAAGTCGGAGAAGAAGGCGTCGGAGAACCCGTCGCCCTCCTCCGCGTCGCCGTCGGCCGGCAGGCTCATCGCCCGCAGCGCCTCGTCCGGGATGCTGTCGACGATGGCCCGCGCGGTCAGCTCCACCCGCGGGTCGTTCTCGGCGGCCCCGGCCAGCTCGTCCATCCGGGCATAGACCTCGTACGCACGCCGCATCGCCGCCGGATCGGCCCGGAAGGCATGCATCAGGCCGTCGAACCAGCCGCGGTCGTCGCCGCCCGGTGCTCCGGTCTCCAGCAGGGCGAGGAGCTGCCGTTCCTTGGCCGCCATCGCCGGCTCCGGTCCGGGTACCTGCGCCGAGGCGCGGGCCATGGCGTCGAAGACGGCCGCGAGCTCGGGCGAGACGGGGGCCTCGTCCGGCAACCGGCCGGTCCGCTCGGCCTGTTCGAACAGCCGGGCCAGGCGGGCGCGGCGCTGCCGGATGGCCTCCTCCTGGCGCGCCAGGTCGGCGTCCAGCTCGGTGAGGATCTCGATGAGGTCCTTGCCCGCGTCGTCCGCCAGCACGTCCTTGACCTCGTCCAGGCTCAGGCCGAGCTCGACCAGCCGCCGGATCCGGGCCAGCTCGATGGCGTCGCGCAGCGAGTACTCGCGGTAGCCGTTGGGCTGCCGCGGCGGCTCCGGCAGCAGCCCGGTGCGGTGGTAGTGCCGTACGGCACGGGTGGTGACGCCGACGATGCCGGCGAGTTCTCCGATGCGCATGGCTTCAGTAGAAACGTTGTCGCTGCGACAAGGTCAAGCGGCGCGGTACGGCGCGCCCAGACGGTACTCCGCCCGGTCCTGCCAGCGCCGCCCGTCCCAGACGATGAGCTGGACCGCGCGTACGGAACAGCTCAGCGGCAGCGCGGGGGCCAGCTCGGCCTGCAACGCGCCGTACGCGGCCTCCTGGGTCGCGGGGCCCTCGTGGTTCGCGATCGTCAGGTGCGGGGCGAGTCCCGCGCCGAATATCCCGCGGTACGGCACGGCTTCCGGCCAGCGCCGGGTGAGGTCCTTGGTCAGCGCGGTCACGGGGTCGTGGGGCCACGGGTCGAGACAGAGCACGCCGGGGTAGCGGCCGAACGAGTCGAAGGTCAGCGTGAAGGCGTCGTGCCCGGCGAAGAGGCGGGTGAGGTCGTGCCGCGTCGTGGCGTCGATGCGGCTCTCGTCCACGAACGGGTACAGCACGGTCACGTGGGCGGGGAAGCCCGTACGGACCAGCGGGTCGGCTTCCGGGACCTTGATCGTGAGGGCGGTGTCGCCCGGTATGTCCGGCCAGCCGGTCGCCGCGGGCTCGCTCCCGGACTGGTCCGCGTCTGCCGCGGCCGGCGTATTCACCTGCGCCTGGGCCGGTGGCTCCCGCCGCGCCTCTGCCTCTGCCTCTGCCTGCGCCTGCGCCTGCGCCTGCGCTTCCGCCTCTGTGTTCATCACGCGTCATGATCCCATCGGCGGGACGCCTCTCCTCCCCCGGGCGGCTGCGGGCGTTGGCCGGAACGATGTGCTGGATTCGCCGACGTGCCATGGAAACCTTGGGAGGACCGACGAGCGAGAGAGGCCCTGGCATGACCAAGACCCGCCTGCCCGTGGAGCCGCTGCCCGCAGAGCCGTCGCCCGTGGAGCCGCCGTCTGTGGAGCTGCCGTCTGTGGAACCGAGCGATGCGCGGCTTCCCGATCTCACCGGCCTGCCGCTCGGCGAGTTGTCGGCCCGTACCGGGCGCCCGGTGCTCAGCACGCTGCTGCCCGGCGTGCGCGAACGCATGGACAGCTCGGACGTCGTCGCGTTCTACGACGACGCGCCCCCTGAATGAGGGAAGCGGGCCGGCCCGTTCCCTCCCGGCGGCGCGTACCGTTCCGGCAGTTCGTGCTCAAGGTGCACAGCAGGTGCAACCTCGCCTGTACCTACTGCTACGTGTACGAGGGGCCTGACCAGAGCTGGCGCGAGCGCCCTGCCCGGGTGGCCGAGGAGACCGTACGCCGCACCGCGGAACGGATCGCCCAGCACGTCACCACCCACGGGCTGCGGTCGATACGGGTCGATCTGCACGGCGGGGAGCCTCTTCTCCTCGGCCCCGCCGCGCTGATCGGCCACGCGCGGGCCGTCCGGGACGCCCTGCCCGGAGACTGCGCCGTCGCCGTCTCGGTGCAGACCAACGGCACGCTGCTCACCGCGGACGCCGTGCGGCGGTTCAGCGCGGCCGGCGTCACCGTCGGACTGAGCCTCGACGGCGGCAGTGCCCGGCTCAACCACCGGCGGGTCGACCACGCGGGCCGGTCCTCCTGGCCCGCGGTACGGCGGGCAGCCGGTCTGCTGGCCGGCGCGCCGGCCGCGTACGGGGGCATTCTGTGCACCATCGACGTGGAGACCGACCCCGCCGAGGTCTACCGGTCGCTGATCGCGCTGGAGCCCACCACCCTCGACTTCCTGCTCCCGTACGGGAACTGGAGCGAGCCGCCGCCCGGCATCGGCCCGTTCGCCGGGCCCGCGGGCCGGGCGGCGCGTGCCGTCCCGTACGGCGCCTGGCTCACCCGGGTCTTCGACCTGTGGTGGGACACGCCTTCGGGCCGCCGGCCCGTCCCGGTCCGCCTGTTCGGTGAGATCGTGGCGCTGCTGCTCGGGGCGGCGAGCAGGTCCGAGACGGTGGGGCTGTCCCCGCTGGCCGTGGTGGTGGTCGACACCGACGGTTCCCTCCAGCGCCTCGATTCCCTCAAGACCGCGTATGCGGGCGCGCCCGACCTCGGGATGGACGTCTTCCGCCACGACTTCGAGGACGCCCTGAACCACCCGCACACCGTGGTCGCGCAGGCCCGGGGGCCGGACACGCTCTGCGGAAGCTGCCGCCGCTGCCCCGTCGTCGGCATCTGCGGGGGCGGCAGGTTCACCGACCGGTATCTGCGCGGCTCCGGTTTCGGTCACCCTTCGGTGTACTGCGCGGATCTGGAGTTCCTGATCCGCCACATCGGCGAGCGGCTTCAGGAGGAGGTACGAGGGGTGCCGGGCGAGCCGATGCGCCGGTGAACCCCCTCATGCACACGGCAGTTCACCGATCTCGGCGAGCACGTGGTCCACGTGCGGACGTACCCGCGCCCTCAGGTCGTCGCTCCAGCTCTCCTCGGAGTACCGGCGGGTGAGGTACAGCTCCCTGGCGTGGCGCAGGACCGGGCGGTGCCGGGGCGGGAGGTGGCCGAGGGCCCAGTCGGCGGCGGCGTCCTTCGTCCTGATCGTGCCGGTGGCGAGGGTGGTCCAGATGCGCGCGAGGGTCAGTACGACGTTGCGGGTGTCGCTGTCCACGTCGTCCAGCAGGCCGGGGATGCCCTGCACGCTCGCCCGTGCCACGTCCGCCCACGGTACGGGGTCGAGAATCTGTGCCGGGGGCGGGCCCGCGAGGGGGTGGTCGCCGGCCAGCGTCATGGTGACGAGCAGGGCCAGATCCGGCATCGGTTCCGGCTCGGGGACCGCACCGGCCGCGTACGCGTCGCGCAGCCACTCGCCGTAGAGGAAGTCGCCGGTCGGCGGGTAGCGCCACGGGCGTACCTCGTCCTGGACGACGACGGTGAGTTCGACCGGGCGGGCCCCGCCCGTGAAGCCCGAGATGCCGCGCAGCCCGTCGAGGAGGGCGCGCCGTTGCCGTGCGGTCGTGCGCCGCCGGGAGACGACGAGGACGTCCAGGTCGCTGGCCGGACGGAGGCCGCCGAGCACGGCGGAGCCGTGCAGGTAGCTGCCGACGGCCGCTGGGCCGAGGACGTCACCGATCAGTGCCACGATCTCCCGTTTCTGGTCCATGGCCGCAGTATCGACGCCGGGGGCGGCCGCGATGGCGCGCCGGCGCCGAGTGGCCGGAAACCGCCTGCCCGAGCCCCCCGTCCTCGGGCAGGTTCTTCCTCACCGGGGCTGCTGTCCGCGAGCGGTTGTGCCGCTCCGCCGAGCAGGCGGCCGGCCGGGCCCTCCGCATGCGGGCCGAGGCGGCGGAAGCCGGACTCCGGGCCGCGGACCTGTTTCGCGAAGCCGACTGCCCGGACGTCGGGGCATCGGGGCGCCCCTGGCCCGTCCCGGAGCGGATACGCCACGACGTCACCATCCGTCACGGTCTCGCCCGGGACTGCGAGAAGGAGCTCCACGATTCCGATCCATCACGAGGCGTGCGACTGGCCGCACAGCGAGATGGTCGCCCTGCTGCGGTTGAAGGTGCTCGCGTTGTCGTACGAACTGCACCGGCGGTGGCGGGAGGACACGAGGGGGCGGCCGCGGTGCTGTGCGCGGCTCACCCGGGTGAGCCGGCGGGCTCGCCGTGGCCCTCCCACGGCCGGGCGAGCGTGAACAGGGCTGTCGCGGACAGCAGTACGCAGCCCAGGACGACGACCGCCGTCGACATGGCGGTGGTGTCCCCCAGCACGCCGGGCAGGGGCGCGGCCGCGGCCCCGAGGACGAACTGGGCGCCGCCGAGCAGCCCGGAAGCGGCTCCGGGAGCGTCGCTGCCGACCGCGAGGACGATGGTGGTCGACGCGGGCAGCAGCAGCCCGAACCCGGACGTCAGGCCGAACAGGCAGGCCCACGTGGTGAGGAACGTGCTGACGCCGACGGCGAGCAGGATCACCAGCGTGACCAGGGCGAGCACGGTGACGGCCACACCGACGGTGAGCAGGACGTTCAGACGTACCCGGCCAGCCAGCCGTCCGAAGACGGTCCCGGCCAGCACCGTGCCGACGGCGTTGGTCGCGAAGACGAAACTGTACTCGGTGGGCGACAGCCCGTAGACGGTCTCGAAGACGAAGGGCGAGCCGGTGATGTAGGCGAACAGGGCGGCCAGTCCGCATCCCATGACCAGGAGGTGACCGGCCATCTCCCGGCGCCGCAGCAGGCCGCCCATCGCGGCGAGTACGGCCGGCAGGCCGCCGGTCCGGCGCCGCTCGACGGGCAGTGATTCGGGCACCCACGCCCAGATCGCGGTCAGCAACAGCAGCCCGGTCACGGCCAGCGCCACGAACACCAGCCGCCACGAGCCGACACCGAGGACGAGGCCGCCGGCCACCGGAGCCAGCACCGGCGCGGTGGACCCGATGACGCTCAGCGTGGTGAGCCGGCGGGCCGCGGGGGCGCCGGTGAACAGATCACTGACGACCGCCCGTCCGATGACGATGCCCGCGCCGCCCGCGACCCCCTGCAGCAGCCGGGCCGTGTCGAACACGGCGATGGACGGGGCGCACGCGCAGACCAGGGACAGCACGCTGAACGCACCGGAACCGGCCAGGAGCAGGCGCCGCCGCCCCGTCGCGTCGCTGACCGGGCCGAGGACGAGCTGTCCCACGGCGAGCCCGACGAGGCACGCCGTCAGGGAGAGCTGGACGGCCGTCTTCGAGGTCCCGAACGACGTGACGATCTCCGGGAAGCCGGGCGCGTACATGTCGATGGCGAACGGCGACACCGCCGAGAGTCCGCCGAGGACCATGATCAGTAGCCCTGTTCCGGTCCGTGGGGGGACGGCGTTCCGTGGGGGTGCGGAAGCGGTACGGACGGTCATCGGTCTCCCTCCGAGGGTGCCTGCGGTGCGCCCATCGTCGGCGCCGCGGACGCGCCGTGGTGTGGAGCGCCGGGCCCCGGGATGTGGAGCGCGGGGCCGCGTCGGAGGGCGGCGCGGGAGGTCCGTCCGTCCGCAGGGCAGCGCGCGGACACCTCGGCGGACGGCACCAGGAGGGTGCCCCGCCCGTGGACCGGACCGGCGGTGTCGGGGGTGCGCCCGCCCATGGCCCAGGCCGACGTTGCTCGCGACCCGGACGGACCATTTCGGAACGGGCCGTGTCGGGACGAACTGAGTCAGGAGCGCTCCCGCCTGAAGCGGGCGGGGGACGTGCCCCGGTCGCGCCGGAAGGCGTAGCCGAAGTTGCCGGCCGAGGCGTAGCCGACTTCGTGTGCGATCCGGGAGACCGGCCAGTCGGTCTCGACGAGCAGCGCCGCGGCCCGGTCCAGGCAGTGCCGCCGGTGGTACTCCATCACCGACGTCCCGTACAGCGCGCGGAATCCGGTGGTGAGGCGCCGTACCGACATCGACGACGCCCGGGCCAGCTCGGCGAGTGTCGGCGGTGCGTGGCGCTCCCGCCACAGCAGCTCGGGTACCCGGCGCAGCGCGGCCGTCTCGTGGTCGGCCAGAGCCGGCTCGGAGCGGTCCCGGGCCTCGGCGGGCGACGCGCCGGCCGAAAGCCCGTCGATCAGCGCGGCGAGTGCCGCCACGAGCCGTGACTCCATGAACAGCAGGCGTCCCGGGGAGGAGCGCCGGTGCAGGAAGATTTCCTCCAGCGGGCCGGCGGCCGGGCGCAGCGCGGCGGACCTGCCCAGATACCGCTCGCGGGCGACGCTCTCCGGTCCGGTGGGCGGCAGGGCACCGGCGCCGAGACCGCCGAGGTAGGACTCCAGCCCGGACCAGGTTCCGGTGACCGACACCGCGCGGTACCGCTCGCCGTCGCCGTGCGCCACGACACCGTCGAGGGCCCCGCGGGGACTGAGCGCCACCGAGCGGGCGCGCAGGTCACCCGCGCCGGCCCCGGTCTCGCTGATGTGCATGCGCCCGTCGACGCAGTGCTCCAGCTCGAAGTGGTTCCCCGGGAACCGGAACCCGACCCGGTGTCCGCCGGCGAACGCGACGTCGTAACGGACGATGTCGAACCCGCTGCGCAGCGACGTCACCTCGATGGTGCCGTCGCCGACCTCCGGCCGCAGCCGGTGCCGTACCGTGCCGTCGCCGCTCTCCTCGGTCTGCGCGATCGAGGCGTAGTACGCCGCGGCCGTCGCCTCCGACACGGCCGAACCGGCCGCGCCGGTGAGCTGATGCACCCTGGTCACAACTCCGCAGGTTAGCTCCCGTGCGGCGCCTCGGTCATGCGCGCCCGGCGGTCGGGGCGGGGTCAGGCCCGTACGGAATCGGTGCCGCGTCGCCGCTGTGCCGTGGTGAGGGCGCGGACGACGAAGACGCCGGCCACCGCCGCCGCCACGACGGCCGCGTCGGCGGCCAGCAGCGGGTACACGTTGTGGTAGGCACGTTCGATGACATGGTCCGTGGGGACGGCGTACATCAGGCCCGTCCCGCTCAGCATCCCGGCGAGCCACAGGCCCCACCACCAGTTCACGGCGTGCGGCAGGCGCTCGCCCGGGGCGCTCGCCCGGTGGATGTCGGCCACGATTCCGCGGGGCACCCACAGGTTCGCGACGGGCACGATCCAGCCCGCGTAGATCCACGGCCAGGCGTAGCGCGGCGGCTGTCCGGAGAGGGTGTGGGCGTTGTCCCGGACGCGCGACAGCCAGATCAGGAAGGTGATCGCGCAGAGCACCGTGGCCGCGCTGCCCAGGGTGGTGACGAGGTGGTAGCCGTCCTCCAGCGAGGTCAGCGGGCGGTGCTGTCCGTCGCCCTGGTCCGGCGGCCCGGAAGTCGGCATTCCGGTGGTGGCGAGACGGATCTGCCACAGGGCCCGGGCCGCCCAGGCGACACCGGCCAGGACGAGGGCACCCGCGGCCCCACGGGCCGCTCCGCGGACGGGACGCAGGGGCGACGGCGCTATTCGATCTTCCATCCGGGCATTGTTCCGCACGGAGGGGCACCTACGCCAAATGCCGCCAACCCCCTTACATTCAGGGCCAGTTGCCGCTTTACGTCTCGGGGTGCCGAACAGGACATCACCCACCGTCCGACACGAATCCGACAGTATCCCTCCCCCGGCACCGCCGGAGCCCCCGCATTGTCAGGCAAGTCCCCACTTGCCTATGGTGAGGTCATGGCAGAGGATGTTTTCAAGGCGCTGGCCGACCCCACCCGTCGGCGCATCCTCGACGAGCTGGCGGAGCGGAACGGCCAGACGCTGTTCGAGATATGCGCCCGGCTGGTGACGAAGCACGGCCTGGGACTGTCCCGGCAGGCGATCAGCCAGCACCTGGCCGTTCTCGAATCCGCCGGCCTGGTCCGCTCGCGGCGCCAGGGCCGCTACAAGTTCCACGACCTGGACACCGGACCCCTTGAGCACGTCATGACCCGATGGCTGAGCACCGACACGCCGGAGAGCACCCCATGAGAATCCACGTGACCAGCGTCTTCGTCGACGACCAGGCCAAAGCGCTGCGCTTCTACACCGACGTGCTGGGCTTTGTGAAGAAGCACGACGTCCCCCTGGGCGAGGAGGCCCGGTGGCTGACCGTGGTCTCCCCCGAGGATCCGGACGGCACCGAACTGCTGCTGGAGCCCTCCGGCCACCCCGCGGTGCAGCCGTACAAGACGGCACTGGTCCAGGACGGTATCCCGGCCGCCTCCTTCGCCGTGGACGACGTGAAGGCGGAGTTCGAGCGGCTGCGCGCGCTCGGCGTGACCTTCACCCAGGAGCCCCTGGAGATGGGCCCGGTCACCACCGCGGTCCTGGACGACACCTGCGGCAACCTGATCCAGATCGTGCACAGCGCGGAGATCCCGCGCAGGACGTGAACCGCGCACGGCGGGGTACGGGCCGGGCCCGCTCCCCGGCATGTCGGTGGCGTCGTGGATGCCGATCGGCACCGCCGGCAGGCACCTGGCAGACTCGTCCTACGGGAGGCGACCGGGCGGGGACACTCCGGGTCGGTCCGGTCACCGGGGCAGGGGAGGACCCATGGACGGGAACGATCCGCACATCCACGTTCCGGCGAAGGCGGTTCACGACGACGCCGCTGCCCGCAACCTGATGGCCGCCACGTTCGGTCTGGTCGGTGACCTGCCGAGCGTCGTCACCACGGGATGCGGGCTGCGGGTGCCGTACGCGATGGCCTCAAGGCGTCCGGACCGTGTCACCTGCCTCGCCTGTCGTGAGCACGCACGGCAGGAACACCTGCGCTTCGCGGCGGAGGTGGAACGGATGAGCGGCATGGTGGGATCGGTCTTCACGCCCGCCCAGAGGAAGTTGGCCGCAGACCGGCTCCGCGGCCTCGCGCGGCAGTTCTCCGGCGACGAGAGTTGAGGGGCGGGAAGCGGGAGCCGGAAAGCGGGAACCGGGTGCCGGGAAGGCGCGTTTCAGGCCGCTGCCCCCGGCTTGCGTCCGCAGACCACGAGTGCCTCCCTCGGCATCGTCACCGACCACACGTTCTCCTCCGCGGCCAGGGACGTCTCGACCTCGCGGGGTACGCCGTCGGCGTCCTCGTAGCGGAAGATGTCGCAGACCAGCTCGAACGTACGGCGGTGGGTGTCCCGGGGCCCGAGTTCGGCGTAGAGCCTCGTCAGGCCGTACATGTCGGCCATGTACCGGCCCAGTTCCTCCCGCGCCGCGTCCTTCGTGGCGCCGGTGACGACGAAGGAGTCGTCCATGAGCCGGGTACCGACCTTCTCGAAGCCGGCCGACCGCAGGTAGGAGGCGGCCTCGTCGCGTGCGAAGTGGGGGTGGTCGTGGCCGGTGGCCGCGTACACGTCGACGACTTTCCTGAACCACACGTCCACCGGGGAGTCGGTGAGGAAGTCGTGGAGTACGAACACCCCGCCGGGCTGGAGGACCCGGAACGCCTCCCGGGCCACCGTGCCCCGCCGGGCGACCGGTATGTGGTGGCTGCCGTAGGCGAGCAGCACACCGCCGACCGACGCGTCGCGGAACAGCAGCGACTCCGCGCGCTGCCGCACCGCCGGAATGCCGCGCGCCCACGCCTGCTCCACCATGAAGGGCGAGGCGTCGCAGGTGGCCACCACGGTGTCCGTGCGGCCGGTCAGCTCCGCGACCCGGCTGACCAGCCCGTCCCCGCCCAGCAGGTCGAGGACGAGCCGGGACGTGGCGCGGCGGTCGGCGGCGACCAGGTCGAGGAGCCGGCCGATGCCCCGGGCCCGGGTCATGACCGAGCGCTGCGCGACGACGTAGCTCTCGCCCCGGCCGCCGCTGCCGGCGTCGCCGAAGTCGTCCTGCTGATGCAGGAGTCCGGTGGCCCGGCGGTGCTGGTCCGCGACGCGTTCCGGGTCCAGGCAGGCGGCGATCTCGGGGTGTTCCGCGGCCAGCGCCCGGACCTGCGCGCTCATGTCCGTGCCGATCACTGCTGCCTCCGGAGTGCTGGTCGGTCCGCCGGACGTCGGTGTGCCCGGCCGAGGGCCTGCGGCCGCCGTGGCGGCGGCGCGGCGGTCCGCCGTCACGGCCCGCCCACCGCCTTCAGCGGCGCGCACACCTGGGAGCCGGGGGCCCGGGCGGCACGGGACGGGCGCAGGTCGGCGACCGCGAAGCAGCGCCGCAGCCACCGGTCCTGCCCGTCGTAGCGGGGCCGGAAGGCGGTGCGGCCGTGCACCGCGGTGCGGTTGTCCACGACGATCAGGTCACCGGCTTCGAGGACCGCGCCGTCGAGGACGGCGAGCATGGCGTCGCGCAGTTCGCCGAACGCGCGCTCCGCGGTCTCGTCCAGGGGTTCCATGGCGTGGAAGTCGGCGACGATCTCGGGGTCGCTGTCCGGGCCGGACAGCACGGGCAGCGGCGGTGAGACGACGCCGGTACCGGTACCGGTCCCCTGCTTCCCGGCGCCGGGGCCGCCGAAGGAGCTGCTGAGGTGGATCCGGAACAGCGGGCGGCGCAGTACGCGGACGCACTCGGCGGACAGGCGGGGCAGCGCCCGGGTGACGGCACCGTAGGTGGTGCGGGCCCGGCGCTCGTGGTCGGCGCGCAGGCACAGCAGCGTCACGAAGTCCGGTTTGTACGGGTGGAAGCCGTCCTCGGTGTGCAGTTCGAGCAGTACGCTGCCGCTGTTCTCCTGGCACTCCTCGGCGCCGCTGACCGGGACGATGTCCTGGATCAGCCGGCCGGCCTTCTCGTCGGCGTAGGCGATGACGTCGCCGAGCCAGGAGACCACGGCGAGCTGGCCGACCGTCGCGGTCCCGAGCCGCGACCAGGCGGGTGCGGCGCCGTCGGCGGGGGTCGGGGGCAGATCCTCGTCGAGCGGTACGTTGCGTACGAGCAGGACGCCGTGCGGGTCGCCCTGCCTGCGGAAGCGGCTGAGCGCGCGGGCCAGGCGGGGCGGGAGCCAGCGCGCCGCCACCTCGATCTCCGCGAGCAGCCGGGGGTCGTCGAGCTGGTCGGGCCCGGCCGGCTTCCCGTGCGGCAGCATGCCGGTGATCTCGTCGGCGACCTTGCGGAACTGCTCGGCTTCCTGCGGCGTCAGCTCCACCGTCTCGGCCCCGGCGCCGCCGGCGGGGGGTTCCTGGTACGTCAGCACAGCGGTGTCTCCTCGCGGTCCGCGGCGGTCAACGGGCGGACGGCGACCCGGCTTCGTCCATGGTGCGGACGAGGCTCGTCGGGCGCATGTCGGTCCAGTGTTCCTCGACGTGGGCGAGGCAGGCGTCCCGCGTGTCCTCGCCGTGCGCGACCGTCCAGCCGGCCGGGACTGCGGCGAACGACGGCCACAGCGAGTGCTGGCCCTCGTCGTTGACCAGCACCAGGTAGGTGCTGTCGGGGTTCTCGAAAGGATTGGTCATGGCGTGGTCCTTCTTCTTCGGGGCTTCGGGGCTTCGGGGCTTCGGGGAGGGAAGCGGGGGGCTGGGGTGGGCGTTCGGCAGGTGGGGGCGTCTGCGGGCGGCTTACCGGGTGGGGCCGTCGTCCGTGCCGGGCAGGCACTCGGCGACCACCCGGCCGATGTCGGCCAGCGGCTCGGGGCGGCACATGTCGTGGTGGGTGCAGTCCACGGCGTACCGGCGTACGCGTCCGGTGACGAAGGGCTCCCAGACGGCCGCCGTGGGCGCTTCGTCCGGGCGGCCGGCGGTCGCGGTGAAGTGCAGGAGGTCGCCGTCGAACCGGCCGGGCGCATGCGCCGACGCGAGTTCCGCGCTGTTGACGAAGACGTCGGCCAGGGCCACGACGCGGCGTTCCTCGATGTCCGCCAGGGGGCCGCCGCCGCGCCGCAGGATCTCCATGACGTCCTCGACGCGCAGCCGTTCGGCATCGCCGGCGTCCTCGCCGTGGCCGGCGAAGTCGAGCAGCGTCGCCAGGACGTCCCGCTCCGCCACGGGCGGGGCCGCGGCCTCGGGGTCGCGGGGGTAGGAGTCGAGCAGGGCGAGGAAAGCGACGTTCTCGCCCTCGGCCTGGAGGCGGACGGCGATCGCGTGGGCGGCGAGGCCGCCGAAGGACCAGCCCAGCAGGTGGTAGGGGCCGGTGGGCCGGACCGAGCGGATCTGCTGGACGTAGTCGGTGACCAGCTCGTCCATGGCGGTCGGGTACGCCTCGGGGCGCGCGAGGCCGCGGGCCTGCAGCCCGTACACGGGCCGGTCGGGGCCCAGGTGCCGCAGCAGTCCGGTGTAGGCCCAGCCGAGGCCGCCGGCGGGGTGGACGCAGAACAGCGGCGGCAGTCCGCCGGAGTCGCGCAGCGGGAGCAGGACGTCGAAGGCGTCGCCCCGGACGCCGAGGCGCAGCCGGTCCATCAGACGGCTGACCGTGGGCGCCGCGAACAGGTCGCTGACCGACAGCTCCACGCCCGCGGCCTCCCGAATGCGGCGAACCAGCCGGATGGCCGCCAGCGAGTCCCCGCCGAGGTCGAAGAAGTCGTCGTCGATCCCGGTCCCGGTCAGGCCGAGGACGTCGGCGAACAGGCCGCAGAACACCTCCTCCTCGGGGGTGCGGGCGGGCCGCTTGGATGTGACGGAGAGCGGGCCTTCCGGCTCCGGAAGGGCGCTCCGGTCGAGCTTGCCGCTGGTGGTCAGGGGCAGGGCGGCCAGTACCACCACGACGGCCGGCACCATGAACTCCGGCAGGTGCCGCGCCGCGTGGCGCCGCAGGTCGGCGGGGTGCGGAGCGGTTCCCGGCGCGGGGACCACGTACGCCACCAGCCGCTGGTCACCGGGCCGGTCCTCACGGAGGACGACGGCCGCCGCGGCGACGGCCTCGTGCCGGGCCAGGGCGGCCTCGATCTCGCCGGGCTCAACGCGGAACCCGCGCAGTTTGACCTGGTCGTCGGCGCGCCCGGCGAATTCCAGCACCCCGCCGGCGGTCCAGCGCGCGAGGTCGCCGGTCCGGTACATCCGCTCCCCCGGCGCCCCGAAAGGGCAGGCGATGAACCGTTCCGCCGTGAGTCCGGGCCGCGCCAGGTAGCCACGGGCGAGCTGGACACCGGCGAGATACAGCTCCCCGGTCACGCCCGGCGGGACGGGCCCCAGAGCCGCATCCAGTACGTACGCCCGGGTGTTGCGGACGGGACGGCCGATGGGCACCGGGCGGACGGCCGTGGTGTCCTGTGCGGCGGCCGGGGACCGCCCGCAGGACCAGGTCGTGGCGTGGATGGTGGTTTCCGTCGGGCCGTACAGGTGGTTCAGGGTCGCGCCGAGGAGGCGCACGGCACGGTCACGCAGCTCCGCGGAGAGCGGTTCGCCGCCTGTCTGGACGCGCCGCAGGGTCGTGCAGCGGGCGGTGCCGGGTTCGTCCAGGAAGGCCCGCAGCATCGACGGCACGAAGTGCACCGTCGTCACGGCGTGTTCGCGGATCAGCACGGCCAGGTACGCCGGGTCCCGGTGTCCGTCGGGGGCGGCCACGACGATGCGTGCGCCGGTGATCAGCGGCCAGAACAGCTCCCACACGGAGGCGTCGAAGGCGGCGGGCGCCTTGTACAGGCAGATGTCGGAGGGTTCGAGGCCGAACTCCTCCTGTATGCCGAGGAGCCGGTTGACGACGCCCGCGTGCGGGACGACGACGCCCTTGGGCGTGCCGGTGGAGCCCGAGGTGTAGAGCACGTAGGCCGGATGCGACGGGGAGAGCGGTACGGTACGCGCGGCGCTCGCCGCCTCCGGCCGGGGGTTCCGCACGCCGTCCACGTCATCCAGGACGCACACCGGACGTGCCTCGTCGAGCAGGATGCGGACGCGTTCGGCCGGGAGGGCGGGGTCGACCGGCAGGTAGGCCGCGCCGCTCTTGAGCACCGCCAGCAGCGCCACCACCAGCTCCACCGAACGCGGCAGCACCACGGCCACCACCCGCTCCGGCCCCGCACCCCGTCCGGTCAGAGCGCGCACCAACTTAGCTGCCCACGCGTCGAGTTCCGCGTACGACAGGGTGACACCCTCACCGGCCACCGCCACCGCATCCGGTGTACGGGCCACCTGCGCCTCGAACAGCTCCGGCAGCGTGGCCGGGGGCAACGGCCGCTCGGTGGCGTTCCACCCCGTCAGCACCCGTTCCCGCTCGGCCGGGGGCAGGATGTCGAGCCGCCAGATCCGCCGGCCGGGGTCGGCGGCGACGGCGTCGAGCAGCCGCTCGAAACGGGTGACCAGGCCCTCCGCCGTGCTCCGGTCGAACAGGTCGGTGCTGTACTCGACGCCGCCTTCGAGGCCGCCGGGCCCGCCGTCGGGGGTGTTCCGCTCGGCCAGCCGGAACAGCAGGTCGAACTTGGCGGAGCGGGACCGCGTCTCCTCGGCGCGGACGCGCAGTCCGGGCAGCTCGACCGGCAGGTCCGCGGCGTGGTGGAGGGACAGCAGCACCTGGAACAGCGGGTGCCGGGCCGCCGAGCGGGCCGGGTTGAGCACGTCCACCAGGTGCTCGAAGGGCACGTCCTGGTGGCTGTACGCGGCCAGGCCGGTCCGGCGGACCCGGTCGAGCAGGTCCGTGAAGGACGGGTCGCCCCCGGTGTCGGTGCGGAGCACCAGGGTGTTGACGAAGCAGCCGACGAGGTCGTCCAGGCTCTCGTCGGTACGCCCCGCGACCGGTGTGCCGATCGGGATGTCGGTGCCCGCGCCTTCACGGGTCAGGAGCGCCGCGAGGGCCGCCTGGACGACCATGAACAGGCTCGCGCCGTGCGCCCGCGCCAGCCCGGCGAGCCGGGCGTGGGTGGCGTGGCCGACGTGCAGCGGCACCGTCCCGCCACGGTGGCCGGACACCTCCGGCCGGGGCCGGTCGCGCCGCAGCTCCAGCTCGGCCGGCAGTCCGTCGAGCGCCGTCCGCCAGTACGCCACCTGGCGGGAGAGCGCACTGTCCGGGTCGCTCTCCTCGCCGAGGAAGTCGCGCTGCCACAGGGTGTAGTCGGCGTACTGGACCGGCAGCGGCGCCCAGACCGGGGCCTCGCCCGTACGGCGGGCCGTGTAGGCGGCGGACAGATCGCGGGCGAGCGGGAGGTTGGACCAGCCGTCGCCCGCGATGTGGTGCAGTACGAGCAGCAGGACGTGCTCGTCGGGGCCGAGCGCGAACAGCTCGGCGTGCAGCGGCGGTTCACGGGTGAGGTCGAAGGGACGCGCGTACGCGTCCGCGAGGGCCGCCGCGAGGGCGTCCTCGGCGACCGTCCGCACGGGCAGCGGCGTGGGTGCTTCGGCGGGCTCCAGTACGTGCTGGCGCGGGGTGCCCCCGGTGTCCGGGTACACGGTGCGCAGTACCTCGTGCCGGGTTGTCACGTCGTTCAGGGCGGCGCGCAGGGCCGCGATGTCGAGCCCGCCGGTCAGGCGCAGCGCGAACGGCATGTGATAGGTCGGCGCGGGGCCTTCCATCTGGTGCAGGAACCACAGGCGCCGCTGGGCGAAGGACAGCGGCAGTTCGGCCGGGCGCTCGTCGGCGGGCCGCAGCGGCGGCCGTCGCCGGGCGTCCTCGCGCGGGGTGCCGAGCCGGGCCGCGAGCCCGGCGGCGGTCGGTGCCTCGAAGACGTCCCGTACGGCGAGTTCCGCGCCGAGGGCCGCACGGACGCGCGAGACCAGCCGGGTCGCGAGCAGGGAGTGGCCGCCGAGGGTGAAGAAGCCGTCGTCGACGCCGACCCGGGGCACGCCGAGGACCTCGGCGAACAGGCCGCACAGGATGTCCTCGACCGGGTCGCGCGGCTCCCGGCCGCCGGTGGTGCGCGCGCCGGGGGCGGGCAGGGCGCGGCGGTCCAGCTTGCCGCTGGGGGTCATCGGCAGGGCGTCGAGCACGACGATCCGGGCGGGAACCATGAACTCGGGCAGCGTCCCGGCGCAGAACTCGCGCAGTTCCCCCGTGTGCGGCCGGGCGCCGGGCGCGGGCACCACGTAGGCGGTCAGGCGCTGGTCGCCGGGCCGGTCCTCGCGTACGGCGGCGGCCGCGTGCGCGACGGTGGCGTGCCGGGCCAGCACCGTCTCGACCTCGCCGGGTTCGACCCGGTAGCCGCGCAGTTTGACCTGGTCGTCCGTCCGCCCGGCGAAGGCCAGCAGTCCGTCGGCCGTCCAGCGGGCGAGGTCTCCGGTGCGGTACATCCGCGTGCCCGGCGCGCCGAACGGGTCGGCGACGAAGCGCGCGGCGGTCAGGCCGGGCCGGGCCAGGTAGCCGCGGGCGAGCTGGATGCCGGAGAGGTAGACCTCGCCCACCACGCCGGGCGGCACCGGGCGCAACCGCGCGTCGAGCACGTACGCCCGGGTGTTGGCGACCGGCCGGCCGATCACGGGCCGTGCGTTGTCGCGTGTCCGGGCGCCGACGACGTCCACCGTGCACTCGCTCGGCCCGTAGTAGTTGTGCACCTCGGTCTCC
The DNA here is from genome assembly GCF_055567735.1 of Streptomyces sp. NPDC026394. Taxonomy (NCBI): domain Bacteria; kingdom Bacillati; phylum Actinomycetota; class Actinomycetes; order Kitasatosporales; family Streptomycetaceae; genus Streptomyces; species Streptomyces sp. NPDC026394. The sequence goes on from NZ_JBVHPX010000009.1 coordinate 183,196, forward strand.
GGGTGGGCCCGCAGCGTCTCCCACAGCGCCGCGTCGACGGCCTCCGCGCCGAGGAGGATCACCGCCGGGCGGTGTCCGGGGCCGTCCAGGAGCCCGAGCGCGGTCAGTTCCCGCATCAGCGAGGGGGTGATGCCCAGGTAGTCGACGCTCCGCTCGCGTACGTAGGCCAGCAGCGCGGCGGCGTCGCGGCGGGTGTCCTCGTCCACGACGTGCAGTTCGTGGCCGGCGACCAGGCCGGCCAACTGTCCCATGGAGGCGTCGAACGACACCGACGCCGTGTGGGCCACGCGCAGGCGCCGTCCGGACGACGCGGCCACGGCGTCGGCAGCCGGGTCGAACACCCGGTCGCGGTGGTCGGCGTACAGGTTCGCCAGGCCCAGGTGCGTGACCACGACGCCCTTGGGGACGCCCGTGGAGCCGGAGGTGTAGACGATGTATGCGGCATGGTCGCCGTGCAGGGGCGGGGTACGGAAGGCAGCACCGGCTTCGGACGGATCGTCACCGTCCAGCAGCACCAAGGACGCCGCCCGGTCCTCCCCGAGGCGCCCGGCCAGCTCCCGTTCGGTCAGGACCAGCGGTACGGCCGCGTCGGCCAGCATGAACGCCAGCCGCTCCGCCGGGTAACCGGGGTCCAGCGGTACGCACACACCGCCGGCCTTCCAGATGGCCAGCACGGCGGCGATCATCTCCGCCGACCGGCGCACGCACAGCCCCACCAGGACGTCGGGCCCGGCGCCCCGGGCGGCCAGGCGCCGCGCGAGGCGGTCCGCGCGCGCGTCCAGTTCGGCGAACGTCCAGGACACCTCGCCGCAGACGAGGGCCACCGCGTCCGGTGTCGTCGCCACCCGGGCCGCGAACGTCTGCGGCAGCAGCTCGGCCGGCGGCTCGCCGGCCGAGCCGCTCCACTCCCCCAGCACCCGGGCCCGTTCGGCCGGGGTCAGGATCTCCAGCGCGTCGATCCGCCGGCCGGGGTCGGCGACCAGGTTCTCCAGGACCCGGACCACCCGCGCCATGATCGCCTCGGCGGTGTCCCGGTCGAACAGGTCGGTCTGGTGGTCCAGCCGCAGCCGCAGCGGCCGGCCGGGCATCACCATGAAGTTGAGCGGGTAGTGGGTGACGCCCTGGCTCCGGCTCGCCGTCACCCGCAGTCCGCTGCCGTGCGCGGTGGCGGCGAGTCCGCTCTCCCCGGCGGGCAGGTTCTCGAACACGGTCACCGTGTCGAACAGTTCGCCCGAGCCGAGCGTGCGCTGGATGCCGGAGAGCCCCACGTGCTGGCAGGCCAGCAGGTGCGTCTGTTCCTCCTGGAGCCTGGCCAGCATTCCGGTCAGCGGCTGCTCCGGGCCGAGGCGGACGCGTACCGGCAGCGTGTTGGCGAACAGGCCGATCATCCGCTCGACGCCGGGCACCTGGGGCGGGCGGCCGGAGACGGTGGTGCCGAAGACCACGTCGTCCTTGCCGGTCAGCCGACCGAGGACGACGGCCCAGGCGCCCAGGAAGACGGTGCTCAGGGTCAGCCGTTCGCGGCGGGCGAGGGCGTCCAGCGCGGCGGTGAGGCCGTCCGGCAGGTCGCGCAGGACCTGGCCGGGCAGGGCCGGTTCCCGGGACGGGTCGGCGGGCGCCACGCGGGTGGGTTCCTCGACGCCCTTGAGCACCCGGCGCCACACGTCCTCGGCGGCGGCCCGGTCCTGCCCGGCCAGCCAGGCCAGGTAGTCGCGGTAGCGGGCCACCGGCGGCATCCCGTCCTCCCCGCCGCCCCGGACGTACAACCGGAACAGCTCGTCCAGCAGCAGGTGTACGGACCAGCCGTCGAGCACCAGGTGGTGCGCGGTGACGACGAACCGGTGCCGTGCCGGGCCGAGCCGCAGGAGCGTGAAGCGCAGCAGGGGCGGGCGGGCCGGGTCGAAGCGGCGGAGCCGGTCCTCGGACGCGATGCGCTCCGCCTCCGCCGCCCGCTCTTCGGGGGCGGTCGCGCTGAGGTCGGCCTGGCGCCACGCCAGGGCGACGTCGCGCGGGACGATCTGCACCGGTTCGTCCAGACCTTCGTGCCAGAAGCCGGCGCGGAGGGCGGCGTGGCGCCGCAGCAGCGTGCGCGCGGCCTCGCGCAGTGCCGTCGCGTCCAGGTCGCCGTCCAGGTCGTACGCGCTCTGCAAGGTGTAGAGGTCGAGCGCTGCCGTGTCGTACAGCGCGTGGAACAGCAGCCCTTCCTGGAGTGGTGCCAGGGGGAGGATGTCCTCCAGTTCCGCCTGCGGCCCGGCCTGCGTCATTGTGATCGCCTCCATGCGGCTTCGAGCTGTTCGAGCTTGTCCTGGCTGAGCCGGACCAGCGGTACGTCGGACGGGGTGCGGCCACCGGCGTCGGGACGGGCGGCGTGGGCGGCCAGCGTTTCGAGCGCGCGGGTCCAGGCAGTGGCCAGGTCGTTCAGGTCGCGGCCGGTCAGGGGCGCGTGGGCCCGGCGCCAGGTCGCGGCCAGCCGTGGCCCGCCTGGGCCGTCCACGGCGGTGATGTCCACCTCGGCCCAGTGGCGCGCCGGTTCGTCGGCCGGGTCCGGACCGGACGGGACCTGCGGCAACTGCCCGAGGTAGTGGAACGCGAACCGGGGTGCGGGCAGGGCCGCCAGCCCGGGAGCGGTGTCGGGGTTGAGGTGGCGCAGCAGGCCGTGCCCCAGGCCGCCGTCCGGCAAGGACCGCAGCTCCTCCTTGACGCGTTTGAGGGCCGTCGCGGCAGCGTGCCCGCCGTCCTCCCGCAGCGCTTCCCCTGCCGGGTCGCCCAGGTCGAGGCGGACCGGGTGGGTGGTCGTGCAGCGGCCCACGGTGCGGGACAGGTCGATGCCCTCGCCGAGGGGTACGCGGCCCGGGCGCCGTACGTCGGCGAGCACGGTGCCGTCGGCGGAGCCGCTGCGGCGCTGCCAGTCGCTCACCGCCAGCGCGAACGCGGTCAGCAGTACGTCCTCGGCGTCGGCGTGGAAGGCCGCCGGTACGTCGGTGAGCACCTGCCCGGTGCGTTCGGCGGACAGGAGGGTCGTCAGCACACCGTCGCCGGCCGCCTGTGCCGGGAAGGCGGCCGTGTCCTCGGCCGGGTGGCCGGGCCCGGCGAGAATGACGGCCCACCGGGACACTTCTCCGGCCCGCCGGGGGTCCCGTGCCTGGGTGCGCAGGTGCTGGGCCCAGCGCCGGAAGGACGTGCCGACCGGGGCGGGTTCGGGACGCCGTCCCCCGGCCGCGTCCTCGCAGGCGTCCGTGACGTCCCGCAGCAGGACGCGCCAGGTCTGCGGGTCGGTGACGAGGCGGTGCAGGACGAGCAGCAGCAGGCCGGGGCGCCCGGGGCGGGCGTCGAAGCGGACCGCTTGGAGCAGCACCCCGGACTCCGGCGCCAGGCGGGCCGCGGCGGCCCGCTCCTCCTCGGCCACGGCGGCCTCGTCCGGCGCGGTACCGGCGCGGCGCACCTGGTCCGCGGCCCGGACGGTGCCGGGCGGCAGCACTTCGAGCAGCCATCCCGGTCCGTCCGCCTCGGCGGGCCCGCCGGAGGTCAGGCGTGCCCGCAGCATGTCGTGGTGGTCGAGGACCGTCTGGAGGGCGGTCTCCAGCGCGTCGTCACCGAGCCCGGCCGGGACCGGTACGGTCATCGCCTCGTACCCGGTGCCGGGGTCGGCGTCGCGCTCCCGCAGGGCGTGCAGGTCCGGGGTCAGCGGCACCACGCCGATGCCCGCCTGCGGTGCCTCCGTGGTGGCAGGCGCCGCGTCCGGTGTTCCGGCGGCCACGGCCAGGGCCGCCACGGTCTTGTGCCGGAAGACGTCCTGCGGGCCGATGGCCAGCCCGGCGGCCCGGGCCCGGCTGACCACCTGGATGGAGACGATGCTGTCGCCGCCGAGTTCGAAGAAGTCGGCGTCGGCGCCGACGGACGGGCGGCCGAGCACGTCCGCGAAGATGTCGCAGAGCAGCCGTTCCCGGGCGGTGGCCGGGGGGCGGCCCGCCGTGGCCCCGGCCGTCGTCTCCGGCGCGGGCAGCGCCGTGCGGTCGGCCTTGCCGTTCGGGGTCAGCGGCAGGACGTCGAGCGGAATGACCACCGAAGGCACCAGGTAGTCCGGCAGGCGTCGGCGCAGCCAGGCGCGTACCGAGGAGCCCAGGGCCGCGGGCGGCGCGACGGCCGCCGCCGGGTCGTTGGTGAAGGACGGCGGTGCGGTGCGGTCGGCCGCCGGTACGTACACCCCGGTGACCGGGGCGCTGCCGTACGGAGCGGCGGCGTCCGGTGCGGCGGCGCCCTGGGCGGCGAACAAGGCGTCGAAGCAGTCGTCACCCGCCGTGCCCGACCAGGTGACGGCCGTCCAGAACCCCAGCCGCTCCCCGGTCGCGCACAGCGTCTCGGGGTCCACGGTCACGGGGTGCCCGGCGGCTGCCTCGTCCGCCAGCCGCGCGTTGGGGATGCCGGTGAGGCGCAGCCGGTCCGGCCGGCGCTCCGCCAGCAGCGCGGCGATCTCGGCAGCTCCGCCCAGGCCCGGGTGCCAGGGCAGGGTGGGCGCGTCGGCGAACGGCCGGGCCGGTGCGGGCAGCGGTGCGCGGCGCAGGACGACGTCGTAGCGGTACCGGGACAGTTCGTTGTGGTACGCCCCGCGCTTGAGGCGCAGGTCGACGGCGCCGATGTCGGGGACGGTGGCGGGCAGGGCCGGGAAGAAGTCCGGGTCGACCAGCAGTTCCCGTTCGGGTGCGGTGGCGCCGGTGGCCGCCCGCAGGCTCGGCAGCAGCCGCAGGTTGCGGAGGTCGCCGAGGAACAGGGCGCCGCCCGGCGTCAGCAGCCGCAGCGCGGCGCCGATCACGTCGGTCAGATAGGCGGCGTCCGGGAAGTACTGGGCCACGGAGTTGAGCACGACGGTGTCGAAGAAACCTTCCGGCAGTCCGGTGAGGTCGTCCGCTGGCTGGGCCCGGAGCACCACCCGGCCGGCGAGCGCGGGCCGTTCGGCGACCTGCGCCGTCAGCGACTCGATCACGGCCGCCGACAGGTCGGTGCCCCAGTACGCCTCGCACTCCTCGGCGAGCCGCGACAGGAGCAGGCCACGGCCGACGCCGATCTCCAGTATCCGCCGGGGCCGCAGGTCCCGGATGCGCGCGACGGTGGCGTCCCGCCACTGCCGCATGTCGTCGACGGGCAGGGGCTCCCCGTCGTAAGTACTGTTCCATCCGGTGAAGTCCTCACCGAACGGGGCGGTCTGCGACGTCCCGTACAGGGTGTCGTAGAGCTGCCGCCATTCCCCGAGGATCCGTTCCGGCGCGCCGCCGGGGGCCTGTGCGGGCCCAGGGCCGCCGACGGCCTCGGTGGGCTGTCGCGGTCCGTCCGCCGCCGGGACCACGTACCCGACCAGGCGGGTGCCGCCCGGGCCGTCGTCGCGGACCGCCGCGACGGCCTGCGCCACCTCGGGGTGGGCGGCCATCGCGGCCTCGACCTCGCCGAGTTCGACCCGGTGGCCGCGGATCTTGACCTGGTCGTCGGTCCGCCCGGTGAACTCCAGCTCGCCGTCGGCGTTCCACCGCACGAGGTCCCCGGTGCGGTACATCCGGGTGCCCGGCGCGCCGAACGGGTCGGCGGTGAACCGCTCGGCGGTCACCCCCGGCCGCCGCAGGTAGCCCTGGGCCAGACCCGCGCCCGCCAGGTACAGCTCGCCCGCCACGCCGGTGGGCACCGGACGCAGCGCCGCGTCCAGCACGTAGGCGCGGGTGCCGGTGACGGGCGTGCCGATGGGTGCGACGGCGCCGTCGCCGGTCAGCGGCCGGCTCATCGTGCCGCAGACCGTCGATTCCGTCGGGCCGTAGGCGTTGACCATCCGCCGGCCGGGGGCGAAGGCCGCCGCCGTCCGGGGCGGGCAGTTCTCTCCCGCGACCACCAGGCAGGACACCGGCGCGAGCTGGTCGGGCGTCATGACGCCCAGCGCCACGGGCGGGACGGTCAGGTGGGTGACGTCGTGCCCGGCCAGCACGGCGGCGAGGTCGGGCCCTGGCAGGAGGCGTTCGGCCGGGGCCACCACCAGGGCCGCACCGGTCAGCAGCGCCATGCACAGTTCCCAGAACGCGGCGTCGAAGCTCGGGGAGGCGAACTGCAGGACCCGGCTGCCCGGCCCGGCGCCGAAGGCGTCCGTCTGGGTCGCCGCCAGGGCGGCCGCGCCCGCGTGGGTGACGGCCACGCCCTTGGGCACGCCGGTCGAGCCGGAGGTGTAGATCACGTAGGCCGGGTGTGCGGGGTCGGGCCGTCCGGCCTGCCCCCTGTCAAGGCCGGACCGTCCGGCCTGCTCCGCGCCGGGGTCGGTGTCCGGCTGCCCGGCCAGGTCGCGGGCCGGCTGTCCGCCGCCCTCGTCCAGGTCGAGCCGGGGCAGGCGGCCGGAGCCGGGCACGTCCTGGCCCGCGACGCCCGTCAGCAGCAGCGACGGGCGGGCGTCGTCGAGCATGAAGGCCAGGCGTTCGGCCGGGTATCCGGTGTCGAGGGCGAGGTAGGCCGCGCCCGCCTTGAGCGTCGCGAGGACGGCCACGACCAGGTCGGCGCCCCGGGGGAACGCCAGGGCGACGACGTGTCCGGGACCGATGCCGCGGGACAGCAGCAGGTGGGCCAGGCGGTTGGCCCGGGCGTTCAGCTCCTGGTAGGTCAGCGTGCCGGACGCGGACAGCACCGCCGGGGCTCCGGGGCGCCGGGCCACCTGGCGGGCGAACAGCTCGGGCACGGTGGCCGGCGGCACCTGCGGACCGTCGGCCCCCGACGTACGGGCGTGTTCGGCGGGGGTGAGGACGTCGGCCTCGCCGATGGGACGCGCCGGGTCGGCGGTGACCGCCTCCAGCAGCCGTGCCCACCGCTCCACCAGCGCCTGGACCGTCCGCCGGTCGAACAGGTCGGTGCTGTACTCCAGCGTCCCGCGCACGCCCCCTGAAGAGCCGCGTTCGGTGACGCTGAAGAACAGGTCGAACCGTGAGGTGCCGGAGGCGGCCGGTTCGGGCGTCACCTCGACGCCGGGCAGCGCGAGCCCGGCCTCCGGGGTGTTCTGCAGCACCATCGCCACCTGGAACAGCGGATGCCGGTTCGGGGAGCGGACCGGGTTGAGCGCCTCCACCAGGTGCTCGAAGGGCACGTCCTGGTGGGAGTAGGCGTTCAGAGCCGTTTCCCGTACGCGCCGGAGCAGTTCGCCGAACGACGGGTCGCCGGAGGTGTCGGTGCGCAGCACGAGCGTGTTGACGAAGAGGCCGACCGCGTCGTCCAGCGCCTCGTCGTGGCGCCCGGCGACGCCGCTGCCGATCGGCAGGTCGGTGCCCGCGCCGAGCCGGGTCAGCAGGGCGGCGAGGCCGGCGTGCAGCACCATGTGCAGGCTGGTCCCGGTGTCCCGGGCGAGGTCGGCCAGCCGGCGGTGCAGGGCGGGGTCCAGGTCGAAGCCGAGCGTCTCGCCGCGGTAGCTGGAGACGGCGGGCCGGGGGCGGTCCGTGGGGAGGGCGAGTTCCTGGGGCAGGTCCGCCAGGGTTTCGCTCCAGTAGGCGACCTGCCGGGCGAACGGGCTGTCGGGGTCGGTCTCGTCGCCGAGCAGCGCGCGCTGCCACAGCGTGTAGTCGGCGTACTGGACGGGCAGTGGCCTCCACGACGGCGCCCGGCCCCGGGCCCGGGCTGCGTATGCGGTGGCCAGGTCTCTCGCCAGGGGGGCCATCGACCAGCCGTCGCCGGCGATGTGGTGCACCACCAGCACGAGGAGCTGCTCCCGCTCGCCCAGGTCGAACAGTTCGGCCCGTAGCGGCAGGTCGGCCGCGAGGTCGAAGGGGTAGCGCGCCGCCGTCTGGACGGCCTCGCGCAGCCCGGTCCCGTCGGTGTGCCGTACGAGCAGTTCGGGGCGCGCGCCGTCCGCGTCGAGGACGAGCTGGCGGGGCACTCCGCCCGTCACCGGGAAGACGGTGCGCAGGCTCTCGTGCCGGGCCGCCACGTCGGCCAGCGCGGTGCGCAGTGCCGTACGGTCCACGGCGCCGCGCAGGCGCAGGGCGATCGGCATGTTGTAGGTGGCGTTCGGGCCCTCCAGGCGGTGCAGGAACCACAGTCGCTGCTGGGCGAACGACAGCGGCAGGGTCTCGGGGCGGGCCATCGGCCGCAGAGCGGGCCGTGTCGCGTCCCGGTTCTCCTCGTCGTCCAGCCGCGCGGCCAGTCCGGCGACCGTGGGGGTCTCGAACAGGGCGCGGACGGGCAGTTCGGCCCCCAGGGCGGTACGGATGCGGCTGATGAGCCGGGTCGCCAGCAGCGAGTGTCCGCCGAGGTGGAAGAAGTTGTCGTCGACGCCGGCCGCCGCCAGGCCCAGTACCTGCGCGAACAGGTCGCACAGCACCCGCTCGCGCGGGGTGGACGGCGCGCGCGTACCCGCGACGGTCCCGAGGTAGGGGGCGGGCAGCGCCGCCCGGTCGAGCTTCCCGTTGCCGGTCAGCGGGAGTTCGGTGAGGACCAGTACGGCGGCGGGCACCAGGTACGCGGGCAGTTCCGCGCGGAGCGACGCGGTGAGCGAGGCGACGAGTTCGCCGCGCTGCCGGGAGGCCGCCGGGTCGTTGGCGAGCGTCTGCGACGGCTCGGTCACGGCGGTCGCCGCCGGGCGGTGGACGCCGTCCAGGGCGGTCGCCGCCGGGTCCGTGAAGAGTACGTCGAGGAGTTCGGCGGCGTCGCCGGAGCGGGTGACCGCGACCTGGTAGCCGGCGTGTTCGCCCAGGTCGTGGAAGGTGTCCGGGCCGAGGTCCGGCGCGGTCGGCTGCTCGGCGGGGCCGAGGAGGGCGAGGACGTCGGCCAGCGGCCGTCCCTCGTCCAGTCCGCGCGCGGCACCGGCTTCACCCGCCAGCCGTTCGTCGGGCACCCCGGTCACCCGCAGCGCGGGCACGCGCTCGGCGGCGAGGCGCCGGGCGAGGTCGTCGGGCCCGGACACGTCGTGGCCCCAGCGCAGTTCCGGTGCGGCCGACAGGTCCGTCGGTCCGGCGGCGGACCGTTTGTGCAGGACGACGTCGTACCGGTAGCGGTTCAGCTCGTTGACGTACGCGCCACGCTTGACCCGCAGGTCGACGCCCGCGATGTCCGGGTGCCGCGCCGCGAGCGCGGTGAAGAACGCGGGGTCGAGCAGGAGTTCCTTCTCCAGCGGGACGGCCTGTTCCACGGCGCGGCGTACGGCATCGGGGTCGGCGGACGGCGTGGCGCGGCGCAGTTGCACCGCCGTGTGCAGGCACCGCAGCAGCCGGAGGTCGCGCACGTCGCCGAGGAACACGGCCCCGCCGGGGGCGAGCAGCCCCAGTGCCGTGCCGAGCACGTCGGTGAGGTGGTCGGCGTCCGGGAAGTACTGGGCGACCGAGTTGATCACGACGGTGTCGAAGGAGCCGGCCGGCAGGCCGTCCGCGTCGGCGGCGGCCCGCACCCGCAGCTCCACCCGCCCGGCCAGCTCCGGCCGTCCGGCCACCTGGGACCGCAGCCGGTCGATGGCGTCGGCGGCGATGTCGGTGCCCCAGTAGGTCTCGCAGTCGGGGGCGATCCGGGAGAGCAGCAGTCCGCTGCCCACGCCGATCTCCAGCACCCGGCGCGGGCGCAGCTCGCGGATGCGGGCGACGGTCGCTTCCCGCCACCGGCGCATCTGCTCGACCGGCAGGAGCCGCCCGTCGTAGCTGCTGGTCCAGCCCCTGAAGTCGGCGCCGAACGGCGCGGGTTCCGCTTCCTGGTGGCCGACGCCCCCGTACAGGGAGTCGTAGACCTGCTGCCACTCGTCGAGCTGGGCCCGTGCGGCCGCGTCACCGCGCTGCTCGCCGGGCTCCGGAACGACGTAGGCCACCAGCTGCGTGCCGGACGCCCGGTCCTCCCGCGCGACGACGGCCGCCCGGGAGACGGCCGGGTGACGCAGCAGCGCGGTCTCGATCTCGCCCGGCTCGATGCGGTGGCCCCGCACCTTGACCTGCTCGTCGGCGCGGCCGGCGAAGTGCAGTTCGCCCGCGGCGGACCACCGGGCCAGGTCGCCGGTGCGGTACATGCGCCCGCCCGGCGCGCCGAACGGGTCGGCCGTGAACCGTTCGGCGGTGAGCGCGGGCCGGTTCAGGTAGCCGCGCGCGAGCTGCGCGCCCGCCAGGTACAGCTCGCCCGTCACCCCGGGCGGTACCGGCCGCAGCCGCTCGTCCAGCACGTACGCCCGGGTCCCGGGCACCGGCCGGCCGATCGGCAGCGGGCCGTCCCCGGCCGTGGCGCCCGGCGGCAACCGCAGGACGACGCAGCCCACGGTGGCCTCGGTCGGCCCGTACTCGTTGACCACGGCGGCCTGCGGCTGGGCCCGCCGCCAGGGCGCGAGCTGTTCGCCGGTGAGCTGTTCGCCGCCCGCGACGAGGTCCGCGACCGCCGTCCGCGGCCCGGGCGGGGTGGTGCCGAGCAGCGCGAGGTGGCTGGGCGTCACCTTGAGGAAGGTGTACGGGCCCGGGTCCGGCGCGTCGGCGGAGAGGTCTCCGGTCAGCACCCGGCCGCCCGCGGTGAGCGGCGCGTACAGCGCGGTGACGGTGAGGTCGAAGGAGACGGGCGAGTGCAGCAGGGTGGTGCCCGCGGTGCCGGGGTACGCCTCGCGGGCGAACGCCAGGTAGGCGGCGAGCGCGCGGTGTTCGACGAGTACGCCCTTGGGTGTGCCGGTGGAGCCGGAGGTGTGGATGACGTACGCGGGGTGCTCCGGGCACAGCGGCGCGGTGCGCTCGGCGTCCGTCACGTCGTGCTCCGGCTGTTCCCCGGCCCCTCGCCGCAGCTCGTCGCTGTCGGGCGTGAGCCAGCGGGTGTCCGTCGCGGGCAGGCCGGCGGCGAGGGCGGAGCTGGTGATCCCGTGTGCGGCGCGGGCGTCGCCGAGCAGGAAGCGCAGCCGTTCGGCCGGGTGCGCCGGGTCGAGGGGCAGGTAGGCGGCGCCGGTCTTGAGGACGGCCAGCAGTGCCGTCACCAGCTCGGCCGAGCGCGGGAGGGCGACCGCGACGAACTGTTCCGGGCCGATGCCACGGCGGATGAGCAGCCGCGCCAGCCGGTTGGCCCGCGCGTTCAGTGCGGCGTAGGTGAGGTGCGTGGTGCCGTCGGTGACGGCCACCGCGTCCGGCGTGCACCGCGCCTGCGCCTCGAACGCCGCGGGCAGCGTCACCGGCGGCGTGGTGAGGGCGGCGCCGTTCCACGTCTCCAGCAGCCGCTCGCGTTCGGCGGCGTCGGTGAGGTCGACGGTGCCGATCGGCCGGTCGGGTGCCGCCGCCACGGCGTGCAGCAGCCGGACGAAGCCTGCCGTGAGGGCTTCGGCGGTGCCGTGGTCGAACAGGTCGGCGCTGTACTCCAGCACCCCGTCGACCCGGTTGGGGGCGCCGTCCTCGGTGTAGCGGTCGGTGAGGCTGAACAGCAGGTCGAACTTGGCCGCGGCCAGCTCGGCGACGTCGGGCGTCACCCGCAGGCCGGACATGGCGAACTCGGGCGCGTCGTTGTTCTGGAGTGTCAGCATCACCTGGAAGAGGGGGTGCCGGGCCGCGGAGCGGGCCGGATTGAGCAGCTCCACGAGGTGTTCGAAGGGCACGTCCTGATGGGCGTAGGCGGCCAGGTCGGTTTCGCGGGCCCGCTCCAGCAGGGTGCTGAAGGCCGGGTCGCCGGAGGTGTCCAGGCGCAGCACGAGGGTGTTGACGAAGAAGCCGACGAGGTCGTCCAGGGCCGCGTCCGTACGGCCGGCGACGGCGGAGCCGAGGGGGATGTCGGTGCCCGAGCCGAGCCGGGTCAGCAGGGCGGCCAGACCGGCCTGCACCACCATGAACAGGGTCGCGCCGTGCTCACGGGCCAGCCATGCGAGCCGGGTGTGCAGCTCCGCGTCGAGGACGAAGACCACCCGTCCGCCCCGGTGGGCGGAGACCGCGGGGCGGGGGCGGTCGGCGGGGAGCGCCAGCTCCTCGGGCAGGCCCGCCAGCGCCTCGGTCCAGTGGGCGACCTGGGCGGACATCAGGCTGTCGGGGTCGTTCTCGCTGCCGAGCAGGTCGTGCTGCCACAGCGCGTAGTCGGCGTACTGGACCGGCAGCGGCGCCCACGTCGGGGCGTGTCCGGCACACCGGGCCGTGTACGCGGTCGACAGGTCCCGCGCGAACGGGACGTTCGACCAGCCGTCGCCGGCGATGTGGTGGAGGACCAGGAGCAGGACGTGGTCGTCGGGTCCGACCTCGAACAGGTCTGCCCGCAGGGGCAGTTCGGCGGTCAGGTCGAAGCGGTGCCCGGCCGCCTCTGTCAGCGCCTCGGTGAGTCCGGCCTCGTCGGTGCGGTGGGTGCGCAGTTCCACGGCGGCCTGGTCCGGGCCGAGTACGACCTGCCCGGGGCCGCCCTGGATCTCGGGGAAGACGGTGCGCAGGGCCTCGTGCCGGGCGACCACGTCGTCCAGGGCGGCGCGCAGGGCGGCGGTGTCCAGCGGGCCGGACAGCCGCAGTGCGAAGGGCATGTTGTAGGTCGGGCTGGGGCCCTCCAGCCGGTGCAGGAACCACAGCCGGCGCTGCGCGAAGGACAGCGGTACGGCGTCCGGACGGTGCGCGGCGGGCCGGAGGGCGGGCCGTCGGCGGCCCCCGGTACCGGTACGGGCGGCCAGACCGGCCACCGTGGGCGCCTCGAACACGTCGCGTACGGACAGTTCCGCGCCGAGGGCGGCCCGGATGCGGGAGACGAGCCGGGTGGCGAGCAGCGAGTGTCCGCCCAGGTCGAAGAAGCCGTCGTCGATGCCGGGCAGGGGGCGGCCCAGTACGTCGGCGAAGATTCCGCACAGGATCTCTTCGTGCGGGGTGCGCGGAGCGCGTCCGGGGGCCTGGGCGGTGGCGCCCGGGGCCGGCAGGGCGCGGCGGTCCAGCTTCCCGTTCGGCGTCAGCGGCAGCATGTCCAGGACGACGATGTCAGCCGGCACCATGGGGTCGGGCAGCGTGCGGGCGACGGACTCGCGCAGCTCTCCCGGCTCCGGTCCGGCTCCCGGCACAGGTGTCACGTACGCCACCAGCCGCTGGTCACCGGGCCGGTCCTCGCGGAGGACGACGGCCGCCGCGGCGACGGCCTCGTGCCGGGCCAGGGCGGTCTCGATCTCGCCGAGTTCGATCCGGAACCCGCGCAGTTTGACCTGGTCGTCGGCGCGCCCGGCGAATTCCAGCACCCCGCCGGCGGTCCAGCGCGCGAGGTCGCCGGTCCGGTACATCCGCTCCCCCGGCGCCCCGTACGGGCAGGCGATGAACCGTTCCGCCGTGAGTCCGGGCCGCGCCAGGTAGCCACGGGCGAGCTGGACACCGGCGAGATACAGCTCCCCGGTCACGCCCGGCGGGACGGGCCGCAGGGCGGCGTCCAGCACGTACGCCCGGGTGTTGTGGACCGGGCGGCCGATCGGCACCGGGCCCGGCCGGTCCGCGCAGTCCCAGGAGGTGACGTCGACGGACGCCTCGGTCGGCCCGTAGAGGTTGTGCAGCTTCGGGCCCAGGACGTCCCGGCCGTGTGCGGCCAGTTGGGCGGGCAGCGCCTCGCCGCTGCACAGCACCCGCCGCAGGCCCGTGCAGTGGGCGGCGGCGGGCTCGTCCAGGAAGGCCCGCAGCATCGACGGCACGAAGTGCACCGTCGTCACGGCGTGTTCGCGGATCAGCGCGGCCAGGTACGCCGGGTCCCGGTGCCCGTCCGGCCGGGCGACGACGAGCCGGGCGCCGGTGATCAGCGGCCAGAAGAACTCCCAGACGGACACGTCGAATCCGTACGGGGTCTTCTGCAGCACGGCGTCGGAGGCGTCCAGCCCGTACTCGGCCTGCGCCCACAGCAGCCGGTTGACGACGCCCGCGTGCGGGACGACGACGCCCTTGGGCGTGCCGGTGGAGCCCGAGGTGTAGAGCACGTAGGCCGGATGCGACGGGGAGAGCGGTACGGTACGCGCGGTGCTCGCCGCCTCCGGCCGGGGGTCGCGCACACCGTCCACATCGTCCAGGACGCACACAGGGCGCGTCTCGTCCAGCATCGCCCGGGTGCGCTCGGTGGGGTGCCCGGGATCGACGGGCAGGTAGGCCGCGCCGCTCTTGAGCACCGCCAGCAGCGCCACCACCAGCTCCACGGAACGCGGCAGGGCCACGGCCACCACCCGCTCCGGGCCGGCGCCCTGCTGAACGAGGGCACGAGCCAACCGGTCCGCCCAAGCGTCCAACTCCGCGTACGACAAGGTGCCGCCCTCGCCGACCACGGCCACCGTATCCGGCGTACGGGCCACCTGCGCCTCGAACAGCTCCGGCAGCGTGGCCGGGGGCAACGGCCGCTCGGTGGCGTTCCAGCCCGTCAGCACCAGTTCCCGCTCGGCCTCGTCCAGTACCGGCAGGTCTCCGAGCGTCCGGGCCGGGTCGGCCGCCACCGCCTCCAGCACCCGCACGAAGCGGGCGGCGATCCGGTGCGCCGTCTCCGCGTCGAACAGGTCGCTCGCGTAGTCGAGTTCGCCGAGGAGTCCGGCGGCCTCGCCCCGCGGGCCGGTCCGCTCGCTCACCGTGAACGCCAGGTCGAACTTCACCGCCGTGGGGTCCACCGGCACCGCGCTCACCGCCAGCCCCGGCAGGCCCAGCGGTGCCTCACCGGTGTTCCGCAGCGCCAGCATCACCTGGAAGAGCGGGTGGCGGGCCGGCGACCTGGTCGGCTCCAGGTGCTCCACCAGGTGCTCGAAGGGCACGTCCTGGTGGTCGTAGGCGGCCAGGGCGGTCTCGCGGGCCCGCGCCACCAGACCGGTGAAGGCGGGGTCACCGCCGGTCGCGGTGCGCAGCACGAGGGTGTTGACGAAGCAGCCGACCGCGTCGTCCAGAGCGTCGTCGGTGCGTCCCGCCACCGGTGTGCCGATCGGGATGTCGTCGCCCGCCCCGAGCCTGCTGAGCAGGGCGGCGAGTGCGGCCTGCACGACCATGAACAGGCTCGCGTCGCAGGCGCGGGCGAGGCCGGTGAGCCCGGCGTGCGCGGCGGCGTCCAGGGTGAACGGCACCCGGCCGCCCCGGTGGCGGGCCACGGCAGGGCGGGGCCGGTCGGTGGGCAGCGGCAGTTCCTCGGGGAGGCCTGCGAGCGTCTCGGTCCAGTACGCCGTCTGCCGGGCGATCAGGCTGTCCGGGTCGGCGGGGTCGCCGAAGAGCCGGTGCTGCCAGAGGGTGTAGTCGGCGTACTGGACCGGAAGCGGCGCCCAGGACGGGGTCTCGCCCGCGTGGCGGGCGGCGTAGGCGGCGGTGACGTCCCGGGTGAGCGGCACGTTGGACCAGCCGTCGCCCGCGATGTGGTGCAGCACGAGCACCAGGACGTGGTCGTCGGGGCCGAGGGCGAGCAGTTCCGCGTACAGCGGAGGCTCGGTGGCCAGGTCGAACGGATGCCCGGCCGCGGCGGCGACCGCCGCCGCGAGGCCGGTCCCGTCCACGGCGCGGCACGGCAGCCCGGGCGCGGCCCGGTCCGGCGCGAGCACGACCTGCTCGGGGGTGCCGGCGGTGTCGGGGTAGACCGTGCGCAGGATTTCGTGCCGGGTGACGACGTCGGCGAGCGCGGCGGCGAGCGCGGCGCGGTCGAGGGCGCCGCGCAGGCGCAGCGCGAGCGGCATGGTGTACGCGGCGCCGGCACCGTCCAGCCGGTTGAGGAACCACAGGCGCCGTTGCGCGAACGACAGCGGGAGCGTGCCGGGCCGTGCGGCTGGGCGCAGGGCGGGCCGCGCCGTGCCTCCGGCGTCGAGCCGCGCGGCGAGGGCGGCCACCGTGGGCGCCTCGAACACGTCACGTACCGTCAGTTCCACGTCCAGTACGGCACGGACGCGGGACAGCAGCCGGGTCGCCAGCAGGGAGTGCCCGCCGAGGTCGAAGAACACCTCGTCGATGCCGGGCCGTGCGCAGCCGAGCACCTCGGCGAAGAGCGCGCACAGGATCTCCTCACGGGCCGTGCGCGGCGCCCGGCCGCCCTGGGGCACGGCGGAGCCGGGGGCGGGCAGGGCGCGGCGGGCCACCTTGCCGCTCGGGGTGAGCGGCAGGGCGTCCAGCGGCACCACGGCGGAGGGGACCATGAACTCCGGCAGCGTCCGGGCGGCGTGGGTACGCAGCCCGGCCGGGTCCGGCACGGCGCCGCGCGCCGCGACCGTGTAGGCGACCAGCCTGCGGTCGCCGGGCCGGTCCTCGCGGACGACGGCCACGGCGTGGGCCACGTCCGGGTGCCGCGTGAGCACCGCCTCGACCTCGCCGAGTTCGATCCGGAACCCGCGCAGCTTGACCTGGTCGTCGGCCCGGCCCGCGTACTCCAGCGTGCCGTCGGCGGTCCACCGGGCGAGGTCCCCGGTCCGGTACATCCGGGCGCCCGGCACGCCGCTGAAGGGGTTCGCCACGAATCGTTCGGCGGTCAGGACCGGCCGGTTCAGGTAGCCCCGGGCGAGCTGCGCGCCCGCCAGGTACAGCTCGCCCCGTACGCCCGGCGGCACCGGGTTCAGCCCGGCGTCGAGCACGTACGCCGCCATGCCCGCGACCGGCCGCCCGATGCGGGGCCGTTCACTGCCGGAGACGGTGGCGCCGACCGCGTCGACCGTGCACTCGCTGGGCGCGTAGTAGTTGTGCACCTCGGTGCCGGGCAGGTCCCGCAGCCGCTGCCAGAGCCCCGGGCCGGTGGCCTCGGCGCCGTGCAGGATCGCGGCGGGCTGGTGCCCTTCCGCGCCGAGCAGGCCGAGGCCGAGCAGTTCCTGGGTGAGGGTGGGGGTGATGGACAGGTAGCCGATGCCGTGGGCCCGGACGTACGCGCCCAGCGCGGCGGCGTCGCGGCGGGTGTCCTCGTCGATGACGTGCAGTTCGTGGCCCGCGAGGAGCGCGAGGAGCTGCCCGACGCACAGGTCGAACGACAGCGACGCGGTGTGCGCCGCCCGCAGCCGGCCGCCCGCCGCCCGGGCCGCCGGGGCGAAGACGCGCTCGCGGTGGTTGGCGAACAGGTTCGCGATGCCGCCGTGCCGTACGGCCACGCCCTTGGGCACGCCGGTCGAGCCGGAGGTGTAGACGATGAAGGCGGCGTGGTCGGCGCGCAGGGCGGGCATCGGGAACGGTTCACCGTCCGCGTCCGGCCGTTCTTCCGCACCGAGAAGGACGGTTTCCGCGGCGTGGTCCGGCAGCACACCGGCCAGGGCGGGCTCGGTGACGAGCACCCGCACCCCGGAGTCGGCGGCCATGAACGCCAGGCGCTCGGCCGGGTAGTCCGGGTCCAGGGGCACGCACGCCCCGCCGGCCTTCCAGATCCCCAGCATCGCCGGAACCATCCACGCCGACCGGGACACGCACAGCCCGACCAGCGTGTCGGGGCCTACGCCGCGCTCCGCCAGCTTGCGGGCCAACCCGTCGGACCGCGCCCGCAGTTGGGCGAACGTCAGCGTCGTACCGGCCGCGACGACGGCGGGCGCGTCGGGGGTCAGCGCCGCCTGCCGTTCGAACAGCTCGGGGACGGTGCGGGCGGGGGCGTCCTGCGGGGTGCCGGCCCAGTCGCCCAGAATCCGTGCCCGTTCCGGCGGAGCGAGGATGTCCAGTTCCCCGATGCGCCGACCGGGCCCGTCGGCCGCGGCGCCGAGCAGCCGGACGAAGCGGGCCACCAGCTCCTCGGCGGTCGCGTGGTCGAAGAGGTCGGTGCTGTACTCCAGGATGCCGCCGAGGCCCGCGGGCTCACCGGCCGGGCCGCGCTCCTCGACCAGCCCGAAGGACAGGTCGAACTTGGCGGTACCGACCTCGGCCATGTCCGGGCTCACCCGCAGCCCGGGCAGGTCGAGCCGGGGACGGGCGTTGTTGTGCAGGGTCAGCATGGTCTGGAACAGCGGGTGCCGGGCGGCCGAGCGGGCCGGGTTCAGCACCTCCACCAGGTGCTCGAAGGGCACGTCCTGGTGGGCGTAGGCGGCCAGCGCGGTCTCCCGCACCCGCCCCAGCAGCTCCTCGAAGGCCGGGTCGCCGGAGGTGTCCAGGCGCAGCACGAGGGTGTTGAGGAAGAACCCGACGAGGTCGTCGAGCGCGTCGTCGGTCCGCCCGGCGATGGCACTGCCGAGCGGGATGTCGGTGCCTGCGCCGAGGCGGGTGAACAGGGCGGCGAGGCCGGCCTGCAACACCATGAACAGGCTCGCGCCCGAGGTACGGGCCAGCTCCTCCAGGCGGGCGTGCAGCCCGGCGTCGACGGAGACGGTCACGACGCCGCCGGCGTAGCCGGGAACCGCCGGACGAATCCGGTCGGCGGGCAGGTCCAGCTCCTCGGGCAGTCCCTCGAGCGTACGGGACCAGTAGGCGATCTGCCGGGCGGCCAGGCTGTCCGGGTCGTCCTCGCGGCCCAGCAACTCCTGCTGCCACAAGGTGTAATCGGCGTACTGGACCGGCAGCGGCTCCCAGCGCGGCGCCTGCCCGGCCCGGCGGGCCGCGTACGCCTCGGACAGGTCCCGGGCCAGCGGGCCGTTCGACCAGCCGTCGCCGGCGATGTGGTGGACGACCACGACCAGGACGTGCAGGTCCGGGCCGAGCGCGCACAGCTCGGCGCGCAGCGGCAGCTCACGGGTCAGCTCGAAACGGTGGGCCGCCGCCGCGGCGACGGTCCCGGCGAGTGCGTCCTCGTCCGCGACGTGCCGTACCGGCAGCTCGACGGAGGCGGCGGCCGGACCGGCGTCCAGGACGGCCTGCCGCGGTGTGCCGCCGCTGTCCGGGAAGACCGTGCGCAGGCTCTCGTGCCGGGCCACGACGTCACCGAGCGCGGCGGTGAGCGCCGCACGGTCGAGCGGGCCCTCCAGCCGTACGACGAAGGGCAGGTTGTAGTTGGGGTTCGCCCCTTCGAGCTGGTGCAGGAACCACAGCCGGCGCTGCGCGAACGACAGCGGCACCGTCTCCGGACGCCGGGCGAAGGGGCGGAGCGGGGGACGCCTGCGGCCGGACCCGTCCTTCAGCCGGGCCGCGAGCCCGGCCACCGTGGGCGTCTCGAACACGGCCCGTACGGGCAGTTCGGCGCCGAGCACGGTCCGCACCCGGCTGACGAGGCGGGTGGCGAGCAGAGAGTGGCCGCCGAGGGCGAAGAACCCGTCGTCGACACCGGCCCGGGGGACGCCGAGCACCTCGGCGAACAGGCCGCAGAGGATCTCCTCCTCCGGGCTGCGCGGCGGGCGGCCGGTGCTCGCCGGCGCCAGTGCCGGGGCGGGCAGGGCCCGCCGGTCCACCTTGCCGTTACGGGTCAGCGGCAGCGCGCCGAGCGTGGTGAACAGCGCCGGGACCATGGGCTCGGGCAGCCGTCGCGCCAGGTACGCGCGCAGCTCCGCCGGGTCCACCGGTTCCGCGCCGGCCCCGTCGGCCGGTACGACGTACGCCGCGAGCCGCTGGTCGCCGGGCCGGTCCTCCCGTACCACCACCACCGCCCGCGCCACCGAGGGGTGACCGGCCAGCGCGGCCTCGACCTCGCCGGGCTCGACCCGGTGGCCCCGGATCTTGACCTGCTCGTCGGCGCGGCCCGCGAAGACCAGCACGCCGTCCGCGGTCCACCGGGCGAGGTCACCGGTCCGGTACATCCTCCCCCGGCCTTCGGCCGGGGGGACCCCCATGCCCGGCGCGAACGGGCAGGCCACGAACCGCTCCGCCGTCAGGCCGGGACGGCCGAGGTAGCCGCGCGCGAGCTGCGGCCCGGCGACGTACAGCTCCCCTGCCACGCCCGGCGGCACCGGGCGCAGTCCGGCGTCGAGGACGTACGCCCGCATGCCCGTCATCGGCCGGCCGACGGGAACCGTGGCGCCGTCCGTCGTCGCATTGGGGGCCAGGTGGAGGTCCAGGCACCCGACGGTGGCTTCCGTCGGTCCGTAGTGGTTGACGACGGCCACCTCGGGGTGGCGGGCGCGCCACTCCTCGAGGTGGGCGGCGGGCAGTGCCTCACCGCCGAGCACGAGCTGCCGCGTCGGGGCGAGTTCGGCAGGCAGCGCGGCCAGCAGGCCCAAGTGGCTCGGGGTCGCCTTCATGAACGTCGCCGGGGTGCGGGACAGCAGCGCCGACAGCCAGGGGTCGTCGTCCAGCCCGGCCACGACCGCGCAGCCGCCGGAGGTCAGCGCCCCGTACAGGCCGGTGACGGCCAGGTCGTAGGCCAGGGAGGTCGGGACGAGGACCGTCCCGTCCAGGCCGGTGTACACGCGCCGGGCGCGGGCCACGTAGTGCGCGAGGCCGCGGTGGGTGATCACCACGCCCTTGGGGCGGCCCGTGGAACCGGAGGTGTAGATCACGTACGCGGGGTGGTCCGGCAGCGGCGGGGCGCTCCGGTCGGCTTCGGCGGGACGGGCAGCGGGCTGCCGCTCCAGCGCCCGTACGGTGTCCGGGTCGTCGAGCAGCAGGCGGGCGGTGCCGGTGTCGTCGGGGAGCAGAGCCGCGGCCTGACGGCTCGTCACCAGCAGTGCGGGTGAGGCGTCGTCGAGCAGCCCGGCGATACGGGCACCGGGCTGTGCCAGGTCGAGCGGCAGGTAGGCGGCGCCGGTCTTGAGCACCGCGAGCAGCGCGACGACCAGTTCGGCGGAGCCGGGCAGCGCGACGGCGACGACCCGCTCCGGGCCGATGCCCCGGGAGAGCAGCAGGCGGGCCAGGCGGTCGGCCCGGGCGTCGACCTGCGCGTAGGACAGTTCGGCGTCGGGCGCGGCGACCGCGCGGGCCTCCGGGGTGGCAGCGGCCTGCCGCTCGAACAGCTCCGGCAGCGACGCGGCGGGCGGGACGTCCCCAGCAGCGGCTTCGGTACCGTTCCACTCGGTCAGCAGGCGGTGGCGCTCGGCCTCGCCGAGGATCTCCAGGGCGCCCAGCGGCAGGTCAGGGTCGGCCGCCGCTGCCTCCAGCAGCCGTACGAAACGGGCCGCCAGCGCCTCGACGGTGCCCCGCTCGAAGAGGTCGGCGCCGTAGCCGACGTACCCCTCGACGCCACCGGGGCCGCCCCCGGCTCCCACGGCCTCGGTCAGGTTGAACGTCAGGTCGAACTTGGCGGTGCCCGACTCCACCCGCTCGGCCTCGGCCCGCAGGCCGGGCAACGCGTCCGGCGCCGCCGTCCGGCCGGTGAGCGTCAGCAGCACCTGGAACAGCGGGTGACGGCTCAGGGACCTGGCGGGGTTGAGCACCTCCACGAGGTGTTCGAAGGGCACGTCCTGGTGGGCGTAGGCCGCCAGGTCCGTCTCCCGTACACGGGCGAGCAGTTCGCCGAAGCCCGGGTCGCCGGAGGTGTCGGTGCGCAGGACCAGGGTGTTGACGAAGCAGCCGATCAGGTCGTCCAGGGCGTCGTCGGTGCGTCCCGCGACGGGCGAGCCGAGCGGGATGTCGGTGCCGGCGCCGTGCCGGGTCAGCAGCGCGGCCAGCCCGGCCTGGAGGACCATGAACAGGGTCACCCCGTGCGCCTCGGCCAGCGCCGCGAGCCGCGCGTGCAGGGCGGCGTCGAGGCGCAGCGGCACGGTTCCGCCGCGGTGGCTCGCCACGCCGGGGCGGGGGCGGTCGGCGGGCAGGGCGAGTTCGTCGGGGAGCCCGGCCAGCGTGCGGGCCCAGTACGCCACCTGCCGCGCGATGAGACTGTCCTCGTCGCGCTCCTCCCCCAGCAGGTCACGCTGCCACAGCGTGTAGTCCGCGTAGGTCACCGGCAGCGGGGCCCAGGACGGCTCCGCGCCGCGCAGGCGGGCCGCGTAGGCGACGGACAGGTCGCGGCCCAGGGGCACCATGGACCAGGCGTCGCCCGCGATGTGGTGCACCACCAGCGACAGCACGTGCCGGTCCGGGCCGAGCGCGAACAGCGCCGCGCGCAGCGGCAGTTCGGTGGTCAGGTCGAAGCCGGTGGCGGCGCCCCGCGCCAGGACCTCCGCCAGCTCGGCCGCGTCGACGTCGCGCACCGGCAGGGTGACGGCGGCGGCGCCGGGGCCGCGCACCACCTGCCGTGGTACGCCGTCGATCTCGGGGAAGACCGTCCGCAGACTCTCGTGCCGCACGACGACGTCGGTGAGCGCCGCCTCCAGCGCCGCCCGGTCGAGTGCGCCCTCCAGCCGCAGGACGAACGGCATGTTGTAGTCGGCCCCGGCCTCGCGGCCCTCCAGCCGGTTGAGGAACCACAACCGCCGCTGGGCGAACGACAGCGGCAGCGCCTCGGGACGTTCCGTGTGCCGTACCACCGGCCGGGCTTCCGCACCCGCCTCCCGTACCGCCGTGGCCAGTCCCGCCACGGTCGGCGTGTCGAACAGGACCCGGATCGGCAGTTCGGCGCCGAGGACGGTCCGTATCCGGCTCAGCAGCCGGGTCGCCAGCAGCGAGTCCCCGCCGAGGTCGAAGAAGCCGTCGTCGACGCCCACCCGCTCCACGCCGAGCACCTCGGCGAACAGGTCGCACAGCACCCGCTCGGCCGCGTCGCGCGCCGGGCGCCGGGCCGTACCCGGGGTGTACTCCGGGGCCGGCAGGGCGGCCCGGTCCAGCTTGCCGTTGGCCGTCAGCGGCAGTCGGTCCAGGACGACGACGGCCGCCGGGACCATGTGTCCCGGCAGATGCCGTCCGGCGAACTCGCGCAGTGCGGCGGCCTCGGGACGAGGGCCGTCGGCGGGGACCGCATAGGCCACCAGCCGCCGGTCGCCGGGCCGGTCCTCGCGCAGCAGCACCACGGCCCGCGCCACCGCCCCGTGCCGGGCCAGTACGGCCTCGACCTCTCCCGGCTCGATACGGAACCCGCGCAGCTTGACCTGGTCGTCCGCGCGCCCGGCGTGGTCGAGCCTGCCGTCCGCGTGCCTGCGCGCCCGGTCCCCGGTGCGGTACATCCGCTCCCCCGGCGCGCCGAACGGGTCGGCCACGAAACGCTGCGCGCTCAGGCCCGGGCGCCCGAGGTAGCCGCGGGCGAGGCCGGGGCCCGCCACGTACAGCTCGCCGGTGACGCCCGGCGGCACCGGACGCAGGGCGTTGTCGAGCACGTAGGCGCGCAGGTCGGGTATCGGTTCGCCGATGACGCTGCGGGGCGGCTCGGCGGCGGCGTCCCGCTCGTCCAGCGGGGCGTGGGTGACGTGCACGGTGGTCTCGGTGATGCCGTACATGTTCACCAGGCGCGGTGTGCCGGCCGGATGGCGCCGGTACCACTCGCGCAGCCTGCCGGGGTCCAGCGCCTCCCCGCCGAGGACGACCGTGCGCAGCGCCAGCCGCGCGGACAGCTCCGGGTGGTCGTGGTCGGCCCGTATCAACGGGTAGAAGGCGGACGGCGTCTGGTTGAGCACCGTCACCCGGTGGCGTACGAGCAGGTCGAGGAAGCGCTCGGGGGAACGGCTCACGTCCTGCGGGACGACGACCAGCCGGCCGCCGTGCAGGAGCGCCCCCCACAGTTCCCACACGGAGAAGTCGAAGGCGTAGGAGTGGAACAGCGTCCACACGTCGTCGGGGCCGAAGCCGAACCACGCCTCGGTCCGCCGGAACAGCCGCACCACGTTGTGGTGCGGGACCGCCACGCCCTTGGGGGTGCCGGTCGATCCGGAGGTGTGGATGACGTACGCCGGGTGCGCGGGGTCGAGCCGCCCGGCCCGCTCGGTGTCGGTCAGATCGCCTCCGGGCCCGTCGGCCAGGGCCCGGACGGTGGCGTCGTCGTCCAGCCGCACGGCGTCCGCTCCGTGCGGAGTCCCGTCGGCCGGTGCGCCCGCGGTGACCAGGCACACGGGGTCGGCGTCACGGAGCACGAGCGCGATCCGCTCCGCCGGGTGGCCGGGGTCGACCGGCAGATACGCGGCGCCCGTCTTCACCACCGCGAGCAGCGCCACCACGAGGTCGGCGGAGCGCGGCAGCGCCACGGCCACCAGCCGCTCCGGGCCCGCGCCGCGCTTCAGCAGCAGGCGCGCGAGGCGGTTGGCGCGGTCGTTCAGTCCGGCGTAGGTCAGCTCGCCGTTCTCGGTGACGACGGCGACGGCGTCGGGGGTACGCGCGGTCTGCGCTTCGAACAGCGCCGGCAGGGTCGGGCCGGGGACACCGGCCTGGAGGGTACCGGTCCCGGGGGTACCGGCCTGGGGATCACCGGTCCGGGGAGTGTCGGCCTCGGGGCCGTCCGCCGCCGGCCGTACGGGCAGCACCTCGGCGCGCTCGCCGGGCAGCAGGAAATCGATACGGCCGACGGGACGTTCCGGGTCGGCCGTGGCGAAGCTTTCCAGTACGCGCAGGAAGCGCCGCTGGTGCGCGGCGGTCTCCGCCGCGTCGTACAGGGCGGGGTTGGCGTCGACGTCGAGGTGCAGCGCGCCGCCGCCCAGGCGGTCGTCGAGGCGGAAGGAGAGGTCGGTGACGGGCCCGACGGACAGGTTGTGCGCGGTCGCCCGCGCCTCGCCGAAGGTCAGCTCGGAGGCGTAGGACATGATGTTGACGGTCGGGCCGAAGAGGCGGCGCTCGCCGCCGACCGTCCGCAGGTCGCGGACGATGTCCTCGTACCGGTACCGCTGATGCCTGAGCAACTGCCGCGCCCCGTCGGACACGTGCCGTAACAGGTCCCGGCCGCTCGTGCCGGGCCGGACCTCCACCCACAGCGGCAGTTCGTTGGACATCGGCCCGCGGATGTGCCGGCCGCCGCCGTTCCGCGCGGTCACCGGGATGCCGAGGGCCACCTCGTCGGCGCCGGTCATCCGGCCGAGGTAGAGCGCCGTGGCGGCGATCACCGGGACCGGCAGGCCGACGCCCGACCGACGTGCCAGTGCCCGCAGGCCGTCGGCGGTCGCGTCCGGTACGCGGGTGCCGTACCGCAGGAAGCTCCGTGCGACGCGGGCCGTCCGGCCCGCGAGGTTCACCGGCTCGGGACGGCCCGCCAGCCGGTCCAGCCAGTGGGCCCGGTCCCGCGCGAAGTGCTCCGACTCCCGGTACGCGGTGTCGTCGGCCAGCAGCAGGTCCAGCGAACCGCTGCCGTCCTCGCGCTGCGGCGCCCCGGTGACCAGGGCCGTGTAGACCTCCGCCACCCGCTGCGTGAACAGCGCGCACATGTAGCCGTCGGTGACGAGGTGATGGGCGCGCAGGTAGAAGAAGGCGCGGCCGACCCCGGCCCGCAACAGCGCCAGGGTGACCGTCCGGCCCGCCTCCAGGCCCCCGGGCCGGGCGGTCTCCGCCCGCATCCAGGTCTCGGCGGCCGCACGCGGGTCCTGCTCCGCGCCGACGTCGAGTACACGGAACGACCAGTTGTCCACGGGCTCGATCGTCTGGCGCGGCCCCTGGCCGTCGTCGGCGAAGCGGACGTTGAGCACATCGGTCTCCGCCACCGCCCGCCGCACCGCGGTCTCGAACGCCGGCAGATCGAGGGGGCCCTCGATCTCCACGTACTCGGCGGTGTGGTAGCTGGGGCTGTCCGGGTCGAGTTGCTGCGCGAACCAGATGCCACGCTGCGCCGACGACAGGGGCCGGCTGTGGTGCGGAGTACCGGGCACTACCCTTCCCATCTTCTTCCGAGGCCCGCCGGGCGGCGGAGCAGGTGGAAACCGCGCCGCCGCCCTGGCACGGCCGGCCCGTGGGCGTGCGGGGACACCGCATGCCGTGGCGAGTCGTGCGGGCTCGGGGTGCCGGTACGGGCCGCCGACGGGACGGCGCGCCCTGTAGGCCGCCCCAAGAGAGCGGCAGGGTGAGGTTCGAATGAGCGGATTTCGGGTCGGAGGGGCATAACCTGCCCGACACGAAGGACGATACAGAGGTTCAACATTCGAACACCACGTGCCACACGTCACGTTTGGTCTCACCCGACACCGTGCCGCGAGACGCCTTCGCTGGTCAGGGCGACAGACGTGAAACCGGTTACACGGTTACCCACGGCACGAATCGAACGATCATGACGAAAACAGACCGTCCGTCCCATGCGATTTCAGTCATTGCGCCGACGCACCCGGCAGGTGCCATTCCGGTCGCCGCGGAGCACCGGGGAGCACCACGGAAGCGGCGCCCCCCGGCGGCACCGACGGGCCGCGACAGGGAGGGCAATTCCGGTGCGCGGGAAGGGCGATGCCGGTGCACGCGGAGGGCACTTCCGACGTATCGAAAGGGCAATCGCGAGGTCGGGGAAGGGCAATTCCGGTGTACGCGGGGGTACCCCACCGTCCGCACCGCTGGACCGGCCCCCGGCACATCAACCCACGTAGCACCCCATGGCGCCTCCGACGCCCCAATCAAACCTCAACGCCCCTCACATGCCGGAAAGTTAACGCCGAAGAAACAACTTTTCGGCCGCACCGCACGGCCTCCCGCACCCCTGTCCCAACCACCCCGGCACAGTCCTGCGAGCAGCTTGCTCTCGTGACGGCCGGGATGCCGGCGCACGCGAACATCAGCTCGCCTTGGAAGTGCCGGCGCGGGCCGACGTGGCAGCCGAGCGGGAGCCGGGCCCGGCAGCCCCGGTGACGGGCACGCTACGGCGTGTGGTGGCCAGGCTGAGTACGACGATGACCAGGCCGCAGGCGGTGACCGTCCAGTATCCCGGGAGCACCGCCCGGGTGAACGGCGTACCGGAGCGCAGACCGGCGGTGAGGAGCGCGCCGAGCACCGCGACCCCCAGCGCCTGACCGACCTGGCGGCTGGTGGCGACGATCGCCGCGGCCACGCCGGCCTGTTCCCGCGGCATGCCGGACATGGCCGCGTTGGTGACCGGGGTGTTGGCCAGTCCGACGCCGACGCCGATCAGGACGTACGCGGTGAAGAGCAGGGCGTCCGTCGTGAGAGCGCCGCCGGTGGCGAGCAGGACCCCGCCCGCGGCGGTGGCGATGCCGGCCAGGAGCAGCGGCAGCCGGGGGCCGCGGGTGGCGGTCAGCCGTCCGGAGAGCGGCGAGGTGACGATGTTCATGACCGCCATGGGCAGCAGGTACAGGCCCGCGGCCAGGGCCGACAGGCCGCGTACGTTCTGCAGGTAGAGCGTGTTGAGGAAGAGGAAGCCACCGAGTACGAAGAACGAGCAGACCGCCATGACGCTGGCTCCGCTGAACCCGGCGCTGCGGAAGACCCGCAGGTCCACCAGCGGTTCGGTGCGCCGCCGCTCGTAGAGGACGAGCGCGAGGAGCGCGGCCGGTGCGGCCAGGGCGCAGGCGAGGGTACGCGGGGCTGTCCAGCCGGTGCCGGGCCCCTCGATGATCGCGTACGTCAGGCAGCCCAGCAGCACGACGACCAGGACCTGTCCGACCGGGTCCACCCGGCGCGGCCGGGGTGCGCGGGACTCCGGTACGAAGCGCGCGGCACAGGCGAACGCGGTCAGGCCGATCGGCAGGTTGAGCCAGAAGATCGACCGCCAGCCCAGGCCCTGGACGAGCACCCCGCCCACCATCGGGCCCACCGCCATCGCCACACCCATCACCGTGCCCCAGACACCGATCGCCCGGGCACGTTCGCGTGGCGCGGTGAAGGTGTTGGTGACGATGGACATGGCCATCGGGTTGAGCATCGACGCCCCGACCGCCTGGACCATGCGGAAGGCGATGAGCCGGTCCAGGTCGGGGGCGAGTCCGCACAGGAGCGAGCCGAGGGTGAACAGGGCCAGGCCCGTCTGGAAGACGCGTCGGCGGCCGAGCCGGTCCCCGGCGGATCCGGCGAGCATCAGCAGGGCGGCGAGCACGATCAGGTAGGCGTCGGTGGCCCACTGCAGTCCGGAGAGCGGGCTGTGCAGATCGCGTTGCATCGCCGGCAGCGCCACGTTGAGCACCGTGTTGTTGAGGCTGCCGAGGAAGACGCTCGTGCAGCAGACCGCCAGGACGAGATGGCGTCCCCGGCGGGTGAGTTCGGCTTGAGTGGTCACAGCCGGGCCCACCGTCCTTTCCTCGTGGGCCTCCGCGCCGCCCCGTCACCTTGCCTGTCCGCCGCGCGCAGATCTCCGCGGTGGGTTCAGCGTGCCCCGGGAGCCCGGCCGCAGGGAGACCCTGGCAGGGCCCCCCTCGGCCGGCCCGGTACCTGCATACTGCGGCTGTGAGCAACGTGCCGATGGGGAACAGAACGGAGCTGGGTGACTTCCTGCGCAGCCGACGGGGCCGCGTCGCGCCGCAGGAGGCAGGTCTGCCGCCGTCGGCGGGCCGTCGGCGTACGGCCGGGCTGCGGCGTGAGGAGGTCGCGATCCTGGCCGGCGTCAGCATCGAGTACTACCGGCGCCTTGAGCAGGGCAAGCAGCAACGGCCGAGCCCCGCGGTGCTGGAGGCGATCGGGCAGGTGCTCAAGCTGACCGACGACGAGCGCCGCCACCTCGCGGAGCTGAGCCGCGGCCGGACGTCGGCGCCGGCCACCGGCGCGCGGACGGGCAGGGGCTCGCGCACGGTCCGGGAGGAGGTCCGCCGGATGGTGGAAATCGCGCACCCGTACCCGGCCTGTGTGCTGAGCCGGTCCAGTGACCTGCTGGCCGCCAACCAGGGCGCGATGCGTCTCTTCCGCGGCATCGAGGACTGGCCCGAGGGGAAGCGCAACACCGCGCGCTACGCCTTCGTCCACCCCGTCGCCCGGGAACTGTACGCCGACTGGGAGGACGTGGCCCGCGGCGTGGTGGCCCATCTGCGCGCCGCCGTGGTGGTGCACCCGGAAGCGCCGGACATCCGCGACGTCGTCGACGAACTGTCGGCGTGCAGCACCGAATTCGCTTCTCTGTGGCAGCGTTACGACGTCCGGGCGCGCACCAACGGGCGCAAGGTGTACCACCACCCGGAGGCGGGCCGGCTGACGCTGACGTACGAGGCGTTCGACGTGGCCCGAAGCGAAGGCCAGCGGCTGATCGTCTACCAGGCGCCGCCGGGGACACCGGACCATGAGGCGCTGCTGCGTCTGTCGGCCTGAACGGCTGGGGGCTCCCCGCGCTCTCCCACGACGCGCGGTGACGCACGGTGACGTGCGGTACGGAGGCGAGCCGCCGCGTCGTCATCGGCCGCCCCGGTCCCTCACCTGTCCCGCCCCAAGCCCCGGCGGATCGCGGTCTCCACGGGTGAGTACGCGCCGTCGGCCCGCTCCAGTTCGTACGGCGCGGCCGGCATCAGCGGCGGCTGGGCCATGAAACGCGGCCGCCTCCCGTGGTGCGGCTGTGCCGCGTGCACCAGGAACGGGTGGCACAGGAAGACATCGCCCGGGGACCCGGTGGCCAGGGCGAGCGGTCGGTGGTCGGACGCCGCCACCAGATCGGGCGCCAGGGCCAGCCCGTTGGCTCCCTGCTCCCCGTACCCCTCCAGCACCTTCGGCACGTCGAGGTGCGAGCCGACCCGGATCCGGGTCGGGGCGTCCTGGTCACCGACCTCGCTGAACAGGAACAGCATCAGCAGCGCCCGGCCCCGGGAACGCAGATTGGTGAAGGACCAGCTCTCACCCTCCGGCAGATAGCTCCCCTCGATGTGCCAGCCCGCGTCGTCCGGCTCCTCCTGGTGCGGGAAGCGCAGCGGAAAGGTGCCCAGCGAATAGCGCGGCTCCCAGCGCCCCGCACCGACGAGCAGGTCGTACGCGTGGTGCAGGAACGGGGCGTTGGGCGCGGCAGCGAAGGGGCCGTGCGCCATGCCCGGCACCCAGTGCACGGGCTGCGTCCACGTCGTCGGGTCGTCCGGGTCGCAGCCCGTCTCCCGCCACAGCAGTCGCGCACAGTCCGCGGCCACGCGCGGCGCGACGGCACCCTCCAGCTTCACGAAGCCGTCGCACAGGAAACGGGTTATCAAGGTCGAGTCGTCCATGCCCCCATCGTGCGGCGCCACCGGCCCCGGTCACCCCACATTTCCCGCACCGCCTTTGTCGGGCGTTCACCGAGCCCGCTTGGGCAAGGGGCTGCGGAAGACACCCGTAGCCGCCCAGTGCGACCGACCTGGGTGGGGCCGTTCTCCCAGGGCTCGGTTCTCCCTTCTCCGGAGCACGACCTACCGGGCCGGCCAGTCCGTGACACCCGGCTGCCCGCCGAAATCGGCGATCCGAAGATCGAGCACGGTGAACCACGCGCCCACTGCGTCGAGGAAAGTCTCCTCGGTGGTCCAGGACGGTCCGCCGGACTGGTGCAGGGCCTCCTCTTCGCTGAGCGCGGCGGCACCGACATGTACCCACAGTCCCCCGGGCCGGCACATCCGGGCCATCGCCGCGGCGAACGTCCGACGCTCACGATCAGTGGGGCAGGTGTGCGGTGCACCACGGTCGAGGACCACCGGGAACGGGTGCACGGGCACGTGGGAGGTGACGTCGAGAACCTCGTACCGCACCGCCGAACCGACCGGTGTCCGGCGCCGGGCCTCTTCGATCGCCTGGGCTGAGAAGTCGCAAGCCGTGACGGTGCAGGAGCGGCCGGCGAGCCACCGCGCGGTGGTGCCGAGCCCGCAGCCGGCATCCATCACCCGGGCCGGGGGTGGAGCGTGCTCGGCGAGGAGTTCGCCGAGCACCGGGGGTGGCTCCTCGTCCCACCCGGCGATCGCGGAATCGTATGTGCGGTCCCATTCAGCCGCGTTGAGGGAGCGCAACGGCGAGGTGGGCCTGCCATGGTCCACGGCTCTTGATTCCTTTCCGTGCTGTGTTCCGACGCCTGCCGTCGCTCCTTCCCGTCACCCCACGACCGGCCAGCGGGTGATACGGGAGGGCAGCCACCACAGGAGGGAACCGACCTGGTGAACGAAGCCTGACTCCGTGAACGCCTCTCTTTCCTGGCGCCGGAAATCAGCGGCAGGGGCACCGTCCAGCAGCGACGCCAGCTTCCCTTGGTTCACCTTGCGCATGACGACGCGCCGTTGTGTCCCCCGGCGCAGGTCGGTGACTTCGACGAAGCCCACGCCACGCCGGTAGCCGCAGTTGTTCATGCGGAACGTGGTGCGCCACTGGTCCAGGACGGCTTCGCCGTCGGGGCAGGTCACCGAACGCGGGGGACACAGGTGGCTGAACAACCGCCGCTGTCCGATCTCGGCGCCGAGGTCCGGATCCCATTCGACGGAGAGACCGTGCCCGGTCAGCTCCCGCACATGGGTGAGCCCTCGGACCGCTCGCCGGTCACTGCCGCCCTCGTCATGGCCGAGGATCACGGGCTCGGGGAGGGCGACATGCTGGACACCCCGTGCGACCAGGTCCGACACGGTTCGTACAGGGGTGTCCTCGTACTGCCCCTCTCCCATGGAGATGCCGTCCCACTCGCGCGCCTCTTCGTCGCGTTCCCGCCAGCACCGGAGCGCCGCTGTCGCGCCTGCTTCCGGAGTGCGGCCCGCCGAGCCGTGGAGCAGGGCGGGCACCAGCGCCGGACTGCCGTCGTGGGTCACCCAGCGCATGAGGTCCAGTCCCCTGTCCGGAATTCACCACCCGCTGCCCACCAGCAAGATCACATTTGACAGTGTCGGTGAGGTGAGGTGCCTGCGCTCGCACGGGTGGAGACCGGCGAAGCCCGCGTGAGCCGTCGGCACGACATGGAACGACGAGCGAAAGAACGGTGAGCAAGGTGAACGGCATCTCAGAGGCACCGCGGGTATTGGTCACCGGCGCCGGCAAAGGCATCGGGCTCGCGATGTCCCAGCGGCTCGCGAAGGAGGGGTACGAGGTGATCGGCGTGGCCCGGAACGCGCCCGCGGAGGAGTTTCCCGGCACGTTCCTGCGCTGCGACCTCTCCGACGCCGACGCCACCGCGCAGATGCTGGAGGAGGCCACTCGGGAACGCGTGGTCTGCCGGGTCGTCAACAACGCCGGGATCGCTCAGCCCCAGCCCCTCCAGGACCTCGACCTGGCGACCCTGCAACAGGTGGTGGACCTGAACCTGCGGGCATCGGTCCAGGTCGTCCAGGCCCTGCTGCCGGGTATGCGCGCCCAGCGCTTCGGCCGCATCGTCAACATCACTTCGCGGGCGACGTACGGGGCCAGGGACCGGACCTCCTACGCGGCGGCGAAGAGCGCGCTCGTGGGATGCACCCGTACCTGGGCCCTGGAGCTCGCACCGGACGGCATCACCTCCAACGCGGTCTCCCCCGGCCCCACCGCGACCGAACTGTTCCGCCGCGCCCGCCCCGTCGGCAGCGAAGCGGAACGCCAGGCCGTCGCCTCGATCCCGCTGGGACGCCTGGGCACTCCCGACGACATCGCCGCGGCCGTGGCCTTCCTGCTGTCCGACGACGCGGGGTTCATCACCGGCCACGTCCTCGACGTCGACGGCGGAAGCAGTCTCGGCGGACGGTAGAACACTTCCGGGTTCCGGCAGCAAACGCGTACGGCCGCGGCCGATCCCAACGGCTTGAAGCCGACCGGCGGCCATGCCGGGCACCGGGGCAGGTAGCGCCGGCATCGCTCGGTCCACGTATCTCGGCGAGCGGCGACCATGTCCCCAGAAGCAGCCCCCATGGGCTCGGCTTTGATACGGCCCCGGAAGGGACGCTTGTGCCACCGGCCGCGACACCGCCGCGAGTGCTACGAGGAAGCCGACGGCCGCAAGGGCGCCGAGGAACCGCCGGGCGGCGCCCTCGTCCATGAGCTGATGGACCCGGCTCCCGCCGCCGCTGGCCGAGACGCACGAGGTAACGGCCGCTGTCCGCGGCCGGATCGACCGTATCCGGCCGGATGCGGCGCGCCCCGGGACACCGGTACCTGCGCTGGGTAGGGTGCCCGCATGTATCTGCTGAGGCCTCCGCCACCCGCCGCCTGAGGCGGGCAGTCTCGCAGCCGTCCCGGGATGCCGGGGTGGCCGCGTGGGTTGCCCACGAAGACTTCGTGCCGGCAATCGACCGAGGAGACCTCCCTTGCAGCCCTCTTCCCCCCTGCCCGTGTGGCGGGGCATCCTCTACGTCGCGATCGCGGCCACGGCCTGGGGCACCGGCGGCGCCGTGGCCGTCGCCATGTACGACACCGGCGGGATCGGTCCCGTCGCCGTTTCCTTCTGGCGGTTCCTGGCCGGACTCGGGCTGCTCCTGGCGGTCCACTCCGTCTGGCGGGTCCGGCGGCCCGAGACGGTGAGCTCACTGCGCGCGATGTACGCGGCGGACCCCCGGCGGGCCCTGATCACGGGCTTCGGGATGGCGGTGGCCCAGGCCGCCTACTTCGCCTCCGTGCAGCAGGCCGGGCTGGCCGTGGGAACCGTGGCGACCCTGGGCTCGGGCCCGGTACTGGTGGCCGTCGGCGCCCGGCTGATCCTGGGTGAGCGCACCGGCGTCGCCGGAACCGCCGCGGTGGTGAGCGGAGTTGCCGGTCTGGCGCTGCTGATGGGGGGAGCCGACGGAAGCACCGGCCCCAATCCCTTCCTGGGCATCGGATACGCCCTGCTCTCCGCCGCCGGTTACGCGGGCGTGACCCTGCTGGGCCGCTTCTTCGGCCGGAACAGCGCCGGTGGCGCTTTCGAGTCCACGGTGCCCGGCGTCACCGTGGGCATGGTCTGCCTCCTGCCGATGGCCGTGTGGGAGGGCTTGGTGCCCGACATGGGCCGTCCGGCGTGGACCATCGGCCTGATCCTCTATCTGGGGGCGGTGCCGACGGCACTGGCGTACATCCTGCTCTTCATCGGCCTCCGGGTGGTCCGGGCGACCACCGCCTCCGTGATCGCTCTGGTCGATCCGCTCACCGCGGCGGCCATCGGCGTCCTGGTCTTCGGTGAGCGGCTGAACGCGATCGTCCTCACCGGCACGGCGCTGCTGCTCTTCGCCGTGCTCTTCCTCGCGGCCCGCGAGGGGGCCAGGCAGCCGAGCGCTCAACAGAGCCCTGAGCTGGACCGCGGCCGTGCGAGGCATGCCCCGCATCCGTCCGCACGCGCCGAGGAGTGATCGCGCGAGCCTGACGAAAAGGCGACGGGCGGTGAACCGTAGCGGTTCACCGCCCGTCGCCTTTTCGTCAGGCTCGCTGACGGGTATTGCGCCACGCCATTTCGGCGTGTTCACATCTCCATACAAGGAGCGTCAAGCCCCGTCTTCACGCCAACCTCGCGATGCGATATAGCTCCTGGGGCGAAAGAGCATTATTGTTCAACAGGTGGCCATACCATCAGCACGGGACTCCGTCATATGGCAGGAGACGGGCATGAACGCTGAACCCCACTTAATCGATCAGAAGTCAGATCTGGACAGCTTTCCGGTGGTGGAGGAAGTATCCTCGCTGCTGAAACGTCCGGCAGAAGACCTTGACGCATCGATGACCACCCATGAACGGGCGGCGCTCCGGGCGGCCGTCAGTGATCTCAACACACGGTCGGCAGCCGGCGACCCCGCCGCGTTCCACGGCCAGCAACTGTTGCTCTCCCGTATCTACGGGCTGTTCACCCAGCTCCCCGAGGGGCCCACCGCCGAAGGCTCCACGCTCGTCCACGAGGTCCTTCGCCTGCTGGAACAGGCCACCGCGGCCGTCGAGGACGCCGCGCTGGAGCCGGGTGTTCTCGACTCGGCGCCCACCGAGCCGGCCGCGTACCTGTCCTGGCTGAAGAGACTCGCCCGTGAACACCGGGTCTACAAGCACCCGTACTACCGGGACTTCATCCGGAATCAGGCCACAGCCGAAGACCTGCGGCATTACGTGATCCAGGAATCGGTCGTCGACGGCCGATTCGACGATCTTCTCGCGATGATGCAGGTCGGCACCAGCGACGGCGCGAAGATGGAGATCGCCGAAAACTTCTGGGACGAGATGGGAAATGGTGACCCTTCACAGGTGCACACCCATCTCTTCAATCAGATCTTCCAGGTTTTCGACATTCAAGCCCGGGAGCTGGAAAGGTCACTCACCGCCAACGCCCTGCTGTCCGGAAACCTCGCCGTGCTCCTGTGCCGGTACCGGCACCTGTATCCGGAAGCCGTCGGATTCCTCGGCATGACCGAATGGCTGGCGCCCGAGCGCTTCGTCCACGTCGTGCACGCCTGGGAACGGCTCGGACTGCCCGACGTCGGCATCGTGTACCACAAGCTGCACATCACCATCGACTCCCGGCACGCCGCCGGCTGGTTCCACAACGTGGTCGTCCCCGCCGCCACCACCGAACGCATGCGGCGGGCGATCGCCCGGGGAACGCTGTGGCGGCTCAACTCCTCCGCCCGCTACCTCGACGAACGCATGCCCGATCTCGCCACCCTCCGACCGGTCTGACAGGAAGGGCTCAGCGCCATGGCAATCGGCCCTCAGGGATTCTCGATCATCGACTTGCCTCCGGCGGCGCCGGAGACGTTGGACAGCTACGACAACCTCCCGATCGACCCGTTCATGGGCAACGGCACGCGCTACAAACGGTTCACGCAGTACCGGCTGTCGCCGGAACCCGACAGCGACCGAGGCTGGGTCTACGAGAAGCTGCCGCAGCGCGACTACATCATCTCCAAGAGGTACAACAACGTGGCCGGCGGCATCCGCCGCCCCTACGAGCCGATCGAGGTCGACTTCACCCCGCTGGTCACCATCGGCGCCGACGCGATCGGTCTGGACCGCAGCCATGACTGGCAGATCAACATCCACCAGAACCGCAGCAGGGCCGAGAGCGAGAACGCCGCACCGATCACCCCGGAGGGCGTGCACAGCGACGGACACGAGTACATCATGATCGCCGTGCTGCGGCGGCACAACGTCGCCGGCGGCGAGACCCGCCTGTGGCTGCCGGATGCCGACGTGCCGACCTGGACGGGCACACTGGCGGCGGGGCAGGCCGTCCTGCTGGACGACAAGGCGATCAAGCACGAAGCCACCGACGTCACCTCCGCCGACGGCGGCTCCGGCCACCGGGACATCATCATCGTCGCCTACTCCACCTGGGACAAAGGGTGGTACGGCGAGGAGTACGAAGCGGCGGCCCTCTCCAACCGCCCGCTGAACTGACCTGCTGCGGCGGCCGGCTCATGGGCGACTTCGTGAAGTACCAGGCACTCGGCAACGACTACCTGATCGTCGATCCCCGGGGCGGCGGTACGGCCCTGGGCACGGAGCCCGCCCCCGGAGCGGTCCGGCTGCTCTGCGACCGGCACCTCGGAGTCGGCGCCGACGGCCTGCTCTTCGGGCCGCTGGACGCGCCCCGGCCCGGCACCGCCGCAGCACTGCGCATCTTCAACGCGGACGGCAGCGAGTGCGGGATGAGCGGCAACGGACTGCGCATGTTCGCGCTGTACCTCGGCGAGCACTACGTGCCGCAGTGGCGTACGGGGACGCCGTTCACCGTACGCACGCCCGGCGGCGACGCGGAGGTCCGGATCGCGGACGTCACCGACGGGCGGGTGTCCGTGGACATGGGCCGGGCGCGCTTCGTCACCGGCGAAGGCACGGACGACGGTGACGCGGCAACCACCGTCGTCCCGCTGGCAGGAACCGGGCCGAGCGAGGTCACCGTCACCGACCTGCACCTCGGCGTCCCCCACACCGTCGTCCTCAGGGACACGATCGACGGTGAGCTGGTGCGGCGCCTGGGCCCCGCCCTGGCCTGGCACCCCCGCCACCCCGAGGGCACCAACGTGGAGTTCGTGCGCGTCCACGACGACCGCACGCTGGACGTCGCGGTCTGGGAGCGGGCCGCCGGCCCCGTACCCGCGTCGGGAAGCGGCGCGTGCGCCGCGGCGGCCGTGGCCCGCGCCCGCGGCCTCGTCGGTCCCGACGTGACGGTCCGCATGTCCGGTGGCGAGGTCGATGTGAGCGTGGCGCGGGACGGCCGGATCAGCTCGGCCGGCACCGCGCGGGAGGTGATGACAGGAGTGCTCTCGCGGTCACTGCTCACGGAACTGGCCCAGCGGGGCACGATGCCCGGCGAGCCGTCGGGAAGGAGGGGCACATGAAGGACACCCAGGTCGCCGGAGCGTGCCCGCTGGACTGCGCGGACGCCTGTAGCTGGCAGGTGACGGTCCGGGACGGCGAAGCCGTAGCGCTGCGCGGCACCCCGGACCACCCCTACACCCGGGGCACCCTGTGTGTGAAGGTCAACCAGTTCCTGGAGCACACCCGCGCCCCCGACCGGTTGCTCCACCCCCTGCGGCGTGTCGGCCGCAAGGGGGAGGGCCGGTTCGAGCGCATCGACTGGGACAGCGCCCTCGACGAGATCGCCCAGCGGCTGAAGCAGACGATCGAGCGCCACGGCGGCGAGGCGATCTGGCCGTACCAGGGCACCGGCACCCTCGGCTTCCTCCAAGGACTCCAGGGGCGCGCCGGCAGCCGGCTGTGGAACGTCCTGGGCGCCTCGCGCCACGACATGACGATCTGCTCCATCGCCGGTCTGGTCGGCCTCCGGTACACCCTCGGCGTCAGTACGGGGATCGATCCGGAGAGCCTGGCGTACTCCCGGCTGGTCCTGCTGTGGGGAAGCAATCCCCTCACCAGTCGCCACCACCTGTGGAAGGTGATCCAACGCGCGCGCGGGAACGGCGCGCACATCGTCGTCATCGACCCGATCCGCAGCCGTTCGGCGGCCCAGGCCGACGAACACATCGCGCCCCTCCCGGGCTCGGACGCCGCACTGGCCCTGGGCCTGCTGCACGTCGTGCTCCAAGAGGGCGCCGAGGACCGGGAGTACCTGGCCGCCCGCACCGTGGGGTGGGCGGAGTTCCGGCAGCGGGTGCTGGAGTTCGATCCCGGTCGCACGGCGCGGGAGACGGGTGTGACCGAGGAGGAGATCGTCCGACTCGGCCGGCGCATCGCCCGCAGCAGGCCCACCGCCGTGGGAGTGTCGCAGGGCATCCAGCGCCACGCCGGCGGCGGCGCCGCCCTGCGGACCCTCGCCTGCCTGCCCGCCGTCACCGGGGACTGGCAGCGTCCCGGTGGCGGTCTGCTCTATTCGACGGACGGCTACTTCGGCGCGAACCGTGAAGCGCTCTACCGGGACGACCTGCTGCGCGGCCCCGTACGCACCCTCTCCATGACGCGGCTCGCCGAAGGGCTGCTGGAGGTGGACGACCCGCCCGTCGAGGCGCTGATCGTCTACGGAGCCAACCCGCTGGCCAGTTCCCCCGACCAGAACCGGATCCGCCGCGGCCTCGCCCGCGACGACCTCTTCACCGTGGTCATGGACCACTTCCAGACCGACACCGCCGACTACGCCGACATCCTGCTCCCCGCCACCATGCAGACCGAGCACCTGGACGTGCACGACGGCTACGGCCACCTGTACGTCAACTGGAACGAACCGGCGGTCGCCCCTCCAGGGGAGTGCCTGTCCACCACCGAGACCTTCCGACGCCTGGCCCGGGCCATGGGGCTGACGGAACCGGCGCTCTACGCCGGCGACGAAGAGCTGGCGAGCGACCTCCTCGACTCCCCGCACCCGTCCTTGGCCGGTATCACCGTCGACACGCTGCGCGCCGAGGGGTGGGCCCGGCTCGCCTACCCGGACGGGTTCGTGCCCTTCGCGAACGGCTTCCCCACCCCTTCGGGGAAGCTGGAGTTCGTGTCGGAGACCGCCCGGGCGGACGGCCACGACGCCGTGGCCGGATACGTTCCGGCGAGCGAGACCGAGGACACCGAACGGGCGCGGTCCTTGCCCTTGGTCCTCCTCTCCGTCGCCAACCACTTCTTCCTGAACACCGTCTTCGGGAACAAACCCGAACTGCGCCGCCGGGCCGGCCCGCCGTACGTGGTACTGCACCCGAAGGACGCCGCGGCGAGCGGCATCGCGGCCGGCGACCGCGTACGGATCAGCAACGAACGCGGCGCCTTCGAAGCCCTGGCCAGGATCGAGGACGTGGTGCGCCCGGGAGTCGCGATGACGACGAAGGGCCACTGGCTCAAGTTCACCGGCGGCTCCGGCCCCAACGCCACCGTCGACGAACGGGACGCGGACATGGGCGGCGGAGCGGTCTTCCACGACAACCGTGTACGGATCACGCCCCTTGCCCGGCGCGAGGACGACAGCAGTGAGGACGGCGGATGAAGTACCGACGACTGGGCCGCAGCGGGCTCCAGGTCAGTGAGATCGCCTACGGCAACTGGGTCACCCACGGTGCCCAGATCGACGACGGCCGGGCCGCGGAGTGCGTGCACGCGGCCCTGGACGCCGGCATCACCACCTTCGACACGGCCGACATGTACGCGGGCACGGCCGCCGAGGCCGTGCTCGGCAAGGCGCTGCGGGGCCAGCGCCGCGACTCCCTGGTGATCTCGACCAAGGTGTTCTTCCCGACCGGCCCCGGACCGAACGACGGCGGTCTGTCCCGCAAGCACCTCACCGAGGCCGTCAACGGCTCGCTGACCAGGCTCGGGACCGACTACCTCGACCTGTACCAGGCTCACCGCTTCGACGAGCGCACTCCGCTGGAGGAGACGCTCAGGACCTTCGACGACCTCGTGCGGCAGGGCAAGGTCCTCTACATCGGCGTCTCGGAGTGGACCGCCGACCAGATCGCCCGGGCCGTGCGGCTCGCCGGCGACCTCGGTCTGGAACGGTTCGTCTCCAACCAGCCCCAGTACTCGATGCTGTGGCGTGTCATCGAACCGGAGATCGTGCCCCTGTGCGAGCGGGAAGGGCTCAGCCAGATCGTCTGGTCGCCCCTCGCCCAAGGTGTGCTCACCGGCAAGTACCTGCCCGGACGGCCGCCGCCCGCGGGTTCCCGCGCCACGGACGAGGCGGGTGCCCGCTGGGTGGAGTCCTTCCTGCGCGACGAGGTGCTGGAGCGGGTGCAGCAGCTCGTCCCGATCGCCCGCGAGCTGGACCTGACCCCGGCCCAGCTCGCCGTCGCCTGGACGCTCCAGAACCCGAACGTCGCCGCGGCCATCGTGGGCGCCTCCCGGCCGGAGCAGGTCCGCGACAGCGCGCAGGCGGCGGGCGTCCGCATCGACCCGGCGGTGCTGCGGCGCATCGACACCGTCCTCGGCCCGGTCGTCGAACGCGATCCCGCCAAGGTGGACAGTGCCGCGTAGCACCCGCCCTGCCCGCCTCCGTGCCGCCGAGTATCTGGGGAGATCCATGACCTTCATCCCGTTCGAACTGCTGGAGTGGCTGCACAAGCGGGGCGCCACCGCCACCTACAGCCTGGCCGACAGCGGCTGCCGGCCGATCCGGATGCGCGAGCTGGTCGACGACGAACAGGCGCTGAGCCGGCTCCTCGACAGCGAGCTGAACTACCCGCCGACATGCGGCACGGACCACCTGCGTGCGCAGATCGCCCACTGGCACGCCGGGAGCACCGACCACGCGTCGGAGGTCCTCGTCACCGCCGGGGCGGCCGAGGCCAACACGGTCGCCGTCGACACCCTCGTCCGCCCCGGGGACCACGTGGTGACGATGTCACCCGGCTACCGGCAGATCTGGGGTGCGGCCCAGAACCGGGGCGCCACCGTCGACGACGTCCCCCTGGACCCGGAGCGCGGCTGGCGGCCCGATCCCGACGCCCTGGCCCGTGCCGTCCGCCCCGACACCCGGGCCATCGTGCTGACCACCCCCAACAACCCGGCGGGCACCGTCCTGACCGAAGAGGAGATACGAGCGATCGTCTCCGTCGCCGACCGGGTCGGTGCCTGGATCCTCTCCGACGAGGTCCACCGCGGCACCGAACTCCGCACCGACGAGCTCAGCCCCACCTTCTGGGGCCGCTACGACCGCGTCGTGTGCGTCGGCAGCCTCTCCAAGGCGTTCGGCATGCAGGGACTGCGCCTCGGCTGGCTGATCGCGCCACCCGCGCTCCTCCCGGAGCTCCGCCAACGGCACGAGTACGCCACCCTCTCCGCGTCCGGGACGGCGATGGTGCTGGCGGAACTGGCGCTTGAGCCACCCACCTGCGCCCGACTGCTCGACCGCTACCGCGGCTTCCTGCGCGAGAGCTGGGCCCAGATGCAGCAGTGGATCGCCTCCCACGACCACCTGCTCTCGGTCGTGCCGCCCCAGGCCACCTCCCTGGCCTTCGTCCGCTACCACCTGGACCTGCCCAGCACCGATGTCGCCGAGGCCCTGTACGCCCGCGGCAAGGTGCTGGTCGGCGCGGGCGCCCACTTCGGAACCGAGCACCACCTCCGGTTCACCCACGGGCAGGAACCGGCCCAGCTGGCGGCCGCACTGGAGAAGACCTCGCACGTCCTGAAGGAACTGAGCTCGTGAATCCCACCAAGCTGCCCCTGATCGACGCCGAGGAACTGGCGCGCCGCCTGCCCATGCCACGGGCGATCGCGGCACTGGACGGGGCCCTGCGCGCCGGCCTGGACCCCGAGGCCGACGTCCCGCGCACCGTGCTCGACGTCCAGGCAGGCCAGCTCCTGCTGATGCCCGCCACGTCGTCCTCGTACGCCGGAGTGAAGATCGCCGCGGTGGCGCCCGACAACCCCGCCCGCGGTCTGCCGCGCATCGTCGCCTCCTACCTCCTCATGGACGCCGCCACGCTCTGCCCGGTAGCCCTGATCGACGGCTCCGCCCTCACCCTGTTGCGGACGCCCGCGGTCTCCGCCGTGGCCGTGGACCACCTGGCGGCCGCGGACGCCGAACGGCTCGTCGTCTTCGGAACCGGACCGCAGGCATGGGGCCATGTGGAGGCCGTCAGGGCCGTACGCCCCATCTCCTCGGTCGGAGTCGTCGCGCGCCGTCCGGAGCGTACGGCCGAACTGGTCGAGCGCTGCCGGTCGACGGGGCTGCCCGCGGAGGCCGTCCCGCCGCAGGCCGTGGCGACCGCCGACGTCATCGCCTGCTGTACGACGGCGCGGACGCCGCTGTTCCCGGCCGCGGCGGTCGCGGACCACGCGGTCGTCGTGGCGATGGGAGCGCACGAACCGACGGCCCGCGAGGTGGACGGCGCCCTCGTCGCCCGCGCCACCGTCGTCGTCGAGGCGCGCAGCGCGGCGCTGCGGGAGGCGGGCGACCTCTTGATCCCGCTGCGCGCAGGCGAGATCGACACCGGGGTGATCGCGGGCAACCTGGCCGAACTCGTACGCGGAGCGGTGGACATCGCGCCCCGGCGGCCGAAGCTGTTCAAGGGCACGGGCATGGCGTGGCAGGACCTGGTGGTGGCCGCTGCCGCCGTCGACGGGCCCCCGTGAGCGCCGAGGGCGACCGGAAACCGACGGCGATTTCCAGCCATGGGTCGCGACGCGTCGCGGCCAAGCGTGAGGAACCGGTCCTGCTGCCCGCCGTACGCGCGGCCGCCCCGGACACGTACGTCTCGCCGACAGCTTCAGCCGCCGTGCCCGGACCGCCCAGCAGACCGACCGCACCGCCACACACGTCGCACAGCGCATCGCCCGCGCACCCCACCCGGCCGACGCTCACCGGCCTCGACCACTGCTGGCAACTCCGCCCGCATCTCTGCCAGGCATCTCTGCCGACGTCTCTGCTGACAAGGACCTTCCGTGACTGATGCCCTTTCCCTTGTCGACGACTGGGGCCCCGAGAAGATCGTCGTCGTCTCCCACCGGCGCACCGGTATGAAAGGTGTCCTGGTCATCGACAACACCGCCCGGGGCGTGGGCAAGGGCGGTACCCGGATGAGCCCCACCGTGACCGTCGGCGAAGTGGCCCGCCTGGCCCGCGTCATGACGTGGAAGTGGGCCGGCGTCGACCTCTTCTACGGCGGTGCCAAGGCCGGCATCGTCGCCGACCCCGCCGCCCGCGACAAGGAAGCGATCCTGCGCGCGTTCGCTCGTGCCCTGTCCAACGAGGTCCCCCGCGAGTACGTGATGGGCCTGGACATGGGGCTGACCGAGAGCGACGCGGCCTTCATCCAGGACGAACTCGGTGACCGCGGCGCCGCCGTCGGCACCCCCGAACACCTCGGCGGCGTCGCCTACGACGAACTCGGCGTCACCGGCTACGGCGTCGCCGAGGCCGCCGACGCCGCGGCCCAGGACCTGGGTCTGTCCCTGACCGGTTCCCGCGTCGTCATCCAGGGCTTCGGCGCCGTCGGCAGCGCGGCCGCCCGGCGTTTCGCGGAACTCGGCGCCACCGTCGTGGCGGTCTCCACCCTGCACGGCGCCCTGCACGACCCGGCCGGCCTCGACGTCGCGGACCTCCTCGCGGCCCGCGACGAGCACGGTGACCACTTCGTCACCCGCCACCCCCACGGCACCCCGCTGCCCTGCGGCAGCGAACTCACCGTGGACTGCGACATCCTCGTGCCCGCGGCGCTCCAGGACGTCATCCGTCGCACCACCGCGCAGCACATCAAGGCACGACTCGTCGTCGAAGGCGCGAATCTGCCCTCGTCCCCCGATGCCCAGGGCCTGCTCGCCGAACGCGGCATCACCCTGGTCCCCGACTTCATCGCCAACGCCGGAGGCGTCGTCGCCGCCGCCTTCGCCATGGACTCCCGCTACTCCGGCTTCCGCCCCCACACCGCCACCATCTTCGAAACGATCTCGACCAGGCTGCGAGCCAACACGCTCACCGTCCTCGACGAGGCCCGGCGGCGGAGGACCACCCCGCACGCGGCGGGCCGCAACCTGGCCGAAGAACGCGTCCGCACCGCGATGCGGAGCAAGGGGCGGATTCCTCCCGACTGAGCGACAGCCGCGATGATCCGTTCGTGCCGAGACCACTGGGGTCACACGGTGCTGAGGTCATACGGTGCCGCGTTCACACGGTGCCGCGTTCATACGGTGAAGTGGTCGGGGTCCGCCGCCGCCCAGTCCGCTGCCCAGTCCTCCGGCGGCCCGTCGAGCAACTGCCCCGGTTCCAGCCAGGTGTAGAGCTCGGCGTAGGAGCGGACCGTGTCCGGGCCGACGCGGCTGCGCAGCATGTGCGGGCGCAGCTCGCCCGGCTCCCGTACGCCCATCGCCGCCATGATCTGCAAGGCGCTGCGGACCGTAGCGCGCTGGTAGCGGTGCACGCGCTCGGACTTGTCGGCGACGACCAGCGCGCGGGTGCGCCGCGGGTCCTGTGTCGTGACGCCGACCGGGCAGCGGTTGGTGTGGCAGCGCTGTGCCTGGATGCAGCCGACGGCGAACATCATGGTGCGGGCCGCGTTGGTGTAGTCCGCACCCTGCGCGATGCGTTTGACGATGTCGCTGCCGGTGGCGACCTTCCCGCTCGCGCCGATCTTGATGCGGTCCCGCAGGCCGGTGCCCACCAGCGCGTTGTGCACCGTGATCAGGCCCTCGGTGAGCGGGCTTCCCAGGTGGTCGGCGAATTCCAGCGGCGCCGCGCCGGTGCCGCCCTCCGCGCCGTCGACGATGATGAAGTCCGGGGTGACGCCCTCGGCCCGCATGGCCTTGCACACGGCCAGGAACTGCTGCCGGGAGCCGACGCACAGTTTGAAACCCACCGGTTTGCCGTCCGCCAGCTCCCGCATCCTGGCCAGGAAGCCGACCAGTTCCCGGGGCGTGCCGAAGGTCCGGTGATACGGCGGCGAGACGACCGTCCGGCCTTGCGGCACCTCACGGACCCGGGCGATCTCCGCGTTGACCTTGCCGCCCGGCAGGACACCGCCCAAGCCC
Organism: Streptomyces sp. NPDC026394; assembly: GCF_055567735.1. Taxonomy (NCBI): domain Bacteria; kingdom Bacillati; phylum Actinomycetota; class Actinomycetes; order Kitasatosporales; family Streptomycetaceae; genus Streptomyces; species Streptomyces sp. NPDC026394. The sequence goes on from NZ_JBVHPX010000009.1 coordinate 227,355, forward strand.
GGCTTGGCGCCCTGCGACAGCTTCAGCGACAGGCACTTGACCTGGTCGTGCGCGGCCTTGTCGGCGAACTCGTGCGCGTCGAAGTTCCCGTCGCGGGTCCGGCAGCCGAAGTAGCCGGTGCCGATCTCCCACACGAGGTCGCCGCCGTGCCGCAGGTGGTATTCCGACAGCCCGCCTTCTCCGGTGTCCTGCGCGAAGCCGCCCAGTGCGGCGCCCTGGTTGAGGGCCAGGATCGCGTTGGCGGACAGCGAGCCGAAACTCATCGCGGAGACGTTCAGCAGCGCCATGTCGTACGGCCGGGTGCAGTCGGGGCCGCCGACGCGCACGGTCGGCGCCTCGTCCGGCACCGGCTGCGGCGCCATGGACGGGACCAGGAACTCGTAACCGCCGCCGTACATGTCCCGTTCGCTGCCGAACGGCGCCTCGTCCTCGGTGCCCTTGGCGCGCTCGTAGACGATGTTGCGGACATCGCGGTCGTACGGGCGGCCGTCGTAGTTGCGCTCGATGAAGTACTGCTGCATCTCGGGGCGCACGCTCTCCAGCAGGTAGCGCAGCCGGCCGATCAGCGGATAGTTGCGCAGCACCGAATGGCGGCGCTGCAAGGCATCGCGCACGCTCAGGGCGGCGAGCGCCAGTACGGGGACGGCGGCCACCCACCACCAGGGCGAGGCGAGCAGGGCGGACGCCGTCAGGACGGCACCGGCCAGGACGAGGACGAAGACAACAGACAGTCGTAGCACGTCTGTCAGTCAACCGGATACCGCAGCCGAACACGAAGGGCGACATGCCTGTCCCGTGGTCCGCGCCACGGCCCCTGCGACGACGGGTCTTCGGGAGCGGCCGGCGCCGGGTGACGACGCCGGCCGTCGGCGGGCCGGGCAGTGTCGTCCGGGTCGGCTGGTCGTTGGACCGGGTATGCCGTCAGATGTCGAGAAGAGCATGGCGCCGGAGCGGACCGGGCCCCGCGGCCTGCTCCTCGATTTCGGCGGGGTACTGACGACACCGGTCACCGACAGCATGCGGGCCTTCTGCCTCCGCGAGGGTCTGGCCCCCGACGCGTTCCTGGACGTCGTCTCGACGGACCCGGTCGGCCGGGAGCTGTACGAGAACCTGGAGTGCGGCGTCATCACCCAGGACGAATGGAACCTGCGTACCGCTCCCCTGCTGGGTGTCGAGGCGACGAATCTGCTGGGCCGCGTCCTGGCCGGCCTCCGCCCGGAGCCGGCGATGCTCGCCGCGGCGCGCTGCGCCCGGCGGGCGGGGGTCAAGGTCGTTCTCCTCACCAACAGCGCCGGCTCGGTGCCGTACGACCCTTACGAGGGTTACGGCCTCGACGCGTTGTGCGATGCCGTGGTCCTCTCCGAGCACCACGGCGTCCGCAAGCCCGACCCGGCGCTGTACAGGATCGCGCTGGAGTCCGTCGGGCTTCCCGCCCGGGAGTGTGCCTTCGTGGACGACTCGGCCCGCAACCTGCCACCGGCCGAAGACCTCGGCATGACCACCGTCCTGGACACCACCCCGACCGAGACGATCCGCCGCCTGGAAGGCGTCCTCGGCACCCCGCTCAGGTGACGGCGCCGACGGCACGTGCCGTTCGGCCGCCCGTCCGTCGCGTCACTGCGGGTCGCGGAGCTGAAGGAGATACGCGGCAGTCAGTGCGACAGCGCGGTCCTCGTCGTGCGAAAGCTCCCCGAGGGCACGGGACGCCGCCGTCCCCGGGATGTCCGCCAGTGCTTGGGTCAGCCGTCCGCGTGCAGGGGCTCCGGTGGTGTCGTGGGCGAGGCGGTCGACGAGCCTGGTCGCGATCTGGTCCGCCGTCGCGGTGTCGCTCGCCAGTCTGCTCAGTGCGTCGGCGGCGTCGGTGTCGTTCCGTCCCGCGACGATCATGTCGATGAGCACCGGGACCGCTTCGGCCACTCCCCGTGTCCCGAGCGCCAGAGCCGCGTACCCGCGGACCTCGGCGTCGGGGTCGGTGAGGGCGTCCCGCAGGAGCGCGGTCGCCTCAGCACCGGGCAGTACGGCGAGGCATTGAACAGCACGGCTGCGCACCGCGGCCACCGGCGAGCCGAGGCCCTTCGCCAGCAGTGCCGGGCCGTCGTCGCCGGATCGCGCCAACGCCCAGCGGAGGGCGCCGGCGACGCCGGGCTCCGTCTCGTTCAGTGCCGCCTCGACCAGGGCCTCCGTCGGCACCGGGATGCCGTCGGCCGAGGTGAGGGCCGCGCGCTGGCGGGCGTCGGCGCTCCGCGATCCCAGCGCCTGGAGGAGCGCGACGACCTGGAGGGCACCCTCCCAGTCGGCGGGGTCCGCGGCGTCGATCCGGCACAGCCGCGTGAGCAGCTCGGTTTCGGCCGCGATGCGGTCACGTGTCTGGCGGATGAGGTCGCCGACGAGCGCCGAGGGCGTGAACCCGGGATCATCGAGCGCGCGTCCGATCTCCCGCAGCGACAGACCCAGGGACCGCAGGCTCTCGATGTGGAAGACCCGCCGGATGTCCTGCGCCGAGTACTCCCGGTAACCGGAGCCCGTACGGCCCGAAGGCCGCACGAGACCGAGTGCTTCGTAGTGCCGGAGCATACGGGCGCTGACTCCGGACCGTTTCGACACCTCACCGATCAGCACGGTGCTCATCTTCCGTCCCGGGGGCCCCGGCGAGGATCCCGACGCGCTTGGCCTCCTCGATCGCCGACTCGAAGCCGGCGTCCGGGTCGCGCAGCAGCCGTTGGGTGGCGCGCGCGTGCGCACGCACGCGCGGGTCGGCGGCCGTCGTCGCGGCGAGCAGAGTCGGCACCGTCACTTCGCCCAGCGCGACCAGCGCCTGGCTGAGACTCAGCCGGGTGTCCCGGTCACCGCGTCCGAGCTGCGTCGCCAGCGCCGTGGCCAAGGCGGGTTCCGCTCCTTCCGGTACGAGCACGACCGCGGCCCGCCAGGCGCTCCGCGCCACCTCGTCGTCGGCGTCGGACAACAGGGCGGGGGTGATCGTCGGCCACGCCCGCCGGTCCCCGATCTTGGACAGCGTGTGCAGGGCCTGGCTCCGTGCCTGCGCACGCTCGGAGCGGACCTCGCGCAGCAGCCCGGGGAGTGTCAAGGACACCGGGTGGCGGGTGAGCGCCCAGGTCAGCATGTCGCGGACGAAGAACTCGGGTTCGATCGCACATCGCTCGATCAGCTTGTCGACGAAGCACGGGTCAGGCGCCGTACCGACCGCGAGGGCAGCCCGCAATCGCACGGACGAGCGACGATCCTCCAGCCCCTGCAACGCGCGTACGGTATCCGTGTCCTGTCTCGTCATGGTCATCGGGACCACCTCCTTGGGCAGCAGTGAAGACCTTGCCACCGTGTCAAGGTCAAGCGGAGACCGGACGAAAGCGGGTGAAGTCCGGCACACTTGCCCTGTGCCCGTACCGCCTGAGCGAAGGGCGGGACGTGTGTCGCTGGACGTACGTCGGCTCGTCGTCACCCCGGTCGGCCGGTCGTCGCTCCTGACGCGCCGGCCAGGCCCGGTCTCCGACGAACCCCAGGACATTCAGGCGTGCGTCTCCCGAATCAGGGACGGTGCGCACATCTGCATCTGTGCATCCAGGCAGCACCCCCGCTGGACGGAGGACAGCAGCCGCATCAGGACCGCTTGCCCGTGCGGTCCGACGACCTTGCCCTGGTGGTGTGCCGGCCCGTCGCCCCCGGCACCTCCCCCACCGGACGTACGGGCTGTCCGCCGGTGGCCACCGCCGTCCGGGGCGGCCCCGACCATGAGACGGCAGCGGCACAGGTCAACTACCTGGCGGCGCTGGCGGAGCCACCGCACGAAGCGATCCTGGCCAAGGCCAAGGCCAAGGCCAAGACCTTGGACCGCCGGATCACCTACTGGAACGCTGCGGCCCAGCGGCTGCACGGTCACCCCCCGCAGCAGGCGATCGGCTCCCATGGCTCGCTCCTCGCGCCGCCCGAGCGCGAGGAGCGAGATCGGCGAACTGCCGGACCGACTCAGCCGCGGCGCGAAGACCGGGCACTGCGGGACCATCCGGGTCACCAGCACCGGGGTACGGCTCGACGTGGACGTCACTCTCTCGCCCACCCGGACCTCCGACGGCCGGACCGGTTCCTCTTCTTCCGCCGAAGCGGGGCTTACCGATAGGCCGAGGAGTAGCCTACGGACAACGGAACGTGACCGCCTTGGGTGGTCCGTTCTTCGGCGCGGGGCTCAGAAAAGAGGCGCCGGATGTCTGTGCAGGAGTTGCTCACCGGCCTGAAGCGGGCCGTGGACGCGGGCGAGCACCGGGTGTGGGCGGTGCGGTGCGCACGTGCGTTGGGACTGGGAGGCATAGCGGTCTCGTTGCGGCAGGGCGCGGAACTGGTGTGGTTCAGCGACGACATCAGCGCACGGCTGGAGGACGTCCGATTCACCGTCGGGCAGGGGCCCGGCATGACGGCGGACTCCCACGGGGTGCCCTGTCAGGTACCGGATCTGCGCGCCCAGGAAGGCCGGCGGTGGCCGATGTTCACGGCGGAAGCCGAGGCATTGGGCGTACGGGCGGTGTTCGTGTGGCCCGTGCGCTCCGGGGCGGCGCGCTTCGGCGCACTGACCGGCTACCGTACGACGCCGGGTCCGCTGAGCACCCAGCAGGCAGCGGACGGGCTGCGGGTGGCCGACGCGCTGACCGGCCGGCTGCTGGCCTGGCACCCGGAGGCCGGCGACTCCGACGACGGGCCGGGGGTGGCGGGCGCGGTCGACCTGCACCGGGTGGAGGTGCACCAGGCCACCGGCGTGCTCAGCGTCCGCCTCGGCGTCCCGCTGGAGGAGGCGCTGGTGAGATTGCGGGCCCGGGCGTTCGCCTCGGGGCGGCCGCTGACCGAGACCGCCCTCGACATCCTGCGGGACCTGCCGACGTGAACCACCGCGGCGCGGGATCGTCGGCGCGCACCGAGGAGTGAGGACATGAGCAGGGAAGAGAAGATCACACAGACGTTCGTGGAACTCGCCGACACCCTCGTCGACGACTTCGACGTCATCGACTTCCTGCAGCAGTTGACCGTGCGCTGCTGCGACATCCTGGCCGTCACCGACACCGCCGTCCTGCTGGCCTACCCGGGGCCCCATCTGTACAGCCCCGCACCGTGCGATCCCAGCCCGGCCCTGTCCAAGGTGCTGGACCCGGCCCTGCGCGAAGGCCCTGGTCTGGACGCCTACCGCACCGCCACCACCGTCGCCCCCGGCCACCTCGCCCGCGCACCGGCCGCCTGGCACGACTTCACCACCCAGGCCATCGAGACGGGCTACACCTACGCCAGCGCCGTCCCGATGCGGCTGCGCCGAGAGAGCCTCGGCAGCCTCCTGCTGCTGCGCACCAGCGACAGCCCGCTGCCGGTCGCCGACCTGTCCGTGGCCCAGGCGTTCGCCGACGCGGCCGCCATCGGCCTCCTCCACGCCCACTCCCTGCGGCGCACCGACGCCGTCGACACCCATTTGCACGCCGCGCTGCACTCCCGCATCCTCATCGAACAGGCCAAGGGCGCCCTCGCCGCCCGCCGCGCCCTCTCCCTCTCCGAGGCCTTCACCGCCATGCGCCACCACGCCCGCTCCCACCATCTGCTGCTGACCACCGTCGCTCAGCACATCGCCGACCACGGCGACCTCCCCCAGCCACCACCCAATCGCCCCCGCCACCCCCGAGTGAGTACGAGCACCCGTGACGGAGACCGGCATGGCCCGCACACCGGTGGGCGAGACTGGTCGCGCACCAGATACTGGGATGCAGCCGGCAAGCAGCGTGAAGAGGGCAGGTACAGCACGCACGGCGCAGCCATGACCAGGCTCAACCACCTACCCAGGGAGAAGCGCGCTACGCCCTGTGAATACCTTCTAAACACTCCACGCACCGGGCCCACACCCGCCTGCCTCGGCGTGCCGCCGCCTGGCCAGGGCTGCGGCACGCTGTACCGCTGGCGCTCTGCTGGACTGACGTGAACATGCCCCCGGCCCCCGGGCGCACGCCGGGATGGCCATGCAGTCCATGCAGCAGCTCGCTGATAGTGCGCTATACGTTGGCGCCAAGGTTGACAACAGCCGGGAGTTCGGCAGGGCCCGGCTCGCAAACTCCGTCTCGGATCGTTTGGTGAATGCGACGGCGGATCCAGTCGAGGCGGACAGCTTCGGAAGTGGCCTGGATGACGTAGGCGAAGTCTGCGCGGCGACTGTTCACGCTGGTCCGGGTCATATCGGCGAGCCCATTCAAGGAACAGCGGCGCGTAAGCGTATTCGCCAGGCACCCGTATGGAGGCCAGGCTGTTATCACTCACGTCGTACCCGGTGGCGCGGAGGCCCCCAGCTCACCTGTAGTACTCCTCGTACGTCCGAGCCGACCGGCTGCTGTCACCGCTGAACTCACCTGATCTACGCCGGCACCCTCCCGGGCAACGCACCGCCCCACCAACCGAGTAGCCCTCTGCGTCCTCGCGGCTTCGCCACCTGCGGCACCTGCTGGTGGTGCTTATCGCCGCCGCCGATTCCCCGACGGCAGCGACCGCTCACCGCGGCCTGCCGGCCGACTGCGGTGAACATTCCCTGACCCTCTTGCAAAACCGATCAAGGTCATGGCCGAGTAACCCCTTTCCCCGACCGTAAACCCACCGCCCTATGCCAGTTGTCCAACCGCATCCGATGCGCCCGGTGCGCCCGGTGCGTAGGAAATCTCATGCAGACGATCAGGGATCCCGCTGGGGCAGACCATGCTGCTGGCGCGCACCGAGCTGGTCCGAGCCGCCGGAGGGCACGGCGGCCTGCCCCAGGCCGAGGGCTTCCTCATGGTCAACGGCGTCACCACCCTGACCGCGGGCGAACGGCTGCCCCACGTTGTGTGCTCTTACCGCAAGCCCCCACCAGGGACGCGCCGCCCTGGCCGAGCGCTTTGATCTCACATCCGCGAGTTGATGCGCTCTGTCCGGATTCCAGTTCATCGATCGCGCCACCAAACCACTGGTCCTCGCCCAACGCAGAGCAGGGTTCTCCCACGAAGCGGACGCGTTCCTCAAGACCCGTCGGCAGGCTTCAGCCGCCAACCGGACGTCGATCCGGATCTCCGTCCAGGAAGCTGACGTCTGGAAGGAGACGTATTTGCGGGTACTTCAATGAGTGCCGGCAGCCGGCGCCCGGGGCGCGTCAGGCGACAGCACACTGGGCACGGACGCGCACTGCCAGGCCGGTGCCCAGCGCCGGGGCTTCGCCCGCATCCACGACTGGCTGGGCGACGTCATGGCTGAAAGCGCCTGAGTCCGCCCGGGCACCGGCCCTTCCTGTCTCCCCGTCTCCCGGCGGCGGCTGCGCCGTCTCAATACAGACCGCTCGTGTCCTCCCGGTAGGTGTTGTCCAGGATGTCGTCGAGGAAGGTTCCGAACCCCGACCGGAGGTGGAGGCCGCTGCCCGGCTCGTAGGCGAACAAGCCGGGGCAGACACTCTCGTCGAGACTGCTGTCGACGAAGAGCGCGTACGAGAAGCGGTCCGGCTTGGCCCCGCCGCCCGGTGGCTGGCGTACCACGCGGTGGGCCACCGCGGCCACCGGTGTGGCGGTCCGCCGGGTCAGGATCTCTATCGCACATCCGAAGTTCACGATGAAGGTGCCGGGGACCGGGTCGATGGGGTGCCATTCACCGTCCCGGTCCACCTCCAGCCCGCGCTCGATGGAGCGCAGCACCGTCACCCAGCCGGAGTCCTTGTGAATGTTCAGGCCGCGCGCGGCCACTTCCGGGCGGAAGTGGTTGAAGGTCAGGGTGTGTGTGCCGTGCGGGGTCAGGCTGTGCCCGGTGCCCTGGTCCCAGAGGGCGCGCGGCAGGTCGAGGCGGGCGAGCACCGCGCGCTGGATGTCGAGCGCGAAGTCACGCATGCGCTCGGCCTGCCGGGCGAGTGCGGCCGGGTACACCTGGTCCCACCAGGCGCTCTCCAGGAAGAACTGTTCGGTCTGGTCGGCTTCCCGGCAGAAGTAGCCCTGGTGCGGGCCGAGTTGCTCGGACGTCCAGCGACGGTATCCCCGGTACGGGTCCGTATGCTCCGCGGCGGGGCCCGCCGGGTCTTCGGCCGCGAGGTAGAAGGAACGGGCGAAGCGGTCCCCGGCCGACAGGTCCGTGCCGGCGGGCTGCTGCACGTAGAAGAAGCCGTCCTTCAGGGCGCGCCGGAACCCGTCCTCGGCCGCGAAGTGCAGTTCGCCGTCGCGCAGTTCGGCCATCTGCCAGCCCTGCAGCGCGGCGGTACGCGAATGTCCCGCAGCCGTGCTCATACGCGGGAGTGGAAGTCGTAGCCGAGCTTGCCTGCCTTCTCCACCGAGAAGTCGCGGAAGCTCTGGTACTCGCGCAGTCGCCCGTCGGTGTCGTACTGGTAGAGCTGCATGTCGTAGCGGGGACCCATGTAGACCGTGAAGGAGGAACGGTCCGGGGTGCCCGCGTCCGGGCGCAGCTCCGGCACACGGTGGTAGACGGCGGTCACCGGCCTGGGCAGCTTCCTGGTCAGGACGCGGAAGGCGTCGCCGAGGTTGACGGTGAAGTGGCCGGGACGCTCGCGCACCGGAAGCCAGCGGCCTTCGTGGAGGATTTCGTAGCCTGGCTGGTCGGTGCAGATCGTGGTGATGAATCCGCTGTCGGAGTGCTCGACGATCCCGGCGCGGTCGCTCAGGCCCGAACGGTAGTGGTTGACCGTCGTGTAGCACAGGCCCGTGTCCTGCGCGGCGCCGCCGGTGATGAGGTCACGGTCGGCCTCGGGCACCCCCGCCGCGTCGAACACGCCGTAGAGGACGTCCAGGGTCAGCTGCCGCATGCGCCACAGCAGCGCGGTGACCTCGTCCGGCAGGTACTCCTCCCACAGAAAGCTCTCCAGCTGGAGCTGCTCGACCTGGTCGGGCCGGTCCTCGTATCCCAGCTTGGAGGCCGGGTGGCCGTGTTCGCGGTGGCCCCGGTGGCGGTCGTCCGGTCCGCCGGTCCCCGGCTTGTAGAAGGTGCGGCAGAAGTCGAGTCCGGCGCGCACGTCGAGGCCCTCGGGGACCGCCACGTTGAACGCGCCGATGCGCAGCGCCCGTTCGATGTCGTCCGCGGTGCCGAACCGCAGGGTGCCCGCGTCGGCCTCGGCCGCGGGGAGGGTGAGGTGGGTTTCATCCCGCTCTGCCTGCTGCGCCTGCGCAGTGTCCGTCATGGTGCGACTCCCGTCCTGGTCGGTTTCCGCCGGCGCCGTGCCCGTGCCCCGGCTACAGCGCGCCGTCGTTGTCATAGGTCCGGCTCACCTCCTGGGCGGCGAAGTCCGCGACCGACTGCACGGGGTGCGCCGTGCCGTTGTCGAGCCGGTAGACGGTGCCGTCGAGGGCGGAGTCCAGGAATGTCACGTACGAGATGCGGTCGGCCCGGCCCGCGGAACGCTCGGTGGAGACCACGCCGTGCACGTTCGCGCGCACGGGCCGCGGCAGGGCGGAGGTGAGCACTTCGAGCGAACTGCCGAAGTTCACGATGAAGTGCCCCGGCTCGGGGTTGACGGCGCCCAGCTCTCCGTCGATGAGCGCGAGGAGGCCCGGCTCGAAGGAGCGGAGTACCGTCACCCATCCGGAGTCGCGGTGGAACTTGCAGCCCCGGGTCTCCTTCCGGGAACGGAAGTGGTTGAAGGCGAGCATCTGGTGACCAGCGCTGTCGGTGAGGCCACCGGACACCTCGCTCCACAGGTGCCGCGGTACCTCCACGTGCCGCAGCACCGCACGCAGCACGGCGACACCGAGGCCGGTCATCCGGTGGCCGAGTTCGGCGACCTCGGGCGGCAGCAGCGCCCAGTTCGCCCTCTCGATGTAGAAGTTCTCCCACTGGTCGTGTTCGCGGTCGAAGTAGCCCTGGTAGGTGCCGGGGACCTCCGCGTGGCGGTAGCCCCGGTAGGGGTCCAGGTCGTCACCGGCCGGATCCTCGTGGAAGTGCGCGGCGAACCGGTCCCCCGGGCCCGTGTCGAGGCCGTCGGGTACGCGCAGCAGGAAGAATCCTTTGGCCAGTGCGCGGTCGAAGCCTCCGTCGCGCTCGAAGAGCAGCTCGTCCCCGTCGAACCAGGAGCGTTCGAGGTCCACCGGCGGGTACGCGGCCTGAGCCTGCCGCTCGCCGGGCATGGGTGGCAGGCTGACCGGGGGCCGGGAGGTGGCGGGGTGCAAACGCGTGGGTGACGTGCGGGAGTTGGCGGTGGTCATGGGGACGGCTCCCTCGGGGTTGCGGTGTCGCGCTGCGTGCCGGGACCGGGCGGCGCGCCGGGTTCGGGCCGGATCGTGATGGTTCCCGGCCGTGCCGGGCGCGGCATGGACGCGTGGTGCTTCAGCCGGAGGTCCACGCCCTGCGTGGCGACCGCGTACCGGCCGTACAGCTCGGCGAGGACCACGGACTGCATCCGCACCGAGAAGAGCCGGCCGGGGCACTTGCGGGGGTTCCGGTCGGCGTTGACCATGCTGAACGAGTTGATCTCGTAGCGGCCGCGGGAGAGCAGCGAGGAGACCGTCTCCCGGTCGGAGCGGACGATGGCCTTGATGTTGGCCGGGGCGAAGCGGCGCGGCTCGGGGAAGACGGCGGGGTCGCGGTTGGCCTGCCGCCGGTCCAGCCACATCATGGTGTCCGGCGGTACGGTCACCCGCACGCCCCGGTGGCGCAGGGTGAACGGTCCGGTCGTACGGCGCCACAGGGCGCTGGGATTGCTGCCGCCGAGGCGTACGGCCTCCAGGACCGCGAGGTCGGTCACGGACAGCGCGGCGCCCGCGTGCGAAGGCGGTGCTGCGTACGGGCACCCCGTTCCGGCCGCCGCCCCCGCACCGCTCCTGGCCTCCGCCACGACGGCGTCCTTGACCTGGGGCGTGGCCTCCACATAGCCGATGGCCCACATCAGGCTGAGCGCCGTCGTGTCGTACGTGGCGACGATGACCGTGCCCAGTTCCTTGACCCGCGCGGCATCGAGCGCGGCCACCGACCGGCGGGTGAAGGGCAGGCCCCACAGGCTGAAGTGGCGCCGGATCAGGTTGGAATCGGGGGCGTCGGCCAGGGCGTCGAAGTTGTCTGCCAGGAGGTCGCGGACGAACGGCACGATGATGTCGAACTCGCGCATCGCCGCCGGGTTGTCGTTGCTGATGACGTCGGAGGCGAGGTCGAAGAAGCCGCGCACCACACGGCCGTACTCTGCGGAGTGCAGGTACTCGGGCAGCGGCCGCTGGGTGAGGTCGAGAACGCCGGGGAGCATGCTGTCCACGTAAGCCGTCAGGGACAGCGTGAAGTCGTCGAGCGGCAGGGGGCGGCCGGCCGCGCGGCCGAGGTGGTCGGCCGTGAACCGGCGGACGGCGGGCTCCAGGCTCTCGACGAACTTGGCGTTGCCGAGGGAGCGTTCGACCACAGCCCGCTTCCCCGGGCGGTCCGGATGGTCGTGAGGCAGGGAGCCCATGAAGTCGCCGAACAGCTCGCGGTTGGCGTCGGTGGAGGGGGCGAGGAGGTCATCGCCGACGAGCGGCTCGTTGGTGATCTGGTAGACGGCGAGTCTGGGGCCCATCCAGAACGTGCACAGGCCGCCGTTCTCCTCGGCACAGGCACTGATGCCGGAGGCGCGGAAGTAGTGCGAGGCGGGCTCCCCGCGCACCACGGTCGCCTCGTGGAACGCCGGGGCGTGGCCGTGCCGCAGGCTGGGCCCGTCGTGGTGGGCGACGAGTCCGGGGAAGGCCGCGCCGGGGGCCTGCGGCAGGGCAACGGTACGGCCCTGCCGCGGGGCGCCGAGGCGGTCCGCCGGGGCGCTCATGCCGTACCGCCGCCGCTCGCGCCGGCGGCTTCGGCGATGCCGAAGTCGGCATGCCGGTCGGACCAGGTCCGCTCGTTGAACTCCCGCAGGAAGTCCTCGGAGCTGCGCACGGGGGCGGCCGAGCCGTCCTCGCGTACCTGGTGGAGGTAGCCGGTGGCGGGCGGATTGGCGAAGGCCGCGAAGGAGAAGCGGTCCGGGGCGCCCGAGGCCGGTGCGCACTGCCGCACCTGGTGCAAAATGGCCCGCACCGGGCGGTCGAGGGCCGCGGTGAGCAGTTCGAAGGCGCCGCCGAAGTTCACCACGAAGTGGCCGGGTACGGGGTCGACAGGCACCCAGGCGCCGTCGACGGAGGCTTCCAGGCCGGGCTCCTCGTTGTAGAGAACGGTCACGAATCCGGTGTCCTTGTGCGGGGCGCAGCCCAGCTTGGCGCGCTCCGACCGGTAGTGGTTGGCCGCGAACCAGTGGGTGCCGAGGCCATCGACGGCGCCACCGGTGATCTCGCTCCACAGCGCGGGCGCGATACCCAGCTCGCTCATCGCCTCACGCAGCACCAGGAGCGTCAGGTCACCCATCCGCTCGGCCATGGCGAAGAGTTCGCGCGGGAAGTGCCGGCTGCGCCCGGGGCCGTCGATGAGTACGTGCTCGGTCTGGAAGTGCTCCCGGTCGAAGTAGACGCCCGGCACGTCCTTGAAACCGCGGTACGCGCGGGTGGCCGCGGCCCCTTCATCGTGCGCCAGGTGGAACTCGCGGCACAGCGTGATGCCTGGCCCCGGATCGAACCCGGCGGGCATGGCGAGCAGGAAGCAGCCGTCCCGCAAGGCACGGGACAGGCCGTCGGCGGCATCGAAGCGCAGGCCGCCGCCCGCCACGGTGGCGCGCTGGAGGGTCATGGTGTCGGCGGTCATCGGCGTACACCCTTCGCGGTGGGGTGCTCCTCGGGGCTGCCCGGAGCGACGGTGGTGTCCGACCCGCCCGGTGCATCCGGTGCGCCCGGTGCATCCGGCGCATCCGTACCGGCGTAGATCTCGTAGTCGTTCTCGTCGATGAGTTCGCGCGAGCCGCAGACACGCTCCAGGCCGCTGCCGTGTACGTAGCGGTAGATGCCCTGGTCCCCGCCGGGCAGGCAGCCGCTGGAGCTGAAGTGCCCGAAGCTGGACCGGTCGCCCTGTTGGCGGGCGACCCTGTGCATGATGGCGGCGACAGGCATGCGGCTGCCGGCGGTCAGGATCTCCATGGACAGGCCGAAGTTGACGATGAAGCAGTCCGGGTCGGCCGGGACGGTCTCCCAGTGGTCCTCGCGGCTGACTTCGAGGCCCGGGGCGGTCGTCCGCAGGATGGTGAGGAACCCGTCGTCCTTGTGGGAGCTGAGCCCGATGTCCTCGTGCGCGGGACGGTAGTGGTTGAACGTCAGGTGGTACGAGCCCGCGCACCGCGAGCAGCCACCGGTGGCCCGGGCCCAGTCCCGCTCCGGTATGCCCACCGCGGAGAGGACGGAACACAGCACGTGCCGCGAGAGCCGGGTGAGCGACTCGCCCAGGGCGGTGATCTCCGGCGGATAGGCGGCGGCCCAGAACCGGCGTTCCAGAAGGAACTGCTCGATCTGGTTGATCCGCTGGTGGAAGCCGAGCAGCGGATCCCCGAAGTGGTCGCTGCCGATGTCGCGGAACCGGCCGTACGGCGCCGCGTCCGGACCCTCGTAGAACTGGCGCGCGAACGCGTCGCCCGCCGACACGTCGAGCCCGCCCGGGATCTCCAGGAGGAAAACGCCGTCCCGGAAAGCCCGGTCGCGCGCCCCGGAACCGCCGAAGTCCAGCGCCCCGCCCACGGCCCGGGCCCTTTCGAGGCGTGCTTCGCCGAGCGCGGGACGGCCGGGCGAACGCTTCTCGTAAACGTCCTGGTATATCTTTCCCCGCCGTATTTCGGGGACCAGGTCTCGGGCTTCGGCTGCCATACTCACCGGCCTTTCAGGTGGAGGGAGACCACGACGAGGTCGCGCAGCTCTTCCGGGGCTCCCGGATGTTCGCCCCTGGCTATCTCGGACAGGGTGCTGAACGATCCGGGATACACCATGACCGGCAGCCCCTGCTCTTTGAGGCAGGCGAAGATGGCGAACTCTTCGAGAAAGTAGTCGCTGGACATCCGGATGCGGTCTTCCAATGCGGCCGCACTGATGCCGTCGGCCCGCTTCCGGTGATAGGCACGACCGAACGATTCGACCGAGGAGCGGAACGCCTCGTCCTCGTCGAAGAACGCCCGCAACTTGCTGTGGAACTCGGCGTACCTCTCGCCTGCTTGCACTTCAGCGCAGGTCAGGAGGTGGAAGTCGGTGCTCTCACGGTACGCGTCGAACACCTCCCCCGTGGCCTCCACGAAGCGCCGGCCGAGCTCCAGCGCCCGTTCCCTGGCACGGTCCGGGGGAAGTTTCTGCGTCGACTCCAGAGTGAGCCGGTGAATGCTGTCGCCGATGAGCACAGTGCATCGCCCGAACCTTCGGGAGATCCACTTGACCATGCTCGCGAGTTTGGGGGAGGTGAAGTTACTGTTTTCCAGGCTGACACCGAGAAAACATGTTTCGAACTGCTCGAAGGTGTTCCTGCTCGAAACCGGAGAAACCGAGCCGATCTCTGCTTTGTAGCGCGTTCTGCGGGTGGGCGCTACCCGGCGCATCGGAGTAGCGGTCCCCTGCGCATCTAACGACATCACATCCGCCTAATCCATGGGGGGAGAGGTGCAGGAATGACATGCTTCTGCCGCATTGAATTTCTAACAGGAGGGTGAACCGGAAGCCAAGATCCCCCGGTAGGGATCAGGCCGCCCCGCCGAACGACCGCATTTTCCGGGCGCCGCACGGCGACTGACCAGGAAATTGGTCGGTGTAGGCAGCATGAACCCGGCCGGGCGATACGGGTGTTGCCCCTGTGGTCTCGCCATGGGCGATGGGCGGGGCCGCGACGCGAGATCCCGCCATCGGCGGGATGACCGACACACGGCGCTCAACAGGCAGTTCGCGGCCTGCGGGTCCGGGGCACGGCTCTCTGCCGTCAGGGGCGGGGAGCACCCCCGTGCGGCCCGCGGGGCCACAGCCCCCAGCGTGGCTCGAGATGGCTGAATGCCGCCGTCCCACCTGACGGAACACCACAAGCCTGCCACTCAGCGCAGATTCCGTAAATCCACGCCTTCTTCCGCTATGAGAGTCCGCGCAGGGACGGGTTGGCAAGTGCCCTGGGGTCGGTTACGGTGATCTCGTCCCGACCGCCTGTCGAGGCGCGGCCCTGCGTACAGCACGCACGGAGCGGCCCCGTCGACATGGCACATCGGACTTCCCGTGGGCAGCCTCTCCACACCGGCCCCACTTCTCCCCTCCTCCTCTCTCGCAGCGGCGCTCCACGTCCAGGAGCGCTCTTCGGCTGCCACCTCCCCCTCACCACCAGCGTCTCGTGCCGCCGCGCATCCGTGCGGCGGCAGTACATGCCGTCCCGGAAGGGGCCGACCATGAGGAGAAGTGGACCATCGTGAGCAAGAGCACGGCCTTGAAGGGCGGTACCGGCGGCGGCGCGACGGCGCCGCCCTTCGCCACCCGGCGATGGGCCCTCCTCGCCATGTCCGTGGGTGTGTTCTGCATCCAGCTCGACTCGTTCGGGCTGAACCTCGCCCTGCCGGAGATCGGCCGCGACCTGCACGCGGGCGGAGACGGTCTCCAGTGGGTGATCAGCGCGTACCTGCTGTCCACCGGCACGCTGATGCTGGGGGCGGGGCGGCTGGGCGATCTGTTCGGCCGACGGCGGCTCCTGGTCACGGGCCTTGCCGCGTTCGGCGCGTCCTCGCTGGTCTGCGCGCTCGCCCCGTCCCTGCCCGTCCTCGTGGGCGCCCGGGTGGCCCAAGGCGCCGGAGCCGCACTGATCATGCCGGTGGGGCTGTCCCTGCTGACCAACGTCTACCCGGCCGAACTGCGCGGCCGTGCCACCGGATGGGCCCTCGGCATCGGCGGGGTCGCCACCGCCTGCGGCCCGTTCATCGGCGGCGCCCTGACCGAATCGGTGTCCTGGCGTGCCGTCTTCTGGCTCAACGTCCCGCTCGCCGTACTCGGCGCGGTCTGTGCCGCACGTACCGCCGAGAGCTACGACACCAGCGCGCCCCGCAGCGTCGACTGGAGCGGCCTGGCCGGCGGCACGGCCTTGCTCGCCGCGCTCTGTGTCGTCATCGACCGCGGGCCGCGCTGGCCGTGGCCGGCCGCGCTGGCGGGCGTGGCCGTCGCGGCAGCCCTGCTGATCCTGTTCGTACGGCGTGAGCGGACCGCGGCCCATCCGCTGGTGCAGCTCAGCCTGTTCCGCAACGGACCGTACATGGCACTCACCCTGGCCGGTGCCGCGGCCAACACCACCACCGTGATGTTCCTCTTCGTGGTTCCCCTCACGCTCCAGGGCCAGTGGGACCTCTCGGTCGTCCTCGCGGGCACCGCGTTCCTGGCCCCCGCGCTGGCCATGGCGATCGCCGGGCCGCTCGCCGGGCGGGTACCGCCACGGGCCGCGGTACGGCTGATGGCGGGCTGTCTGTGCGGCGGAGCGCTGGTGCTGGCGTGCCTCGCCGGGGTCTCCTCCCTGGCTCTGTACGTAGCCGTGGCCACCGTAGGCGGAGCGGTCCTCGGAGTGGCCAACTCACTGACCCTCATCGCCACCCAGGCGGTGATCCGGCCGGAGCGGGCCGGGGAGGCCTCGGGCGTCACCAAGACGGTCATCACCGTGGCCGCAGGGCTGGGCGTCGGACTGGCCGGAGCCGTCACCGACCAGAACCGCGGCGTGGGCTCGGAAGCGGCCGCCGACACGGCATTGCTGATCACCGCGGCGGGCTGTCTGGCCGCGTGTCTGGTCCTCGTCGGGTGGATCAGACTCCGGGAGGGCAGGACGCGGGCCGGGGCGGGCCGGCCGGGAGGGTGACGTCGTTCCGCGGACGGCATACCGCAAAGCCGTCACCGGATCGGCGCCGAGGCCGGTAGGGCGGGAACGCCGCGGAGTCGGCGAAGTCCCGGTCGGCGGCGGGCCGGCGGCGGCGGGCTACGGCGGCGATGCGGTGTACGAGGTCGCCCCCGTAGCGCCGGTCGCCCTCGGCCTCCGGGATGCCTCGGGCCAGGGCGCGGCGACACCGGTCGGCCCAGGTCCGTACTGGCCGGATCGCCCACCGTGTGCCATGGGGTACCGACGACCGAATTCCGTAGTGGCGCCGAGCTGTTCGGATGCGCCCGCGCCTGCTCGGCAAGTCTTTCGCTCGACAGCGTTGTGAGGGGCAAGGCGGGTATTCTCCGCGCCCCTCTGTCTGTTCAGCGACGGCCCGATCAACACGACTCCACCGCCCCGCATCGCCGGTTCTCCCCCGCCTCACCGACCCCGTCCACCTCCCGGTGACTGGCACCAGGATCCGGACCATACGCGGGCCAACGTCCCCTCAGTATCCGCGACATCCGCCAAGGCCGCAGGTCAACACCACCGTGAGCCCTGTACCACCGGTAGACGAAGAACCTGCTCGTGTCGTACTCGCCGAAGAAGCCGGGACCCTTCTGAGCGTAGACAGGTAGGCGGCCTGACCTGGGCTATTGCCCGTCAGGCGCCTTCCGCTGGACTCACTCAGGGCCAGGCCCGGTTTCCGTCGTACCTCCCGCTTCCTCCCACCGCCAGCCCCGTCCCGACCAGCTCTTCCGGACCAGTCACGGACCAGAACTGCGCTTCACCCCCGCAGAAACGCCTCCTCCCCCTGAAGCGGTCCCACTCCGGCAGGGACTGCTCGATGAGCCGGTTGACCTGCTCGCGCACACCGTCCGGGTCAGGGCCAGTTCCCCGGCCCGCGCCCACGTCGTGCCGTACGCCGCGACCTCCACGTGATCGCCCGCCCTGTTGCGAAACAGCCATCCGCCCGGTGCCACGCCACCCGACGCCGCACTCGGCTCGCGGCGCGCGGCCCGAACCAGGCCACCGCGAAACGGGCCGCCTGCCGCAGAAGAAGACCGGCCCGGCACCCGGCCGGAAAAAATCCAGCACTGGGCCGACCACAAGGACCCGCGCACGACGCAGCGCTGCCTTACCTGGAGCGTTTCACTGATCTTTTTGATGTCGCCCGCAGCGGCGGTACGAGTTCCGGGTGGTCGCCACGGAAGGCGGACTGGAGCAGTTCCGTGGCCAGGATCATCTGGGCGGCTTGGCCCTGTGGTGGGTCGGCAACGTCGGCGAACTCGTGCTTCACACGCGAGGCGGTGGCGGGTGCGAGGAGGCTGTAGACGTACAGCAGCTCGGCGTCGTACCAGTCACGCCTCGGCCCCGCCTACTCCGACTCCTGCGTGGCCGCCTTGCGGTAGCGGGTCACGGCCATGCGGGACAGGAGGATGGAGGCGGCCGTGACGGCGAGCCACAGCGGCCCCATGAGGATGTGCAGGACTCCGAGCCAGGCGATCTCGGCCTGCCGGTAGAGAATCACCTGCGCCACCAGGCTCGCGAGGCTCACCACCGAGATGAGCAGTGTCGTCGCCCCGTAGAAGCGCCGGAGGGGCCGGTACGAGCGCCACCGCGGCGGGCCGCCGACCAGCCGGTTCGCGACCAGACCGGCCAGCGGGCGGCCGGCGGCCACCGACAGGACGCAGACCACCGTCGCCACGGCCGGTACCAGGATCGGCAGCAGGAAGAATCCTTTGGCCTCCCCGGTGCCGGCCGCCACGGCCGCACAGGCCACCGCCACCAGCGCGCCGATGACGGCGTGCCGTACCTGCTCCTTGGCGCGCAGCCGCCAGGCGAGGACGACGATCACCGTCACCGTGGTGGACACCAGGGCGAGCCGCAGGCCGCCGAGGCGGTCGGCGACGACGAACACGAGGGTGGGAGCCGCGGTGGCCACCAGTCCCGAGGCGCCGCCGAACCGTTTGATCACCGCCTTCCCGGGGCTGAGTCCGGAGGCCGGGAGGGGGCTGTGGAGGGCGCCCCCCGTCGAGACCTCGGTGTGTGGTGTGTCCATGGCTTCCTTCCGTTCGCCACAGTTGCGGCGGGCAGTCCGAGCCGCCGGGGACGGCACGTGCTCGGTTCCCGGTCCGCGCCGGAGGATGGCGCGCCCCGCCGTACCCGCCGTGGCAGGCAACGTACGGCGGGACGCGTATGCGTGCGAGGTGTCAGGCCGAAGCGGATGCGGACGACGACATGCCGGCGGCGGCGCCCTGCGCCGTGTCGAAGGGGCTGGGCTGCGGGACCGCCCCCTGGTCACGCCACACCACGCCCCGGCGTTCGTGCGCGAAGAGGTGCTCGACGGCCAAGGCGATCTTCGGGCCGATCTCCCGGTCCAGCAGGTGCAGGGCCAGGTCGAGACCGGAAGTGACGCCCCCGGCGGTCACCAGGTCACCGTCGTCCACGACGCGGGCGCGGACGACGGTGACGCCGTTCCGGGCGAGCAGGTCCACGCCCTGATGGTGGGTCATCGCGTTACGACCTTCGATGAGCCCGGCCATCGCCAGAACCAGCGAACCCCCGCAGACCGTGGCCACCGTGGTGCCGGGCGTGGCGAGGGCCTTGGCCAGCAGCCCCGGAAGCTCGGTGGTGAGGGAGTTGCCGATGAGGACGGGGATGGTCGCGCCGGACGGCCCCCCGGCGGGGTCGTCCGTCCCCGCGGGCAGCGTGCCCGCCGCGCCGGGTACGACGATCAGGTCCGCGCGGCTCGGGTCCAGCGGGGCAGCGGCCGTCAGGGAAACGCCGGGAATCCCACTGGGGACCTCCCTGGCCCCCTCGGCGCTGACCAGTTCGACCCGCACCTGGTCGGTGAAGTTCCCGGCGGCGCTGAACACCTCGTACGGGGCGATGACATCCAGCGGGTCGAAGCCGTCGAAGAGGACGAACTGGGCGAGCATGGCGCTTCTCATTTCTTCCGGAGGCTGCCGGTCTCTTGACCGCGCCCCTCACGCTAAGCAGCGCGGCAGGGGCGGGCCATGGGCTGGATCGACAGTCTCCAACGGGATCTCGCCAACGCCATGAGCTGCGGGTTCTTCCTGCTGACCGACGTTGCCCCGTCGGGAGGCCGTGGGGAGTGGCGCCGAGCTGAAGCGACCGGTGCGGTAGGTGCCGGCGACCCCGACCGGGTGCGAGCGGCAAGGTGAGGCGAGTACGGTCCGGCAGCGCGAACCGGGGCGGCGCTCGATGCCGTCCGCGTCGCTCGGGGTGGCTTCCTACGGGGCTGTCATGCCGCGGATGCTGTCGCAGACGTCTGGTTTGCGTCGGGAGCCTGTGATGACGTAGCGTGACAGGGTTCCTGTGCCGAGGTATCGGTGGCAGCGACCGGATTCTCTGTTTTCTTCTCTATCGATCTTGGGGTGGCGACCTATTAACCAGGCCATGTAGTCGTCCGCGTTCCCCGCGTGCTGTTGTGTCGCACGTGTCCGGGGCGGACGTCGCGCTGGCCTGAGTTGCGTCACCCTTCCCCGCAGTTTTCCTTCCCGGGTGCAGCTCTGCCGTCTGCCCCGGGTTTCGTGCTTTCCGGACCCGGTGCGGCTGTCGGCAGGGCTCCCCGATTCCTTTGGATCAGGAGTTTCCCGTCGTGTCTTCCTCCGCGCTCGGCAACGAGCCGAAGCACACCACCCAGCCCCCGACCCAGCCCACACCCGGTCTGTCGAAGATGGGCCTGGCGGCCTGGATCGCCCTCTTGGTGCTCCTGGGCGCCGAGCTGATGGACATGATCGACCAGTCGGTCGTCCTGACCGCCCTGCCCGCGATCCAGGAGTCCACCGGCGCCGGACCGGACACGGTGCAGTGGCTGACCACCGGCTATTCGCTGCCCATCGCCGTGGGGCTGATCACCGGCGGACGCCTCGGCGACCTCTGCGGCCGACGCAGAATCCTCCTCATCGGCACCGTCGTGTTCACCACGGCCTCACTGTTGTGCGGCCTCGCTGCCGGGCCGGGTGTGCTGATCGCCGCCCGTGCGCTCCAGGGCGTGGGCGTGGCCGTGATGGTCCCGCAGATCCTGGCCACCCTCCACGTCACCTTCGAGGGGCAGAACCGCAGCAAGGTGTTCGGCCTGTACGGGGCCATCATGTCGCTCGCCAATGTCCTGGGCCCGGTGATGGGCGGTCTGCTGACCGAGTCGGACCTGTTCGGGCTGTCCTGGCGGCCGATCTTCCTGGTCAACGTGCCTGTCGGCCTCGCCGTGATCCTCCTGGGGCGCAGGTTCATCCCCGAGTCGACCGTGAAGAAGGCCGACCGGCTCGACCTGACCGGCATGCTCCTGTCCGCGCTGGCCATCGTCCTGATCGTCTTCCCCCTCACCGAGGGTCACCTGCATCACTGGCCACTGTGGTGCTTCGCCCTGCTCGCCGCGGGCCTGCTCGTCCTCGGCGTCTTCCTGCGTCACCAGCAGCGCAAGCAGGGCAACGCCCCGCTCGTACCTCTGCCCCTCTTCCGGAGCCGGCAGTTCTCCGGCGGCATGGCCGCGCAGTTGATGCACGGCCTTCTGTGCGGGCTGTTCTTCATGACCTGGACCCTCTACCTCCAGCACGGACTGGGCATGAGCCCCTTCCACGCGGCCCTGGCCTTCGTGCTGCTCTCCGTCGGAGAGCTGGGCGGTGCGACGGTCGTGGCGAGGAGCGGCGGGCGTTTCGCCCGCCGGCTGCCGCAAGCCGGAGCTCTCGTCACGCTCGCCTCGATGGCTGCCTACGGGCTCCAGATCGAAGCAGGCCAGGCGGACCTGAGCCTCGTGGCGATGACTGCTCCGGTGGTACTGATCGGATTCGGCCTCGGCATGGTCGGCGGCCCGCTCGCCGACATGTCGCTGGCCAAGGTCCCGCACGAGGACGCCGGGGCCGCCTCGGGCCTGTTCAACACCGTCATGCACCTGGGTATCGCCCTGGGCACCGCGCTGACCGCGCTGGTGTTCTTCGCGACCACCGGCGGCTCACCCGAGGCCGCACTCAACCGCGACGCGTTCGTCACCGTGCTGTGGTGGGTCGGCAGCCTCCTGGCCCTGCTGTGGGCCCTGCTGTTCTGCCTGCCCAAGCACACGAAGAACCGGGCCGGGTAGACCAGTTCCCCAAGGCGGCGGCACCCGGCCCGTGCCGCCGCCTCGTCCTCTCCCCGTACACCCCATACAGCCACGACGGGTGAAGCCTCACGACCACGACCACGTCCACGCCCCCAACCCGACTCTGCGGACACCTACGGGTACGGGAGCGATAGGGCGGCCGGGCCGAACCACTGCCCGTCGAAAACGCGAGGTGGGACTTCACAACATCGGCGCACGCCCTGAAGACACACTCTTCGCCATGCTGGTCACCCCCACCCGGCGGCGCAGCCTCTGGCCGCACCGGACACAGGCCATCCGGCTGCTCAAGGGGGCCATTCAACCCCGCCTGCGTCGCCGGTTCGGCCGGAAAACTGACCATCACCCGGTGCGGTCCGGATCGCGGACCACAACAGCCCAGCGCGGCGCCGGGTCCCGGCAAACCGCAGGTCAGAAACCCTTGGCCACTTGCTCAAGGAACATCACACACTCCACATGTTGCGTAACGGGAAACAGATCACGCGTCGCCTCCGACAGCCGCCCCCAGCCTCCGCGTCCCAAAGGGTGACCCCATGGCGTACGGGTTCACCGGGGACCGAAGCAGCCCGGCAACGGTCTCCGACAGGGCGGAATCAGCCCTTCCGTGATCCTTTGTGGCCAGTTCCGGCCTCACGCCACCACCCCCTAAGGCCGCTACATTCACCCCGACCGGACACACACAACCAGGGGGAAGTGGGCAACGATGCGCCCCAGCAGACCCGTCAGCCGCATTGGCAGACCACTCATGGCGGTGACCGCTACGGCGGCCGCCTGTGCGGTCACCGCCATGGGCCTCGCCGCCTCACCGGCTGCCGCAGCACCCACCACCACGACGGCGCAGACGCCCGCGCCCGGCGACACCTGTACGGCGGCCGACCTCGGCACACGCCACCCGTACATCAAGACAACCGAAGTCTCCCCGACGATCACCCACTTCAAGGGCTGGTACGTCACCGAGGGCACCACCGGCACCCAGACCGTCACCGCCACCACCCAGACGACCATCACGGTCTCCGTCGGCCTCAACGGCAATGTCGAGGGTGGTTTCGGCAACGAGGTCCTCGGCAAGGTCGGCGCGAGCCTGGGCCTGAACGTAAAGGTCGACTACACCTCCACCAGCACCGAGTCGAACGCGGTCACGTGGAACTTCAACCAGCCCGGCTACTACGGCGCCTACAAGGGCACCAAGAAGGTCACCGGAACCTACGGAAGCCTCAACTGCAACCGAGTCCAACAGAGCGGCGGAGCTTGGGCGTTGAAGTGGATCGAGGGGCCCGACGGCGGCAACTTCACCACCTACACCACCCTTGAGGAAGGCGCGGTGCGCTGCCAGGACAAGGTGCCCGCAGGCAGCATCATGGCCAAGGCGCAGTCCCTCCTCGACTGCGGCTCGGCCGCCGCGAAGGCCGAGCACCCGGCGGGTGCGGTGGCGCCGACGGCGAAGCAGATGCGGGACCGCGTCGTGCAGCGCCCGGCTCTCGCCGGCGGCACGTCCGCCGAACAGCGCGGGGCCACCGGACGTAGCGCGCGGGCCGCGCTCGACTGCCAGGCCGGCGTCTACAAGATCGCCGTACCGGGCAAGCCCCTGTCCTGGGGCGCGCCGCTCCTGGCGGCCGACGGTGTCCGCCTGCGGCCCTCGACGATCTTCAGCGCCCACCTGGACAACTGGCGCCTGTGCAACGTGACGGAGCGCAACGGGGTCCTTGAGGCGTCCCTGTGGAACTGGGGCAACGGCGGGTGCGCGACCATCGCCTCGCAGAACGCGGCCACCGATCGGGCGGTCCTGCAGACGACCACCTGCGCGGAGGACGACCTCCAGCGGTTCTACATCTACCGCGACGTACCCGGCAGCTCGAAGATCGGTGTGCAGAACAAGTACACCGGCTCCATGATGGGCCACGACCGGTACGCGGACGGGGAGTTCATACGCCAGTACTCCAGCGGCCGGCAGGACGGTACGGGCACGTACAGCCTGATCGCAGTCTGACGGCCCACACCCCGTGAGCGGCCCCGCACGTGCAACCCGGCCTACCGGTTGCGTGCGGGGCCTACGCGTCCCTGCTTCTGGGCCGGCCTTGGGGGGCCTGGGCGTGTTGCTCGATCGCCATGGCGTCGGGTGACCGGATTCCGGGGGCGGCGATGGCTTCGTGGCGGGAGGGGGGCCGGAACTGGCGGGCTGGCTGAAGCTGCTGCGCCGCAGGCGGAAAGCGTTTTCCGGGCTGGCTGGAAGGCGTCCGAGAAGCCCCGTTCAGAACAGCGATCTTCCGAGCGGTGCAGCAGGCGCATCACGGTCGCCAGGTGGACCGCGTTCTCCTGGCTGGCGGCCAGGTACTCGTAGTCCTTCGAATGTCGCCGGTAGCGGCCCAGCCAGGCGGAACTCCGCTCGATCACCCAACGGCGGGGAGCCGCCGCGAACCTCGGCACCGCCCGTGGTGGAGCGTCGGCCCTGGCCCAGGTGCTGCGGAAGCCGCCGTCCTCGCGCTGGACGATCTGGATGGTGATCCCGGTCTCCTCGCGGACCCAGTTCAGGAAGTCCCGGCCGCGGTGGCCCTGGTCGGTCCACAGGTGCCGCAAGCGGGGGAACTTGCCCGCGCAGCGGGCCAGCAGCACGGCGGCGCCGTCCCGGTCGCTGACGTCGGCCGGGCTGACGCAGACTGCGAGCACCAGGCCGAGGGTGTCGGCCAGGAGGTGGCGTTTGATGCCCGGCATCTTCTTGCCGCCGTCGTACCCGTGCCGGCTGCCGCGTTCGGTGGCCCTGACGCTCTGGCTGTCCAGCAACCCGCACTCGGTGTCGGCTCCCGCCCCCGAACGGTACGTTCCCGAGCTCTGAGGGCCGCGAGGGCCCCTTCCCAACTGAGCGCCTCCCCGGGGACGGGAACGACTGCAACCGAGGAGCTTCTCCGGGGAGAAACTGGGGAGAACGGAGCCCCGGTGGGGGCACCTGGGGAGAATCGGCTGCGTAAAGCTGAGCCGCCTGGGCGTTCGGCTCCCCGTTCGCCCTCGTCCTGGTGGCGAACGTGTGCACCGGTCTGTACGTCGGGTTCAAGCGGCGGGACTGGTTGTGGGCCACCACCGGGACAACCTCGTCTCACGTGCAGGATGTCGGAGTACCGTACGCCGGAGTCGCGTCGACGGGCGGGCGCGGTGGGCGCCGCGCCCGCCCGTCGCGGGGACTGTCGTGGTACGCCGCTCCGATGGGCGGCGGCGTGGCCAAGGTGTGGGTCAGTTGCCGCCCGGCGGCACCAGTTCGCCGTAGTCCTCGCGGTCGCCGCCGCGGTCCAGGTAGAGGTCCTCCGCCATCTTCCGCTGGACGGCCGGGACGTGGCGGGCGACCCAGAAGTAGCCGCGCATGGAGGCGAGGGTGGCCCGGCCGATGACCGGCTTGTGGATGGGCTGATCGCCGCCGGTCTGCTTCAGGGACTCCTTGACCGCCTCGAACCCGTACTGGACCATTTTGGCCTCGTAGGTGTCGACGGCCTTCAGGAGCGGGATGTCACCGCGGACATACTCGATCAGCAGCTTGCACAGCCGGGCCGCGTCGCGCAGGGAGGTGTTGGCGCCGACGCCCTGACCGGGGGTCATGGTGTGGATGGCGTCGCCGATGAGGGTGACGTTGCTGGCGCTCCACCGCGGGATCGGCACCGAGGTGCGGATGTTGATGGGGAAGGTGGTCTGCGGGTCGCCCATGCTGAAGAGCTTGCGCAGGTTGGGGCTCCAGTCGGGCGTCATGTCCAGAACGAGCTTGATGAGCTCCTCCGGCGACTTCTTCATGACACCCTCGGGGAATTTGTCGGTCGAGGCCCAGAAACCCCAGTTGATGTAGTCGCGGGTGTTGTCGAAGAGCAGCCCGGGCCACTGCTCGATGAGCGCCGCGTCGTTGCCGCCGATGCCGGACTTGACCCGGCCCTCCCGGTCCCAGCCGAACTCCATCGTGTGCAGGATGCAGCTGTACCCCTTGGGGGCGACGACCAGGCCGATGCCCTGGTGGACCTTGTAGGGCAGCAGCGCCTTGGTCTCCGGGGTGAGCGGGACCTTGGCGGTGATGGAGATGATGTTGGCGTCCTGCACCCGGGAGTGCGGCAGGTACTGCTTGCGCACCCGCGAGTTGGCGCCGTCGGCGGC
This sequence comes from Streptomyces sp. NPDC026394, assembly GCF_055567735.1. NCBI lineage: Bacteria > Bacillati > Actinomycetota > Actinomycetes > Kitasatosporales > Streptomycetaceae > Streptomyces > Streptomyces sp. NPDC026394. The sequence goes on from NZ_JBVHPX010000009.1 coordinate 253,297, forward strand.
GACGAGCAGGTCGCCGGTGGCGTTGGTGCCGTCGTCGAAGTACGCGGTGACGCGGCCGTCGGACTCCTTCTCGTAGTGCGTGAAGGTCTTGCCGAAGTGGACGTCGTCCTCGATGCCGGTGAGCAGCACCTGCCGGAGGGTCATCCGGCTCACGGACCTCTCGTTGTTGACGGGGTCGTCGCTCTCGACGATGTCCAGGGTGACGCTGGGGGTGAGGTCCTCCTTGAGGAAGCTGAAGTACTTCGGCGCCCGGGCGCAGGTGGCGAGGAAGGTGTCGAACAGTTCGGGCGGCAGCAGGTACTTCAGCGCCCGGCTGCCGTCGGGGTTGATGCCCACGCGGTAACCGTGCAGGCCGGAGCTGCGGGTCTGCTCGCGCTCGTAGACCGCGAAGCTGATTCCGGCCCGCTTGAGGCCGTGCGCCAGGGCCATGCCACCGGTGCCGCCACCGATGATGAGGACGTGGAACGGTGAGTCGGTCATGTCGGGTTGTTCCCCTCAGGTGTCTTGCGGGTGTATTGCGAGTGCGTTACTGGTCTCTGCGGTACTGCGGGTGGTACGGGAAGGGGTACGGGGCGGTTCTCCCTGGCGGGTGCCGTGCTGCGTAGCGCGGTGTTGTGTTGTGTGGTGTTGTGCTGCGCGCGCGGGCGGAGTACGGGCCGGGTACGGCGAGCCGGCGTCAGGACTCCCCCGCGCAACTCATGCCCGATGAACGGCCGGTCACGTCAGCAACACTGTGGTTTTAGAGGGACTTGAGCATCCCGGCGTCGATGAGCCAGTCGCCACCCGTGGCGCCCGGGAGCCGCTCGGAGGCCAGGAGAACGACCATCGCGGCGACCTCCTCCGGGTCGATGAAGGCCCCCGTGGTCAGGCGCATCCGACCGGGGACCGCGGCCAGCCGCTCCTCGGTGCCGGGGTCCGGACGCTCCAGGCGGTGCGGGTTGACCCACGCGTCGGTGAGGACCGGACCCGGCGAGACGGTGTTCACGCGTACGCCCCGCGGGCCGAACTCCTCGGAGAGTGCCTTGGCCAGGTTGACCAGGGCGGCCTTCATCGCGCCGTACTCGGTGAGGAACGGCAGCGGCAGTTGTGCGTTGACCGAGCCGATGTTGACGATGGCGCCCCGGCTTTCCAGCAGGGCCGGCAGGGCCGTCCGCACGGCCCGTACGGTGCTCAGGAGGTTGAGGTCGAAGCTGGCCCGCCAGTCCTCGTCGGCCAGTTCCAGGAAGCCGGTGGCGGGCGTGGTGCGGCCGCCGACGTTGTTGACCAGGATGTCCAGGCCGCCGAAGGTGTCGACGGCGCGGCCGACCAGGCGGGCCGGCCCGTCGGGCGTGGCGAGGTCCACCTCCATGGTGTGCGGGGTGGCGTCGCGCAGGGCGGCGCTCTCGCTGCGCGTGCCTCCCATCACCTGCGCTCCTTCGGCGGTGAGTGCCCGAGTGACGGCCAGGCCGATGCCGCGTCCGGCGCCCGTGACGACGGCCCGCTTGCCCTGCAGCTTCAGATCCATGACGGCTCCTCGCGGTGCTCGTGGGGTGGGGTGCGGGAGTTCCCGCCGGTCGATCGTTGCCACGGACTCTCGACCGTGGCTCGAACGGGAGCGGGTGTCGCGGGTGTACGAGCCGGGCGGATCGGGGCGGGCCGGCCGGGTCGGGTGGATGCGGTGGGCCGGGACGGCCGGGCCGCCGGTTCAGGCGATGGTGAGCCGGTTGGCGCCGGAGTCCAGCGTGATGTCGTAGCACCCCGGTGTCGACTCGACCGGCTCCGCGCTGCGCCAGTCGGCCTCGGTGCGGGTGCCGGCCCATTCGCCGTCCAGTGAGAGGCCGGTGAAGCCGGTGTCGCCCCGCAGGGTGGCGCGCACGGAGGGCGGGCGCACGATCGTCGTCTTGCGGACACCGCTGCCGAAGTGCACGGCCACGGTGCGTTCGGTGTGCGGCAGGACGAAACGCGCCTGGGTGAGCCCGCCGGTGACGGTCAGCGAGAGCAGCGGCAGACCGGTCAGGTCGGCCTCGATGTGCGCGGCCGGGCCCTGGACCTCGATGTGCCAGGCGATGAGCGGGCTCAGGGTCACGTGCGCCGTGCGCCGGGCCAGGTCGAAGGGGTGGACGGGGCCGCGCCGGCGGATCGTGATCGTGCCCTTTCCGTCGTCCTCGACCAGCGAGTCCCGGCCGCCGAACTCGGTGCTGCACGGCTGCGGGGTGGCACCGGCCGAGACGTCGGCGACATCCAGCGTGAGGTGCTGGACCTGTGGGACGAAGACGAGTCGGCCGGTGGGGGTGGTGTCCATCGGAGCTCCTTTCACCGCACCAGACGTCCGTCTGGGCAAAAATCGTGTAAGCCGAGGTTCTAGTAGCTAGATTCCCTAGCCACTTAGAACTCTACGGAGCAGTTCGCTAGAATGTCAAGAGACCCGGGGAGAGGATCGGACGTGACAGTGGAGAAGGTTCCGGAGCAACGGCCTGAGCGGGCCGCCGCCGACGACGGGCGGGAACGGCTCATAGAGGAGTTCGGCACGGTCATGCAGGAGTTCCAGCGCTCGGCCGACACCCTCGACCAGCAGGTCGCCGACCGGCTCGGGCTCAACCGCACCGACCTGCGCTGCCTCGACCTGCTCTTCGGGCCCGCCCCGATGAGCCCCAGCGAGCTCGCCACCGCCGCCGGGCTGACCACGGGCGGCGTCACCACCGCCATCGACCGTCTGGAACGTGCCGGCTACGCCACCCGCGCCCGGGACACGGCCGACCGCCGCCGGGTCATCGTGACGCCCACCGAGAAGGGCTACGCGATGGTCGCCGAGATCTTCACACCCATCGCGCGCGAAGGGGCGGAGTACCTGCGCGGGCTCGACGCGGACACCCTGGGCGAGATGGTCGCCTTCCTCCGCTTCGCCACCGGCCAGCAGCGGGATCACGCCGCGCGCCTGGCCAAGGGGGACTGAGCCCCCACCGCGCGGCACGGGCTGCCGGTGGCGGACGACGCCCGGCCTCACCCGCCGTACGGGAGTTCCTGTCCGTTCGCCACGCACACATACGTCGGCCCCGGCCCGCTCGTACCGTCGCCCCCCGCGGGGGTGGCTTCGGTGCGAGCGGAGCCGGGGCCGGCCGTGCGTCGCGGATCAGTCCTCTTCCAGTCCCTCCACCCGGATGGAGCGCGTCGGGCAGCTCCTCCTGACGCGGAGCAGCTCGCGGGCCAGCTCGGCGGACGGGTGCGGATCGAGGACGACGACACAGCCGTCCTCGTCCTGGCCGAAGACCTCCGGGAGCCGGTTGACGCACAGATTGCTGGTCACACAGGTCTCGTTGTCGGCGATGACGGTCAGACCGGCCTCGGGGCCGTCCGGAGTGCCGGTACCGGGCATGGCAGCCTCACCACTTCACGGGGATCTCGGCGTATCCGGCGAGGAATCCGCCCACGGGACGGACCAACTGCTCTCCCGGCACCGCGAGAGCCAGGCCCGGGAAGCGGCGCAGCAGGCCCGCGGTGGCCTCCTGGAGCTCCATACGGGCCAGGGCCGCGCCGGCGCAGAAGTGGATGCCCGCGCCGAAGGTCAGGTGGTGGTTGTCCTCGCGCCGTATGTCGAGGGTGGTGGGGTCGGTGAAGACCTCCTCGTCCATGTTGCTCTCGACGGAGAGCAGGACGGTGCTGCCCTCGGGGACCACCGTGCCGTCCTGGAGGGTGATGTCCTCCAGGGCGTAGCGCAGCGAGCCGAGCGAGGTGCCCATGATCTGGTAGCGCAGCAGCTCCTCGACGGCCGAGGGGACGAGCGAGAGGTCGGCCTTCAGCTCGGCGGCGACCGCGGGCCGGTGCAGCAGGACGGCCATGCCGGTGCCGATCTGGGAGGCCGTGGTGACGTATCCGGCGATGAGCAGGGTCTTGACCCAGTGCTGGAGCTGGTGGTCGGTGAGCTTGTCCGGGTCCTCGGCATTGACCTTGATCAGGTCGCTGATCAGGTCGTCACCGGGGTCGGCCCGCTTGGTGGCGATCAGCTCGGAGAGGTAGTCCCAGTACTGCACGCGGCAGCGCTCGACCTCCTCGTCCGACAGCTTGCTCACGGACAGGTAGCCGTCGATCAGGGTGCGGAACTTGCCCCGGTCCTGCGGCGGTACGCCCAGCATGTGGCAGATGACGAGGATGGGCAGCGGGAAGGCGAACGCCTCCATGAGTTCGGCCTCGTTGCTCCCGTCCGCCTCCATGGCGTCCAGCAGATCACCGGTGATCTGCCGGACCACGGGGCGCAGTGCCTCCAGCCGGCGGTGGCTGAAAGCTCGCATGACGATGCCGCGCTCGACGAGGTAGCGCGGCGGGTCGTTGTCGATCTCGGGGTCGGCGAAGAGGTCGTTGCTGGCGGAGATCCGGGAGACCGGGTGACGGGCCCAGTTGCGGCTGAGCCGTTCGTCGGCGTACAGCCTGCGGACGTCCTTGTAACGGGTGACCAGGACCGCGGGGTCACCGCTGGGCAGCGTGATATCCAGCAGCGGACCCTCCCGCATGGAGCGCCAGTCCGTCGGGACATCAGGCGCGGGGGCCCACGGGAAGGGGTAACTGACCGGGCACTTGGAGCTCACCTGACACCTCTCTCGGCTGCGGGGCTGTCGTGCGCAGTCTTGGAAAGAGCACTGGTGCCCGGCTCAACGCCCGGTGGAGCCGGGCCGGCCGGGGCCCGGCACGGGACGACCGCGGATCGAGCGGTTCTCCATCCGGCGGTGCGAGATTCCGTTGCGGACAGGTCCAGGGACAGGGCGGCGAAAGGGAGTACCGGTCATGACGGGCAGCGCTTCGGACCTCGGTACGGCGGCGGGCATACTGCGCCTCGGCAATCGGTTCTGCGACGCGAAAGCGCTGCTCACCGCCGTACGCCTGGATCTGTTCACCGTTCTGGACGACGGACCGGCCACGGTCGGCGAGCTGCGCGTACGGCTCGGACTGCACGGGCGGGGCCTGGCCGACTTCCTCGCGCTGCTCACCGCCCTGGGTTTGCTGCGGCGGGACGCCGACGGGCGCTACCGCAACTCCGACGCCGCCGCCCGTCATCTCGTCACCGGCCGTCCGGAAGCGGTCTGCGGTTTCCTGCACGGCGCCGACCTCAACCTCTACCCCGTCTACGGCAAGCTCACGGAAGCGCTGCGCACGGGCCGGCCGCAGGCCGAGGGCGACTATCTGGGCATGCTGCGGGACCCGGTCGCCACCGGCCACTTCGTACGCATGATGGACGGTGTCACCGCCGGGCTGGGCGAGCCGGTGCTCGCCGCGCTGGACGGCGTGGACTTCGGTTCGGTGCTCGACGTGGGCGGCTGCCGCGGGCATCTGCTCGGCCAGGTGCTGGCCGCCCGCCCGGACCTGCGGGGGCACCTCTTCGACCTGCCGCAACTGGAGCCGTTCTTCGACGCGTACATGGCCGGGACCGGCCTCACGGGGCGGGCTGTCTTCCACGGCGGCGACTTCTTCCGCGACCCGCTGCCCCCGGCGGACGTCCTGATCTACGGCCATGTCCTGCACGACTGGGACGCGGCCCAGCGGCAGCGGCTGCTGAAGGCGGCGTACAAGGCGATCCGCCCGGGCGGCGCGCTGGTGGTCTACGACCGGATGCTCGGCGAGCAGCCGGACGACACCGAGAACCTGGTCGCCTCGCTCAACATGCTCCTGCTGACCGAGGGCGGCGGGGAGTACACCCTCGCCGAACTGACCGAGCAGGCCCGCGCCGCGGGCTTCGCCGCACCGGAGCACCGGCCGCTCGCCGACTTCGACACGCTCGCCGTCTGCCGCAAACCCTGACCCGGACCGCACCCTCGCGCCCTCCTTCCGGCGCCGCGGACCACCGCACCGACACCTCAAGGAGACGTACGTATGAGCCGTTCCCTCTCGGATCAGCCGACCTCGGCCGAGTACCTGCCCATCATGTTCGGTTTCGCCCTCTTCCAGATCGGCGGGGCCGTCTCCCGGCTCGGCATCCCCGACGCGCTCGGCGACTCCGCGAAGACCGCCGCCGAGCTGACCGAACACACGGGCGCCGACCCCGACTTCCTGCACCGGCTGCTGCGGGCCGCCGTCCCGGCCGGGCTGCTGTCCCAGGACGGTCAGGGCCGCTTCGCGCTGACCCCGCTCGGCGGTATGTACCGCAGTGACTCGCCGCTGCACGGCGGCCCGCTGGACGCCATGCACGGCGCGCCCGAGGTCTGGCAGGCATGGGGCGCGCTCGAACAGTGCGTACGGACCGGCAGGCCCGCCTTCGACCTGGTCCACGGGCACGGCCTCTTCGAGCACATGGTCCGGACACCCGAGCACGCGGAGGTCTTCCACGCCGCGATGGCCGCCGGCAGCGCGGTGCAGGTGCCCGCCATCGTCGAGGGGGTCGACTTCACGCGCTTCCGCCGGGTGACGGACGTCGGCGGCGGGAACGGCACGCACCTCGCCGGAATCCTGCGCGCCAACCCGGAGGTGCGCGGCACCGTCTTCGACACACCCGACGGGGTCCTCGACGCGCCCCGCGTGCTCAAGGAAGCGGCGCTGGAGGACCGTTGCGACGTCGTCTCCGGGTCGTTCTTCGACTCGGTGCCCGCCGGGGCGGACGCGTACCTGCTCAAGAACATCCTGCACGACTGGGACGACGACTCCTGCCGCCGCATCCTCGGCAACTGCCGGGAGGGCCTGGCGCCGGGCGGCCGGATCATCGTCTTCTCCTCGGTGCTCGCCGAGGGCCGGCACGACGAGGACCCGGGTGACGCGCTGGGCGCCGCGCTGATGGACATCGAGATGATGACGGTCACCACCGGGCGCGAGCGCACCCGCAGGGAGTTCGAGGAGCTCTTCGCGGGCGCCGGGCTGAAGCCGGCCGGACTCACACCGCTGAAGTGCCCGTTCCTCTATTACGCGCTGGAGGCCGTGCCGGTCTGACGTACGGTCGCGGAGGCGGACCGGCGGGCGGCCCTGAGGGGGGCCGCCCGCGGGCCCCGGCCGGACGGGGACGGCGGGCGGTCCCGGGCCCCGGCCGCCTCACAGCGGCACGTTGCCGTGCTTGCGCTCCGGGAGGTCGGCGTGCTTCCCGCGCAGCGCGGCCAGCGCCTCCACCAGCACCCGACGGGTCTCGCCGGGGTCGATGACGTCGTCGACGAGGCCCCGCTCCGCCGCGTAGTAGGAGTGCATCAGTTCCGCCCGGTACTCCTCGGCCAGGCGGGCCCGGGTCGCGTCCGGGTCGTCGGCGGCCGCTATCTCGCGGCGGAAGATGACGTTCGTCGCGCCCTCCGCGCCCATCACCGCGATCTCGTTCGTCGGCCAGGCGAAGGACAGGTCGGCACCGATCGAACGGGAGTCCATCACGATGTACGCGCCGCCGTACGCCTTGCGCAGCACGACGGAGACCCGTGGGACGGTCGCGTTGCAGTACGCGTACAGCAGCTTCGCGCCGTGCCGGATGACACCGCCGTGCTCCTGGTCGAGGCCGGGCAGGAAGCCGGGGACGTCCACCAGGGTCACCAGGGGGATGTTGAACGCGTCGCAGGTGGAGACGAAGCGGGCCGCCTTCTCGGACGCGTTGATGTCCAGTACCCCCGCCAGCACGGCGGGCTGGTTGGCGACGAAGCCCACGGACTGGCCGCCCAGCTTCGCGAGCGCGCAGACCACGTTGCGTGCCCAGCCCTCGTGCACCTCGAAGAACTCGCCGTCGTCGACGATCTCCTCGACGACCTCGCGCATGTCGTAGGACCGGGACGGGTCGGCCGGGACGAGGGCGGTCAGCGCGTCGGTGCGGCGCTCGACCGGGTCGGTGACCGGGACCTCCGGTGGCAGTTCCCGGTTGTTGGCGGGCAGCAGAGACAGCAGGAAGCGGACGTCCTCGATGCAGTCGGCCTCGTCGTCGTAGACCAAGCCGGCGACCCCGGAGACGTTCGCGTGCACCCCGGCGCCGCCCAGCCCGTCCTGGCTGATCTCCTCACCGGTCACCGCCTTGACCACGTCCGGCCCGGTGAGGAACATCTGGGACGTGCCGCGGACCATGAACACGAAGTCGGTCAGCGCGGGGCTGTAGGCCGCGCCGCCCGCGCACGGGCCGAGCACCACACTGATCTGCGGGATGACGCCGGAGGCGCGGGCGTTGCGCCGGAAGATGCCCCCGTAGCCGGCCAGGGCGGTGACACCTTCCTGGATACGGGCCCCGGCCCCGTCGTTGAGGCCGACGAGCGGGGCCCCGGCGGACAGCGCGAGGTCCATGATCTTGTGGATCTTCGCGGCGTGTGCCTCACCCAGCGCGCCCCCGAAGACACGGAAATCGTGCGCATAGGCGAAGACGGTCCGACCGTGCACCCGGCCCCAGCCGGTCACCACCCCGTCCCCGTGCGGCCTGCGGTCCGCCATGCCGAAGCCGGTGCTGCGGTGCCGCCGCAGCGGCTCGGTCTCCGTGAACGACTCAGGATCGAAGAGCAGTTCGAGCCGCTCCCGCACGGTGAGTTTGCCCTTGGCGTGCTGGCGCTCGGTGGCACCGGGGTCGGGCCCCCGGCGCACCTCCGCCTTCAGGCGGCGCAGTTCCGCGGTGGACCGGCGCAGGTCGGGCCGGGGCGCGGCGGCCAGGAGTTCGTCGAAGGTCGTCATTGCGCGACCGTAGGAGCGGCGCCTCAAAGGGTGCTGAAGGCGGGCTGGAAAGCCGCTCGTCCACCGGTCGGCACCCGTGCCACGACCCCGGCCAGGCGGCGTGCGCCCGGCCGGGGTCGTGGCACGGACTCTCAGTCCGCGCCCGCGGCCGCCAGGTCCGGCACCGTGCCGCCGGAGAGCACCGCCTGGTGGAGCCGCTGGAGGAACGGGGAGGGTTCCAGGCCCAGCTCCGTGACCAGGGTGCCGCGCAGCCGTTGGTACGCCTCCAGGGCGCGCCACGAACCGCTCGAACGGTGCAGGGCCAGCATGAGCTGGGCACAGAACCGCTCATGCATGGGGTGACGTGCCGTCAGAACACGGAGTTCGGGCACGAGTTCGGCTTGCCGCCCGAGGTGCAGGTCCGCTTCGATGCGGCATTCCAGGGCGGCCATCCGGCTCTCCTCCAGGCGCAGCGCTTCCAGTTCCAGGATGCTGCCGGCCCGTACGTCGACCAGCGCGGGCCCCTGCCACAGAGCAAGGGCCCGGGAGAGCATCTGGGAGGCGGTGCGGTAGTCCGCGGCGTGGAAGGCCGCCCGTCCGCCGGCGACCAGTTGCTCGAACTCCTGGACGTCGATCCGCCCGGGCCGCACCCGCAGCAGATATCCGCCGAACCGGGTGACGAGCACGTCCTTGGCGTCGACGGCGGGGTTTCCGGCGAGCGCGACCCCGATCTTGCGGCGGAGCTGGAGGATGTACGTCTGCAGCGTGGTGGAGGCGCTGCGCGGTATGCGCTCGCCCCAGATCTCCGCCATCAGGGTCGGTACCGTGACGACGTGGTCGGCCTGCAGCGCCAGCATGGCCAAGATCTGCCGGGGCTTGGCCGCGCTGGGTACCACCGGGACGCCGTCCTCGTGTGCGGTCAGCGGGCCCAGTAACGTGATGTCCATTGCGCGCTCTCCCCTCCTGGTTCACCTCGCACGGTCCAGGCCCCGGGGTGCGGCCACCCGGAACCTGTCGATCAGGGTGGCATCAAGGTCACCGGGCGCCCAGTGACCTTGACACGAACCCGGACATGAGATTTTCACACTCCGCCGATGACACGGGCAGACACTCGCCGCTCCGGGCCGGGCTCGCTCACCGGGCCTGCCGCACCTACGGAGCCGGGGACGGCCACGCCCCGGCGAACGGACGGCGGCTTACAGGTGGCCTCTGGGAACCCCGCCCCTTATCCAACCGACCGAATTTGCATAACCAAAGCACCATAACTGCCTATTCTTTCGGCCAAGTTCTCATCATCCGGGTAACGTATGCGCGGGTCTTCGCGCCCCGCTGCGCCATCTCACGAGGAGGCACCGCATGGTTGACCCTTTTCGACGAACGGCTGCCAAAGCCGCCCCCCTCGATACAGGGGCCAGCGGAAGCAGGCATCATGCCTCGTTAGGACAGGAGGTGGACGACCAGCCGTTACGCGTCGCCCCCGGGGGTGAGATTCCGGCCCTCCACGTGGCCAGAATCATCACCGTCATTGTGCTGTGCGGCTATACAGCCGTCCCTCTCCTCGATGTTCTCCGGGATGATCCACCCCTAAACCTTCTGCTAATGTGTACAGGTTCAGCAGTCGCACTCTTCTTCTTGCAATTGCTGCACAGCACGCCACGGGCCCGCCACTGGCCGTTGCCGCTGAAAACCCTGACCCTCACTGTCCAGTCCGTCCTGACATTCCTCCCATTCCTGTGGCTGGACATCACCTGGTCGGGCATGAGCGGCATTCTCGGCGCCTCGCTGCTGCTCATGCTGCCCGCGCCGCTGTCCTGGTTCCTCTTCGCACTGGTGACCGCGGTGGTCGACGGCTACGCGTTCGCCCTCGGACTGCCGGCCGTCGCCGAGCTGTACACCCCGCTCACCACGCTGCTCACCGGACTCGTGCTGTACGGGCTGACCCGGCTGACCGACCTCGTGCACGAGGTCCATTCGGCGCGTACGGCGCTGGCCCGCATGGCTGTCGCACAGGAACGTATGCGCTTCTCCCGGGACGTGCACGATCTGCTGGGCTACAGCCTGTCCGCGATCACACTCAAGTGCGAGCTCATCCACCGTCTGGTGGTGACCAGTCCGGCCCGCGCCCAGGAGGAGGTGACCGCCGTCCTGGGGGTGTCCCGGCAGGCCCTCGCGGACGCCCGGCTGGTGGCGCGGAGTTACCGCGAGATGTCCCTGGCGGACGAGGCCGAGTCGGCCGCGACGGTGCTGGCCGCGGCGGACATCCGGGTCACCCTGGACCTCTCCTGCGGCCGGCTCCACCCGGCCGTGGACACGGCGCTGGCGACCACCCTGCGTGAGGGGGTCACCAACATCCTCCGGCACAGCAAGGCCCAGTCGTGCAGCATCACGGCGGTCCGCAAGGACGACACCGTCTGGCTCACGCTCGTCAACGACGGGGTGGTGGGCAAGGACCGGCCCGCCGGCTCCGACGGCAGCGGCCTGAACAACCTGGGCACCCGGCTCACCGCCATCGGGGGCCGCGTCACCTCGGGGGTACGCCGCGACGGACGTTTCCACCTGGAAGCACATAGTCCGGTCCGGCCCGGCGCGTTGTGCCCGGAGCACGGATAATCTTCACCGCACGGCCGGAAGAACCGCACGTTCGATCGGGGGACATCCATGCTGTCGGTGAGAATCCTGCTTGCCGAGGACGTGCACATGATCCGGGGGGCGCTCGTCGCCCTGCTGGAGCTGGAACCGGACCTCGAAGTGGTCGCCTCTCTGGACCGCGGCGACACCATCGTGGAGACCGCGCTGCGCACCCGCCCCGACGTGGCCGTCATCGACATCGACCTGCCGGGCGCCGACGGCATCACCGCCGCGGCGGAACTGCACCGGCGGCTGCCGAGCTGCCGGGCGCTCATCCTCACCAGCCTCGGCCGCCCCGGCACGGTCCGCCGGGCGCTCAGCGCGCACGTCGCCGGTTTCCTGCTCAAGGACGCTCCCCCCAGCGACCTCGCCAGGTCCGTCCGGTCGGTGGCGGCCGGAGAGCGGGTCGTCGACCCCCAACTGGCGCTGTCCGCCTGGGAGGCGCAGGACTCACCGCTGTCGCCGCGGGAGACCGAGGTGCTCCGGCTCGCGGCCCGCGGCGCCGACGCGGCCGACATCGCACGTACCCTCTTCCTGACCAGGGGAACCGTCAGCAACTACCTCACCGCGATCGTCACCAAGCTCAACGCCCGCAACCGGATCGACGCCATCCGCGCCGCCGAGGAGGCGGGCTGGATACCGTGACGGCCGCGGTGTCCGGGGCCGGGCGGTCACCACCTGACCGCTCCCTCGGCGAGCGGCCGGGCGTCCAGCGCGGAGAGCACTCCCGCCAGGTCCGCCGCGCCGCTCCCCGGCCCGTCGCACACCGGGAAGCAGTTCGGCCCCGCCGCCCCGCCGATCCGGCGCACGTACGGGGTGAGGACGGCCTTCGGCGCGATCTCCACCACGTGGGTCGGCGCCTCCCGGCACAGCATCAGCCGTACGGCCTCGGCGAACCGTACGGGCGAGGTGATCTGAGCGGCCCAGTAGTCGGCACCCAGCGGCTCCGCCCACCGGCAGCCGTACACCGTCGAGTAGTAGGCCGTCCGGGGCCGCTCCGAGACGATCCCGGCCGCCAGTGCGCGCATCCGCGGGACCGCCGGTGCCATCAGCGGCGAATGGTAGGCGTGCCCGGTGGGCAGCAGCCGGCTGGCGACGCCCGCCGCCGACAGGGCGTCGCGCGCCCGGACCAGGGCGTCGCGCCGGCCGGAGAGCACGGTGGCCCGGGCCGCGTTGACCGCCCCGACGTACACCCCGGGCTCCGCGGCAGCCGCCAAGGCCTCGCCCGGGTCCGCGCAGACAGCCAGCATGCCGCCCCCGCCCGGCAGCCGCTGGGCGCCCGCACCGCACAGTGCGGCCAGCGCCGCCGCCTCGGCCAGCGGCAGGGCCCCGGCGATCACGGCCGCCGCCAGTTCCCCCACTCCGTGGCCGACCACCGCGACCGGCCGCACCCCGGCGTCCAGCAGGGTCCGGGCCAGGGCATAGCCGACGGCGAACGCCACCGGTGGCGACAGCGCGGCACGGTGCGGGCCCGGACCGCCGTCACGGATCAGCCCGGCGACCGAGCAGCCGACGTGCGGCCGCAGCGCCTCGTCCGCCTGGTCCAGGCAGGCGCGGTACGCGGCGGATCCCCGGAGGAGGCCGCCCGCCACGGCGGGGTGCGGACCGCCCGGCCCGCCGAGCACGAAGGCCGGGCGGATCCAGCGGCCCGTGTCCCAGCGGACCCGGCGCGCGGTGAGCTGGTACGCCAGGGCGCCCACGGAGGGGTACGCCCAGAAGTCCTCGGGGTCGAGCAGCGGGCCGAAGCCCTCCTCGATCTCGCCGAACAGGCCCAGCATCGCCACCGAGTCCAGTCCGCACTCCGCGAGGGGCGTCTGGGGGCCGATCTCCCGGGACGCGTAGCCGGAGATGCGCCGGATGAGCCAGTGCAGCGGGTCCGGCTCGTACGGTCCGCCGCGTGGTGGTGCCTCCACGTGTGCCCCCCTTCGCTTGCCGCCCCCGCGGGTCTCACCCGGCCAGGGCGGCGGATCCGGTGCTGAGGTCGCCGTCGAGCCGCTGGTGCAGCGGGCGGATCCGGCCACGCAAGAACAGGTCGCGCATCGCCGATCGCTCCACCTTGCCGCTGGTGGTGCGGCGCACCGTGCCCGGGCGGACCAGCAGCACCCCGCCGACCCGGACGTCGAACTCCTCGGTGAGGCAGCGCTCGACCTGGGTGGCGAGGGATTCGAGGTTCACGTCGAAGCTGGTGCGGGTGCGCAGCTCCTGGACGACCACGACCCGCTCCCGCTCCCCCGGCACACCGAACGCCGTGCCGGGCCCGAACAGCGCGCTGACGCGCTGCACCGTGCGCTCGACATCCTGCGGGTAGAGGTTGCGTCCGGCCACGACGATGACGTCCTTGAGCCGGCCGGTGACGAAGAGCCGGCCGTCGCGCAGCGCGCCGAGGTCCCCGGTGCGCAGGTAGCCGCCCTCGCCGTCCGCCGTGACGGCCTGGAAGGTGCGGGTGGTCTGGCCGGGGTCGCGCCAGTAGCCGCGCGCCACGCCCCCGCCGCGCACCCAGATCTCGCCGATCCGGCCTTCCGGCAGTACGGCTCCGGTGTCCGGGGCGACGATGCGGACGTCGCAGTCGGCGGCGGTCCCGCAGGACGCCAGGCGGCGCGTCGGCCGGCCCGGTACGGGGGCGCGCCACAGGTTGCGCTCCAGGGCCTCGGCGTCCACCGCGCACTCGTCGTCCGGCTCCTTGTCCCGGCAGCCGGAGACCAGCAGGGTGGCCTCGGCCAGCCCGTAGCACGCCGAGAAGGCCTCGGGGCGGAATCCGGCAGGGGCGAAGCGCTCGGTGAAGTCCCGCAACGTCGCGGGCCGTACGGGCTCGCCGCCGGAGACGGCGGTCCGCCACCTGCTCAGGTCGAGTTCGGTCGCCTGTTCGTCGGTGACCCGGCTCACGCACAGCCCGTACGCGAAGTCGGGGGCGCCGCTGACGGTGATCCCGTACCGGTCGATGGCCTGCAGCCAGCGCACCGGGTGGCGGACGAACGTCTCGGCGGGCAGCATCACCGAGGTGCTGCCCAGCCACAGCGGGTGCAGCAACTGGCCGACCAGGCCCAGGTCGTGGTGGAGCGGAAGCCAGCCGCCCAGCCTGGTGCCCGGTTCGGTCTCCAGTGCCTCGTTCATCGCCCGCTGGTTGGCCAGCAGGTTGGCGTGGGTGACGACCACCCCGCGCGGGCGGCCGGTGGATCCCGAGGTGTACTGGAGGTAGGCGACCGTGTCGGGCTTCAGCGCCGGGGGCCGCCAGGGGTCGGCGGCGGGCACCACGTCGGCGGGCAGACAGAGCGTGCCGCCGTGTCCGCACTCCGCCAGCATCCGCGACATCTCGGGGGCGAGCGCGGCATCGGTGAGCGCCACGCACGGCGCGGTGTCGCGGACGATCCCGGCGATGCGCTCCGTGTGGTGGGCCCGTCCGCCGCCCGGCGGAGCCGGTACGGCGACGGCGCCCGCGTACAGGCAGGCCAGGAAACTGACGGCGAACCGGTGGCGGGACCGGTGCAGGAGCAGCACCCGTTCACCCGCGGCGCCGTGGCTCTGCAGCCAGCCGGCGAGCCGGCGCGCCGAGATGTCCAGGTTCCGGTAGGTGACCGTCTCCGGCTGCGGCCACTGCGCGCCGTCCGGCAGCAGGAGCAGGGCTTCCCGGTCCGGGTCCGCCTCGGACCGGGCCAGCATGACGTCGGTGAAGGTGCGGTATGCGGTCAATGCGTCCCCCTCGCGAGTAATGCCTCGGTGCTGTCCTCGAACGCGGGCCGGTGGTCCGGCGGCGCGCACGTCCGGGCCGCGGCGCGCAGCGGTCCGCGTCGGCCGGTGGTGGCTCGACGGCGGCTCATGGCGCGGACCAGGACACCGCGGAGCGGCGCCGGGAGGGCGTGCTGCCCCAGGAGGCGCGGCGTGGGGCACCGGCGGTCCCCGGACGGCCTGGCGCCGCTGGGAAGGGCGGCCCCGCGGCGCTCAGCAACGATGTCAGCACGGCGGTCAGGGCGGCCAGTTCGGCGTCGTCGGGGTGACCGCGGAGCACGGTGAAGAGGGCGTGATCCGGCATGGCGCCAGTCTGTGCCGATCGGCTCGAACACCGGTGGAACTCCGCCTGCGAAACGCTTGAGCCGGTCCATCGGGGTCAGCTCCGTCCGCCGACGGTCCGCGCCCGCTCGAAGGCGAGTCCGGATGCCAGGTGGCGCAGTCGCCGCTCGCCTTCGAGGAAGCGGTCACCGCGCGTCGCGGCGTCGCACGACGTGGCGCTGTCCCACCAGATGAGGCCGAGATAGGCACGCGGCTCGACGGTGTACCGCAGCAGCAGGCAGCCTCCGCACCCGGGGTCGTTCAGGAAGCGGCCCGCCAGGGCGCCGAATTGCGCTTCGAAGGCGGCCGCCGGTCCGGACAGCGTCACCCGTACCAGCAGCGCGTGTACGGCTCCGGCCATGGCGGGACCGTCGCCCAGGTGCCCGACCGCGACCGCCTGCCCGGGTTCGACGGCCGCCAGCTCGCCGAGCCGGTCCAGCCGAGCGCAGGCCGCGTCCGAGTGGACCGCGCCGAACAGATGCTCGGGCGACTGCCAGAAGGCCAGTTGGAGGTAGGCGCCCGGGCGGTCCAGGGACCGCAGGAGCACCTGGTTCCTCAAGCCCGTCACGAGGTTCCAGGCGCGTACCTGGTCGGCGAGTTCGTCCTCGAACTCCTGCGCGCCGCGTTCGTCGCCGAGTACGAACCGCACGACGGAGGCGACCTGCCGGCCCCGCTCCCCGCCCAAGGCGGCGGGAGACGGCTCGCGCCCCTTCCCGCTTGGGACGTTCCACATCACTGCGTATCTCCCTCTCGGAACCCGGTGATCGCCACGAACCGGAGGGATTGCCCTCCGGTATCCGGAACCAGCAGGCGCGGGACCAGGCGGCACCGGCGGCGCGGCAGCTCACGCGCGGGTGCCGCCGGGCCCCACCGCGAGGTTTCTTCGAGGTCCCGTCGAGCACCGCTTGCCAGGCTGCCGCGCCCGAGCCGTAGCCGAAGGGACCGACACCATGCCACGTACCGACCGTTCCGCCGGACCGCGACCGGCCGGCGTGCTGCGCAGCCTGCTGCGTCCGGTGGCCCGCGCCCTCGTCATGTACGGCTGGCTGTGGCTGCCGGGCGTACCGCCCCAGGAGTGCTACGGCGATACCTGGCCGTAGGGGCGCGAGGACCCGGCACGGCCGGTGCGCGCCGACAAGTCCAGCACGGCCGACTTGAGCGGCCCTTGACCGCGGCGCGAGGCCGCGGGCACCGCGCGGGGGCGGCAGCCGCGTGACGGGGACGGCGGACAGCGACGGGAGGCGGAGACCATGACCGTGGCCACGACCGACACCGGGCCGGGTCCGGCGGAGGGGGCCGGGGCCGCCCGGGCCGCCGAGGCCGCCGTGCGGGAGCGCGTCGCCCGGCTGGAGCGCGGCTTCGGGGACCTGGACGACCCGGGCAACCCGCTGGGCACCGAGCAGTTCGTCCGGGCGGATGCCGAGCGGCGGCTGCTGCCGGCGGCCGAGGCGCTGCTGGACGGCTTCCGGCTGCAGGCCGAGATCGTGCCGCGGGAACTGGGCGGCAGGCTGGGGCGGCTCGATGTACTGGCGCGGGTGCTGCGGGCGGTGTTCCGG
The DNA here is from genome assembly GCF_055567735.1 of Streptomyces sp. NPDC026394. NCBI lineage: Bacteria > Bacillati > Actinomycetota > Actinomycetes > Kitasatosporales > Streptomycetaceae > Streptomyces > Streptomyces sp. NPDC026394. The sequence continues at coordinate 270,078 of NZ_JBVHPX010000009.1, forward strand.
CGGGACGCGGCGCTGGGGCTGGCCTGCGGGACGGGCCCGTACCTGGCCGCGGCGGCCGTGTGGGCCGGGGGCTCGGCGCGGCAGCGCCACCGCACCGCGGACCTGCTGCTCTCCGGGGGCCGGATGGCCTGCGCCTACCCGCAGCCGGCCGAGGGCAACGCCTTCCTGCACAACGGTTTCACCGCTTCCCCGGACGGTGCCGGGTACCTGCTCGACGGCCGCAAGGAAGCACTCAACAACGCTGCCCGGGCGGCGTCCCTGCTGCTGTTCGCGCGCGTGGACGAGCCCGGCGGGGGCGGTCACCGCGCCTTCCTGATCGACGCGCCGCAGGCGGACGCGCCCGGATTTCGGCTGCTGCCCCGGCGGTCCACCACCGGCGTCCGCGGCTGCCTCGTGCACGGCCTGGAGTTCACCCGGTACCCCGTGACGGCGGACCGGCAGCTCGGCCCCGGTACCGGTACCGGTGCGGAACTGGCCGCCCGCGCCTTCCCCGTCATCCGCAGCACCGGCCCCTCGATGGCGCTGGGGTGCGCCGACACCACACTGCGCACGGCGGTCGCCTTCGCTCGCGCCCACCGCGCCCGCAGCCGGGCGTCGGTGCGCGCGCCCCGCACCCGTCAGGCGCTCCAGGACGCGTTCAGCGACCTGCTGCTGTGTGACGCGCTGGCGCTGGTGGCCACCCGGGCGGCGCATCTGCTGCCGCGCGAGAGCGCCACCCTGAGCGCGGTGGCGAAGTACCTCCTGCCCATGTTCCTGACCGAGTCCGCTTACGACCTGTCGGCGGTGCTCGGAGCGGAGTCGTATGCGCGGCAGGGCGCGTACGCGGTCTTCCGGAAGGCGCTGCGGGACCTGCCGATGATCGGTCTCGGCCCCGTGGGCAGCGAGGCGAGCCGGGCGGCCGTCGCGGACCGGCTGCTGCGGCTGCCCGGGTTGCGGCCGCCACCCGTGGGGGCGGCCGGTGCGGCGCTGTTCCAGTGGCACGAGCCGGGGCTGCCCGCGCTGCGGCCGCGGGAGTTCGTCCTGCCCGCGGAAGGGGACTCCTTGGTGGGCGGCCTGGAGGAGACCGTCGAGCGGGCCCGCGCGGCAGGCGGCGGCGAGCTGGACCGGACGCTCGCCGGATACGCCACCGCGCTCGGCCGTGAGCTGGACCGGCTCCGGCGCGACTGCGCCCTGCTCGGCCGGTCCGGCGGCCCCGCGCGCCCCCGGGTGTACGCGCTGGTGGACCGGTACGCGCTGATCGCCGCGGGCGCCGCCTGCCTGGGCGTGTGGCGGTACCGCACCGGCCCGGACGACGGCCTGCCGGCCGGGCCGGCCTGGGCGGTCATGGCGCTGGCGCGGGTCCTGCGCAGGCTCGACCCGGCGGCGCCCCGGCCTCCCGCGTCGGCCGCGGAACCGCTGCTCACCGAACTGCTGAACCGTTTCGACGACGCCCGCAGCTTCGACCTGTACGCGACTCCGATCGGCCGATGACCCCGATCGTACGGCGCCCCCGATCGGACGACGACGAGGAGACGGCGATGCCCCGCCCACCCCGTGTACCTCCGCCGGGCACCGTGCGCCCCTTGGACGGGCCGCTCCCCGTCACCGACGCCTCCTGGCAGCCGGTGCGCCGGGAACTCCGTTCCACCGGCGCCTCGGTGGTCTACGGGGCCGTCGCCGACTGGCTCCCCGCCGACCTCGGTGACCACCGCATCGCGGCGGCGCTCGGCCAGGACCACGCACGGCTCCGCCACCTGACCAGGCCCCAGGTCCGGCGCCGGTTCGTGGCGTCCAGACTGCTGCTGAAGACGGCGGCCGGCGCGGTTCTCGGCGCCGCCCCCGAGGAACTGGATCTGGCGTACAAGCCCGGCGGACGTCCATACCTGCGCGGCATCGACCAGCTCGACGTGAGCCTGAGCCACACCGAGGACCTCCTCGTGGTGGGGCTGACCCGGCACAGTCGCATCGGGGTGGACGTGGAACGCGCCGACCGGCGGATGCTGGGCCTGGGCACCGAGCGCCAGGTGTGCACCCCGTACGAACTGGAGGCACTGCGCCGTGTCGCGGAGGACCGGCGCAACGGCGAACTGGTGCGGCTGTGGACGCTGAAGGAGGCCTACAGCAAGGCGATCGGCCAGGGGCTGCGCTTCCGGTTCACCGAGTTCGGGTTCGGTGCCCGGGGCGGACGGATCCGGCTGCTGCGGCCGGACGGCTCGCCCGGCGTCGGCGAGGAGTGGGACTTCGGCAGTTGGCGGGTGTCCGGCCGGTTCACGGTGAGCGCGGCCGTGCACGACCCCGGGTTCGGCGACCGGCCGGAGCCCGGCGGGCGGCCGCCCTTCGGTGCCGCTTCGACCGGGCCGCTGCCGCTTCCCGACCGCGGTTCCACCGCTTGTTGAGCGCCGTTCCAGGAGATGCGGTGACTCTCGTTCCGTCTCGCCTGCCGACATGGCACGGAAAGGAGATACGGTGCGTGCTCTTCTCGGTTTTCTCGCTGCGCGATGGCCCGACGACAGCTCGGCCCGCCGGCTGCTGTGCTTCCACCACGCCGGTGCGGGGGCCATGGCCTTCGCCGGGTGGCAGCGGCGGGTCGGCCCGGGCGTGACGGTCCTACCGGTCCGGCTGCCCGGCCGGGAGTCGCTGCGGCACGAGGCCCCGGTCACCGAGGCGGCGACGCTCGTCGAGGCGCTCACGCAGGAGCTGGGGCCGCTGCTGGACGCGCCGTACGCCTTCTACGGGCACAGCCTGGGGGCCCTGGTGGCCTACCGGTTCGCCCACCACCTCATCGAGGCCGGGCACCGGGGGCCGGAGTTGCTGGCGGTCGGCGCGTGTCCGGCGCCGCAGTCGCCCTCCCGGCTGCTGGCGGGCGCGGCGGCGCCCGGCCCCACCGACGAGGAACTGGTGGGTCTGCTGGTCGACGGCGCGAGCGTGCCCGAGGCGATGCTCGCCCGCCGCGGGTGGCTCCGTGCGACGGTCCGCACCCTGCGGGCCGACCTGCGGCTGGCCGCCGGTCTGCGCGAGACGGCGCCGGCCACCCTGCCCTGCCCGCTGTGGGCGTTCGCGGGGACGGACGACCCGCTGGTCGGCGTCGCGCAGGTCGGTGCCTGGCGGCACTGCACGACCGCGCAGTTCCGCCTGCGGACCGTGTCCGGCGGCCACTTCTTCGTCCGCGGCCGGGAGGCGCCGCGGGCCGTGGCAGAAGCGCTGCACACGGTCATGCCCGTGCCCCGTACCGCCTGAAAGGTTCGTCAACAGATAGGGGATCCGCGGATGGACATCAGCGTACTGGGGCCGTTCAGAGCGGTTCAGTCGGGCGTGTCGGTGACACCCACCGCCGTCAAGCCCCGCAAGGTGCTCGCCCTGCTCGCTCTGCAAGCCAACCAACTGGTCTCGACCTCCTCACTCGTGGAGGAGGTCTGGGGGGAGTCACCGCCGCGCAGCGTGCAGACGACCCTGCAGACCTACATCCTCCAACTGCGCACTCTCATCTCCGCCGCCCTCGGTGAGGACCGCGCGGGACTGCCGAACGGCGCGAAGAGCGTCCTGGTCACCGAACCCGGCGGTTACCTCCTCGACACCATGGGCGGGCTGGTCGACGTCCAGGAGTACGAGGCGCTGGCCACGGCCGGCCACCGGGCGCTGGAACAGGGGGACTGGGGCGGCGCGGCGAGCTGCCTGGGCCGGGCGCTGGCACTGTGGCACGGCCGGGCCCTGGTCGACGTGCAGTGCGGTCCACTGCTGGAGGTGGAGGTCACGCGCCTGGAAGAGTCGCGGATGAGCGTCCTTCACGCGCGGATCGAGGCGGACCTGAGGCTGGGCCGCCACCATGAGGTCATCGGTGAACTGTCCGGGCTCGCCGCCCGCTACCCCCTGCACGAGGGGGTCCACGGACAGCTCATGGTGGCGCTGTACCGGGCGGGGCGCCGCGGTGACGCCCTCAACACCTACCGGCAGTTGCGTGCCGCGCTGGGCCAGCACCTCGGCCTCGACCCGTCGCCGGGCATCGAGGACCTCCAGCAGGCGGTGCTCGACTCCTCACCCCTGCTCGGCCTGGACGGCTCCCTGCCGCTCGCGTGCCTGGTCCGGGCCGGCTGACCCCCGGCCCGTGCCCGAGACTCCGCCCCCGCCCGGTCCTCCCCTTCACCGCGCACCGGGCTCTGACCGCTACCCGAGAAAGGAACACGGACGATGAGCGACATCTCGCTGGCCGAACTCAACGAACTGCTGCTGGAGTGCGTCGGGGCACCGGAAGAGGGCATGAGCCTCGACGGTGACGACGCCCTCGACACGCCGTTCCTGGAGTTCGGCTACGACTCCCTGGCCCTGCTCCAGGTCACGGGCGTCATCGAGCGCCGCCACGGCATCGCGCTGAACGACGACGCGGTGGCCGAGGCCGTGACGCCGCGCCTGCTGCTGGACCTCGTGAGGGAAGCGCCGCGCGCCGGAGCGGCCCGGTGACCACCCCGGCTCCCCGCTCCCCCGGACCGCCCGCCCCGGGAGCCGGCTTCGGCGGCCGCCGGGTGGTGGTCACCGGCGGCACCCGTGGCATCGGCCGGGCCGTCGCGCTGGCCTTCGCCCGGGCCGGCGCCCGCCTCGCCGTCGTGCACCGCAGCGGCGGCGAGGCGCCCCGGCAGGCTGCCGAGGAGCTGACCGCCCTCGCGGGCACACCGCCGGTCCTGGTGCGGGCCGACGTCACGCAGGCGGCCGGTGCCCGCACGGTGGCGGACGCGGTGGGTGAGCACCTCGGCGGCGTGGACGTGCTGGTCAACAACGTGGGGGTGGACGGCCACGCGAGGTTCGAGGACCTCACCGAGGCGGAGTGGCACCGGGTGCTGAACCACAACACCACCTCCGTCTACCAGGTCACCCACGCGCTGGCGGGGCAGCTCGCGGAGGGCGCCTCGGTGGTCAACATCGGCGCCTCCGTGGGGCTGCGCGGGCGGCCCCTGGGCGTGCACTACAGCGCCTCCAAGGCGGCCCTGGTCGGTTTCACCCGGGCGCTCGCCAAGGAGCTGGGCGGCCGGGGCATCCGGGTCAACACCGTGGCCCCCGGCGTGACCGCGGCCGGTCCCGGCACCGGCCCGCCGCCCCCGGTCGCCGAGCGGATCGCCGCGATGACGGCGCTCGGCAGGCTGGGCCGTCCCGAGGACGTGGCGGGCGCGGTCCTGTTTCTCGCCGGCGACGCGGCCGCGTACGTCACCGGTGTCACTCTCGACGTAGACGGAGGAATCTGATGCCTTACGCCGCCATCACCTATCGCGTGAAACCGGGCCACGAGGAGGAGATCGCGGAGATCTTCGCGGGCTTCCAGCGGGTCGACCGGCCGGAGTTCGCCGGAGAGTCCGGCGAGCAGGCGGGCCGGCTGCTGGGCACGGCCGTGTTCCTCAAAGACGACGTGCTGGTACGGGTCATCCACTACGAGGGGGACTTCTCCGCCGTCGGCCGCCACATGGCCGCGCAGAAGGGCGTGCACGTCCTGGAGGAGAAGCTCGCCCCGTACCTGGCCGAGCGCCGGGACACCCGTTCCGCGCAGGACTTCGCCGCCTACTTCCGCGACGCGACGATGCGCTCGATCGCGCAGCTCACCGTCGACACCCACCCCACCGCGACCCGGGCGTCATGACCGGTGTGCTCGGCGTCGCGGCGCTGCTGGGCAGCGGCATCACCGCGGGGGTGCTGTTCGCCGTGGCGTTGAGCGTGCTGCCCGCGCTCTTCGCCATGGACACGGGTACGTACGTGTACGCGCACCAACTGCTGGGACGGAACTGGGATCCCACCATGCCGGCCATCGTGCTCGGCAGCGCACTGGCCGACGGGGTGCTCGCCGCCCTGGCGGACGGTACGGCGCGGCTGCTGTTCGTGCTCGCCACCGTACTGCTGGTGGGCGTGTCGGCCGTGTCGCACCTGTGCAACGTGCCGATCAACCGACGGGTGAAGGCCGTCACCGACCCCACGGCGCTGCCCCCGGACTGGCAGGACCCGCGGCCCCTGTGGCGCCGCTGGCACCTGCTGCGTACGGTGCTCGCCGTCCTGGCCCTGGCGGTGACGGCCGCCGCGGTGAACGCCGCCTGACCTCTGCCGGGGCCTGTCGTCACCGCGGCCGGGGCCCCGGCACGGCAACGCCTTTGGCCCTCCCGCGCGCCAGGTGCGGAAGGGCCAAAGGCATGGGCGCGCGGCGGACCGCGGGGCTCACGTGCGCGGCGCCCCCTGCCCGGAGGACTCCCGGTCGCGTACGGAGATCTCGGCGACGGTGGTCAGGAGGCTGCGCCGGAACGTGGCCACGAACCCCTCCGTCGTGTCGGTGTCCCGGGGACGGCTCAGGTACGGCTTGAGCTTGCGCTCCACCTCACGCACCCCGGGCTGGCCCGCCATGTGCCGGGCGACGGCGTCGAGGTCGCCGGTGTACTCGATGACGCGGACCAGGGTGTCGTCGCGCAGGAAGACGGCGGTGGCCAGGATGGTGCCGGCCGCGCGGCCCTGCGCGTCGGTGACGCTACTGCCGCGTACCCGCGTGAAGTTCCCGAAGATCTCGGTCAGTTCCTTCTCGTGACCGGGCTTGACGTCGTACGTGATCGCTGCGAAGGGCATGGGGCGGCTCCTGGTGGCTCGGACGGGCTCCCAGTGCATCCGAGCCGGCTCGCGGGCAGCTCAAGGGGCCGTACAGCAGCGGCGGGCGGGCTGGACACGTCCTTGAGCGGCCCTCCAGACGCCGGTGCGACGGTCCCGACCGACGCTGTCCGTGGCACATTCCGGGAGGTACGCCGTGCACCGCACCCTGATCGTCGCCCGCCTCAAGCCCGACAAGACCGAGGACATCGCCCGGATCTTCGGCGAGTCCGACGCCACCGACCTGCCGCATCTGGTCGGCGTCTCGCGTCGCACCCTCTTCCGGTTCCACGGGCTCTACTTCCACCTCGTCGAGGCCGACCAGGACATCACGCCCAACCTGTACCGGGCCCGCAGCCACCCGCTCTACGAGGACATCAACACGCGGCTGGCCGAGTGCGTCGAGCCCTACGACCCGGACTGGAAGGAGCCCAAGGACGCGATGGCCGACCCCTTCTACATCTGGACGAAGGACGAGGGGCGGGTCAGGTGACCCCCGGACGCCACCGGACCCGCCCCACCGCCCCCGCCGGGAGGAAACACCCATGACCACCGCCATCACCCGGACCGTCAAGGTCTCAGCGGGCGAGGTCGCGCCCAACACCAAGCGCGGCGGCGACCTCCGCGTCACCCTCAGCCCCCGCACCGTCGGCTGCACCTCGGGCTTCGGCGGCATGCTGACCCTGGAACCCGGTGACTTCGTCACCGAGCACTACCACCCGTACTCCGAGGAGTTCCTGCACGTCGTCGAGGGCCGCCTGACGATGACGCTGGACGGCGAACCGATCGGGCTCACCGCCGGCGACTCGCTGCTGGTGCCCATCGGGGTACGGCACCGGCTGGTCAACACCGGCCAGAGCCCGGCGCGGTGCGCCTTCCATCTGTCGCCGCTGGCGCCACGGCCGGAGCTCGGGCACGTGGACACCGAGGAGGCCCAACGCCCCGAGGAGGCCAACCCGGACGTGAGCGGGGCGTCGTGAGACGACGGGCCGTCATCACCGGTATCGGCGCCGTGGTGCCGGGCGGGGTGGGCCGGGAGGCGTTCTGGGACCTGCTGTCCGAAGGGCGCACCGCCACCCGCCGCATCACCCTGTTCGACCCGGCCGCCTTCCGCTCGCAGGTCGCCGCCGAGGTCGACTTCGACCCGGCCGCCGCGGGCCTGGAACCGCGCCAGGTGCGCCGGATGGACCGCGCCGCCCAGTTCGCCGTGGTCTCCGCCCGCGAGGCGGTCCAGGACAGCGGACTGGACTTCGCGGCGCTGCCGCCCGAGCGGCTCGCGGTGAGCATCGGCAGCGCGGTGGGCTGCACCATGGGGCTGGAGGAGGAGTACGTCGTGCTCAGCGACCGCGGCCGGAAGTGGCTGGTCGACCACGAGTACGGCGTACCGCACCTCTACGGCTACATGGTGCCCAGCACTCTGGCCGCCGAGGTCGCCTGGGAGGTCGGTGCCGAGGGGCCGGTCGCCCTGGTCTCGACCGGCTGCACCTCCGGGCTGGACTCCGTGGCGCACGCGGTCCAGTTGATCGAGGAGGGCAGCGCGGACGTGGCGGTGGCCGGCGCCACCGACGCCCCGCTGTCCCCCATCACCTCGGCGTGCTTCGACGCGATCAAGGCGACGACACCGAACAACGCCGACCCCGAGCACGCCTCCCGCCCCTTCGACCGGGACCGGGACGGCTTCGTGCTCGCCGAGGGGGCGGCCGTACTGGTACTGGAGGAGCGGACGGCCGCCGAGCGGCGGGGCGCCCGCATCTACGGTGAGATCGCCGGCTTCGCGAGCCGCAGCAACGCCTATCACATGACCGGACTCAAGCCCGACGGGCGGGAGATGGCGGAGGCCATCACGGTCGCCCTGGAGCAGGCCCGGCTCGACCCCGGCGCCGTGGACTACGTCAACGCGCACGGGTCGGGCACCAAGCAGAACGACCGGCACGAGACGGCGGCGTTCAAGCGCAGCCTGGGGGCGCACGCCCACGACATCCCGGTGAGTTCCATCAAGTCCATGGTGGGCCATTCGCTGGGCGCGATCGGCTCGATCGAGGTGGCCGCCTGTGCGCTCGCCCTCGAACGGCAGGTCGTACCGCCTACGGCCAACCTGCATCACGCGGACCCGCAGTGCGACTTGGACTACGTGCCGCTCACCGCGCGCAAGCACGCGATGGACGTGGTGCTGAGCGTCGGCAGCGGCTTCGGCGGTTTCCAGACCGCGCTGCTGCTGGCGCGTCCGGGCACCGCGGCCGCCGCGGCCGGAAGGACCGACATATGACCGTCACCCGACCCGCCCGGGCCCCGGTGATCACCGGTATCGGCGTCGTCGCCCCGACGGGCCTCGGCGTCAAGGACCACTGGGCGGCGACCCTGGCCGGCACATCGGCGATCGGCCGGACCACCCGCTTCGACGTGTCCGGTTACCCCGTACGCCTGGCCGGCCAGGTACCGGCCTTCGACGCGCGGTCCGCCGTACGGCCCGGCCGGCTGATCTCCCAGACCGACCACTGGACGCACCTGGCGCTCGCCGCCGCCGAGGAAGCGCTCGGGGACGCGGGCGTCGACCCGGCCATGCTGCCCGAGTACGAGATGGCCGTGGTGACATCCTCGTCCTCGGGCGGCACGGAGTTCGGGCAGCGGGAGATGACGGCGCTCTACCGGCACGACCCGTCCTGGGTCGGCGCCTACCAGTCGATCGCCTGGTTCTACGCGGCCACCACCGGCCAGCTCTCCATCCGTCACGGGATGCGCGGTCCCTGCGGCGTCCTCGCCTGCGAACAGGCCGGCGGCCTCGACGCCATCGCCCAGGCCCGGCGGCTGACCGGCCGGGGCGCTCGGCTGGTGCTCACCGGCGGCACGGACGCCTCGCTGTGCCCGTACGGCCTGACCGCGCAGCTCTCCACCGGGAAGCTGTCCACGGTCACCGATCCGGAGCGGGCCTACCTGCCGTTCGACGCCGAGGCGTGCGGCTACGTGCCCGGCGAGGGCGGCGCCGTCCTGGTCCTGGAGAGCGCCGAGGCCGCCGAGGCGCGCGGGGCGGCCGGGACGGAGTACGGGCGGGTGCTCGGCCACGCCGCCGGATTCGACCCGCCGGCCGGCTCGGGACGTCCCCGGGCGCTGCGCCGGGTCGTCGAGCAGGCCCTGCGCGCCGCCCGGCTCACCCCGCGCGACATCGACGTGGTGTTCGCCGACGCGGCCGGGGTGCCCGCCGACGACCGCGCCGAGGCCGGGGCCGTCGCCGACGTCTTCGGGCCGTCGGCGGTACCGGTCACGGCGCCCAAGACGCTGACCGGCCGGCTCTACGGCGGCGGCGCGCCGCTCGACGTGGCGACGGCTCTGCTGGCGCTGCGCGACGGGGTCGTCCCGCCCACCGTCGGCACCCGGCGCCCCGCACCGGGACTGGAGATAGACCTGGTGACCGGAGCGCCACGGGAAGCGCCGCTGCGGCGGGCCCTGGTCCTGGCGCGCGGTCACGGGGGGTTCACCTCGGCCCTGGTACTGGGCCGCTGACCAGCACGACGACGTGAGGAGCACGCACCATGAGCGGACACACCGACAACGAGATCGTCATCGACGCCCCTATGGACCTGGTGTGGCGGATGACCAACGACGTGCCCCGGTGGCCCGGACTGTTCAGCGAGTACGCTGCCGCCGAGGTGCTGGAGCGGGACGGCGACACCGTGCTGTTCCGCCTGACGATGCACCCGGACGAGAACGGCCAGGTCTGGAGCTGGGTGTCCCGGCGGACGTCGGACGCCGCGAGCCGGACCGTGCGGGCCGAGCGGGTGGAGACCGGCCCGTTCGCGTACATGAAGATCTACTGGGAGTACGTCCAGGAGCCCGGCGGCGTGCGGATGCGCTGGGTGCAGGACTTCCACATGAAGGACGCGGCCCCGGTCACCGACGAGCAGATGACCGAACGCCTCAACCGCAACACCACGGTGCAGATGGCCCTGATCAAGGAGAAGGTCGAGGCCGCCGCGCGCGCCCTCGTCCGCTGAGGGGCCCCACGTGCTGGCCCTCTTCGCTCCGCTGACGTTGCTGCTCAACGGGCTGGCGGCCGGCGTGCTGTTCGGCACCCAGCTCGGCGGTTTCCCCTATCTGGCCTCCCTGCCCGTCGACCGGTACGTGCACGCCCACGCGTTCTTCGGCACCCGTTACGACCCGGCGATGCCGCTCTGTCTCGTCGGCACGGTCGGCTGCGACACGGCGCTGGCGTTCCTGGCACCGGAGCCTGCCGCGCGGGCGGCGTTCGCGGTGGCCGCCGTGCTGGCCGTGGCGACGGCCGTCATCTCGGTCGCGCGCAACGCCCCGGTCAACCGGTGGATGCGCACCCTGGACCCGGACCGCCTGCCGGCCGACTTCGCCGACCCGCGCCGCAGTTGGGGGGCCTGGAACCGCCGGCGCAGCCTGCTCGCCATCGCCGCCCTCCTGGCGAACTGCGCCGGTCTGGGCGTGCTCCTCTGACCCCCGCCCGTCCCCCACCCCCTACGCCCTTCACCCTCTCCGCTTCGTCCCGTCCCGTCCCCTACGGAGGAATCATGGAACTCGCACTGCGCGGAAAGAAAGCGCTGGTCACCGGCGGCACCCGGGGCATCGGCCGGGGCATCGTCCTCGCCCTGGCCCGGGCCGGCGTCGACGTCGTCACCTGCTACCGCTCCGACAGCGACTTCGTCGGCTCCCTGGAGGCCGAGCTGAAGGCGATCGGCGGCGACCACCACGTCGTACGGGCCGACCTGACCCGGCCGTCCGACGTGGCCGAGCTGCTGCGACAGGCCGAGGAGCGGTACGGCACCCTCGACCTGCTCGTCAACAACGCCGGCGCCATCAGCCACGTCCCCTACGCCGACCTGCCGCTGGAGGAGTGGGAACGCATCCTCCGCACCAACATCACCGGCACCCACCTCGTCGTCCAGCACGCGCTGCCGCTGCTCGGCGAGGGCTCCTCCGTCGTCAGCATCGGCTCCCGGGCCGTCGACGCGGGCGTACCGCTGCGCGCCCACTACACCGCCACCAAGGCCGCCGTCGTGGGGCTGAACCGCTCGCTGGCGCGGGAGTTCGGGCCCAAGGGCATCCGGTTCAACGTGGTCGCCTGCGGGGTCATCGAGACCGAGAACTTCCACGCGCTGCCCGAGGAGCAGCGCACCCTCATGACCCAGCGCTACGGCGGGAAGACCGCCCTGGGCCGGCTCGGCAAACCCGAGGAGGTCGCGGGCGCGGTGCTCTGGCTCGCCAGCGACCTGTCCCGCTACGTGACCGGCAACGTCATCGGTGTCGACGGGGGGATCTCCTGATGACCTTCCGTGTGATGCTCCGGATGGAGATCGAGCCGGGCCGCGAGGGCGACTTCGAGCGGGTGTGGCGCGAGGGCAGCGACGCGGTGACCGGGCATCCGGCCAATCTCGGCCAGTCGCTCGCCCGGGCCACCACCGAGGACGGCACCTACTACATCGTCAGCGACTGGCTGGACGAGGCGCGGTTCCGGGAGTTCGAGGACAGCCCCGCGCATCTGGAGCACCGGGCCAAGCTCCACCCGTTCCGCCGCAGCGGATCCTTCCACCCCATGGAGATGGTGGAGCACGTCGAGGGCCGGGCGGTGGCGGGCCGTGCCCGGTGAGGCTCGGGTCATCGTCTACCAGGCCGCGTACGACGAGGCGCAGCTCGACGCGGTCCGGGCCGCCTATCACCGGGTCAGCGAGCGGATGGCGAAGGTGCCGGGGCTGCTGGGCAACGAGCTGCTGCGCGATCCAACGGACCCCACCGCGCTCGCGGTGATGAGCCGCTGGGAGTCCATGGCCGCCTTCCTGGAGTGGGAGAAGGGCGCGGACCACCGCCAGGACACCGCTCCGCTGCGCCCGTTCCGCGACACCAGGACCGCCGCCCCGTTCGCCGTGTACGAGGTCGACGCCGCGTACTGAGGTACGCGCGCGCCGCCGTGTCGAAGGAGAGGAGTGCACATGGACCACCGGCAACTGGCGTTCATCGGCCTCGGTGCCATGGGCGGCGGGATGGCGTACCGGCTGCTGGAGAGCGGGTACGGGCTGACCGTGTACAACCGGACGGCCGGCAAGGCCGAACCGCTGCTGCGGGCCGGGGCGCGGGGTGCCGGCTCCCCCGGGGCCGCCGCCGCGGGGCAGCGGGTCGTCCTGCTGAGTCTCAGTGACGAACAGGCCGTCGAGGAGGTGCTGTTCGGCCGGGTCGTACCGGTCCTGGAGCCCGGGGCGCTCGTCGTCGACACCTCGACCGTCTCGCCCGGCTTCGCCCGGGAGGCGGCCGGGAGGCTGGCGGACCAGGGCCTGCGGCGCGTCGAGGCGTGCGTGGTGGGCAATCCGCCGCAGGCCCGCCGGGGCGAGCTGCGGGTCTTCGTGTCCGGGGCCGAGGCGGACCTGGCCGAGGTGCGGCCGGTGCTGGACACGCTCGGCTCCCAGGTGGTGCACATCGGGGCGCCGGGCACCGCGACCAGTCTCAAGATCGTGCTCAATCTGCTGCTCGGCGCCCAGGTCGCGTCGATGGCCGAGGCGGTCTCCTACGGGGTCGCGGCCGGCCTGGACCGGGAGCGGGTCATCTCCACCATCGCGGAGTCCGGGTTCAGTTCCCTGGTCATGCGGTTCCGCGCGGACCTGATGCTGCGCGGCTCGTACGAGCCGGCGTTCTTCCGCGCCGACCTGATGGAGAAGGACATCGGCATCGCCACCCGGGCCGCCAGCGAGAGCGGGCTCGGGCTGCCGGTGCTGGACGCCGTGCGGGAGCGGTTCGCGTCCGTGGTCGCCGCGGGCGACGGCGCCAAGGACGCCTCCGTCATCGTCGACCATTCCGCGTAGCCGGCCCGCCGTGTACGGCCCGGTGTCTCCCCCTGCGGAGGCCGCCGGGCCGTACGCGGCGGGCCGTTTCCGGCCCTCTCTCCCGGCTGAGCGGGTCCACATCGTCACGAAGGGACAACGTAAAGTCATGCGCGTACTGTTCACGTCCTGGGCCTGGCCCTCGCACCTGTACGCCCTCGTGCCGCTGGCCTCGGCCTTCCGGGCCGCCGGGCACGAGGTGCTGGTCGCCGGGCCGCCCGCGCTGAAGCCGGAGACGGACCGCACCGGGCTGCCGGGCGCGGTGGTCGGTACGGACACCGACGCGGCCGGCCTGGTGCGGGGCTACGTACTGCCGTCCGCGGCCGTCGGCCCGTCGGCCCCGCCCTCCGGCGGAGAGCCCCTGCCGGGCAACAACGCTCCGCGCGCCCTGCGGATGGTCGCGGCACTCGTCGCGTCGATGACCGACGACCTGGTGGAGCTGGCCCGCGACTGGCGCGCGGACCTGGTGGTGTACGAACCGACCGCGCTGGCAGGCCCGGTCGCCGCCGCGGCGGCCGGGGTGCCCGCGGTCCGGGTGCTGTACGGCACGGACCTGCTGGCGCGCGCCCGCGCGCTGCTGCCGCAGACGGTGGCGCCGTTCCTGGAGCGGTACGGCATCGAGGACTTCGACGCACTCGGCACGCTGACCGTCGACCCGTGCCCGGACGCCCTCCAACTCCCCGTGACGTACCGGCGGATGGCAGTGCGGTACGTGCCGTACAACGGGTGTGGCGAGGTCCCCCGGCCGCCGCTGCCGGACACGCCGCCGGGGGTGCGCCGGGCACTGGTGACCTGGGGGCACACCATGGCCCGTCTCGACGGCCGGCTCTTCCTCGGCGGCCAGGCGGCCGCGGCGCTGGCGGGCCCTGGTGTCGAGGTGGTGCTCGCGGTGTCGGCCCGGCAGCGGGACCTGCTCGGCCCGGAGCTGCTCGACGGGTCGGCGGGGGTACGCGTGGTGACGGACGTACCCCTGCACGCGCTGGTGCCCTCGGCGGACCTGGTGGTGGCCCACGGCGGGGCCGGCACGGTGCTCACCTCGTTGCGGGCGGGCGTGCCGCTGCTTCTGGTCCCGCAGTTGCCGGACCACAAGGGCCACGCCGGGCGGGTGGCGGCCGTAGGGGCGGGCCGGGCGCTCACCCGTGACGAGGCCACCGCCGAACGCCTTCGCGCGGAGGCGTACGAGCTGCTGGACGACGATGCGGCGCCGGCCGCCGCGCGCCGCATGAGCGCCGCCATGCTCGCCCACCCGACGCCGGCGCAGGTCGCGGCGGAACTGTCAGGCATGCTGCCGGTACGCGCGGCGGGGAGCCGCTGAGGGGCACCCGGGCGCCGGGAGCCCACTGGGCCCCGGCGGCGCCGCACACGACGAGGGCCGCCCACCGGTTCGACGGTGGGCGGCCCTCGCGCCGGCTCACAGCACGGCTTCTGCCAGGGACTCCAGGTGCCGCGGGTCGGCGGAGCACGGCATCAGGATCAGTTCGTCGCAGCCGAGGTCCGCGTAGCTCTGGGCGAGGTCCACCAGTTCCTGCCGGTCGGTGACGGCCATGGAGGCGATGCGCTGAGCGAAGGGGCCCGCGAAGGCGTAGTAGTCGCCGAGGTACGCCTGGGCCAGCTCGCGCGCGCCGGGGCCGAGCGCCGCGTAGGCGAGCGACACCAACCGCGGCCGGCCGGCGCGGCCCTCCGCCTTCCACGCCTCGCGGGCCCGTGCGACCAGGTCGCCGTACGCCGACGCGGAGCTGCCGCCGCAGAACCAGCCGTCGCCGAGGCGGGCGGCGCGCCGCATCGCCGCCGGCGAGTGGCCGCCGACCAGCAGCTGCGGCTGCCCGGTGCTCAGTTCGGGGCCGATACCGGACACCTCGCCCTTGCCCTGCCAGATGTCGCGCAACTCGGCGAGCTGGGCGTCCAGCCGGCGTCCGCGGTCGTGGTAGGTGGCGTCCACGGCCTGGAAGTCGTCCTCACGGCCGCCCGCGGCGACGCCCAGCACCAGCCGGCTGCCGGACAGCGCCGAGACGGTGGCCGCCTGCTTGGCCAGCAGCGCCGTCTGGGTGCGGTAGGGGGCGATGAGGATGCCGGTCGTCAGACGTACGCGTTCGGTCACCGCGGCCGCGGCGGCCAGGGCCGTCAGCGGTTCGTAGTTGTCGTAGACGAGCCGGTCGATCACGCCGAGACTGGCGAATCCGGCGTCCTCGGCCCGGCGGGCCCAGGAGGCCAGTGCGGGGCCGTCCTTGTCCGGGACCGTCGTCGGCAGGCCCAACCCGAATTCCATACCTGATCAGCTCCTTGTGTGTGCGGTGGGGCACGGTGTGCCGGGCGGGGGCGGGGTGTCGGCGCAGTCCGCCGTCCGCGGAGACCACGGGCCCCGGCGTACCGGCCGCGGGCCCGGCCGGGTCCGGTGGAGCCCGGGCGTGCGGCCACCTTGCAGGCGTCGTCTCAAAGGCGCGTCCAGTTCCGGTGGACGGACTTTCCAGGGATTTCCGAGCCGTCGTCCGCACAGTGGGCCGACACACCGTGCGAGAGGAGCGTGCCAATGGGCCGGAACGGAATGCGGGTCCTGGTGATCGGAGGGGGCGTCGGCGGTCTGTGCCTCGCGCAGGGCCTGCGCGGCGCCGGGGTGGACGTCACGGTCTTCGAACGGGACGGCGGCCCGGACGAACGGCGCCAGGGGTACCGGCTGCGGATCAGCCCGGAGGGCGAGGCGTCGCTGCGCGCCTGCCTGCCGCCGCCGTTGCGCGAACTGCTCGTGGCCACCGCGCACCGGCGTGGCGAGAACGGCCTCGACGCGTACGACGAACACCTCGCCCCCCAGTGGACGCCCAGCTTCGACGATCCGCGGGGCGAGCGGCCCGACAAGATCGACGCGGTGGACCGGGACGTGCTCCGCCGGATCCTGCTGGCCGGGCTGGAGCCGGTGGTCCGGTACGGCAGGACCTTCACGCGCTGCGAACGGCTGCCGGGCGGCGGGGTGCGGGCCCATTTCGCCGACGGCAGCAGCGCCGAGGGGGACGTCCTGGTGGCGGCGGACGGGGCCAACTCGCAGGTGCGGGCGCAGTTCCGGCCCGACCGCCGGCCCGCCGACCTGGGCGTACGGACGGTGTTCTCGCGCATCACGCGCGCGGACGCGGTGCGCGCGGGGCTGCCGGAGTCGCTGCGGGACCGTTTCAGCTATGTGATCGGCACGGACGGCAGCCATCTCGGGCTGATGCCGATGTCGTTCCGGGACGGGGTACGCGGGACGGCGGCCCGGCTGTACCCGGGGCTTACGCTGCCGGACACCGGGGACTACTACATGGCGGTGCTGAACGTGCACCGGGCGGACCTGGGGATGCCGGACGCGGAGTTCTTCGCCCTGGACGGGCCCGGCCTGTGCCGCTTCGCGGCCGCCCGGACCGCGGCCTGGCACCCGGGGCTGCGCGGCGTCTTCCGGCACGCCCGGCCGGAGCTCACCTTCGGCGTGGCCCTGCGGGCGCACACGCCCGTGGTGCCCTGGGAGGCCGGCCCGGTCGTCCCGCTGGGGGACGCGGTGCACACGATGCCGCCTTCGGGCGGGGTCGGTGCCAACACCGCGGTACGGGACGCCGCGGCGCTGACCGAGGCGCTGACCGCGGTGGACCGGGGCGAGCGCGGCCTCGCGGACGCGGTGGCGGCCTATCAGAAGGCCATGGTGGAGTACGCGACCGAGGGCGTGGAGATGTCGCTGCGCATCGCGCGCTGGTCGATCAAGAAGGTGGACGTCGACGGGTGAACGACGGGGAGGTGACGCGAGGGCCCGGGGCCGGTCGCCCGGCCCTGAGCCCTCCCGTGCGGGAGGCCGCGTGCGGGAGCCCTGGCCCGTAGGCCACCGCCCCGGCCGCGGCGGTGCGCCGTCGGTTCGCCAGGCTGCCCCGGCCGGGGGAAAGTCCGGGGCAGCCTGGTGGGCCGACGGCGCGGGTCAGCGTCCGCCGGCGGTGTGGACGACCTCGCCGTTGACGTTGCCGTTGCCGTCCGAGCCCAGGAACACGATGAGGCGCGCGACCTCCTCCGCGGTGGTCAGCCGCCCGCTGGGGGTCTCCTTGGCGCTCTTCTCGATGACCGCCGGGTCCACGCCGGCGAGCTGTTCAGTGATCGTGCCGCCGGGGGCCACCACGTTGACGAGGATGCCGTCGTGGTTCCACATCAGGCCGCGGGCGAAGCCGTGCAGCGCCGACTTGGCGGCGCTGTAGATCTCGGAGCCCGGCATCCCCGCGGTCGCGGTGACCGAGGAGAGCAGCACGACCCGCCCCCAGCCACGCTCGCGCATGCCGCGCAGCGCCTGCCGGACGGTGAGGATGTGCCCCTCGACGTTGGCACGCATCTTGCCGAACCACTCGTCGGTCGGCAGGTCCTCCAGCGGCGGCTGCTGGTCGGGGTCGACCCACACCCACGTCTGGGCGTTGGCGACGACCACGTCGATGCCGCCCCAGCGGTCCTCGGCGGCCCGGACGCCGGCGGTCACGGACCCCGGGTCGCCGAGGTCCAGGCGGACGGCGTGGGCGCGCTCGGCGCCGCCCAGCTCCTCCACCACGGCCTTCGCGGCGGCTTCGCCGGTGTGATACGTGACGATCACCCGGGCGCCCTCGGCGGCGAAGGCCTTCGCGGCGGCCCTGCCGATGCCGCGCGTCGCGCCGGTCACCAGCACCCGCTTGTCCTGCAAGCCCAGATCCATCGTTCGCCTCTCTGCCTGAATACGGTCGTGCCGACGTGGTGCGCTGCCATGGCTGTACAGCGGGAGCCAGGCGCGCATGGTCGCCCATCGGACATGACGCCTGGTCATGCGACGCGCCGCGCAGCCCGGTTCGAGGTCTCGCGGGCACCCCGGCCCAGTTAGCTTGGCGGACGAGTAGCTAGATTGTCAAGAGATTGTGCACAGGGGCGCGGGGCGGCCCGTGGCACCGTTCGACGCCGGGCCCGCCCGCTCAGAGCCAGGCCGTGCTGACGTGCTCGTCCCGGATCACGTACGCCTCCCGGTCCAGTACGGAGTTGAGGATCGTGGCGGCCCGTACCGCCAGCAAACTGAGGTTGGGGTCGGCGATGCCGTGCCCGGTCCGGCTGCGGTTCTGCACGTAGAGCCGGTTGTGCTCGGCGTACTTCCACCGCACCGAGTAGTCGGCCTCCAGCACGGGCTGGCCCGCCTCGTCCAGCTCCATCAGCGCGAGCAGTTCGGGGGCGAGCGGCAGGTCCGCCGCCTCCCGGCCGGTGGCGATCACCACCAGGGGCGCCGCGTGCCGTTCCCGGCCGCCCCAGTCCCGTTCGCACCACAGGACGAGCTGGCCGTCCCGTTCGCAGGCCCGCACCACGTCGCGCCCGGGCAGCAGCATGACCGGGTAGCGCCCCTCGCGCAGGTACATCTCGTAGTTGAGCTGGTAGATCTGCTGGATCGTGCTCAGGGAGATGCCGTCGCTGGTGAGCTGCTGCTCGGCCACGTACCGCTGCCGTACCTCCGCGGGCAGGCCGTGGAAGAATCGCAGGTACGTGGGCCGAAAGAAGTCGTTGGCCGAGGGCGAGTCGTCCATCGGCGCGAACCAGTTGCGCCGACCGATCCACCGGATGTCCCGGAAGCCGTGCTGGATCAGTTCCAGCACCGACTCGGCGCCGGTCTGCCCGCCGCCGACGACCACGGTCGGCTGGTACGGCAGTACGGCGGCGCCGCGCAGCCGGGCGTGCAGCCGCTCGGCCAGGACGAGCCCGTCGGCGGCGAGGCCCTCGAAGCAGGCCGGGACGCGTGGGCGGGTGCCCAGGCCGAGGACGACGTGGTCCGCGGTGGCCACCGGGCCGTCCGGGCCGTGCAGCACGAACCGCCCGGCGGCCCCGGCCCCGGTGTGGCCGATGCGCTCCACAGGGCTGCCGTACCGGACCGTGCCCAGTTCACCGGCCGCCCAGGCGAGGTAGCGGGCGAACTCCAGCCGAGGGATCTCCGCGTACTGGGCGTTGATGAAGGAGTACATGCGACCGCCGGCCACCAGGTAGTTCAGGAACGACAGCCGGTTGGTCGGGTCGACCAGGGTCACCAGGTCCTTGAGCCAGGACGTCTGCAGGCGGGTGCCCTCGCTGAGCTGGCCGGGGTGCCAGGCCGCCGAGGAACGCCGTTCGTAGAGCCGGACCCCGCCGGGGACCTCCCGCTCGCCGAGCGCGGCGAGACTCAGGTTGGCCGGGCCGGCCCCTATGCCGGCCACCGTGTGATGGGGCAGCCGGGTGCCGGACCGGTTCCCTGGCACTGCGACGGGCTGCTGGCGCTGCTCGCTCATCATTCTCCTCCCGGCCACGGGTGCGCAGGTTTCCGACGGGCCGTCGTCGGTACGGTCCAGGGTCCGCAGCGCGGATCGGGCGGCGGTCGAGAGCGGGCGGAGCGCGGGGCGGGTCGGCGAGGACAGAACCGCCCCGCCCCCGCCCCCGTCCCCCGCGCCCACCGGGCCACGCCGTCTGGCGCGCTCAGGCACCCTTGCGGCAGATCACCAGGGTGTCGT
Source organism: Streptomyces sp. NPDC026394 (assembly GCF_055567735.1). Classification (NCBI taxonomy): domain Bacteria; kingdom Bacillati; phylum Actinomycetota; class Actinomycetes; order Kitasatosporales; family Streptomycetaceae; genus Streptomyces; species Streptomyces sp. NPDC026394. Next base: position 289,966 of record NZ_JBVHPX010000009.1, read on the forward strand.
AGTCGCTCAGCGGAGTGACCTCGGTGCTCACGAACCCGGCCTGCTCCGCGACCGCCGTGATCTCGGAGGCCTGGTACTCCTCACCGCCGTCGGTGACCAGCAGCATGTCCAGGCTGATGACGAGGTTCTCGATGTGGGCCGGCTCGTCCTCCAGCATCCGGTCGTAGATCAGCAGGGTGCCGCCCGGGTTGACCGCCTCGTACGCCTTGCCGACCAGATAGGCCCGTTGCTCCCGGCCCCAGTCGTGCAGCACGTGGCCGAGCAGGACGACGTCCGCGTGCGGGAGCGGGTCCTCGAAGAAGCTGCCGCCGGTGAACGCGACCCGGCCGGTGAGGCCGTGCTCGGCCACCTTCTCGTCGAACAGCGGCGCCATCGCGGGCAGGTCGAAGACGTGCCCGGCCAGATGCGGGTGCGCCTTGACGATCAGGGAGCACAGGTTGCCGCGGGCGCCGCCCACGTCGAGCACCGAACCGTGGCCGGACCAGTCGTACTTCTGCGCCAGCTCCGGCCCCACCACGTTCGTCAGCCCGTCCATCATGCCGACGAACTGCCGCAGGATCGTCGGATTCCGGGTCACCTGCCCGAAGTCGCTGCCGGACTGCTGCTTCCCGGTGCGCAGCCCTTCCGCGAGCCGGCCCCAGGCCGGGTAGAGGTTGCGGTTGGAGCGCTCCAGGAACCCGCCGACGTACCCCGGCGCGCCGTGGACAAGGCAGGCGTCCGAGCCCGGCGCGTTGCGGTACCGGCCGTCGGCGCGCTCCAGCACGCCCAGCGCGGTCAGCAGGTCGAGGAAGTCGGAGAGCCCCCGGCCGTGCAGGCCGAGCGCGGTACGGATCTCCTCCTGCGTCGAGGGTCCCCTCTCGTGGAGCGTGCTGAACAGCCGCAGCTCGACGGCGGTCAGCAGCGCCTTGGCGTCGCAGAACATGTTGCCCAGCCGGATGATTCCGGCCGGGGTGGTGACATCGGGCAGGGTGTGCGTCATGCGCGAGGCTCCTTCTTCCGGCACCGACCGTGGCCTGGTGCCACACGGTCGGCGGGACCTTCGCAGCCGCGGGTCGAACACCCCTTGAGAATCCGCCGGGCGTACGGAAGGCCGTCCTCCAGCACCACTTGAGGGCTCGCCAGTACTCCTCGAAGGGCGCCCCGCGGCCGGACGGCCGGCGGGCTCCCGGTTGTCGGCAGGGCCCGGAAGCGGTCCTGGTCCGGCCCAGTCCACGCAGAGGGGACATGCATGTCTGACCTGAGAATTCCGGTGCTCATCGTCGGTGGGGGCCCGGTCGGGCTCGCCACCGCGCTGTTCTGCGGCCGGCACGGGCTGCGGACGATGGTGCTGGAGAAGCGCGACGACACCTCCACGCTGCCCCGCGCCCCGGGCCTGCAGGCACGCACCATGGAACTGTTCCGGGCGGCCGGGCTGGGCCCGGACATCCGGGCCCTGGAGATGGGCGACTCCCACCCGTACTTCGAGGGCGGCATCATCAAGGTGCGCACCTTCGCGGAGATCGACGACGCGGAGGTGCTGGAGGTGCCGTCCCTGGACGGCCCCACGGTCAGCCCCGAGCGGGTGATGGGCTGCGGCCAGGACCGCTACGAGAAGGTGCTGGTCACCAAGGCCCGGGAGCACGGCGCCGACGTGCGCTTCGGCTGCAGGCTGATCTCCTTCGAGCAGGACGCCGAGGGGGTGACCGCCGTCGTCGGCGAGAACGCGACCGGCGAGGAGTTCACCGTACGGGCGGACTACCTGGTGGGGGCGGACGGCGCGAGCAGCCGTACCCGTGAGGCCCTCGGAGTGCGGCGCGAGGGACGCGGCACCGTGTTCAACGCGCTCAGTGTCTACTTCCGCGCCCCGGAACTGGAACGCCTGCTGAAGGACCGCAAGTTCATCCTGTGCTACGCCTCCGCGGGAGGCGGGCTGATGGGCCTGTCCCGGCTGCACGGCTGCGACCCGTGGCTGGCCGCGCCGCTGTACTTCCCCGAGAAGGGCGAGTCGCCGGACGACTTCACCGACGAGCGGTGCGTGGAGATCGTACGGCAGGCGGCAGGCCGGGACATCGACGTGGAGATCATGGACAAGGTGCCCTGGCGCGGGGCGCAACTCGTCTCGGAGACGTTCCGGGCGGGACGGGTCTTCCTGGCGGGCGACGCCGCGCACGTCCACCCGCCGGCCGGCGGGTTCGGCGCCAACACCGGTATCCACGACGCCCACAACCTGGCCTGGAAGCTGGCCGCGGTGCTCAAGGGCTGGGGCACCGACGCGCTGCTGGACACCTATGACGCCGAGCGGCGCCCGCTGGGCATCGCGATGTCCGAACAGGCACTGGTGCGCAACCGGATCCGGCACGGGTACGCCACCGAGGCGGACCGGGCCGGCTTCGTGGACGACGTGATCATCACCCTGGGCTACCGCTACCGCTCCGCCTCCGTCCTGGCCGCCGACCCGGACGCCCGGGTCCTCAGCCCCGAACTCCGGCTCACCGGCGAGCCCGGCACCCGGGCCCCGCACGTGCGGCTGCGGCGCGGTACCGAGGAGATCTCCACGATCGACCTGTTCTGGGACTCGTACGTGCTGCTCACCGGCCCCGGGGGCGAGGCATGGGCCCGGGCCGCCGAACCGGTCGCCAGGAAGCTCGGCGTCCCGCTGCGCACCTGGTCCGTCGGCGACCGGGCGGAGCTGAGGCCGGTCGACCGCGACTGGGCCGAGGCGTACGGGGTGGGGCCGGGCGGCGCCGTCCTGGTCCGACCGGACGCCTTCGTCTCCTGGCGCGCCGAGCGCGTGCCAGGAGACCCGCAGGAAGTGCTGGCCGACGCGCTGTCCCGGGCCGCCTGCCAGGACTGACGCAGGCCCCGGCCGTTCGCGGAGGACGGAACGGCCGGGACGGAGTACCGACCGGCCGTACGCCGCCTCCTGACCGGCCACAGCGCCGTCCCCGGTCCGCCGGGGGCGGCGCTGTCCTTCGCGCGCGGCGCGGCGGCCTACGAAGGCCGGTCGCCCCGCGAGCCGTCTCCGATCCGTTTTCGAGCCCTTGCCCCCACGCTCACCCGCATGGAGCGCGACACCACCGACCGGCACCCGCCGGTACGGACCGAACTCGCCCGGGTCGTACGGGACACCGCCCGGCGCCTGACCGACCACCCCTTCTACCGGGGGCTGGCCGACGGAACCCTGCCGGAAGCCGCACTGGCGCACTTCCTCCAGCAGGACCACTGGCACGTCCTGCCCGCCTACGCCGCCGCCCACGCCCGCTGTGCCGCGGTGGCCGCCGGCCACCCCCACGCCCTGCTGTTCAGCCGGTTGGGCACCGGCACCGCCGAGGACGCCGAACGGCGTCGGGAGCGAGTACGGCGGTGGGGCGAGGACCTCCGGCTGCCGCTCGCGGACGGCACTCCCGCGCTGCTGCCCACCACGCTCGGTTACACGTCCTTCCTGGGCGCCGCCCCGGCCCGTTCACTGGCCGCCGGGACCGGCGCCGTCCTGCCCGCCGCCTGGCTGTTCCTGCTCGTCACCGACGAGCTGCTGACCCGGTGCGTACCGGGCTCCCGCTACGCCACGGTGATCGAGGAGTGGCACCCTGGCGACACCTACCGCGAGCTGGTGGACGTGTTCCTGGGCGCCGTGGCGGAGATCGCCGCGGACAGCGCGCCGGCCGGCCGCCGCGAACTCGTCACCTCCGCACGGCACGCCGCCTACTTCGAGTGGGCCCACGTGGACGCGGCCTGGCGGCAGGAGGCCTGGCCGTTCTGACCCGTCGCACCGGCAGCGCACCGGCGGCCGGCGCCATCCCGAGATCCGACCGACGACACAGTCGACAGTGAGGAGAGCTCCACATGTGCGGCATTACCGGTTGGGTGGACTACGCCCATGATCTCCGTCGCGAGAAGGCGACGGTCGAGGCCATGAACAACACACTCGGCCTCCGGGGCCCCGACGCCCGCGGTGTGTGGGTCGGCCCGCACGCGGGGCTGGGCCACACCCGCAACTCGATCATCGACCTGGCCGGCGGCATCCAGCCGATGGCCGCCGAGGAGGACGGCCGGACCCTCGCCGTCCTCACGTACAGCGGTGAGGTCTACAACTTCAAGCAGCTCCGCTCGGAGCTGGAGTCGCGCGGCCACCGGTTCCGCACCCGGTCCGACACCGAGGTGGTGCTGCGCTCGTACCTGGAGTGGGGCGCGGGCTGCGCGGAACGCCTGGAGGGCATGTTCGCCTTCGGGGTGTGGGACCTGCGCACCGAGGAACTGCTGCTGGTCCGCGACCGGCTGGGCATCAAGCCGCTGTTCTACAGCGTCCGGCCGGACGGCGTGCTCTTCGGCTCGGAGCCCAAGGCCCTGCTGGCGCATCCCGACATCGAGCCGGTGGTCGGCGTACCGGAACTTCAGGAGCTGTTCTCCACCGCCAAGACCCCGGGCCAGGCCGTCTTCCGCGACATGCGGGAGCTGCTGCCGGGCCACACCATGACGGTCAGCCGCTCCGGCGTCCGCGAGCGCCGCTACTGGGCCCTGGAGGCCCGCCCGCACACGGACGACCTCGACGCGACGGTGGGGCACATCCGCTCCCTGCTGGAGGAGATCGTCACCCGCGAGCTGGTGGCCGATGTCCCGCTGTGCACCACGCTGTCCGGCGGCATCGACTCCAGCGTGGTCACCTCCCTGGCCGCCAAGGCCCGCGAGGAGGCGGGCGACGAGGCGGTGCGCACCATCACCGCCACCTTCGTCGGCTACAGCGAGAACTTCCGCCCGGACGACCAGCGCGACACCCCGGACGCCCCGTATGCCGCCGAACTGGCCCGGCACGTCGGCGCCGACCACACCGACATCGTGCTCGGCACCGCCGACCTCATCAGCACCCGGGCCCGCGAGGCGGCGGTGCTGGCGCAGGACATGCCGACGATGCTCGGCGACATGGACACCTCGTTGTACCTGATGCTGCGCGCCACCCGCGAGCACTCGACGGTGGCCCTGACCGGCGAGACCGCCGACGAGATCTTCGGCGGTTTCAAGTGGCTGCACGACAGCGAACTGGTGGCGGCCGACAATTTCCCGTGGGTCGAGGCGGAGAAGCGCCAGGAAGGCAGCCGCGGCGGCGGTCTGGGGCGCGGTCTGTTCGGCCGCGGGCTGCTGGACAAGCTGGACATGCCCGGCTACTACGCGGACGCCTTCGCGCAGACGCGTGCCCTGACCCCCCACCAGGAGAACGAGGACCCGCACGAGCACCGGATGCGGGAGCTGTGCTTCTCCCACCTCAACCGCTGGCTGCCGATGCTGCTGGACCGCGGTGACCGGCTGGCCATGGCCTCCAGCCTGGAGACCCGGGTGCCGTTCTGCGACCACCGGCTCGTGGAGTACGTCTACAACACGCCCTGGTCGTTCAAGACCTTCGACGGCCGGGAGAAGAGCCTGCTGCGTGCCGCCGCCGGCGGGGGCCTGGTGCCCAAGTCGGTGCTGGAGCGCCCGAAGAGCCCGTACCCGGTGACCCAGGACCCCGCGTACACGCGCGCGCTGCACGACGCGATGGCCGCGGTCCTGGCCGACTCCAACTCGCCGGTGCTGCCGCTGCTGGACGTCGACGCGGCACACGCGGCGGTGGCGGACCAGTCCCCCACCGCCCACGAGTGGCACAGCCGGTCCAACCTGGAGATGGCCCTCGGGTTCGACTTCTGGCTGCGGCACTACGGCATCACGCTCGACCTGTAACCGCCGCGGTACGCCGTCGGGCCGGCCGGAGTTTCTCCGGCCGGCCCGACGGTCGTTCTTCCCGTTCAGACCTGTAGGTAGGTGCGCAGCTCCCACTCGGACACCTGACGGTGGTAGGCGTCGAACTCGGCGCGCTTCTGGTCCGCGTAGTAGTCGGCGTAGAAGCCGTCCGGCGTCTTGCCCAGGCCGTCACGCAGCACGTCGTCCTGGGCCAGGGCCTCCGCCGCGTGCAGCAGGGTGGGCGGCAGCGGACGCAGCCGCCGGGTGCCCGCCCCCGTCGCCTCCAGGTCCACGTCGAGCGGCCCGCCGGGGTCGGCGCCGCGCGCCATGCCGTCCGCTCCGGCGGCCGCGAGACCGGAGAGCGCCAGGTAGGGGTTGGCGGCGGAGTCCACGCAGCGCACCTCGATCCGGTCCGAGTCCGGCACCCGGACCAGGTGGGTGCGGTTGTTGCCCCCGTAACTGGCGTACCCCGGCGCCCAACTCGACCCGGACAGCGTCGCGGCCCCCGCCCCGAGCCGCTTGTAGGAGTTGACCGTCGGGCAGGTCAGCGCCATCAGCCCGGGCGCGTGGTCCAGCACGCCGGCGATGAAGCCGTACGCCCGCCGCGACAGGCCGAGGCCGTGCGGGTCGTCCGGGGCCTCGAAGACGTTGCGGCCGTCCTGCCACAGCGACAGGTGCAGGTGCAGTCCGCTGCCGGTGAGGCCGCCGAACGGCTTGGGCATGAAGGTGGCGACCAGCCCGGCCCGGTGCGCGGCGAGACGGACCAGGTGGCGGAAGACCACGACGCGGTCGGCGGTGCGCAGCGCCTCCGCGTAGCCGAAGTTGTGCTCGAACTGGCCGTTGGCGTCCTCGTGGTCGTTGGAGTAGTTCTCCCAGCCCATGGCGTCGACGGCGCGGCTGATCGTGGTCAGGTGGTCCAGCGACCGGCTGGCCGCGTGCGCGTCGTAGCAGGGCCCGGCGGTGTCGTCCAGCTCGTCCGCCACCCGGATGCCGCCGTCCTCGGTACGGCGCACCAGGAAGTACTCGGGCTCGGCGCCCGCCTTCAGTTCGAGCCGCTGTTCGGCGAGCTGGGCGAGCTGCCTGCGCAGGATGCCGCGGGGCGCGTACGGCCAGGGCTCGCCCCGTACGTACAGGTCGCACTGGAGGATGCCGAGGTTCTCCTGGATCGGCACCCGGACGTAGGAGGTGGGGTCGGGAATCGCCACCACGTCCGGATCGGCCGAACTCTGCCCCAGGCCGTCGGCGGCGTTCCCGGCGAAGCCCAGCCCCTCGCCGAGCAACCGGTCGAGGGTGTGCGCGGGCGCCAGCTTGGCACAGGTCTTCCCGCGCAGGTTGACGAACATGACCAGCAGGAACTCCACCCCGTCCCGGGCCACCGCCCGGGCCAGCTCGGCACCGTTCGCCGGTGGTGTGTGCGCCGTCATCGTGTCCTCCCCTTCGAGCGTGCACGTGTGGTCTGCCCGACAGGGTGAACAGGGGGACTTGAGAGCGGCTAGGGAGCTTGTGACGGATTCCGCGGCACGCCCCCTCAAGGCCCGCTCTAGTGCGGTGGAACACGGTGGACCCGGTGCGACATGTCGGGAATCCGGTGAACCAAGAAGAGGTACGGATGGACCACAAGGTACTGAACAGCGGGCTTGCCACGCGGCCGGGGAACGCGCTGGATCAGGTGCTGGGCACCCTGCCCCGCGAGGAGGCGGACGCGGTGCGCGGCTGGCTGCCGGGGGCCGGGGGCGGCGCGGAGCCGCTGGCTCTGCTGCGGTCGCTGGCGGCCTCGGGTGGGGACATGGAGCGGCCCGACGCGTCCACGCCCCGGGCGATCCGCCGGGTGGGCGTCATCGGCGGCGGGACGGCGGGATATCTCGCGGCGCTCGCGCTGAAGGCCAAGCGGCCGTGGCTGGACGTGACGCTCGTCGAGTCGCGGCACATCCCGATCATCGGGGTCGGCGAGGCCACCGTGACGTACATGACGCTCTTCCTCCACCACTACCTCGGGATCGACGCCGAGGAGCTGTATCGCCGCGTGCGCCCCACCTGGAAGCTGGGCATCAGGTTCGACTGGGGACCGCACCCGGACGGTTTCATGGGGCCGTTCGACTGGTCCAGCGACTCGGTGGGCCTGCAGGGCGCCCTCCGGACGACCGGCGGCATCAACGGCTCCACCCTGGGCTCCGCGCTGATGACGGCCGACAAGGCGGCCGTGTACCGCAAGGGCGAGGCCCCGCTGTCTCTGATGAAGTACCTGCCGTTCGCCTACCACCTCGACAACGCCCTGCTCGTGTCGTACCTGACGGAACTCGCCGAGCGCCGCGGCGTCCACCACGTCGAGGCGACGGTGGCCGACGTGGAACTCAGCGGCCCCGAGTGGGTCGAGAAGCTGCGGACCTCCGACGGGCGCGACCTGTCGTTCGACCTGTACGTGGACTGCACCGGTTTCCGTTCGCAATTGCTCGGCCGGGCCTTCGCGACACCGTACGTCCCGTTCTCCAGCACCCTGTTCACCGACTCGGCCGTCACCGGCAACGTCGCCCAGGACGGGAAGATCCGGCCCTACACCCAGGCGACCACGATGAACGCCGGCTGGTGCTGGCGCATCCCCACGCGGGGCAGCGATCACCGCGGCTATGTGTTCTCCTCGGCGGCGATCTCCGACGACGAGGCCGCCGGGGAGCTCGCGGCCCGCTTCCCCGGCATCTCCGACCCGCACTTCGTACGGTTCCGCAGCGGGCGCTACGCGAAGGCCTGGCGCGGCAATGTGGTGGCGGTCGGCAACTCGTACGGCTTCGTGGAACCGCTGGAGTCGACCGGGCTGATGATGATCGGCGTCGAGGTGCAGAGCCTGGTCTCGTGTCTGCCGGCGTCCTGGGACGGCCCGCAGGTGCGGGAGACCCTCAACGCCGCGCTGGGGCAGCAGTGGGACGCGATCCGGTGGCTGTTGGGCCTGCACTACCGGTTCAACACCCGGCTGGACACGAAGTTCTGGCAGGAGTGCCGCGCCTCCGCCGACGTGTCCGGTTTCCAGCCCCTGCTCGACGTCTTCGCGGGCGGGGCGCCGCTGTCCCGCCGCAACGCCTTCGTGCAGGACATGCTGTCCCGGGTGGCACCGTCCTTCTTCGGCCTGTTCGGCATCGACTACCTGCTGCTGGGTCAGCAGGTGCCCACACGGATCCTGCCCATGGACGAGCCGCTGTCGGCGTGGCAGACGCGCAAGCGGGCCGCGGACGCCCTGGTGCGTGCGGCGCTGCCCACGCGGGAGGCGCTGGAGGCGTTCGACGCCTGTCCGGAGCTGAACCGCCAGCTCTTGGAGGACGACGACAGCTGGGCCGGCAGGGAAATCGCGCGGCGGATGGGGATGCGGTGACGTCCCGCCCGCGGCGCCCGACCGGCGCGGGCCGGCCGGGTACCGCCGGGCACTGACAACAGCCGACGGTGACCGCCGTCACCGAACGTAAATACCCTGCTACCACATCAATTCGAAAATCCACAAGAGGAGTCCAGGCCTTCTCTAGTCCCGCTCATGCGGACCCGACCACGATGCGGCGCACACCCACGCCGACGACGGCCGTCCGCGTGGGCGGAATGGAGGAGATGTGCGTAAATGGTTCGCCATCGGGCCGGTCGGGACCGTACTGGCCGGCGCGCTGGCCCTGGGTCCCGTACCGGCGCCGGCCGCCGCGGCACCGCCCGTCGCCACGGCCCACACCAAGGCCGGCACCACGTATTTCGTCGACTGCGCCGGCGGCGACGACAACGCTGACGGCACCTCGGAGAGCACCGCCTGGCGGTCCCTGGCCCGGGCCAACAAGGTGAAGTTCGCGCCGGGCGACTCGCTCCAGTTGCGCGCCGGGACGACCTGCCAGGGCACCCTCGCCCCCAAGGGGTCCGGCACCGCGCAGGCACCGGTGTCCGTGGAGCCCTACGGCAGGGGCGGCGCCCCCGTCGTCGACGGCGCCGGGGCGTCCGCCGCCGTCCTGCTGGAGAACGTCGAGTACTACCAGATACGGAAGATCACCGTCACCAACACCGGCGCGACGCCGGCCCAGCGCGCGGGCATCCGGGTGCTGCTGCGGGACTACGGCATCGGTCACCACTACGTGATCGACAACGTCACCGTCCGCGACGTCAACGGCACCGACCACCGCTATCCCCGTCCCAGCGGCGGCATCCTCTTCGAGGCGGCCGGCTCCTCGGTACCGACCGGCTTCTCCGGGATCGCGGTGACCGACAGCACGGTCGACAACGTCGACCGGACCGGCATCGGCATCACCTCCGACTGGCAGAAGCGCCCGGAAAACCCCAAGGGCCCCGGTACCGAGTTCGTCCCCAACGAGGGCATCGTCATCAGCCGCAACACCGTGAAGAACATCGGCGGTGACGGCATCATCCTGTTCAACGGGAACCGGGCCCGGGTGACCGAGAACACGGTCGACGGATTCAACATGCGCTCCACCGATTACAACATCGGCGCCTACGCCTGGAATTCGGACCGCACCGTCATCGAACACAACACCGTGCGGCACGGGAAGGGCCCGGGCATGGCCTTCGCCGTGGAAGGGGGAAATGTCGGTACCACCTACCAGTACAACTACTCACAGGACAACGGCGGTGGTTTCCTCTACTTCTGCCAGGACGACGGGGAAACCGCCAAGGACGGAATCGTCCGGTACAATATCAGCCAGAACGACGCCGCCGACGCCCAGGGACTCGGCCTGCTCAACTCTTTCTGCACCGGCGTGTCGAATCTGCGGATCTACCAGAACACCTTCTACGCGCCGAACGCGAACAGCCTCGTGGAAGTCGTCCGGCCGAACGACTTCACCTTGCAGAACAACGTGTTCGTGGGCGCGAAGGACGGCTCGACCGTGAACGACCGCTACGGCACCTACCGGTACAACCTCTTCGACCGGGTCACGGCGCTCCCGCCGAACGGCGAGCACAACCTCGCCGGCGACCCGCTGCTGACGGCGCCCGGCACGGCGACCTCCGTGTCCGACGCCAACGGCTACCGGCTCCAGACCGGTTCACCGGCCCTGAAGGCGGGCAGCCGCGTCACCGGGGACGGCGGAAAGGACTTCTACGGCAATCCCGTCCCGGCCGTCCCGCACATCGGCGCCTACCAGAAGGCTCCACAGTAGGCCGGCGCCTGCCCGGAGCCCCGCGCCGGGGCTCCGCGTCAGGTCGGTGAACGGCCTGTCCCGCAGGGTGGCGGGCGGCTCCCCGGGGTGCCCCGTGGCGTCGGCGGATGCCAAGGGGCGCCCCTCCGTAGCCGGTCCGGGGTCGCGCCGGCCGCTTCAGTACTCCCCGTGGAGACCGGCCGCCAGGTAGCGGCCCAGGTCCGGCGGGTCGCACCGCAGCACGTACTCGACCCAGGCGTCCCGCTCACAGCCGATCACCGCCAGCTCCCACACGCAGGCGGTGGCGTGGCCCGGGGCCTCGGTCAGCCGCTTCAGGTCCGCCCAGTCGGCGAGCCAGGTGCGGGTGTGCAGGATCAGCCGGTTGGCGCTCCACCAGCCGACGACGGCGTAGACGCCGTCCGCGTCCTCGTGCACCACGCTGAACGCGTGGCGGAACCCGTCGGCGTACGGCTCCGGAAGGCTCCGGCGCACCGCGTCCCAGGCGAAGGCGTGCACCTCCGCGGGCGGCAGTTCCCGCAGCGCCGAGACGGCGTACCGCTTCACCGTCCAGCCGTCCGCCGTCCCGTGTTCCAGTGTGCGCACGGAGCGCGGCGCATACCGGGTGGGGCGCTGCCCCACCTGTAATTCGGTGGTCATGTCCTCATGGTGGCACGTACGGAACGGGCCACCCAACCCCGTTCGACCACTCCTTGAGCGGTGTCCTGGATGTTTTCCCCCGTCGGCCGCGCGCCGCGCGGGAGGGACTACCGGCTGGGAGCTGGCCGTGCAGACGTTCACCCTGGATGAATCGCAGCTTAGTCACGAATACGGGATCGGCATCGGACGCTGGGAGGAGCACCCGAAGAAACAGCCACTGCCGTTCGACGCCATGTGGTGCCGCATTCCGGCGCATTCCGAAAGCGCGCTGGACGAGCACCCCGAGGTCGAACTCGCCGTCGTGGTCAGCGGCACCGCCGTGTTCACCGTGGACGGTACGGAGGTCACGGCCGGGCCGGGTACGGCCGTCCTGCTGTCACCCGGGGAGCGGCACGTCATCAAGGCGGCCGAGGAACCGGTGCGCATTCTCAGCGTCTACTGGCTGCCGTCGGCGGCGGGCTCAGGTGAGGCCGGATGAGCGCGGTGACGGCGCCCCGCGGCCGGGGCACGACCGTACTGCTCTCCCCACCGCCCACCCCCAACGGCCCGCTGCACGTGGGGCACCTGGCCGGCCCGTACGTCGCCGCCGACGTCGCCGCCCGCGCGGCCCGCCTGCGCGGCGAGCGGGTGCTGACGGTGTGCGGCCTGGACGACCACCAGAACTACGTCCCCGCCAGGGCGCGGCAGCGGGGCACCAAGGTGCGCGAGGAACGCGACGGGCACGCCGCGCGGATCCGTGCGGTGTTCGACCGGGCGGGCGTGCGCCACGACGTGTTCACCGACCCGCTCAGTGACGTCGGTTACCGCACCGCGGTGGCCGGATTCCTCGACGAACTGGTCGCCTCCGGGACGCTGCCCGTACGGGAGTGGGAGACCCCCGTCTGCCCGTCCTGCCCCGGCGTCCCCCACCACGCGTACGTGTCCGGGGGCTGCCCCCGCTGCGGGACGGGTTCGTGCGGCGGTACCTGCGAGGGCTGCGGCTGGTTCACCACGGCCGGGAACCTGGTGGACGCGCGGTGCACCCGCTGCGGCTCCCCGCTCACCGCCCGGCGCACCGTAAGCGGCCCCGTCCTCCCGCTGGAGCACTACCGGGAGGGCCTCAGCCGCGTCTGGGCCGCCGCCGACGCCCCGCCCAGCGCCCGGCTGCTGCTGCGGCAGCTGTTCCGCCTGCCGGAACTGCCCGACGTCCCGCTCAGTTACCCGACCGACTGGGGCATCGAGTCCGTCACCACACCGGAGCACCGTATCGACGTGTGGTCCGAGATGGCGCTGGGCTACCTGTACACCATCGGGCAGCGGCTGGAACCCGGCGCGGCCGGGATCGACGGGCACGTGCGCGCCTGGCGCGGCGTCGACGCGCTGTGGGCCTTCCTGGGCCGGGACAACACGTTCTACTACCTGGCGCAGTTCCCCGCGCTGTTCCTGGCCTTCGGGCTGCCGCCGGACGTCCTGGGCGGCCTGGTGGTCAACGAGTTCTACCACCTGTCGGGCGCCAAGTTCTCCACCAGCCGGGGCCACGCCGTCTGGGCCCACGACCTGCTGGACCACGAGGACCCCGAGGTGCTGCGCGCCTTCCTGTGCTGGGACCGGCCCGCCCCCTACTCCACCGACTTCACCCCGGAGCGCTACCACGCCCTGACGGCGAGCTGGGACCTCGCGGCCCCGGCGGGCGAGGGCCCGGAGTACGCCACCGAGCGGGACCGGGCCGCGCGGGCCCTGACACCGGAGCACTTCGACGCCGCGTACGCCGCCCGGTGCCTGCTGCGCCCCGGCGGCGACCCGGAACTGCGCGGCGCGCTCACCGGCACGGCGGGCGCCCCGGTCCCGGAAGGAGCGCGGGCCGGATGAGGATCTGCGTCGTGGGCGCGGGGGTGGCGGGCGCGCTGCTGGCCTGGCGGCTCGTCGCGGAGCACGGGGCCCGGGTGACGCTGTTGACGGGCGCGCCCCGGCCGGACGCCACCGCCGCGTCAGGCGGCCTGGTGCGCGCTTTCGAGCGCGATCCGGAGGTGGCGCGGCTCGCCGCCCTCAGCCTCGCGGAGCTGCGGACCAGCCGCACCCTGCGCAAGTGGTCCGCCTACCGCCCCGGCCGGTCCCTGTACGTCCTGGCCCCCGCTGACGGGTACGACGCCGTGCCGGACGCCCTGCCGCCGACGGCCGAGCGGTGCGACCGGCGGCGGCTGGCCGACGAGTTCGGCGTGCAGGGCCTGCCGGAGGGAGCGGCCGGGGTGCTGGAACCGCACGCCGGCCACCTCTCCCCCGACGGTCTGCGCCGTGCGGCCATCATCGACCTCGTCGCCCGGGGAGCGGATGTGCCGTCCGGCCGACTGCGCTCCGTGACCTGCGACGGCCCGGAGGGCAGCGTCACGTACCGGACCGTCACCCACGAGGGCACGGCCGACGTCCTGGTGGCGGCCACCGGCGCCTGGACGGGCCGGCTGCTGCGGTCCCTCGGTGTCACCGCCGACGACACCGTACGGACGAAGGTCATTCAGTGTGCCGTCTACCGGGCCGGCGGGCTGCTGCCGCCCGCCTTCGTCGACGAGACCAGCGGCCTGTACGGACGGCCCGCCGGCCCCGGCCGGATGCTGCTGGGCCTGCCCACCGAACGCTGGGGGGCCGAGCCGGGCGCGGCGCGCTTCCTCGACCACGAGGAGCGCGCTGTCCGGGCCGCGGCCGCACGGCGGCTGCCCGGCCTGTCCCTGGGGCGGCTGATGCGCCCCGTGGCCGCCGTGGACGCCTACGGGCCGGCCGGGCGGCTCGCCCTGGCGCCCGTACTCGGCGCCCCGGGACGGCTGTTCACCTTCACCGGCGGCAGCGGCGGCTCGGCGAAGCTCGCGCTCGCCGCTTCCCGGGAGGCGGCGAGCGGCCTGCTGGCCGGCATCTCCTCCGGTACGCCCCGGACCGGCCGCGCCCCGATCACCACCATCACACGGAGGGAGACGTCATGAGCGCCGACGTGCGCAGCACGCTGGAGGCAGCCTGCCCGGGGAGGGTGGTCACCCCCGGTCACCCCGCCTACGACCGGATGCGGCTGCTGTTCAACGGAGCACACGACCACCACCCGGCCGCGGTCTGCCTGCCCAGGGACACCGCCGAGGTGCGGGCCGCGGTCCTGGCCGCGCAGGAGACGGGCCTGCCGGCCGTGATCCGGGGCGGTGGGCACAACGTCGCCGGAGCCGGGTCCGTCGACGCGGGGGTGGTGATCGACCTGCGGCTGCTGAGCGGGGTACGTGTCGATCCCGGTGCCCGGACGGCCCGCGTCGGCGGCGGGGCGACCTGGGCCGACGTCGACCTGGCGGCCGGTACGTACCAACTGGCCACCACAGGCGGCACGTTCGACGACACCGGCGTCGGCGGACTCACCCTCGGCGGCGGCATCGGGCACCTGATGGGCCGCGCGGGCCTGAGCTGCGACAACGTACTGAGCTACGAACTGGTCACCGCGTCCGGCGAGACGCTCACGGTCTCCCCGGAGACCCACCCCGAGACCGACTGGGCGCTGCGCGGGGCGGGCCACCACTTCGGTGCCGTCACCGAGTTCACGTTCCGACTGCACGACGTGCCGCGCGTGTACGGCGGTTACGTCGCCTACCCGGCCGACGACCCGGCGGCCGCCGTCCGGTTCTTCCGCGACCTGATGCGGGACGCGCCCGACGAGCTGATCTGCACCCTGCTGCTCGAACGGTACGGTCCGATGCAGGAACCCGCGGCCGTCATCAGCGTGTGCTACTCGGGGGACGACCCCGAGTACCCGGCCGTGCTGGACAAGGCGCTGCGCGCCACGCTCACCCCGCTGACCTGGGCTGTGGGCGAGCGATCGTACGTCTCCATGCAGCAGTGCCTGGGCCGGCTGCCGTTCGGACTGCGGCACTACTGGAGCGCGCGCTGTGTCGACGGTCTGCCCGACGAGCTGACCGAGGCCCTGGCGGAGAGATTCCGCGCCGCGCGGATCACCGACCCGTACAACGACACCATCCTGATCGAACCGATCCACGGCGCCGTGCGCGACCGGGCCCGGGTGCCGGGCGTGGTGCCCTTCCGCACCGCCCGGTTCAACATCACCGGCATGGCCATCTGGGACGCCGGGCTGTCGGCCGCCGACGCCCAGCAGCGGGAGTGGGCCAAGTCGGTGTCCCGGCTCGCCGAGCCGTACAGCACGTGGGGTGCCGGCTATCTCAACTACGCGGACCGGGACAGCCTCACGGCCGTCCGGGGCGAGCAGACCTACGGCCCGGAGAACTTCGCCCGACTGCGCAGACTCAAGCGGCAACTGGACCCGGACGGCTTCTTCCGGTCCGGCTACACTCTGACAGGAGCTCCCCGATGACCCACGCCACCCGCCCGCCCGCCGCCGCGGCGCCCTCTCTCTACGACGGGCTGACCTTCCGTTCCACGGCCGCGGAGACCGCCTCGGGCCCCGGTGCCGCACAGGTTCCGGCCGGCGACTACCACCAGCACCGGGACCTGGTCTGGGCGGAGTTCTCCGGCGGCCGGGTGCGCCACGGCCGGCTGGTCGGCCGGTGCGACTCCGACGGGGTCATCACCGCTGCGTACTGCCAGGTCCTCACCGATGGGGAGGTGGTCTCCGGACAGTGCGTCAGCCACCCGGAGCGGCTCGCGGACGGCCGGCTGAGGCTGCGCGAGGAGTGGAGCCGGGCGGACGGCTCGCACGGCACCTCCTACATCGAGGAGGTACGGACGTGACAGGACCGGCGCGTACCGCCCTGGTGACCGGGGCCAACCGCGGCCTCGGCCTGGCGGTGGCCACGGAACTGGCGCGCCGCGGGCACCGGGTGCTGTTCGCCGCGCGGGACGGGGCGGCGGCCGGGCGGGCCGCCGCCGGGGCCGCCGGCGACACGGCGGCGCTCGCGTTCGACGTCACCGACCCCGACGCGGTCCGTGCGGCCGCCGTCGGGCAGCCGGTAGACATCCTGGTCAACAACGCGGGCGTCCTGTCGGACTGGGGTGTCGCCCCCTCCGCCGCCGACCTGGAAGGCGTACGCCGCAGCCTGGAGGTCAACCTGCTGGGCGCCTGGCGGGTGACCCAGGCGTTCCTGCCCGGCATGGTGGAACGGGGCTGGGGACGGGTGGTGAACATCTCCAGCGGCGCGGCGTCGTTCGCGTACGGCCCGTCCCCGCAGTGCCCCGGCTACACGGCGTCGAAGGTGGCCCTCAACGCGCTCACCACGATGCTGGCGGAGGAGGTCAAGGGGACGGGGGTCCTGGTGAACGCCATCAATCCCGGTCTGGTCCGTACCCGTATGCAGCCGCAGGCGGAGCAGGCCCCCGAAGAGGCGGCCCGCCACATCGCGGACGCCGCGACGCTCCCGGACGACGGCCCCAGCGGAGTCTTCCTGCGCCGGGACACGGTCATCGACTGGTGAATCCGCTGAACGGGCCACGGGCCCGGCCCCTGTGCGGGGGCCGGGCCCGTGGCGCTTGCGGACGGTGCCCGGGGCCGGTGCTCAGCGGGCCGCCGGCTGTCCTGCCTCGGCCCAGGCGGCCTTGGTGACGGACGCGGTGTAGCGCAGCCCCAGCGTGAAGTACTCGACGAGTTCCGTCCGGCCGGGCGTGGCCATCAGGCCGCCCAGTTCGTCGTACGCGTCCTCCAGCTCGGAGACGGCTTCCGCGTACTCGGGGCCGGGCTGGAAGATGTCGATCCAGGCGCTGTGGCGCGAGCCGGGCACACGGCGCAGGAGCAGGTCGTCACCGAGGCGCTGACGGAACCAGGCCAGCGGCAGCAGCGCGCCCATACCGGCGGCCACCGTCGTCGCCGTCGCCGCGTGCAGGAACGTGGTGTGCGCGTGGGTGATGGCTCCGGCGGGCGCCTCGGGGTCGGCACGGGGGACGCCCAGCGCGGCGTCCAGTCCGTTGTGGGCCGCCAGCAGCCGGTCGCGCGCCCGGACCGTGCCCGCCGCGGCCTGCGCCAGCAGGACCACGTGCCGGTCCCAGCGGGTGGCGGCGGCGGTGCGGGCCAGGGCCCGTGCGTAGGCGGGCAGGACGTGGCCCGCGCACTGCTCGACGAAGTGCGTCAGCGCGCCGGCGGGCAGCGAACCGTCCCGCACTCCCGCCCAGAACGGATGCTCGATGATCTCCTTCCACTCGGGTTCCGCCCGTTCCTTCAGTTCCTGGTGCAACACGACGGTGCTCCTCTCCGGTTCACGGGTCCGGTTCACGGGGGACGAAGGGTGTGCCGGGAACGCCATCCGCCGCCTACTGCCGTGCTGACTCCCCCGGCAGCAGGCACAGTGTCTGGCTGAGCCGCATCTCGCCACCGCTGCGGAAGGGGGCGAGCCGCCGGCGGTTGTCCACGTGCTCCTCGCTGTGCTCGAAGCGGTGGAAGCTCGGGGCGTCGACCCAGTCGGTGACGACGTAGTAGACGTCGTCCTCGTCGGCCGAGCGGGCCAGGGACTGGCACAGGTTGCCCGGCTGAGCGGCGATGCGCCGCCCGATCTCCTGCCACACCCGCTCGAACTCGTCCCCGTGGCCGGGGTGGATCTCCATACGCAACATCACACGGAATGGGAGAGACTGCGGCATCTGGCCGGCCTCCGTCCTCGGTCGGCGTTCGCGGACGCCGCCCAGCGTCGGCGACCGCGCTCGACAGCGGCTCGAACCCACGGCTGTACGCGAACTCGCGTATCCCCTGGCGCGGACGGGACGCCGGGGTCTCCACCCGTCCTCGACCCGCCTGCGACGCGCCGGAGTGAACCTCACCTCCCCCCGAGCGTCGTGATGGAGGAACCATGAGCGCGCCGATATACCCGCGGGCCGCCGAACCGGCCCGCCCGCCCAGAGCCGGGAGCCGCGGCCCGCTGGGCCGTCCCCGCTGGTTCTTCACCCTCTTCGCCACCGACGTCTGGGAACGCTTCAGCTTCTACGGGATGTCGGCGATCCTCGTCCTGTACGCCTCGGCCCCGGCCTCCGGCGGCGGCCTCGGCATGAGCAGTGGCGACGCCGCCGCGCTCTACGGCCTGTACCTGGCCGCGGTCTTCGTCGCGTCGGTGCCGGGCGGCTGGATCGGCGACCGGCTGCTGGGCGCCCGCCGTGCCGTCCTGTACGGCGGTGTCCTGATCGGCCTGGGCCATGTGTCGCTGGCTGTTCCGGGCCGCCCGCTCTTCTACCCCGGGCTCCTGCTGATCGCCGCCGGGACCGGACTGCTCAAGCCGAACATGGCCGGCCTGCTGAGTGCGTTCTACGCGCCCGAGGACCGGGCCGGCCGGGACGCCGGGTTCGCCGTCTTCTACATGAGCGTCCAGCTCAGCTCGCTGGTGGCGCCCCTCGTGGTGGGTGCCGTGGGCGAGACCGTCGACTGGCACCTCGGGTTCGGGCTCGCCGCGTTCGGCATGGCGCTGGGCCTGCTGCAGTACGTGCGCGGCACCCGGCACTTCGGCACCGTCGGCCACGCCCCCGAACGCGCCGCGACCCCGGCGCAGCGCACCCGGGTGCTGCGGGGCACCGGGCTGGCGGCCGCCGTCCTCGTCGCCGGGTACGGCACGGACGCGGCGCTGGGCATGTTCCGGATCGCCCACGTCATGGCACTGACCGGGCTGCTGACCGTACTCGTCCCCGTGCTGTTCTTCTGGCGGCTGCTCCGCGACCCCCGGCTGACCCGGGCGGAGCGGGTCCGGGTGAAGACGTACGTCTGGCTGTTCCTGGCCTCGGCCGTGTTCTGGGCGCTGTCGCTGCAGGGCGGGTCGGTCTTCTCGGTCTTCGCCCGGGACGCGACGGACCGTACGGTGCTCGGGTTCACCGTGCCGGCGAGCTGGTTCCAGTCCGCGCTGCCGCTGTTCGTCCTGCTCACCGCGCCGCTGTTCGCCGCGCTGTGGAAGCGGGCGGGCGACCGGATCACCACCGCAGCCAAGTTCGCCATCGGCATGGTGTGCGTGGGCGCGGCCTTCACGGTGATGGCGCTCGCCGCGTGGCAGGCCGCGTCGGCAGCGGACGGCCGGGTCCCGGCAGTGTGGCTGCTGCTGGCCTTCCTGCTGCTCGCGGCAGGCGAAGTGGCCTTCGCCCCGGTCGGTATGAGCGCCGCGACCGCCGTGGCCCCGGCGACGTTCGTCAGCCAGATGGTGGGCCTGTTCTGGCTGGCCGGGGCGCTCGGCGGCGGCCTGGGCGGCAACGCCCTGCGGGTGGCGGGCGGCGGATCGCCGTCCCCGGCGTACTTCTTCGCGCTGGCGCTGGCCGCCCTGGTCACGGGCCTTGGCCTGTTTCTGGGGCGCGGGGCGCTGGCGCGGAAGCTGGGGGTATGAGATGTGCGGATGCCCCGGCGTGCGGGGGGGGACGGCGCGGCCGTGCAGGTCACCGAGGCGGTCCGGATGGTGGCCGCCCACTTCCCCGGCTCCCCCGGCTCCCCGACACGGAGAAACTCAAGAGGCAGCGTGCGGTGGAAATCGTCCCAGGTGGCGGCCCCCAACACCTCATACCAGAAGCGAGCGAGGCGATCAGGTTCTGCGCAGTCGAAGGTGACTTGGAACCTCTTGATCGCTGGCATCGGCGCTCCGTACCGCGTACGAAGGAGACCGCACCGCTCATTTCCAGAGGCACCCGCACGTCTTCCTGGGCCGCTGGCCTCCTGGCCTCCTGCGCCTCCTGCGCCTCCTGGCCGGACCTACCTGCCGCTCCACGGCATCCCGGCCATCGGCGCATCGGGCCGCCGTCCGGAGGTCAAGGCCAACCGGCGACGACCCGGTCTCGGCGCCCCTTTGCTTCGTCCTGCTCCAGCAGTTCATGCGTCTCACCGTCCGACGGGAGGGCCCCTCGGATCCCCCGCAGGCTTCCTCTCGTACCGACCGAAGAGTGCCCCACACGTCAGGCGGCTTCCCGGACGTAGCCTGCGATGGCCCGGGGGCGTGTATCCAAGTGCCGGTTCCCTGTTCCACCGTGCAACGGGGGTCGAATTCCACCGGCCCGGGTCCCTACCGGTGCGAGGCAACGTGCCCGAACGATGCCCCGTTCGGCGATGCTCACGCTGACGAGGATCGAGGCCCACGCCGATGTGGTGCAGACGCTCTCCACGGTCAGCCACTCGCAGCACGAGCGGGCCGCCAGGCCCAGGACGGGGAAGACCCGCGGCACGTGACGGGACAACCCGCCACTCAGCCGGGACGAGCCAACGCGAATGATCGCGTACAGCCGGAGCCCGCCGAGGTCTCCCACACCAGCCAGGTTGCCTGAAACTACACCCTGACCGGAGTCTGACGACCCACCCCCCGCGAGCGGCCCCGCACGTGCACCCCGGCCTACCGGTTGCGTGCGGGGCCCTGCGCGTCCCTGCTCCTGACCCGGCCTTGGGGGCCTGGGTGTGTTGCTCGATCGCCGGTCAGCTACGCCTGGTTGCTCAGGGGTCGGGTGGGATGCCGGCGGCGGTGCTGCCGCCGTCGCACCAGGACGTCATCGAGGTGCTCCAGAACGCGGTGCATCCGAGACGGGCGCATCATCTTTGTCCCGCGTAGACAGCGAGCGGCAGCCCATCATTCGGCGCTGCGCAGGTGGGCCCAGACGATTTTGCCTCGGTCGGCATCGAGGCAGTAGCCCCAGCGGGTGCTGAGCGCGTGGACGATGTGCAGGCCGCGGCCCCGCTCCGCGAGCGGGTCGTCGGGGGCGGGTTGCGGAGGCTGCGGGCTGGGGTCGTTGACGGCGCAGATGACGTGGGTGGTGGTGGCAGTCAGGCCGAGCCAGGCGTCGCTGCGGTGGTAAGGCAGCGCGTGGAGGCAGGCGTTGGCGGCGAGTTCGCCGACCACTGTGGTGATGTCGGCGTTGCGGGCGGGCAGGTTCCATCGCTTGAGGGTGGTGTGGGTGAAGTGGCGTACGCGGTGCAGGGCGTCCCAATGGTCGGTAAAGCGCAGGGCGGCGAAGAGAGGGGTGCCCAGGCCCATCGGCAGTCCCCAATCGGCCGGTGCGGGGCACGCGATTTCGGTCACCAGTGCGGCCGGTGTGCTGCGGGATGGTAGCGCGAGGGCAGGTTCAGGGCTCACGGACCCTCCGAAAAGAACACCCTTGCGGGTGGCTTCAGATGTGCCTGACGGGGCTAGTATTCCGGCACATTCGCGGTTCGTGCAATTGCACGCAGGGGCTGGGATGGTGCGCCGGCGCACAGCTTCGTCTCGGCACCGCGCCAAGCCGACCTGAGGAGATGGTGACGATGCAGCAGGTCTTCAACGGGATGCCGGCAAGCGACCTGGGCGTGCGGTGGGTGAAAAGCACGGCCAGCGGTGCGAACGGGAACTGTGTCGAGTTCGCGCAGGTCCCCGGGGGTGGCGTGGCGATCCGCAACTCCCGGGATCCGCACGGCCCGGCATTGGTCTATACCCGTGCCGAGGTGGCCGCGTTCCTTGAGGGAGCGAAACTAGGTGAATTCGATTTCCTGCTGGCTGGCTAGAATTCGACTCAGGCGCACCGGCATATGACGGCACGCCCTTGGCAGCGCTGACATACTGGCAGCCCGCCCCAGGTGTGGAGGACGAATGTCGGCCGCCGGATCAGGCCCTCACAGTGCGATAACGAACGTCGCGGCTTTCCAGGCGCCGTCAGCGGGCAATCCTGTTGCCGCGCTGACGGTGCTCGGTGCCTACCTCCGCCATCTGCGCACTGAGCGGGGGCTGACCATCAAGCAAGTGGCGCCGGAGGTGCATGCGTCCATCTCCAAGATCAGCCGTATCGAGGGTGGCGAGCACAGCGTCAAGGACTGCGATGTCTTTGCCCTGCTGTCCTTCTACGAGGTCACCGACTCCGAACACCTGGAGGGCATCCGGGCCCTGCTGGAGGCCTCCCGACGCAACCCGTGGTGGCAGGCGTTCAACGATGTGACACCGGGCTGGTTCCGCCGCCTGATCGGGCTGGAGGCCTGCGCCCAGTGCATCCGCACCTACGAGTGGGAGTACGTACCGGGGCTGTTGCAGACCCAGGCGTACGCGCGGGCCATCGTCGAGCGCGGACTGCCGCCCGGCGCCTCGGCCTACGAGGTAGACCAACGGGTCCAATTACGGCTGAACCGTCAGCTGCTGCTGGACCGCGCAGGGTCCCCCGACGTGCTGGCGCTGATGGACGAGAGTGTGCTGTGGCGCCCGTACGGCGGTCCTGCGGTGATGTGCAAACAGTTGGAGAAACTGCGTGATTTGACCCGCCGCGACGGCATCAACCTGCGGTTCATCCCCTACGAAGCCTGTGTGACCTCGACGTCTCTCACTTACCTGGTCTTTCCGCCTGGCGGCGGCCTGCAGGACTTGATCTACCTGGAGGCCCCCGACCATGCCCGCTACCTGACCAAGCCCGAGGAAGTCCAGTCATACAAGGGGCAGATGGTGCGCCTGCAGCAGGCGGCGGCCTCGCGTGGCGAGAGCCTGGAGTTGCTCGAAGCCGCTATTGCCCGCTACCGGGCCTGACCACGCCGCCCAGCAGGCTGATGGTGGCGACGCGATGCCTTGGGAGCCATTGCGATGCAGCTGCTGCCGACCGGTCCTGCTCGGCGAGTGGCCCAAGGCAAGCACTGGCCCGCCGCCCGGCTGTCTCTCCGGCCGGGAGTGTCAGATACGGGCGATGCCGCCGTATTCGATCCATTCCCGGGTGCGCTGGCGCGGTGCGACCTCAGTGTCCGGGCGCCACGCGGAGATTTCCACCAGATGGCCCGGGTCCAGGATCTCCATGCCGTCGAAATACGCCTCGACCTCGTGAGGCTCTCGTACGCGTCCCCAGTGGCCGTCAGTGTTGGCCAGCATGAGGTCGGTGGCCTTGCGACGCAAGTCAGGGTCCGTACTGGCGAGATGACTGATGACGATGAAGCTGCCGGGTACCAGCCGTCGGGCGACCTCGCGCACCAGGGCGGCTGCGGGTTCGTCGTCGAGGCAGTGCAACACCGAGACGAACAGCGCTGCCACCGGCGCGTCGAAGTCCAGCAGTTGTTGTACGTCGGGGTGGGCGAAGATGTGGTCGGTGTCCGTCATGTCGGCCTGCAACACCAGCGTCTTGTCGTTTTCGTCGAGCAGGGTGCGGCCGTGGGCCAGGACGATCGGGTCGTTGTCGATGTAGACGACGCGGGCGTCGGGGTCGATGCGCTGGGCGACCTGGTGCACATTGTCCTGGGTGGGTAACCCGGAGCCATGGTCGAGGAACTGCCGCACGCCGTAGTCGCGGGCCAGCACGCCTACGGCGCGCTGGAGGAAACGCCGGTTGTTGCGGGCCAGTGCCTCGGTGCTGGGGGCCAGCCGTGACAACTCGATGCAGGCTTGGCGGTCGGCCTCGTAGTAGTCGTGACCACCCAAGTAGTAGTCGTACATGCGGGCCACGCTGGGCTTGGTCACATCAATGCGCCCTAGGTCAAAATCTGGTTTCTCTTCCGGCTTCACCACGTCCCCCTGCCGGCCTGCGGGCCCGTAGGCCCGTCATGGAAGAGCAAGAGGCCATGGTAGGGGCGGCTACCCGCCGCTGTCAGGCCGCGAAGGGGTGTAACGCGCTAGCCCGGGGGCGATTCGGCCACCGCACGGTGGAGACTTTCGACCGTCGCGCCGTGTGGCACCGGTGCGGCGGTCGGCTACCGGGGTGGCAGGCCGGACGCGGCCACTGCGGCGATGTGAGACATGGCCCGGCGGGCACGGGCGAGGCTGGCTCGCACCGCCTCCGGAGCCGTGCCCATCAGGGCTGCCGCACCAGCCGCGGAGAGGCGCAGGCCCTGATGCAGGAGCACCGCGTCGGCCTGGTCGGCGGGCAGCAGCCGGTGAAGGTGGTCGGCCCGCTCCTGACGGTCAGCCGGCAAGACCCGCACGGCCTTCTCGGTGTGCGTCCCCAGTAAACGCCAGGCGAATGCCGGGCAGTTGGCGCTGCGCAGCACCCGCGGCCACAGAACTGCCAGTTCGGTGAAGACAGCCCCGGCCACGGCCGGCGCCAGGCCGGCGTCGTCCGTACGCAGTTGTACGTAGTGCAGGTAGTGCTCGTGGTGCAGTTGGCGAAAGGCGCGCAGCGCCAGGTCGCTGCGCGCGGTCGCGACCGACGTCGCCATCGTGGCGGGCTCCAGGGCGGGCCGGCGGCGGTCCACGGCGGTCAGTCCTCGTCCAGGGCTTCCGAGGGCGCCGGCAGCTTCGTGCGGGCCAGACCACCGGGAGGAAAAACGTCCTGGGCCACGAGGAAGGCGTAATGCAGTTCCTCCCACAGCGGCTGGATGTCAGCGGGGCGGCCGTGCAGCGCGCTGACCAGGCGCGCGAGAAGCTCCCAGTCCGGGACGTGCTGGCCGCGCAGGACCTCGGTGACGGTCACGGCGCTCAGACCACCGGCAGACGCCCCCAGGCGGGCCGCATCGGGGCAGCCGGCGGCCAGATGCAGGCCGCGCAGCGCAGCGCACAGCCGATCCGCCGCTCCAGCCAGGCTGCGCCGACGCGTGCCGCCCAGACCGTGGGCTGCCTCCCACAGATGGCGCACATCGGCCGGCGGCGCCTGGAAGATGCTGGCCAGCATGTGGGTCACCGGCCAGGACGGCAACCGCTTGCCGGACAGGATCCGGGACAGGTACGAGGGTGAAAGATCGGCCTGGCGGGCCGCCTCCTCCAAACTGACCCGGCTGGTCCGCTGCAGCTGAGCCATGGCGGCCGCGAACTGGCGCGCCGGGCACGGTGCCTGGGCTACCGGATGCGTGGCGGTGCTCGCCTGCCCCGGCACCTGACGGCCCGGCGGGTCAGCGATGCGCTGATCACGAGCGCGCCGGGCGAACAGGCGCTTGAGGGCGCTCTCCCCCCAGCGCGACCGTACCGTCTCCACCTCGGCGCACGCGGCGGCCGCTACGACCTCCCAGCCGCAGCCGGCCCTTCGGGCGTCTTGTACGGCTGCGGCCCGGTAGTAGGTGATCTCCTTCGCCAGACGTTCCGCGTGCTCGAGCAGGACCTGCAGCGGAGCCCTGTCATGTTCAGCGTCGACCAGGCGCGCCGCCAGCACTTGCAGGTATTCGGCGATGTCCCGCCCCCACGGCAAGGTCGCCAGAGGCACGCTGACGCGCTGGCCGTCACGCTGACGCTGCGCGCGACGACGACAACTGTGACTGCAGTACTCCTTGCGCCGGCCCGGCCCCGTGCGCTGCTCGAAGGGGGCCTGGCACTGAGCGCACCGGTCGTGTTGCGCAGCCGAACGGCCGGTGGTGTTGAAGCTGCCCATCGTTTCTCCCTCCCCTGGGCTGTTTCGCCCCGCCCCGGGTACGCAAAGTGCACGGCCCGAGGCGACGGCCGGTGACGCGCTGCAGCGGGTCCGGTGGGGCAGCGGGCCAGCCGGATGCCCCACCGGTACGTCAGCGCAGGCGAAGGGATATGCAGGTGGTGCAAGCCCCGGACGCGGCGGTGACAGCAGCAGCCAGAGCGCCGGCCGGAGCGACGGACGCCGCGGGCTCGTGCACCAGCAGCCACGCCGTGACGACCAGGCAGAGGAAGAGCCCTGCCGGGGCCGTGACAACCCGGGCAGCAAGGGGGGCTGTTTCACGAACGACGGGCCGCGGAATGCTAGCGTCGTGCGTTATCAGGAAAACCCAAACGTTCTCCTGGTACAGGCGATCGGGCATACGAATACCTCGCTTGATCGATGCTAGTAGGTGACCTCGGGAAAGACTCGCTACCTGGCCCGAGGTCGTCACCGGAAAGCTATCTCCCGTTCCCGCCTTCCGTCATACGCTTCCCGACCGGTGCAAATGCACGCTGAGCCCGCCCCGTTCGACCTCAGCCCTGCACATAAACTTTCCGTAAGCCGGTCGGGCGGTGCGGCGGAGCGATCACGCCCCGAAATGATCAAAAACGGTCATGCGGGACCTTCAAGCCTTCAGGATTGGCCAATTACCGGCCGTTTGGCGTCACGCCCCCTCCGGATACCCCAGTCGCGGGTACGCGCACCTCGCGTCAACCATTATTGACGCGCCGTGCACACTTTCGAGTGAACGAAGCGCCGGCGGCCCGACCGGCTCCAAGCATCGACGCAGCCACCCGGACCGCCTCGCACTCTGGCGTGCGAGCGCCACTGGGAACCGGCGGAAGCTGAGAGCCGCTGCCCAGAAGTCCGCCGCCACCTCGCCGGCGCCGGCGATGCCCGGCACGTCACCCACGCACTCGCCGCAGCCGGCTGGGACCGCACGTCCGACCCGTTCAGCCCCGAGATCATCCTGGGCA
The DNA here is from genome assembly GCF_055567735.1 of Streptomyces sp. NPDC026394. Lineage (NCBI taxonomy): Bacteria > Bacillati > Actinomycetota > Actinomycetes > Kitasatosporales > Streptomycetaceae > Streptomyces > Streptomyces sp. NPDC026394. The sequence continues at coordinate 316,556 of NZ_JBVHPX010000009.1, forward strand.
GCCCGAACGGACGGTTCACCCTGCACTTCGACCCGCAGTCCGTCACCTCCGCGTGGTGGCGGCTGCGGGCCGCGCCCACCGGAACCGAACCGGGCTGGTACGCCGAGTTCGGTGAACTCGTGCCCGCCGAGATCCTCGGCCGCCTCACCGACGCCCTCACCGCCCCGCCGCCGCCCCAGCCGCCGGACCCACTCCAGGCCCTTGAGTCGGCGGGATGGCTGTTGAGCGACGCGACCACGGCCCACTCCCCCGACCGCATGTGCCATGTGGAACGCTGTCCTGATCAGGAGGATCTCCGGGGGTTCTGGCACGTCGAGACCTGCGAGCCAGGACACGGCACGCTCCTGGGCCCCCGAATCTGGCACGCCCGCTTCGACGGCCAGGTTCCCGACCATCTCGTGGCCGCCTTCATCACCGGGCTCGCCGACCCTGCTCCGCTCCAGCGCGGCATGTTCGACCGCACCGCCCACCACAGCGTCGTGCAGGAACCAAGCCCGCACACGCCCGAACAGGTCGTCGCCGCCCACGCCAACCGGCTCAACGCCATCCGCGCACAGGCCCGCGCCACCCGCCGCCAGCAACCGGCCCGCCCCACCACGGCCTCGCCGATGACCGGCGCCGCCACCCGTCCGGCCGCCCGCCGCTGACCCGTTAGGACTCCACCGTCTCCCCCGACCACACCGCTCACCGCGCGTTCCTGCAGCACCTCGACGACTACATCCGCGACAGCAGAGAGATCCTCGACGCCTGGGACGCCTACTCCGACGAGCACACCGACCTCGACGGCTGGCCGCACGACGACCACACCTACGGGCTGCGCCAAAGCCAGCGCGACGCCGACACCGCCGAAGCCTTCGAAAACATCCGCGCCGGCACCCGCCACCTGCTGGCCACCGCCGACACCCAGCTCAGGACCATGCCGACCGGTGCGGTGCAAAGCCACTGGGTGTACCGGCTCGGCATCCTGCACACCGCGCTCGACCGCCTCGACGCCCTGCACGAACAATGGCTGCTCACCCGCGACGGCCTCCCCGCCGGAGCCCGTCCCGGCACCCCCGTCTTCGACGACGCTCTCGCGGAGTACCACGCCGAATCCTGGAGCTACCTGGACGACTGGGCGACCCACGGCCACGTTCTCCAGGACATCAACTCCGCGGCCCGACACACCTCTGCTCCGCTGACCCTACCACCGACTGCGACCGCGGTGCCCGCACCCGACCGGTCCCCTTCGGTACGCAGGTAACCGTACGCCGGCACACGTGATCGTCGCCGTGCCCGATCCGTGGCCCCTTGCCGCGCGTCAGCACCCGCTCAGCGTCCCGGCCGCCAGCCCAGTCTCGTGACGCGCCCGCGCCGGGACCTACCCACTGTGCAGGTCTCTTCCCGCCCGGAAGACCGCCTCCCTGCCCCACCGCCCGTCGCGACGCCCCGCCGAAGAACCCGAGCACCTGCGAGGGCCTCGGCCTGGAACGGCCGCAGTTACTGGTCTCTCCGTCCCCGTCCGGAAGCACATAGCCCCTTTGCCCCCCTCCTCCAACAGCTCCGACGGGTACGACATCGCCTTCCGGCTCCTGCTCGGAGCCCTCGCCATCGTCGTCCCCTTCTCCAACCTTGCCTGGCTGTCCGGCAACATCACCGCCTGCCTCACCAGCCTTCCGTGGGCGCCGTATCAGCCGACCGCAGCCCTGCTCCACCCTGATCAGCTCTGGCCCCAGGCCACAGAAACGTCCCTGCTCGTCGGCGCCCGCATCGTTCCCGCCGCCACCCTCCTCGTCCTCGGTGCCGCAGCCGGCGTCCTGTGGTCCCGCCGCAAGAACCGCAGCGGCAGCCGGAAGAAAAAGATCACCGGCATGGCCAAGGCGCGCGACATCGAACCGCTGATGGCGAAAGCGATCGAAGCCAAGGCACGGACCCTGCGCCCGAGCCTGAAGGACACCAAGCACATCGCCGCCCAGGACACCGGCATCCTCCTCGGCAACCTCCAAGGCACCCCGCACGAGGTGCGGATGGGGTACGAGGACGTCGCCGTCGCCATCATGGCGCCGCGCTCGGGCAAGACGACCTGCCTGGCCGTCCCCGCCATCCTCAACGCCCCTGGCCCGGTCCTGCTGACCAGCAACAAGGCGGCGGGCGACGCCTACACCGCCACCGTGGACGCCCGCTCGCGCGTAGGACGGACGTGGTCGATGGACCCGCAGCAGATCGCCCACGCCGCACGCACCATGTGGTGGAGCCCCCTGGCCACCGCGAAGACCCTGGACGGCGCCAACAGGCTGGCGGGCCACTTCGTCTCCGCCTCGGTGGACGCCTCGCAGCAGGGCGACTTCTGGTCGAAGGCCGGCTCCAACATCCTGAGCCAGTTGCTGCTGGCCGCCGCCCTCGACGAGCGTCCGATCACCGACATCATGGCCTGGCTCGCCTTCCCCGCTGACCGCACCCCGCTGGACATCCTGCGCGACCATGATTTCGCCGCCGTGGCGGCCCAGCTCAAGGGCACCGTCGAAGGCCCGCCGGAGACCAGGGACGGTATCTTCGAAACCGCCCGCCAGTACGCCGCCGCCCTGCTCAATTCGGAGATCGCGGCATGGGTGACACCGCAGAAGGACGTTGCCGAGTTCCAGCCGTCGCGGTTCGTCACCTCCTCCGACACCCTCTACCTCCTCAGCAAGGACGGCGGAGGCGGCGCATCGGCGTTGATCGCTGCATGTGCGGACGCGGTGATGCGGGCCGCGACCGCACAGGCCGAACGGGCCGGAGGACGTCTTGACCCGCCGGCCCTCGCGATCCTGGACGAGGCCGCCAACGTGTGCAAGATCAGCGACCTGCCCGACCTGTACTCCCACCTCGGCTCACGCGGCATCATCCCCATCACGATCTTGCAGTCCTACCGGCAGGGCCAGAAAGTCTGGGGGGACGCGGGCATGGACGCCATGTGGTCCGCCTCGACCGTGAAGGTCATCGGCAGCGGCATCGACGACCCGGACTTCGCGGACAAGCTGAGCCGCTTGATCGGCGACCACGAGGTGGAGACCACCTCCACCTCGCACTCCGAGTCCGGAAAGTCGACCTCCGTATCGATGCGCCAGGAGCGGATCCTGCCCGCCGACGCGATCCGCGCCCTGGCCAAGGGCACCGCCCTGTGCTTCGCCACCGGCATGCGCGCCGCCATGCTCACCCTGCGCCCCTGGTACGCCGAACCCGGCGCCAAGGAGCTGTCCGCCGCCTCCGCCCGCGCCTCCAAGGCGATCACCGCCCGTGCCGTTGCCAAGCACGCCCCCCAGCAGAACGACTACGGCACCGCCGCGTAACCCCTCCCCCCTCACGCCACCCGGTGCCCTCGCCCCTGAAGTTCCTTGGAGTTCGGATTGCAGTTCGTCGACCTGTCCGAGCAGACCCGCGTCCTCGGCCAAGTGGCTCCCACCTTGGAATCGCTGCGAGCGGAGGTGGAACAGGTCCGTGCCGGAGAGACCCCCAAGCCCGTCCGCGAGCTGGCGCCGCTCGCCGTCCGGGCACAGGAGCTGGCGACCCGGTGCACACAGCAGCTCGCGATGCTGTCGACCAGCCAGTACGCGGTCATGAAAGGCGGGCACGAGAACCTCGCCGAACTCGCCGAGGTCTCCGCCCAGGTATCGCTGGCCGCCGCCATGTGCACTCTCGCCATCCACACCCGCACCGAAGTGCTGCTGTATGAGGACGCCGATGAGAGCCCGCAGGCAAGCCGGCGTGTCCTGAACGACGCCGCCGAGAGGATGGATGCCTCTGCCAAGGCGTACCGCAGGCTGGCACATCGGCTCTCCCGTCGCCTGGCCTCCGCCGCCGCCCAACGCGAGGACCAGCAGCTCATCGACCGCGCTCTCGCTGGCCCCGGCGCCACCGCCGCTTCATCCGCAGCAGCGCGTACAGCGGCCAACACCCGGTGCCCGATACCCCCTGGGCCCACAGCCGCCCCAAGAACACGCTGACCGCAACCGGCTCAGCGCCTTCTCCTGATCCGCAGATCATGTCCTGCGCGGGGCTGCCCGATGTTCATTGGGACGACGGACGGCGTACGCACCGTCGCCACCCCAACCGCCAACTCCACAACGGGAACAACCTGCTGACCCGGGCACCGAGTCCGGCGCCAAGAGCTGCCCGCCGCCCCCGCCCACGCCTCCAAGGCCGCCACCGAGCGCGCCGTCGACAAGGCCGCCCCGGCCCAGTCCGGCTTCACCCCGCCACGTGCACCCCCGGCGCCCGCCGTCTGACGCCACCGGCGGCAACTTCGCTACCCGACCACCGCTTTGCCCTTCGGAGCACCATGGCCTTTATCGACCACAACGACGTCGTCATCGGGTCCACCGACGACGGCCACACCTTCGTCCTGCTCAACCGCGCCCTCCCCGCGGCCCAGCGCATCCTGACCGACCACGGCTTCACCGCCCGCCAGCCCAGCATCCCGGGCCGCCCGCTGTATCTGCTGCCGCCCGCCTATGCCGGTGAGCAGGCCCACACCCGCACCGGCGACGCCATGCATTTCCTCTTTCAGCACACCTGGGACGTGTCCGACCTGAGCTGGACCACGCGCTGGAACCCGGACGTGCCGCTGCCCGATCCGGATGTCCACTTCGATGTCTCCGGCGAGCGCGTCACCGCCACCGCCCGCACCGACGCCGCCCGCCGCGTCCTGGCCGGCCACGGCTTCATCGCCACCGAAGACGGCTACGCTCTGCCCGCCGGCACGGACGAGTCCCGGCAGCTCGGCGCGGTCGTCAAGGCGGAGATCGCTCTGTTCATGGAGAACCTGGGCGCTCGCATCGGCCTTGGATCCCGCACCCCCGCCGACATCCCCGCCGCCCCTGCCCGCACCAGCGGCCACACGCGCACACCGCCCGCAGCCCCGGCTCCGGACCGGCCGCGCCGTACGCGCTGACAGCCCAGGCGACGTGCCGAGCAGCCGTCCAGGCCCGTCCCGTTCTGCGCGGCGGGAGTACCACGATCACTGAGAGTCTCACACTTGCGTATCTCCACTCCGCCTCACGGCCACGCGCACCGGCTGTACCTGGCCCAGCTCTGCGACTACCTGCACAAGAGCGAGCAGATCCAGGCCGCATGGGACGCCTACTCCGCCGGGCACAGCGATCCGGAGACGGCCCAGCCGTACGACGCCGACGCCTACGCCCACCGACAGAACCAACGCAACGAGGACACCCTGGGCGCCTTCGGGCGCGTGTACTACCACGCCGATGAGCTGGTGTCCGCCGCGGAGCAGCAGCTCGTCCAGATGCCGGCCTCGGACCATGCGCTGCGCCACGCCTGGCAGCTCGCCCAACTGGGCGTCAGCACACAGCGTTTGTACGAGGCCCACGATGCCTGGCTCGACGACCGTCACAAGCTGCCAAAGGACGCCGTGGAGGGAACCGCGGCGTACGAGGAGCGGCTCGCTGAGTTCCATGCCGAAGCCTGGCCCCACCTTCATCAATGGTCCCTCCACGGCCGGGCCCTCATCGAGGTCAACGAGCTGGCGCACCAGCAGCAGCCGGGTCAGGGCCAGTCCCTCGTCCCCGCCATGGCGAAGCCCGTGCCCGTGGCCTCCGCGAAGCCGTCCGCACCCCGCCGGTGACACCCGTCAACGCCCTACCGCCACGTCAACGTGCCTGTCCCGTACGCCTCCGCGGGCCGCGCACCGAACGGAACCGTCCCGCCGCCGATGACCGCACCCACCGCCCCGGCCGAACAGCTCCTGCTCCTGGGGACCGACTTCGCCCGTCACAACGACTACCTCTCCCGCCTGCAGTTGGACGCTTCCAGTCCCGCGACCGCTCTGACCCAGCAAGCCACCTCCACCCAGCACCTGGCCCGCTCGGCGCTGGACATCATCGATGACCTCAACGCCCAGCCGATGTACCCCAGCCCGGAAATTAGCACCGTGTACGCGCGGGTCCGCCAGCTCGCCCACCTGGCCACCGACGCAGCCGACCACCTCCTGGACGCCGAGGACATCCTCGACGACACCCGGGCCGGCGTTCCCGTCAAGGGCGACGACCCGCTGCTGACCTACCGGCAGGCCCTTCAGATGGCCAACAGCCGCCTCATCCTCGTCCGGGAGCTGACCGCGCTCGGTCCCCAGGACACGCTGGCGGCCGCCGAACTGTTCGTCACCGACCGGCGCCGCCGGGGCGCGACCCCCTCACAGCAGCCGCCTGCCTTCTCCCCCGCGCAGGAGGCCGCGCTGCGTGCGGTGGCGCGCGGCGAGGTGACGATCTTCAACGGCAAGCCGTACCTGCGCCGCGATGACCTGCGCATCACCACCGGCACCCTGCGTTCGCTGGAGGCCCGCGGCCTGGTCGCCCGCGAGGACTGCCCGCTGTGGCTGCACGACGAGCGGGTGCACCTGAGCGCCGACGGCCGCCGCGACCTGGCCGCCACCTTCGGCCGGCCCCCGGCGCCCACGCGCACCGCAGCCCGCCCGGCGCCGGCACTCAAAGCCACCACCAGCCGCTCTCTCTGAGCTCCGTCCCCGGGAGTTCCCATGTCCACCGATGACGCGCCCACCCCGCACGACATCGCCCTCGCCGCCCAGATCCACCCGGACGCCGCGCCCCGCGACGTAGTCGCCAGCTTCAATGTGCGGCGCCTGGCCGACCCCCGTTTCCGCCACCGGGGCTCCGGCGGTCCGGTGACCGTCGTGGCCCGGTCCCTGCACGCCCGGCTGTACGGCCTGCCGGACGCCCCGTCACCGCTGCCCACAGCCCTCGACGAACTCCTGCAAGCCCTCGGGACCGTGAGCACCGGCGATGAGCAGCAGGCGGTGCTGGCCCAGCTTGCCGAACAGCTGCGCAATGCCGCCCAGATCCTCGAATAGGCCCGGGACACCGCTCGCCAACTGCCCGCCCCCGTCTGGGAATGGCTGCGGGACGCCACCGACACTACCCGCCACCTGGCCGACGGCCTCGACAGCGTGCGCCCCTCGTTCACCGCGCCGCAGGCTCTCGCCTCACCGCTTCCGCCGCCGGCGCCCGCCCCGCCCCGCTCCGCCCCCGTCCGGCGCTGACCGCACCCGCGGGTGCCGCCCCCGTACACCGCAAGGACGCCCCATTTCCGCAACCCCCGCCTTCCGATCCCTCTCCCTTGGCGCCGGTGTGCAGTCCAGTGCTCTGCTCGCCCTGTCCGCCGAAGGAACCCTTCCGCGCGTCGACTGCGCGATCTTCGCCGACACCGGCTGGGAGCCGCAGGCCGTTTACGATCACCTCGACCGCCTGGAGAAGGAGATAGCCGAACCGGCCGGCATCCCCATCCTGCGGGTCTCCTCCGGTAACATCCGCAACGACGCGCTCAACCCGGACCACCGGTTCGCTTCCATGCCGCTGCACGTCCTCAACCAGGACGGGCGCCCGAGGATGACCCGGCGCCAGTGCACCGGCGAATACAAGATCAAACCCATCAAGAAGCAGGTCCGCGCCCTCCTGGGCTGCCCGTATCCCCGGCGCATCCCCAAGGGTGTGTTCGTCGAGCAGTGGGTCGGGATCTCCACCGATGAGTTCCGCCGGGCCAAGGACGCCGACGTCGCCTACATGCGCAACCGGCACCCCCTGATCCAGGATGTGAACTGGTCGCGCGCCGACTGCCTGCGCTACCTCAAGCAGCGCGGTCTGGCCGACACCCCGAAGTCGAGCTGTCTGGGCTGTCTTATGTGGAATCGACCGAGTCTAGCTTGGAGCCATGGTCGATGTCCCTTGGGGCAAGTTCCCCACCCTGGCAGCAGGTCGAGAAGCCCGCCGGTGGTTGCAGTTCCTGGCGAACATCGGGCGGGCGCCGAACACAATCGACGCGTACGGCCGCGCGGTGGAGGGCCATCTGCGGTTCTGTGCCGCGGAGGGCGCGGAACCGCTGGACGCGAAGGCGGACACAGTGGCGGCGTGGGTCGGGGAGATGCTGGAGCGCACCCCGGTCCGGCCGCGGCGAGAAGGCGCGACTCTAGCCGGCCCGGGCCTTGCGAACGCGACGGTGCAGCAGCGGCTGGTGGCGGTCCGTTCCTTCTATGAGTTCCTCGTGGAGGACGGGCTGCGGGAGCGGAACCCGGTTCGGCGCGGGCAGGCGGGCAGACGGGGGCGCCGCCCCAAGCGGGGTCTGGTGCGGCGCATCGAGCAGGCACCGTGGCTACCCACGGAGGCCGATTGGCAGCGGATCCTGGAGGCTGCTCGCGCCGAGCCGCTGCGGAACCGCCTGATGGTCTCGCTCGCCTACGACGGCGCTCTGCGGCGTGAGGAACTCGTCCAGCTATCCGGCGACGACTTCGATCCCGCCTACCGTCTGATCCGGCTGAGAGCGGAGACAACGAAGTCCAGGCGGTCTCGGGAAGTCGCCTACGGCAAGGCGACCGGACGGCTGTTCATGGCCTATCTGGCTGAACGACGCAGCTCCGTCGGCAGGGCCGGCGGGCCCCTGCTGCGGTCGGTGTCGAACCGGAATCCGGGTGGTCCGCTCGGAGTATCGAGCTGGTCGAAGATCGTGGAACGTCTCAGCCGCACATCCGGCGTCGATCGCCTTTCCACGCACACGTTCCGGCACTTGCGGCTGACGGACCTGGCCCGCGCTGACTGGACCATCGATCAGATCGCCCAGTACGCCGGCCACCGCGACCTGACCACGACCATGCGCTACATCCATCTTTCCGGCCGTGAGCTCGCCGCCCGCTTCCACCGGGCCAACGCCGCCCTCCACGCTGACCGCGAACGGCTCCTCGCCCGTTGTCTAGTAGGGGTTGATCTTGCAGATGGCAGCTCTGAGCTGCCTGCGGTCTCGCATAGATCCGTGTGACCTTGCATCGAGGGGCGGGGGCGCAGGCCGCTGTGGATGCCGCCGTGGTGGAACACGTTCTGCCGCAGGACGCCATCGAAACGTTGATCCGCGCCTTCACCGACCGCGTCCCGCCCCGCTCCGCCTGACACGCCACCCTGCTTTGGCCCGCGCCCCGGTTCTGCCCGGCCAGCGGTGATCTGCGGGTGGGCGAAGGCTGAGGTGCGGCGCCGGTGTCGCTGGAGGGGCTGCGGTGGTAGTCGACAGGACAGTGCCGTCTTGGAGTAGTCGGGATATGGCGGTGGAGGCGCGGGCGGAGGCTGTGCGGCAGCGGGCGCGGCAGGCTCGTGAACGGGCGGCTGCGTTACGCAGGGCGGTCCGTCCCCTGGTCGAGGAGAACCGGCGGCTGCTGGACGAGCACTGCCGGCTCATGCGGATCCGGCGCGCAGCCCGGCGCCGACGACGCCGGGAAGCCTGACCCGGAACGCCCCACGGCGGCCCGCTGGATGGTGTACGTCGTGCCGTCCGTGCCGGTGCACGCGAACGGGACCTGGTCAGGTGCGTACGCCGGCCCCTGCGCGCTAGACGACAGGGGCCGGCGGTTGCGGCCGTCACGGCGGCCTCCGGGCAGTGCAGCCCGCGACGGATCCGGCGCGGGTGCGCATCGCTGAACGAAAGCGGAGCCCAGAGGTTGGTGGCGGTCCGTGCCGGTGCCACTCTGAAGGCGCGCCCCCCTACGAGGCCGTCGCCGGGCCCTGACCCCGCCCGGCGCAACCACGCCATACCCCCGAATGAAGGATCGAGAGGGAGTGCCATGCCCGCCGAGCAAGAGCGGGTCTCCCGTGAAGAGGAGATCACTTCCGTGCTCGTCGAACTCGCCGACACCCTGGTCGCCGAGTTCGACGTGATGGACTTCCTGCATACCCTGACCGAACGCACCACCCGCCTGCTGCCGGTGGACGCAGCCGGGGTCATCCTGCTGGACGCGCAAGGACGCATGGTCGACGCCACCGCCTCCGACGAACGAACCCGGCGCCTGGAGCTGGCACAGATCGAATGGCAGGAGGGCCCCTGCCGCGACTGCATCCACACCGGTGCCCCCATCCCCGACACCCCTCTCGACACCCACCAGGCCGAAGAGCACTGGCCCCGCTTCACCGGATGGGCCGCCGAACGCGGCTTCGCCGCGGCGGCCGCGGTGCCCCTGCGCCTGCGCGAGACCGCCATCGGCGCACTCAACCTCTTCCGCACCCGCCCCCAGGCCCTGAGCGAGCCGGACCTGCGCCTGGCCCAGGCCCTGGCCGACGCCGCGACCATCGGCATCCTGCAATACCGCGCCATCCGCGACCAGACCCTCATCAACGAACAGCTCGAAGGCGCCCTCGGCACCCGCGTGGTCATCGAACAGGCCAAAGGCATGCTCGCCGAACGCCTCGGCCTGACCCCCGACGAAGCCTTCACCCGCCTGCGCGCCCGAGCCCGCCACCACCAGATCCTGCTGACCGACCTCTCCCACCAGGTCATCAACGGCCAGGCCGATCCCGAACAGTTCACCGCACCACCCGCGTAGGAGCCCGCCCGCTGCCCCGGGCACGGTCAGCACCAGCTCAAGCCCGCTTTCCCGCGATCACACCGGAAGGGCCAGGCAGATGCCCTCGCCCCGTGACCCCCCGACCAGCCCGCTGATGACCGCCCTCCTGGGCTCCCTGGGCAGCCCCCCGGGCCTGGGCCTGCTGCCCGCCGACCGCTGCGCCCAGGCACTCGGCCTGGCCTGCGTCACCATCTCCGCCGAAGCCGGCGGCCACGCCCCCGAACTGCTCTGGCACGCACCCGGCGACCGCCTCGGCACGGTCCTGGAGGACCTGCAGTACACCCTCGGCGAAGGCCCCACCCTCGACTGCGTACGCCACGGCCGGGCCATCTGCGAATCCGACCTGGCCCGCCTGCCAGAGACCCGCTGGCCCGCCTTCCTGCCCGAGGCCCTGCAGGCCGGGGCCCGCGCCCTGTTCACCTTCCCACTGGCCATCGGGGCCGTCCGGCTCGGCGCCTTCACCGGCTACCGCACCCGCCCCGGCCCCCTCACCCTCCAGCAACAGCTCGACACCGGCGCCTTCACCGACACCGCCACCTTCCTGCTGCTGGCCCTGCTGCCCGGCGCCGACGGCCGCCGCGATCCGACCACCGACCTCGCCACCCTGCACCGCGCCGAGATCCACCAAGCCTGCGGCATGCTCGCCGTCCGCCTCCACCTCCCCCTCGACCAGGCCCTGCTCCTGCTGCGCTCCCACGCCTACACCACCGGACGCCCCATCCTCGACCTCGCCCGCGACATCATCGACCACCGCAACCCACCCGGCCTGACAGCCCCCACATGACACACCAATCAGCAGACTGGCCGCGCCAGAAGGCCGAAGACGCACGGCCAGGCCGGGCAGATCCGGACCACACCAGTCAGTGCGGGTCGTCACTACCCAGTCAGCGAAGACTCACGGATGCAGCGATGAGCAAGAACGGACACCCGTCTGCTGGGGAGACCGTGAACCGCACCTCCGGCCACCGACTGACCATGCACCTGCTGCCCGATCTGGCCCCGAAGGAGGTGACCGCCCTGGAGCACATCGCCCCGTTGAAGGCGATGCACGCCCGCTCGGCCGCAGATCTGGCCCGCCTGATCATCCCGATCGACACGGTCACCACCGCCTGGGATCCCAAGAAGGCACGCTCGGCCAGGTTTCGCCTGCTCAAGGAGGTCCACCGATGGCACAGGCCGTACTGGACCTGGGACGAGGCGACGTGGGCCGCAGCCGCAGCGGACGCGGGGGACTTCCGGTTTCATGTGGTGGCCCTGGGCCACCAGCTCGGCGGTCACCACCGCCTGCACGCCGCCGCGGGCATCACCAGCCTGGCCCGTCTCGCGGACCTCGTCTTCGGCCCGCAGACCATCCAGCCCGCGGTCGATGCCATCGCAGAGACCCTGACCGCCTGGCGCAACTCCACTCACCTGCTGCCCTGGCAGGTCCGCAACACGACCATCGACGTGCTGCTGAGCAACAACAGCCCCCACCTTCAGGACCTGCACAGACCTCTTCTGGAGGACCTGTTGGAACACTACCGCTCCACCGGCGCGACGAGCCGCCGCCGCGGCTTGTTCAAGATCTCCCGGGTCCTTGCCGACAAGGGCATCATCTCCTCGCCGCTGCGCCCCAACCAGGACAGGGCCGGGCCGGAGGCCGCGGCCCTGGCCACGGTCCCACCGCCGTGGCGGCATGCGGCCCTGCGGTGGATGCGCCTGGTCACCCACGAACCCGGGACCAAGCGGTCGATGCTCTCCGCCATCCTGGTCGCCGGCCGCTGGGCAGCAGAAAGGCACCCTGAGGCCGTCGCTCCCGAGCACTGGACACGTGACATCGCGGCCGAGTACATCGCCGACACGATGACCGCCAACGTCGGGCAGTGGGCCGGGCACAGCCGCAACCGCTCCCGCTTCGGACAGCCGCTGAGCCCGCGCGGGAAGGCGACCCGCATCGACAGCCTCCGCGGCTTCTTCAATGACCTGAGCGAATGGGAGTGGATCAAGCCGAGGTTCGACCCACGGCAGGTGCTGAGCTTGCCGCTGTCGCTCCGCGCCCTCCTGGTCCCCAACCCGCGGATCATCGACGACGCCACCTGGGCCAAACTCATGGCCGCGGGCCTGACCCTGAACAGCGAGGACCTCAAGCCCTACGGCACCCCGCGGGCCCGCTTGGCGGGCTGGCAGGCCACCTACTACCCCATCGAGATGGTCCGGGCCATGGTCGGCGTCTGGCTGTTCGCCGGCTGCCGCATGGACGAGCTGCGCCGCCTCGACCTGGACTGCATCACCTGGGACGAAGGAACCGACGAGCGGACCGGCGAGACCTACCCGATCTGCCTGCTGCACATCCCGCAGAACAAGACCAGCGGCCCCTTCGCCAAGCCCGTCGACCCGCTGGTCGGGGAACTGATCGACGCCTGGAAACTCGTCCGCTCACCCCAGCCCGACCTCGCGGACCGCAAGACCGGCCTGTCCCGCCAGTACCTCTTCTGCCACCGCGGCCAGCCGGTGGGCAACGCCTACCTCAACGAGAACATCATCCCGGCCCTCTGCCAGAAGGCCGGCATCCCCGCAGAAGACTCCCGCGGCGCCCTCACCAGCCACCGGGCCCGCAGCACCATCGCCACCCAGCTCCTCAACGCCCGCGAGCCCCTCACCCTCGGCGACCTGCAGCAATGGCTCGGCCACAAGCACCCGGCCAGCACCCGCTACTACGCCAAGATCCTCCAACGCACCCTGACCGCCGCCTACCGGAAGGCCGACTATTTCGCCCGCAACATCCGCACCATCGAGGTCCTCATCGACCGCGACAGCATCCTGACCGGCGCCGCCGCCGGCGGCGAACAGCCCTGGAAGTACTACGACCTGGGCGATGGCTACTGCAGCTACGACTTCTTCGCCAAGTGCCCCCACCGCATGGCCTGCGCCCGCTGCCCGTTCTACGTCCCCAAGGAGTCGGCCAAGGGTCAGCTCCTCGCGGTCAAGGACGGCATCAACAGGATGCTCGAACAGGTCGACCTCACCGACGACGAACGCGAAGCCCTCGAGGGCGACCGCGACGCTGTCACCGCCCTGGCCCAGAGGCTGGCCGATATCCCGACCCCCGCGGGTCCGACACCACGAGACCTCGGAACCACTACCGCCTTCATCCCCCTCACCCGGCTGACAGACACGAGCAAGCCGGGCCAGGAGCCGACTGGTCAAGAAGGCCAGTCGCCGCCCTGAACCCGTGCGTGAAAGTGCTCGTCGTGCCACCCGTCGGCATGCAGCAATGCCTCGCGCATCGTTCCCTCCAGCCGGAACCCTGCCCTTCCCGCGGTCCGACAGGATGCCGTGTTCGCGACCGAATGAACGATCCGCAGACGGTGGAGACCCAGGTCCTCCAGGGCCCAGCGGCTGACATGAATGGTGGCTTCAACCATCAGCCCGCCCCCGCGGCCGGCAGGGAGCAGCCAGTACAGGAACTCGCCCTGCCCACCCGGTAGGTCGAGGCCGGCAAGACCGATCAGCCCCAGGACTTCGCCGCCCTCCAAGGCGACGGCCCGGATCGCGGCGTCTTCACTCTGCCAGGGGCCCCGCCACTGGTTGATCTTCTCACGGGCCGACTCGACCGTCAGATGCGCCGGACGGTTCCAGCGCCGGACGTCTGGGCCAAGGCACGACTGAGCGAGCGCGCCAGCGTCCCTCACCTCCCACGGGCGCAGCTGCATGCCGCTGGCAAGCCGGAAGACCGGCTGCTCGCACTCTCACTCATCCGGCCGGGAGCAACCACCGGCGGTATCGGACTGACCATCCGCCCATGATCACAAACCATTCCTAACCAACACCACACGAAAGGGCACACCCCTGTCTCGATTCTCAATAACTTGCCCCTTCCACGGCAACGCCCAGTGGCGGCACATCCGGGACCACAGCCCGGCCGAGTGGGCCGACGTCGTCGCCTTCGACGCGGCCATCCGCGGCGGCAACGCCCGCGCGAACGCCTGTGGCAACCGGCTGCTCGGCCAGGCATTCCTGCACCGCTCCCGCGTCCCGCTCGACCAGGCGCCCATCGACCACGCCACCGCCGCCGAATGGGCCGCCCGCCAGACCGAACTCGGCGACCAAGGCCCCGTCCATGAGGGCCTCGTCGCGCTGGAGGAGGGCGTGGCCGACGGCTGTTCGCCCTGGGCCTGCCGCGGCGAGCAGCCGAGGCAGGACGACTTCGGGCTGGCCGCGTGATCCTGGATATGTTCGCCGGCCCCGGCGGCTGGTCGTACCCCCTGTCCGTGCTGGGCATACGGGACATCGGCCTGGAGTGGGACGCGTGGGCCTGCCGCACCCGCGCGGCGGCGGGCCAGTTGACGCTGCGTACCGATGTCGCCCGCTATCCGGTGGGGCCGTTTCTCGGCCGCTGCACGGGTGTGATCGCCTCGCCTCCGTGCCAGGCGTGGTCGATGGTCGGCAAGCGGCTCGGTCTGCTCGACCAGCCGCTGGTCCACCAGGCCGTCGCCGATCTGGCCGCCGGACGTGACACCCGCGAGAAGCTGCTCGGTGCCTGCCGGGATGTGCGTTCGCTGCTGGCCGCCGAGCCCATGCGCTACCTCCATGCGCTGAACACGGTGGGCGAGCCGGAATGGGTGGCCATGGAGGAAGTGCCCGATGTCTTGCCGCTGTGGAAGCAGTACGCGGCCATCCTGCGCTCGTGGGGGTTTTCCGTGTGGTGCGGGATTCTCAACGCGGCCGACTTCGGGGTGCCCCAGACGCGGCGGCGGGCGATCCTGCTCGCCTCGCGTACCCACCCCGCCGTACCGCCGGAGCCCACGCACGCCCGCGTTCCGGAACCGCCCACGCTCTTCGGCCCCGGCCGGGCCCGCTGGGTGTCCATGGCCGAGGCGTTGGGCTGGGGCGCCACCGACCGGCCCGTGCCGACCGTGTGCGCCGGGGGCGGACCCGGCGGAGGCCCCGAACCCTTCCCCTCCGGCTCGCGCAAGACGCTGGCCGACGCCCGCGACCGCGGCACCTGGCAGCACCCGCCCCGCACCCGTCGCACCGGCGGCCCGGCCGGCACCGCCCCCGCAAGGACGTGGTCGCTGCGCACCAACAGCCAGGCCAACGCCACCATCCGTCGCGCCGACGAGTCGGCCGGGACGCTGTTCTTCGGGCACCGCGCCAACGAGTGCGTCTGGGTCGCCGAACCCGCCCACACCACAGCGGCGGACGGGGACGCACCCGCCCCGGAGGCCATCCGCATCACCGCCCCGGAAGCGGGCGTACTGCAGACCTTCCCCGCCGACTACCCGTGGGCCGGCAACAAGGGCCAGCAGTTCTCCCAGATCGGCAACGCCGTCCCGCCCCGGCTCGCCGCTCACCTGCTGGCCCCGCACCTCGGCCGCACCCTCGGCCCCGACGACTTCACCCTGGCCGCCTGATGCCCTTCACCTCCGCGCCCTCCGAGGGCACCGGGCTGGAAAACACGCAGCCCCCGGCGCCGGTGCACTACGCCGAGCAGGCCCTGCTCGGCGCCCTCCTCCTCGAACCAGCCCGCCTGGACGGACTCGGCTCGCTGGCTGCCGAGCATTTCGGCGACCCTGCCCACAGCGCCCTGTACACAGCGATGCGCACCGCTGCCGTGCCTGGCGCCGACGAGTACCGCACGGCCCCGGTGTGGTTGCGCCGTGTCCTGGACGCTGCCCAGCCCCAGGCGCCTGGGCTGACCGCCTCCTATCTGCACAGTCTCGTGCACCGGTGTCCCTGGCCCGGGCACGCGGCGGCCTACGCCCGGATGATCGAAGCCGACTACGCCCGCCGCACCCTGCGCGAGCACGCCGAGCGCCTCGCCCAGGCCGCCACCGACGGGTCGCTTCCCGACCCGGCCGCCACCGTCCTGGCCCGGTGCGACGCCCTGTCCGGCTTCCTGGACACCCTGTCGGGCCGGTTCGCCCCGCACCCCGGCTCGCTGCCCCGCACTCCGCAGCCCCCGCCCGCCCGGCCCACCGTCGGCTGGGAAGCCCGGGAGGAGGAACAGGCGCTGCTCGCGTGTGCGACCGCGCAGCCCGCCAGGCTGCGTCAGATGCGCTGGCTGCAGCCCGACGACTTCGCCCTGCCCCGGCACGGACAGCTCTTTACGTGCCTGACCGCACTGGTGCACCGCCGCGAGCCCGTCGACGCGGTCACCGTGCTGTGGGAAGCCCAGCACCAGCACCTGCTGACCGCCGACTTCACCCCCGCCGACCTGCTCGGCCTGCTCACCACCCCGGTCGGCACCCCCGAACACTGGGGCGAGAAAATCCTGCGGCGCGCCCTGCTCGCCCAGGCCCACACCACCGCCCAGTACATCCAGGCGTTCACCGACGACGCGGCCAACACCCCGCACCAGCTCGCCACCGGCAGCCGCCGCGCCCTGGCCGACCTGACCGCCCGACGCACCCGCTGGCAGCACGCCACCCACACCCCCGCCCCGCCCCGCACGCCGGCCGTGCCCCGCGCCGGTCCCCGCCTGCGGACCACCGCGGCCTCACCGGTCACCCGCGTCTGGCGATAACCCACCCTGCCCGGCCGGGCCGCCGCGTCCAGCCGACCCAGAAACGAGCACCATGGCCCAGCCCGACACCGCCGCCCACGTCCGCCTCGACCGCCACCCCCAGCACACCTCCGCCGTCACCGCCACCCTCACCGGCTCCTCCCCCACCACCGCGCGGGCCCTGCTGAGCGTCCACGGCTTCCGCGCCACCGGCGAACGCACCCTGGTCCTGGCCCGCATCGACCACGAGGAACCCCACTACGCCCAGCAGGCCGCCCACGCCCTGCGCGCGGCGGGCCTCACCGTCGAGATCACCACCATCCTCCAAGAGGACATCGACACCGAGTGGGACTGGACCGGCCATCCCCTGCACTGGCTGGACCGCGACGAGATACGGGAGGTCTCCGACCAGGCCCAGCAGATCCACGACGACATCGTGTCCGGACGCCTGATCATTCACCTGCACGCCCACGACGGCTGGACCACCGTCGCCGTCGGCACCTACCGCGACGGCCACAGTGTCCACCTGCACGGCGAAGACCACCTGCGACAGATCGCCCTGGACTTCACCAGCGCCGCAGAAGCCATCTCCGACTTCGAGCGCCTCCACGGCGCCGCGGTCCGGCCCGGCCCGGCCCCCGCCACCGACACCGAACACGCCGCCGCACAGGCCCTGACTCCTGTACGCGAGGCGCAGTCAGAGACCGAGGCACACGAGGCGGCGCCCCGGACCGTTCCCGTCTACGCCGCCGATGCCGGCGACCACGAAGCGCTGCTGGCCGACTTCCTCGACAACCATCACGACTGGGAGAAGTACCGCACCTGGAGCGACGAGACGACCATCGCCAGCCACGAATCCCTCACCCGGCGGGCCGGTTCACCCACGAGGCCGCCCCCAGGGACACGGCTTGGGCCTTCGCCGTCTACGACTCTCCCGTCGGCGAGCGCCTCTGGCACGCCACCGCCAGTGCCCGTACGCCTGCGCCCCTCGTCCGCATCCTGCTCGACACCCTCGCCTCCCCTGACGCACACCGCCTGGGGCACGAGGGCACGGGGCCTGGACACGTCCGCGTCGCGAGTCCCGAACCGGACCTGGCCCAGGCGGCCTCCGCCTTGCTGAAAGCGGGCTGGCAGCAGACGAGCTACACCTGGGGGATCCAGTGGACACCGCCCAACGGAGACGGCGCCGGCCTGCGCTTCGACGCCCGCACCACCCGGAGCGCCGAGAACCTGCCGGGCTGGACCGCCTGGGCCGGAACCAGCATCGACCGGCCCACCTGGCGCTTCCGCCTCTCACCGCGCATCCCCGCCACCGCCCTGCAGGAACTCGCGCACGAACTCGCGCACGGGCGCGTCACTCGTCGGCTGCCCTCCACCGGCGCACCGCGACGGACCCACCACACCGCACCGGCCCCCGCCCTCCCGCCCCAGCCCCCTACACTCCGCACCTCCCGGACACGCTCGTAAGAAGGCGAAATCACGGCCCCGATCGCCATAGGTCGGGGCCGTTTCCGTCTGGCACCTTCGTCACCAGCACGCTGAGCCCGGTGAGGGTGAACGCTGGCAAGGTGGGGCCCAGTCAGGAGCCGAGAACCTGTCAGGCGCGAGGCCGGACCACGGCGTCTACGGTCAGGTGGATCAGGCGGCTGCCCAGCGCGGAACCGGCGCCGAAGGCGAGGCCGCCGCAGAACATGACGGTGGCTGCGGCGCCACCCCACCGCGCCGTGGACCAGGGCCGCGGTGCGCGCTGCGACGGTGCTGGGTTCGCCGGCGGTTTCCGCAGGGGTGGCGGCGGTGCCAACGCATCTGGTGCGGGGGTCTGACTAGTCTGTGCGGTTGCAGGCTGGACGGGGACGGGGGTACGGCGGATGCGGGGGATGTGGCTCACGGTTGCGACCTTGGCGAGCTGCCTGCTGACGGTCTGTTTCTCCCAGGCCAGGACGCGCAGTTCACCGAGAGATGCGAGAGGGGCGAAGGCGGCGTCGCCGGAGGCGACGGTGAAATGGCGTACGCCCTGGGCCGCGGCCTGGCGGGCACGGTTCAGCAAGACCTTGTCGGCGGCGTCGGGCCCGGTCCCGGCGGACAGCACCTTCACGCCGCGGTCGGTCAGGACGCGCATGACATCAGGCCGGATGCGTCAGGGCGAGCAGGCGGCGACGACGAGCGCCTCGGCGGGGGTGTGCTCCAGCAAGGCGGTCAGGCGGACGAGGGCCACAGAGGGCTGGGCGCGGGCGCCGATCGCATTCTCGATATCGATCAACACCAGGACAGTCTTGTGCGGGCGGAGGGTGGTCAAGGGCTGCTGCCTTCACGCGGGCGAAGATGCGGGAGCCCCGCATCTCCTTGAGGTCGAAGATGTAGTTGCGGGGCCATTCGGGGCCCCGCCCCGTGAACGAGAACGAGCCCACCATGGCAACCGTCACCGGACTGATCGACGCCGGCCTGCTGGCCCGGCCCGCCCCCCGGGGCAGGGGTTACTGACTTCGGCTCGTCAGGGTGATCTTCGCCGAAGTTACTGATGGGGCTGGGGTGTTGGCTGTATTCCGGGGTGTGTGAGATACGCGGATGGGGGTGGGTTGACTGTCATGGGGCGTCAGCGCCGGGAGTCGCTTCGGATGCAGGCGGCTGAGATGTTCGAGCAGAAGGTCAAACCGCCGGAGGTCGCACGGCGGCTTGCGGGTGAGCCGAAAATCGGCCTACCGGTGGCAACAGCTGTGGCGGGAGGGCGGCGTGCAGGGCCTGGCCTCGCGTGAAGCGAGCGGGTCGCGGTGCCGTCTGTCCCCGCGCTGCCTGGAGAAGCTGGCCATGTACCTCGAGGAGGGGCCGGCCGCCCACGGCTGGGGGGAGGACCAGGTGTGGACCGCCGCTCGGGTGGCCACGCTGATCGGCAGGAAGTTCCACGTCTCCTACAGCGTCTCCGGCGCGACTCGGCTGATGCACCGGCTCGGCTTCTCCCCGCAGGTGCCCGCCCGGAAGGTGGCCGAGCGCGACGAGCAGGCCGTCACCGTGTGGAAGGAGGCGACCTGGGCCGAGGTAAAGGGCCCGGGCGGTCTGCGGGGGCTACCTCTGCTTCGAGGACGAGGCAGGCTTGACCCGCAAGCCGCCCAAAGGACGCACCTGGGGCCGGCGCGGCGTGACGCCGGTCGCCACGGTCAGCGGACGCCGCTCGGGGCGGTTGTCGGTGGCCGGGCTGATCGCGATGCGGCCGGGCTCGCATAACCGACTGTGCCACCGGCTGATCTGTCACCCGTCGGGCAAGGGCAAGCGCCGCAGCATGGGCGAACGCGATTTCATCGCGCTGATCGACGGCGCCCACCAGCTCCTCAAGGCGCCGAT
This sequence comes from Streptomyces sp. NPDC026394, assembly GCF_055567735.1. Classification (NCBI taxonomy): domain Bacteria; kingdom Bacillati; phylum Actinomycetota; class Actinomycetes; order Kitasatosporales; family Streptomycetaceae; genus Streptomyces; species Streptomyces sp. NPDC026394. The sequence goes on from NZ_JBVHPX010000009.1 coordinate 336,742, forward strand.
CGTGCTGGTCTGGGACCGGCTCAGCACCCATGTCTCGCGTGCAATGCGGAAGTTGATCGACGAGCGCGAGTGGCTGACGGTGTTCCTGCTGCCTGCCTACTCGCCCGACCTGAATCCGGTCGAGTGGGTATGGGCGCACGTCAAACGCAGTCTGGCCAACCTCGCTGTCGTTGCCCTCGACCGCCTGGAGACACTCGTCCGCAACCGGCTCAAACGCCTCCAGTACCGGCCTGGCACCCTCGACGGCTTCATCGCCGGAACCGGCCT
>NZ_JBVHPX010000010.1:0-200000 GCF_055567735.1 Streptomyces sp. NPDC026394
CCCACAGACGTCCAGCTCGCCGCCTGACCTCCGCCAGTCAAACCACCCCAAACTGAACCCGGGCGCCTTGACGGAAGACATAGAGGCACCCCCCGGAGGCGAAGGCGCCCGCCGGAAGCCGGCCCAGGCGTCGCGGGCCCTGGCGGCCGACACGATCACGTCGGGGACTTGGTCCAGAAGACCCTTCACAGCGAAGAGCAGCACGGATGCCACGCCGGCGATGGCGAGAACGATGATGATGACGGTGCCGTCCACCGATCCATACCTTCCTTGTCATGGGCGGGACCGGTGGCATAGACAGCCTCGATCCGTCCCTTCCGGTCGGGACCGGGACACCTACGCCGATGCGGGACGTCGATGATCTCGGGTGGGTCGGCATCTCACTTCCGACCCAGGTGTTGCAGCGCCCCGCCATAGGCTTGTCGATGGCGGGGCGCCGCTGGGTGACGAGCTCACCGATTCCGTGGGGTCACCTCACCTCCGGGCGCCACCCCGCTTCCTCTCCCCCAGGTGGCGACCCAGGGCCTGCTTCTGCTTCCAGTCCCGGCGGATTTCCGCGCGCAGTCGGGCGTCCGTCTTGGCCACGATGCGCTCGTTCTCCCGCAGCAGCTTGCGGTAGCTCTCCAGCCGCCGCTCCGGCAGTGCGCCGCTGTCGACGGCCGACAGCACCGCGCAGCCTGGTTCCGTAGCGTGCGCGCAGTCGTGGAAGCGGCAGCGCGCGGCCAGTTCCTCGACGTCCGAGAAAGCGCGCGCGAGACCCGCGTCGGCGTCCCACATGCCGACGCCGCGCAGCCCCGGGGTGTCGATGAGCACTCCACCGCCGGGCAGCACCAGCAGGTCCCGGGTGGTCGTGGTGTGCCGGCCCTTGCCGTCCCGGTCGCGGGCGGCCCGTACGTCCTGGACGTCCTCGCCCAGCAGCGCGTTGGCGAGCGTGGACTTGCCCGCGCCGGACTGCCCGAGCAGGACGGACGTACCGCCCGCGACCACCGCGGCCAGGGCGTCCAGCCCTTCGCCGGCGGCCGAACTGACCGCCAGCACCTGCACGCCGGGCGCGGCGGTCTCCGTGTCCGCGACCAGGTGCGCCAGTCCTGCCGGGTCGCCGACCAGGTCGGCCTTGGTCAGGACGACCAGCGGCTGTGCCCCGCTCTCCCAGGCCAGGGAGACGAAGCGTTCGATGCGCCCGAGGTCCAGCTCGACGGCGAGCGAGACCGCGACCACGGCGTGGTCCACGTTCGCCGCCAGTACCTGTCCTTCGGACCGCTTGGAGGAGGTGGACCGTACGAACGCGGTACGCCGCGGCAGCAGCGCCCGCACCGCACCGTCCCGGCCCGCGCCGACCTCGCCGAGGTCGATCACCGCCCAGTCACCGGTGCACGGCACGCGCATGGGGTCGCCGGTCGCCACCAGCGCGGTGTCCGCCAGTACGGTCCGGACGCCGTCCCCGTCGGGCACCACGGCGTCCACCCGCCCGCGGTCGACGCGGACGACACGGCCGGGCGCGTACCCCTGCCCGGCGAAGGGAGCGAAGCTCTCCGCGAAGCCGTCGTCCCAGCCGTAATCGGTCAGCGGGCGCGGCGAAGCGGAGGAGGAAACGGAAGACGATTGCAAGGGAAACCCTTCACAAGGGTGGCCCCGGCTCCCCGCGCACGGCGCGCGGCGGAAAGTGAGAAAGGGTCAGCCGGGGACCACGGAGGTGGAATGGATGAACTTCTGGTTGCGGGCAGCGCCCGTCACAGAGACAGCCATCGGTCACACCTCCCCTTCTTCACTCGGCCGGACATGGCGGCCGGTCACGGCCGCGTCGAACACCCTCACCGTAGAGGTGCGCGCGCTACGACGCCAACGGTTTTTTCACCGCCTCCGCTCCACAGGCACCCGATGTGTACGAAGCTGGGCGACAGCGAACTGCAACGGGAATGGTTCAGCCACCTCACTGGACGGCGAGGAGAGTCGCCATGCGGACCGGCATCGTCACGACAGCAGGGCCGGGTGTGGAACACCTGGCCGCCCGCGCGGAGGAACTCGGCTTCGACAGTTTCTGGGTGTACGACACGCCGATGCTCCACGGCGATCCGTTCGTGAGCCTCGCCCTCTGCGCCAAGTCCACCCACCGGATCAGGCTCGGCATCGGCGTCACCTCACCGGCGCTGCGTTCCGCGCCCGCCGCGGCGGCGGCCGTCAGCAGCCTCAACGCCCTGGCCCCCGGCCGCATCGTCTGCGGGGTCGGCACCGGCAACACGGCGCGCCGCACGCTCGGCATGCGGCCCACGAAGCTGGCGGAGCTGGAGTCGTTCACGGCCGCTCTCCAGGATCTCACCGCGGGCCGCGAGACGGACCACCGCGAGGGAAACAGGTCCAGCAGGGTGCGGTTCCTGCACATCGGACCGTACGTCAACACCGACGCTCCCGTGGAGTTCGTCGTGGCCGCGTTCGGCCCGAAGGCCGCCGCGGTCGCCGGCCGGCTCGGCGCGGGAGTGATCTCCTACGCGATGCACGACCCCGCGGTCTGGTCAGCCCTCGGCCGGGCCCGTCGGACTGCGGCGCGGGACGCGGGCAGCGCCGGGCAGACCCGCTCGTACCTGATGACCTCCCTCCATGTCCTCGCCGACGGCGAGGACCGTTACGGCGACCGGGTCAAGGACTCGACGGGACACATCGCACTGAGCGCACTGATCCTCGCCGCGGAGAACTCCGCCTTCCGCGCGGCCCTCCCTCCGGAAGAGGCCGCCGCCGTCGACCGCCTGCTCCAACTCCGCGGCACCACCCCCACCGACCCCAAGCGTCACCAGACGCTCTACCGCAACTATCTGGGCCGGCTGTTCCCCGAGGACCGCGAACTCGTCGTGCCCTCCCTGATGGACCGATTCGGCCTGGTCGGCACCAGGGACGAGGTCGTCGAACGGATCGGCACGCTGGGGAAGTCGGGGGTCGACGAGCTGCTGATCCAGCCCGTCGTCGACCCGGAAACCGAAATGGCCGAGTTCGCGCGACTGCTGGCCTGACGGTCGGCGAAGGACGGCCGTCGGACCGCCCTGCCCCTCCGGGCGGTATCCGGGCGGCGCTCAGGCCCCGTTCCGCGGGCTCCGGGGCCACCCCCGGCGTGCGGTGCCGGCCGGGGGCCGGTGGTGGGCTCCGGGGTGTCGGGGTGGCTCCGGTGCGGGCGTGGACAGACCGGTTTGACTCCTGCCACGATGGGGTCATGTCCCTACAGACAGACCGGTCTTCCCTGGCCGGTCCGGATGCCCTGGGGGTCCGTACCCGGCTGTTCGGTTCCTGTGCCGTGCTGACCGTACGGGGCGAGATCGACTACGGCACCGTGCCGGTTCTGGACGAGGCCGTGGAAGCGTTGCCGTCCGGCCTGGGGAGTGTGGTTCTGGAGATGACCGGAGTCACGTTCATGGATGCGGCCGGACTGCACTTCCTGCGGCGCCTGGAAGCCTACGGGCAGCGGCGGCGCATACCGGTGCGTGCGCTCAACCTGCGCCGTCAGCCTCAGCGGGTGATGGAACTGGCCCGCAAGTGGCCCGGCACGCCGCAGTCGTGCGCGTACCCCGGCCGTACGGCCCCGGCCGGGGTGCCGACGGTCCAGGAACCGCAGTGAGACGGCGCTCCCTGGCGGCCCTGCGGCTGGCCACCACCCCGGGGGCGCGGCGCGCGAAGAAGGAGCAGGCGTCCGGCGGCCCGGACGGCGCGGCGCGCAGCGGCGAGGAGACGGTGGTGGAGCAGTTGCGGGCGGAGAACGCGCAGTTGCGGCAGGCACTCGACAGCCGGCCGGTGATCGACCAGGCCCGCGGCATCCTGATGGCCACCGAGTCCTGCACCGCCGAGCAGGCGTGGGACATCCTGCGCCGGACGTCCCAGCACACGAACACCAAGGTGCACGAGGTCGCCGGCGAGGTGGTCGCGAGTGCCACCGGGGCGGTCGCTCCGGAGCCGGTGCGGACGCAGTTGCAGGCCGCGGTGGAACGGCACCGGGCCGCCCGGCGCACGGACGGGTGAGAGGAAGGCGAGTGACGGGCAGGCGGGGGCGGCGGGCCGCCGTCGCCGGTGCGTGCGGGCGGCCGCCGTACCGGTCCCGGTGCTCAGTCCGTCAACTGCGGCAGCACCTTCGTACGGTAGAAGTCGAAGAACCCCCGCTGCTCCGGGCCGATCTGGTTGACGTAGACGGAGTCGAACCCGGCCTCGGCGTACGCGTGCAGCGCGGACACATGCGCGTCCACGTCGTCGCCGCAGGTGACCGCCTCCGCGACGCGTTCGGGGGTGACCAGTTGGGACGCCTGCTCGAAGTGGCGGGGCGTGGGGAGGATCTGCGGGAGCTCGCCGGGGAGCTGTTCGTTGGCCCAGAGGTGGTGGGCGGTGCGTACGGCCTCGTCGCGGTCCTGGTTCCAGCAGACCTTGACGCCGCCGAGGACAGGCTTGTTGCCGCCGCCGCCCCGGCGGAAGCGTTCGACGGCGTCCGCGTCCGGCGTCATGGTGACGAAGCCGTCGCCGACGCGGGCGGCCAGTTCGGTGGCGTTGGGGCCGAACGCGGAGACGTCGATGGGCACCGGTTCCGCGGGGACGGTGTAGAGCCGGGCGTTCTCCACGGTGTAGTGCTTGCCGTGGTGGCTGACCTCGCCGCCCTCGAAGAGCTGCCGCATCACCTGGACAGCCTCCTCCAGCATCTCCAGCCGCACCGACGCCTGCGGCCAGTGATCGCCGAGGATGTGCTCGTTGAGGGCTTCACCGCTGCCCACGCCGAGCCGGAAGCGGCCGTCGAGGAGCACGCCGCTGGTGGCCGCCGCCTGCGCCGTCACCACGGGGTGCAGCCGCATGATGGGGCAGGTCACCGCGGTTTCCACGGGCAGTGAGGTGACCTGGGACAGCGCTCCGATCACCGACCAGACGAAGGGGCTCTGGCCCTGGGCGTCGTTCCACGGGTGGAAGTGGTCGGAGATCCACAGCTTGGTGAAGCCGGCCTGCTCCGCCATGCGCGCCTGTTCGACCAGTTCCGCCGGGCTGTGCTCCTCGCAGGAGAGGAAGTATCCGTAGTCGGTCATCGGGGCTCCGTGCGGTCTCGACGGCCCTGCGGAGGGCCGGGGTGGGTGGCTGGTGGCTCGCCCCCGGGGGTGCTGCGCCGGGTAACCCTTTCGCGGCCGGGAAAACCCGCCCGGGGTACGCCGGGGTCGTGCCGTCGGCGTACCGCTGTCGTACGCAAACGATTCGTCTCGGGCGATCGGGGTACTGGAGCTGCCACGACAAAGAACACCGCTTTAGACTTATAAGCGGCTTTTGGGTGGCTGAAGAGCGGTGATCCCGACCGGCGGACCGGGCTGTCCGGCGGGCCGACCGGTGGACCGGCCGCCAGAACTAGGAGATCCGCGATGCGAGCGAACGTCTGGCACGGCAAGCGTGACGTCCGCGTGGAGAACGTCCCCGACCCGCAGATCAAGCAGCCGACCGACGCGGTCGTCAAGGTCACGTCCAGCGGCCTGTGCGGATCGGACCTGCATCTGTACGAGGTCCTCACGCCGTTCATGACACCGGGCGACATCCTGGGGCACGAGCCGATGGGCATCGTGGAGGAGGTCGGCTCCGAGGTGACCGACCTGAGTCCCGGCGACCGGGTGGTGATCCCCTTCCAGATCGCCTGCGGTTCCTGCCGGATGTGCGGCGACGGCCTCCAGACGCAGTGCGAGACCACGCAGGTGCGCGAGCACGGCTCGGGCGCCGCACTGTTCGGATACACCAAGCTCTACGGCTCGGTGCCGGGCGCGCAGGCCGAGTTCCTGCGGGTGCCGCAGGCCCAGTACGGGCCGATCAAGGTGCCGCACGGCCCCGCCGACGACCGCTTCGTCTACCTGTCGGACGTGCTGCCGACCGCCTGGCAGGCGGTGCGGTACGCCGGTGTCACCAAGGGCAGCAGCGTCGCCGTCCTGGGCCTGGGGCCGATCGGCGCGATGTCCTGCCGGATCGCCCGGCACCTCGGGGCCGAGCAGGTGATCGGCATCGACCATGTGCCCGAGCGGCTGGCGCGGGCGCGCCGCGACGGGGCGACCGTCTTCGACCTGGACGCCTTCGACGACGAGGACGGGCTGCTGGACGCCGTCAAGGACATCACCGACGGCCGCGGCCCGGACGCCGTCGTCGACGCGGTGGGCACCGAGGCGCACGGCAGCCCCGCCGGAAAGCTCGCGCAGCAGGCGGCCGGGCTGATGCCGTCGCGCTGGGCCGAGAAGCTGATGAGCAAGGCGGGGGTGGACCGGCTGGGCGCCCTGCACCTGGCGATCTCGATGGTGCGGCGCGGCGGCACGGTCTCCATCAGCGGGGTGTACGGCGGGATGAGCGACCCGATGCCGATGCTGGTGATGTTCGACAAGCAGCTCACGTTCCGGATGGGGCAGGCCAATGTGCGGCGCTGGGCGGACGACATCCTCCCGCTGCTGACCGACGAGGACCCGCTGGGCGTGGACGACTTCGCCACGCACCGGCTGCCGCTGGACCGGGCGCCCGAGGCGTACGAGATGTTCCAGAAGAAGACCGACGGCGCGATCAAGGTGCTGTTCACCCCGTGACGGGGCGGCACCTGGCGCGCCCGGGGACCCACGGGGCGACGGGAAAGGACCGGTCATGCCGCATTTCGCTGCCGCACCGCCGATCGCGGGGCTGACGGCCCTGGTGACGGGCGGGTCCCGCGGCCTGGGCCTGCTGATGGCGCGTCAGCTCGTGGCGCGCGGCTGCCGGGTGACGGTCCTGGCGCGCGACGCGAAGGAGCTGGCGGAGGCCGCCCGGTCGCTGTCCCGCCCCGGCGGGCCGCCGGTCGGTACGGCGGTGTGCGACGTCCGCGACCGGGCGGCGGTCGAGGCCGTCGTCGAGGACGTGGCGGCGCGGGAGGGCGGGCTGGACATCGTCATCGGCAACGCCGGGGTCATCCAGGTGGGGCCGTCCGCGTCCGTGGGCCACGAGGCGTTCCACGACGCCATGCGGACCATCTTCGACGGGGCGCTCAACACCTCCCTGGCGGCCCTCCCCCACTTGCGGCGCAGTCCGGCCGGCGGGCGGCTGGCGCTGATCGGTTCGGTCGGCGGTCTGCTGGCCGTACCGCATCTGCTGCCGTACTCCTGCGCCAAGTTCGCGGTCGCCGCGCTGGCCGAGGGGCTGCACGCGGAGGAGAGCGGGTACGGGGTGTCGGTGACGGCGGTGCACCCGGGGCTGATGCGGACCGGGTCCCATCTGCACGCGCAGTTCGGGGGCGACGCCCCTCGGGAGTACGCATGGTTCTCGGCGCTGGCAGGCACGCCCGTACTGTCGATGAACGCCGCGCGCGCCGCCGAGCGCATCGTCTCCGGCGTACAGCGCCGCCGCCCCCGTGTCGTCCTGACCCCGGCCGCCCATCTGGCCGCCAAGGCCCACGGCCTGGCACCCGTCACCACCACCCGCCTGTCGTCGGTCCTGGCCAGGGTCCTGCCGCGGGACGCGGTGGGCGAACCCGGCGTGACCGAGGGCATCGCGGTGGAGAACGACGGGCGGGCCCCCGCCTCGCGGCTGCGCAAGGTGTTCAGTGCCCTCAACGACCGGGCCGCCGGGCGCCTGAACCAGTACGGGCGGGCGGCGCCGCCCGCCCGCTGACCGGCGGTCCGGCCCGGCGCCCCCGGGTCCGGGCCCCGGAGACAAGGCGACACGGCCGGATCTGTACGTGACCGGCCCACGCGGAAGGACGGACACGGGTGAGCCCACGCGGAGCCGCACTCTTCGACGTCGACGGAACGCTCGTCGACAGCACCTATCTGCACGCCGTCACCTGGTGGGAGGCGTTCCGGCAGTCCGGGCACCGGGTGCCCATGGCGGAGATCCACCGGACCATCGGCATGGGGTCCGACCATCTGATCGGCCAGTTGCTCGGCGAGGACCGGGACAGCGACGAGGACGAGACGATCCGGACGGCGCACGGCACGCTCTTCGCCCAGTACTGGGAGCGGCTGGCCCCGCTCGACGGCGCCGCGGAGCTGCTGCGGGCCTGCGCGAAGCGCGGCTGGACGGTGGTGCTGGCCAGTTCGGCGCACGGGCCCGAGCTGGAGGCGATGCGCCGCGCGCTGGACGCGGAGGACGCCATCGCCGCGGTCACCAGCTCCGACGACGTGTCGGCGAGCAAGCCGGCTCCCGATCTGGTGCGGAGCGCGCTGGAACAGAGCGGTGTCGCCGCGGACTCCGCGGTCTTCATCGGGGACACCGTCTGGGACGTACGGGCCAGCCACCGTGCCGGGGTGCCGTGTCTGGCGGTGCTCAGCGGCGGCTATCCGGAGCGTGACCTGCGGGAGGCGGGCGCGCACGAGGTGTACGAGGGTCCGGCGCACCTGGTCGAACGGCTGGACAGCAGCCTGCTCGCGGCGCCGGGAAGGCGATGACGGCGGGGCCGGTCCGCGACGGGCACCACCCCGCACCGTGGCCGGAGGCGCGCACGGCGGCGCTGGAGGAGGCGCTGCGCGCCCGCGTGGACGGCGAGGTGCGGTTCGACGCGGGCAGCCGGGGCGCGTACGCCACCGACGGGTCGAACTACCGTCAGGTGCCGATCGGCGTGGTCGTGCCGCGGACGACCGACGCGGGCGCGGAAGCCGTCGCGGTGTGCGCGGAGTTCGGCGCGCCGGTGCTGTCGCGGGGCGGCGGGACGAGCCTGGGCGGCCAGTGCACCAACACCGCGGTGATCATCGACTGGACCAAGTACTGCGCCGCGCTGCTGTCCGTGGACCCGGACGCCCGTACGTGTGTGGTGGAGCCCGGCATCGTGCTGGACGAGCTGAACCGGCAGTTGGCGCCGCACGGGCTCAAGTTCGGGCCCAAGCCGTCGACGCACAGCCACTGTGCGCTGGGCGGCATGATCGGCAACAACTCCTGCGGCGCGTCCGCGCAGGCGTACGGCAAGACGGCGGACAACGTACGGCGGCTGGAGGTCCTGACGTACGACGGGCTGCGCTGCTGGGTCGGCCCGACGTCCGAGGACGCGTACGAGGAGGCGGTCGCCGGGGGCGGTCGCAAGGGACAGCTCTACGAGGGGCTGCGGAGCATCGCCACGCGCTACATGGCCGACGTCCGCCGCGACTTCCCGGACATCCCCCGGCGGGTCTCCGGCTACAACCTGGACGCGCTGCTGCCGGAGCACGGCTTCAACTTGGCCCGCGCGCTGGTGGGCAGCGAAGGCACGCTGGTCACCGTCCTGCGCGCGGAGCTGGAGCTCGTGCCCGTACTGCCTTACGAGGCGATGCTGGTCCTCGGCTACCCGGACATCTGCACGGCCGCCGACGACGTACCGCACCTCCTCCAGCACGGTGACCCGACACAGCTTGAGGCCATAGACGGCCGGATGGCGCAGTTGATGCGGGAGGAAGGCGCCTATCTGGACTCGCTGGAGAACTTCCCTGAGGGCGAGAGCTGGCTGCTGTTGCAGTTCAGCGGTGACAGCCGGGAGGAGGTGGACTCCCAGTGCCAGGCACTGCTCGACGGGATCGGCAGGTCCACGGACGACGCGTCGGTGGCCTTCTCCGACGATCCGGGGCGCGAGCGGAAGATGCTCAAGGCGCGGGAGGCAGGGCTCGGCGTGACCGCCCGGCCGCCGGACGACCGGGAGACCTGGGAGGGCTGGGAGGGCTCCGCGGTGCCGCCGGACCGGCTCGGGGACTACCTGCGGGACCTGGGCGACCTGTTCCACGAGTTCGGCTACGACCACGCGGCGCTGTACGGGCACTTCGGGCAGGGGTGTGTGCACACCCGCGTCCCGTTCGACCTCAGGAGCGCCGAGGGCGTCGCGGACTTCCGCGCGTTCCTCTTCCGCGCCGCCGACCTGGTCGCCTCGTACGGCGGGTCGCTGTCCGGCGAGCACGGGGACGGACAGGCCCGCGGGGAGCTGCTGCCGCGGATGTTCGGCGAGCGGCTGGTGACGGCCTTCGCCGAGGTCAAGGGGCTGTTCGACCCGGAAGGACGGATGAACCCCGGCAAGGTCGTGCACCCGGCCGGCGTCGACGAACACCTGCGCCTGGGCGCCGTCTGGCGGCCACGGAGCCCGGACACCCGCTTCGCGTACCCCGACGACGACCGCAGCTTCACCCAGGCCGTGCTGCGCTGCGTCGGCGTCGGCAACTGCCGTACGCACGAGGGCGGCGTGATGTGCCCCTCGTACCGGGCGACGGGCGAGGAGGAGCACTCCACGCGCGGCCGGGCCCGGCTGCTGTTCGAGATGCTGGGCGGGCACGCGGACTCCCCGGTCACCGACGGCTGGCGCTCCACGGAGGTACGGGACGCGCTGGACCTCTGCCTGGCGTGCAAGGGCTGCAAGTCGGACTGCCCGGTCGGTGTCGACATGGCGACGTACAAGGCGGAGTTCCTGTCCCATCACTACGCGGGGCGGCTGCGGCCCGCCGCGCACTACTCGATGGGCTGGCTGCCGCTGTGGGCCCGGCTCTCCCGGCTCGCTCCCGGGCTGGTCAACGCCGCGCTGAACGCGCCGGGACTGGCCCGGCTAGGCAAGCGCCTGGCCGGGGTGGCCGCCGAGCGGGACGCGCCGGTCTTCGCGGCGGAGTCGTTCGTGCAGTGGTGGCGGGCGCGCGGCACCCCCGAGCCCGACCCGGCGGACCCGCGGACGGTCGTGCTGTGGCCCGACACGTTCAGTACGTACTTCCATCCGGGCGTCGCGAAGGCGGCGGTGCGGGTGCTGGAGGACGCCGGGTTCCGGGTCGCCGTGCCGGAGCGTGCGGTGTGCTGCGGACTGACGTGGATCTCCACCGGTCAGCTTGACACCGCCGGGCGGGTGCTGCGGCGGACCCTGGACGTGCTGCGGCCGTGGATCGAGGCCGGCACCCCTGTCATCGGACTGGAGCCGTCCTGCACCGCCGTCTTCCGCGTCGACGCGCCCGAGCTGCTGCCGGACGACGAGGACGTACGGCGCCTGGCGCGGCAGTTCCGCACCTTCTCCGAGCAGTTGGTCCATCACGCCCCCGAGGGCTGGCGGCCACCGTCACTGGGCCGGTCGGCGACCGTGCAGACGCACTGCCACCAGCACGCGGTGCTGGCGTTCGACGCCGACCGGGAGCTGATGCGCCGGGCCGGGGTGGATGCCGACGTACTGGACGCCGGGTGCTGCGGGCTCGCCGGGAACTTCGGCTTCGAGCGCGGGCACCACGGGCTCTCCACCGCCATCGCGGAGCAGGGCGTGCTGCCTGCCGTACGGGACACGCCGCCCGGCGCGCTCGTGCTGGCCGACGGCTTCAGCTGCCGTACGCAGATCGAGCAGGGCGGCACCGGGCGGCAGCCCGTGCACCTGGCCGAGGCGCTGGCCCTGGCGCTCGACCGGCGGCTGCCCGCCGACCGTCCCGAGCGGACCGCCGACCGTCCGGTCCCTCCCGCGGCCGGCACCGGCCGCCTGCTGACCGCCGCCGCGGCCGTGGCCGCCGGCGGCGCGCTGGCGGCCGTCACCCGTTTGCTGGTGCGCAGGCTGCGCCGCTGATCCCCGGGCCGGGAACCGTGCAACCGTTTGAGGCGGGTACGTCCGTTTGAGAACGGTCCGGTCAGCCGTGCATCCGTGGAGCCGGGGCGGGCACACGGAAAACCGGGCCGGCACCCGCCGTCGCGATTTGTGAGAGGAAAGAACCGCATGACCACCAAAGTTTCCGACCACATCCTCCAGCGCCTGCGCGAATGGGACGTCGACCATGTCTTCTCCTACGCGGGGGACGGCATCAACGGCCTCCTCGCGGCCTGGGGGCGGGCGGACAACCAGCCGAAGTTCGTGCAGGCCCGGCACGAGGAGATGGCCGCGTTCGAGGCCGTCGGGTACGCCAAGTTCTCCGGCAAGGTGGGCGTGTGCGCGGCGACCTCCGGGCCCGGCGCGATCCACCTGCTGAACGGGCTCTACGACGCGAAGCTGGACCACGTCCCCGTGGTCGCCCTCGTGGGCCAGACCGCGCGCAGCGCGATGGGCGGCTCCTACCAGCAGGAAGTCGACCTGATGGCCCTGTACAAGGACGTCGCGTCGGAATTCTGCGAGATGGTGACCGTCCCCGAGCAGCTCCCGAACGTCATCGACCGGGCGATGCGGACCGCGTACGCCAAGCGCACCGTCACCGCGGTCATCATCCCCGGTGACGTGCAGGAGCTGGAGTACAGCGCGCCGACGCACGAGTTCAAGATGGTGCCGTCCAGCCTGGGCGTGTCGCAGTACGCGCCGGTGCCGGCCGACGAGGAGCTGCGGCGCGCCGCCGAGGTGCTGAACGCGGGCGAGAAGGTGGCCATCCTGGTCGGGCAGGGGGCCCGGGGCGCCCGCGAGCGCGTCGAGGAGATCGCCGAGCGGCTGGGCGCGGGGGTGGCCAAGGCCCTGCTCGGCAAGGACGCGCTGTCCGACGAGCTGCCGTACGTGACCGGCGCCATCGGGCTGCTGGGCACCCGGCCCAGTTACGAGCTGATGCAGGAGTGCGACACGCTGCTGGTGATCGGCTCCAGCTTCCCGTACTCGCAGTTCCTGCCCGAGTACGGGCAGGCCCGCGCCGTGCAGATCGACATCGACCCGTTCATGGTCGGCCTGCGCTACCCCTTCGAGGTCAACCTCGTCGGTGACGCGTCCGCGACCCTGGAACGGCTGCTGCCGCTGCTCAAGCACAAGAAGGCGCGCAAGTGGCGGGAGCAGATCGAGTCGAACGTCGAACGCTGGTGGCAGGTCATGGAGCGGCGCGCCGCCGTGCAGGCCGACCCGGTCAACCCGGAGTACGTGGTGCACGCGCTCGACGCGCTGCTGCCCGACGACGTGATCCTGGCCGCGGACTCCGGCTCGGCGGCCAACTGGTACGCGCGGCACCTGCGGCTGCGCGGCTCGATGCGCGGTTCGCTGTCCGGGACGCTGGCCACCATGGGGCCGGGCGTGCCGTACGTCATCGGTGCCAAGTTCGCCCACCCGGAGCGGCCCGCGCTGGCGATCGTCGGTGACGGGGCGATGCAGATGAACGGCATGGCCGAGCTGATCACCGCGTCCAAGTACTGGCGGGAGTGGAGCGATCCGCGCATGATCGTCGCGGTCCTCAACAACGAGGACCTCAACCAGGTGACATGGGAGATGCGGGCCATGTCCGGGGCGCCGCAGTTCGAGGAGTCGCAGCGCATCCCGGACGTGCCGTACGCCGACTTCGCGCGCTCCATCGGCCTCGGGGGCGTCCGGGTCGAGCGGCCCGAGGAGGTGGAGAGCGCGTGGCGGCAGGCGCTCGCCGCGGACCGGCCGTTCGTCATCGACTTCCGTACCGACCCCAACGTGCCGCCGATCCCGCCGCACGCCACGCTGGACCAGATCGAGGCGGCGGCGAGCGCGATCCTCAAGGGCGACCCGGAGACGGCCGGGGTGCTCAAGCAGGGCGTCAAGGCGAAGATCCAGGAGTTCCTGCCGGGCGGCAAGGGCCGCGGGGAGGGCCAGGACTGACCGGCGGGCCGGGCCCGGCGGCGGACGCCGGGCCCGGCCCCCACACCCACCGAGTTGCACGAGTCGAACGGCAAGGAGGCACCGTGGCCAGGTTGACGGCGCTCAAGGACTGGCGGCACTGGCGGCGGGGGCGGGCCCTGCGCCCCGCCCCCGGCGCGGACGACGTGGAGAACGCGACCCAGCGCGTCCTGATGTACGGGGTACTGCCCATGTGGTTCGTACCGGCCGTCGCCGACTGGGTGATGCACCGGCGTACGGACATCGAGCGGACCACCGGCGTCAAGGAGTCGGCGATCCACGCGGTGATGATGGCGGAGGCCGGGGTGCCGGTGCTGGCCGGACTGGTCGCGCGGATCAACCCGCTGGTGCTGTCGATGATGGGCGGGGCCGCCGCCCTGCACAGCGCGACCGCCATCTGGGACGTGACGGTGGCCACCGAGGACCGCGAGGTACGCCCGGTGGAGCAGCACATCCACAGTTTCCTGGAGGTGCTGCCGCTGGCCGCCGTGGTCATCACGTCCTGCCTGCACTGGGAGTCCGTACGGGACCTCGCACGCGGCGGAAAGCGGCCGGACGCCTGGAAACTGCTGCCCAAGGAGCGTCCGCTGCCCGGGAAGTACCTGGCCGGTATCGCGGCCGGGGTGGGCACCTGCGTCGCCCTGCCGTACGCGGAGGAATTCATCCGGTGCGTACGGGCCCGCAAGTCGGGCGTCTGAGAAATCGTTACGGGCCGGGTTTGACGGGTATCCGTAGTGCCAGCAACGGAACACGGCAGGTCGAGGAGGAATGTCATGCCCGCAGGATCGAACTCCAAGCGTGAGCGCCAGTACGAGCACATCAAGGAAGGCGCCGAGAAGCGCGGCACGTCCAAGGGCCGGGCCAAGGAGATCGCGGCCCGTACCGTCAACAAGGAACGCGCCCGCTCCGGCGAGTCCAAGACCGCCAGCAAGTCCTCGACCAAGGACCGCAAGTCGGCGCCCGAGCGCGGCGGCCAGCGCTCCGGCAACCGCACCGGCTCCAAGGGCCCGACGCGCGACCAGCTCTACAACGAGGCCAAGCAGCGCGGTGTGGAGGGCCGGTCGAACATGAACAAGGACCAGTTGGCCAAGGCCCTGGGCCGCTGAGCCGGCGGAGCGGCCATGGGCAAGGAACCGCTGCGGACCTATCAGTCCAAACGGCATTTCGACCGGACGTCGGAACCACGGGGCGGCGATGCGGCGGACTCTCCGGATTCTGCCGCTTCTGCCGCTTCTGCCGAGAAGCCGCGCTTCGTGGTGCAGATCCATGACGCGAGCACCATGCACTTCGATTTCCGGCTGGAGGTCGACGGGGTGCTCAAGTCGTGGTCCGTACCGAAAGGGCCGTCCTCGGACCCGAAGGACAAACGGCTGGCGATGCCGACCGAGGACCATCCGCTGGACTACCGGGATTTCGAGGGCGTCATCCCGAAGGGCGAATACGGTGGCGGTACGGTCATCGTGTGGGACCAGGGCCGTTATCGCCCGATGTCGCACGACAAGAAAGGCCGTGCGGTCCCTTTCGCCGAATCGCTGGAAAAAGGCCATGCGACGTTCTGGATGGAGGGGAAGAAACTGCACGGCGGTTATGCCCTCACCCGGTTCCGCGGCGGCCCCGGCAGCGACGAGCGGGAATCCTGGCTGCTGGTGAAGGCCGACGACGCCCACGCGGACGGGCAGGGCACGCCCGATCCCCGCCGGGCGCGCTCGGCGCTGAGCGGGCACACGCTCAAGCAGGTGGCCGAGGACGTGGCGGCGGAGTCCGGCGAGGACGCCGGGTAGAGCGGAGTCCGGCGAGGACGCCGGGTGGACGTGATGTCACCGCTCGACGGGCTGCCGCCCGCCCGGCACCGCCCGCCGGGCGGCTGACCGGGGCCCGGGCACCTGCGGGAGGCCCGTGTAGTTCTCGGCCAGCTCGGCGGCCGCGTGCGGCGAAGAGGCGATGCGGTCGAGCTGGGAAAGCTGGAGGCGGGTGTCGAACGCGCTCTGGCCGGGGGCCGTGTGCAGCGTCGTCGTCATGAAGTACGAGAAGTGCTCGGCCCTCCAGACGCGGCGCAGGCAGGCGTCGGACCAGCCGTCCAGCAGCTCGGTGGAACCGGTGTCCTTCAGGTGGGCGAAGGCACGGGCCAGTCCGGTGACGTCGGAGACGGCGAGGTTGAGCCCCTTCGCGCCGGTCGGCGGGACGATGTGCGCCGCGTCCCCGGCGAGCAGCACCCGCCCGTACCGCAGGGGTTCGACGACCACGCTGCGCATCGGCAGGACGGACTTGGCGGTGATCGGGCCGCGCGCCAGTTCCCAGGGGCCGTCGGTGGCGGAGCGGGCGTCGAGTTCGTCCCAGATCCGCCCGTCGGGCCACTCGGCCGGGTCGGTGCCGTTGGGCACCTGGAGGTAGAGGCGGCTGACGGTGGGTGAGCGCATGCTGAACAGGGCGAAGCCGCGCTCGGAGTGGGCGTAGACCAGCTCGTCGCAGGACGGCGGCACGTCGGCGAGGACGCCGAGCCAGGAGTACGGGTACGCGCGCTCGTACGTCCGGCGTGCTCCGGTCGGCACCGCGTCCCGGGTGACGCCGTGGAAGCCGTCGCAGCCCACCACGTAGTCGCAGGTCAGAGTGTGTTCGCGGCCCTGGTGCGCATAGTGGATCGCGGGCCGTGCGGTGTCCGCGCCGGTCACGGCGAGCGCGCGTGCCCCGAAGACCAGCGGTCCGCCGTCGGCGAGCTGGAGGCCGATGAGGTCCTTGACCACCTCGGTCTGCGCGTAGACGACCACGCTGCGGCCGCCGGTCAGGGCCGGGAGATCGACACGGTGCGAGCGGCCGTCGTAGCGCAGCCGGATGCCGTGGTGGACGAGTCCGCACCGGTCCAGGCGCTCCGCCGCGCCGCAGGCGCGCAGCGTGTCGACGGTGCCCTGTTCCAGGATTCCGGCGCGCTGACGGTGTTCGACGTAGGCGCGGTCGCGGCTCTCCAGGACGACGCTGTCGATGCCGGAGCGGTGCAGCAGCCGTGCCAGGAGCAGTCCCGCCGGGCCGCCGCCGACGATGCCGACCGTGGTCGTGCGACGCATCGGGATCAGCTCTCTTCGCGGTGCTCGGCGAGGACGCGGTCGGCCGGCGCGAACGCGGAGTTCGCCGCCGGCACGTCGCAGTAGACGGCCGACTGGAGCAGTACTTCGCGGATGTCCTCGGGAGTCAGGCCGTTGCGCAGGGCCGCACGCAGGTGCAGGGCCAGTTCGTCGTGGTGGCCGCGTGCCACCAGGGCGGTGATCGTGACGCAACTGCGGGTGGGCCGGGGCAGTCCGGGGCGGGTCCGGATCTCGCCCCAGGCGTAGCGGGTGAGGAAGTTTTGGAAGACGGCGGTGAAGGCGATGGTGCGGGCGGCGGCGCGGTCGACGTGGTCGTCGCCCAGGACGGCGCGGCGGACGGCGGTGCCCGCGGCGTGCCGGGCGCGGTCGTCGGTGGGGTGTGCCGGCGACGGGGTGGCCGTGAGGTGGCCGAGGAGGGCGGCGAGGACGGGTACGGGCTGTTCGGCGTTGGCCAGGTGGGCGGCCCCGGCGACCTCGGTCAGGCTCGCGGCGGGGATGCCGTCCGCGAGTTCGCGGGCGTGGGCGGGTGGCGTCGCGGGATCGTCGCGGCCCGCGACGACGAGGGTGGGCGCGCCGATCCGGTCCAGTGCGCCGCGCAGGTCGTACGTGGCGAGCGCGTCGCAGCAGGCCGCGTACCCTTCGGGCGCCACGGCCCGCAGCCCGGCCAGCAGTCCGTCCGCCGCCGGTGACCGGGCGAAGCCGGGGGTGAACCAACGGCCGGCGGCCGTGGCGGCGACCGGTGCGAGGCCCTGTGCCCGGACGAGGGCGGCCCGTTCGTGCCACGCCGCGGGCTCGCCGAAGCGGGCGGAGGAGCACAGCAGGGCGAGGGACGCGATCCGCTCGGGGTGGTGCACGGCGAGCCAGGCGCCGACCGCGCCGCCCAGGGAGATGCCCGCGTACGCGAACCGGTCGATGCCGAGGGAGTCGGCGAGTGCGAGGACGAGGCCGCCGAGGTCGGCGACCGTGCAGGGCCCGTCCGTACGGCCTGTGCCTGCGCCCGTGAGCACGTCGGACGGTGTCCCGCCGTGGCCCGGCAGGTCCCAGCGCACCACGCGGAACCGGCGTGCCAGCGCCGCCATCTGGGGCTCCCACACCTGGAGCGAGGTGCCGAGGGACGGCCCCAGGACGAGCGGAGGCGCGTCGGCGGGCCCGTCCTCGCGGTGGTACGGGGGAACGGGGGACGTCATGCGTTCTCCTGAGCGGTCGGTGCGGCGCGGTGGGTGCCGGAGCGGCGCAGGGCGCGGTCCACGAGCGCGCCCGCCGAGCCCGTGTACGCGGCCGGGTCGGCGAGTTCCCGCAGCCGCGCGGCGGGGAAGGCCGCCGCGGCGTCGGGGTGGTCCTCGCGCAGGGCGCGGTCCAGCGTCTCGGCCAGGCCGGTGCCCTCGTCCGCCGCCCGGCGCGACACCTCGGTGAGCAGCCGTTTTGCGGTGTCCCGCCCGAGGTGGGCGCCGAGGGCGGCCGCCAGACGCTCGGCGACGACCAGTCCGCCGGCCGCGGCGAGGTGCGCGCGCATCCGCCCGGTGCGCACCCGTAGGCCCGCGGTCAGTCCGGCCGCGTCCCGGGCGGCGCCGCCCACCAGGCGCAGGGCGTCGCGCAGGGGCTGCCACTCCGCGTGCCAGGCCCCGGCCGGCCGTTCGTCCTCGGCTGCCAGCGACCCGTACAGCACCCCGGCCAGGGCCGGGACCTGCCGGGCAGCGGCGGCGATCAGCGTGGCCCGTACCGGGTTTGACTTGTGCGGCATGGCCGACGAGCCGCCGCCGCCGTCTTCGGCCAGCTCCGCGGTCTCCGTACGGGACAGGACCAGCACATCGGCGGCGACCTTGCCGAGGGCGCCCGCGGTGTGGGCCAGCGCGCCCGCGAGGTCGGCCACGGGGGTGCGCAGCGTGTGCCAGGGCAGAACGGGCTCGGCGAGGCCGGTCTCGGCCGCGTACGCGGCAAGCAGCCGCAGTCCGAGGTCCGTGCCGGGGCCGGGGTCCATGCCGGGACCGGGGTCCGTGCCGGGGCCGGAATCCGGGTGCGAGCCGTCGGCCTCCGCGAACGCGTGGAACGCCGCGAGGGTGCCCGCCGCGCCGCCCAACTGCGCGGGCAGCGCGGTCCGTACGGCGGCGAGCCGAACCCGGGCGTCCAGGACCAGCGTGCGCCAGCCCGCCGCTTTGAGGCCGAAGGTGACCGGTACAGCGTGCTGGGTGAGCGTACGGCCCGCCATCGGGGTGTCACGGTGCTCGGCCGCCAGCCGGCCCAGGGCCACGGCGGTCTCGTCCAGGTCGCCGAGGACGGCTTCCAGCGCGCGCGAACAGACCAGCATCGTCGCGGTGTCGAGGATGTCCTGGCTGGTGGCGCCGCGGTGGACGTACGCGGCGGCACGGGCGTCGCGCGCGGCCACGGCGGTGGTGAGCGCGGCGATAAGCGGGATGACCGGGTTGCCGCCGGAACGGGCCCGTACCGCGAGGTCGCGGGGGTCGTGACGGCCGGCGTCGCCCGCCGCGGCGGTGACGGCTCCGGCCGCCGCGGGCGGCGCCAGGCCGACTGCCGCCTGCGCCCGGGTCAGGGCCGCCTCCGCGTCCAGCAGGGCCCGTACGTACGCGGCGTCGCCGGTGGCGGCCTCGACGGCGGAGTCCACCCGGCCCGGCGCCAGCAGACCGTGATCAGCGGAACTCAAGGAAGACCGTCTCCTCGCACTCCTCGCCGCCGTCCGCGGCACCGTCCCCGGCGTCGGCCGCCTGGAGGCGGATGTCGAAGCGGTACCGGCGCTCGCCGTCGGCCCGCGCGACCAGCGTGCGCGCCCGGCGCGCGGGGAGCCGGGACAGCAGCGGGTCGGCCGCGTGCGCCGCCCTGTCCTCCGGGAAGTAGATCCGGGTGAACAGGTGGTGCAGCAGGCCGCGGGCGAAGACGCACACCGCGATGTACGGCGCCGCGTCCGGGCGGCCCGCCGGGGCCGTGGCGGGCAGGGTGCGCAGGACGTAGCGGCCGTCCGCGTCGGTGGGCACCCGGCCGAAGCCGGTGAAGTCCACGCCGTCGCGGCCGACGACCGCGCCGGTCGCCGGGTCGCGGCGCAGCGAACCGGGCGCGCCGCGCAGGCCCCCGTCCGGACCGGCCTGCCAGAACTCCAGCAGCGCGTCCGGCACCGGCTCCCTCGCGCCGTCCACGACCCGGCCGTACACGGTGACGGTGTCCGGGTGGCCTGCGGGCGCCATGTCGCCGCCGCCGGGGAACGGCAGCGCGAAGCCGTAGAAGGGGCCGATGGTCTGGGAGGGGGTGGGGGCGAGCGGTTCGGGCGCTTCTGGATTCTCCGGCGGTTCCTGGACGGCACCGGGCTGCTGCGGTACGCCTTCGCGGCGGGGCGTGGGCCCGTGCGACGCGGCCTCGTGCGGGGTCGCGGACATCAGCGGTCCTCCTCGGTCCAGGTGGCGGCCGGTCCGTCCAGCACGATGTCCCAGCGGTAGCCGAGGGACCACTCCGCGCGGGCGAGTTCCGGGTCGTACGCGCAGACCAGCCGTGCGCGGGCCTGCGGGTCGGTGCACGCGGCGAGGATCGGGTCGTACGGGAACAGCGGGTCGCCGGGGAAGTACATCTGGGTCACCAGCCGCTGGGTGAAGGCGGTGCCGAAGAGCGAGAAGTGGATGTGGGCCGGGCGCCAGGCGTTGTGGTGGTTGCGCCACGGGTAGGCGCCGGGCCGGACGGTGGTGAACGCGTACCGGCCCTCGTCGTCCGTCAGACAGCGGCCGACGCCGGTGAAGTTCGGGTCGAGCGGGGCCGGGTGCTGGTCGCGCTGGTGGGCGTACCGGCCGGCGGCGTTGGCCTGCCAGATCTCGACGAGCTGGCCGCGCACCGGGCGTCCGGCGCGGTCCCGTACCCGGCCGGTCACGGTGATCCGCTCGCCGAGCGGCTCGCCGGCGTGCTGCCGGGTGAGGTCGGCGTCCAGGGCCGTGACGTCGGTGCCGCCGAAGGCGGGCCCGGCCAGTTCGACGGCCTCCGGGTCGCGCAGCGTGTCGAACGCGGCCTGGGGCTGGACCGGGTGGCGCAGGCGGGTGCTGCGGTACGGGGCGAAGTCGCGGCCGGGGTGCGCCGGTACGGGGCCGCCCGCCGTGCGGGCGTGGGCGGCGGCCGTGTGCAGGGCGGCGATCTCCCGGTCGATGGCGGACTGCGGTTCGGGGTCGGGTTCGGGGCCGGGGGGCGGTGTCGCCGGTACTGCCGCCGGGTCGGCCGGGGCGGTGGCGACCGGGTGGGCCGGGGGTGCCGGGGTGGCAGATGCGCCGGGAGGAGTCATCGGGAGTTCTCCAGGGACAGAGCCTGAGACGGCTGCGGAGGCGTCCAGCGGTGGGCGGCGCCCGGCGTCCGGCGGCGTGCGGAGCCCGTCCGCCCCGACCGCCCTGGCACGTGCCGCCTCGCGCTCATGATGCCCTCCCGCCGACTGCTTTGAGGGCGCGCAGGGCGGCCAGTTCGGCATCGGTGGGCGCCTGGGTGGTCGTCAGGTCCGGTGCGACGCGCAGGTCCCAGCCGGTCGCCTCCCGTGCCTGCTCCGGCGGCACGCCGGGGTGCAGCGCGCTCAGCACGAGTTCGGCGGTGTCCGGGTCCGGGCGCAGGACGCCGAGGTCGGTGACGACGGCGGTGGGCCCGGAGCCGCGCATGCCGAGGGCGGCGCGGTCGCCCGGCCCGGCGCCGTGCCCGACGGTGGTGACGAAGTCGAGTGCGGGCACCAGGTTGCGGCGGGTGTGCCGCAGCACGATGAGCACCGCGCCGCAGTTCGCGGCGATCTCGGGGGCGCCGCCCGCGCCGGGCAGCCGCCCTTCGGACCGGCCCGGGCCGCGGTCCACGACGGTGGTGTTGATGTTGGCGAACCGGTCGAGCTGGGCGGCCCCGAGGAAGCCCACGTCGATCCGGCCGCCCTGCAGCCAGTAGTTGAACATCTCCGGCACGGACACCACCGCGTCGGCGGTGTCGGCCAGTTCGCCGTCGCCGATCGACAGGGGCAGCCGGGTCGGCCGGGAGCCGATGGTGCCCGACTCGTACACCAGGACCAGGTCCGGGTTGACGGTGCGGCGCGCCAGGTTGGCGGCCGTGCTGGGCAGCCCGATGCCGACGAAGCAGCTCCGCGCGCCGGCCAGCGCGCGGGCCGCGTTGACCTCCATCAGTTCGTCGCGGCCGCAGTGCGCGGCGTCGGCCGTACCGCTCATCGGGAACTCCTTCGCACGTTCGGCACGTCCCGCACGTTCGGCACGTCCCGTCCGCTCCGCACGTTCTCGTCGATCCACCGCAGGAACGTTTCCCGGTCGCGGGAGACGGCGTCCCACCGCTGGTAGAAGTCGTTGTCCCGGACCGAGTACCCGGCCGCGTACGAGGGGTGGGCGCCGCCGGGCACGAGCGCGACGGCGTCGATCACCCAGCCGGGCAGGACCACCGAGCCGGGCCTGGGCTCCAGGGCGCCCTCGACGATCTCCTCGACGGTGACCAGCACCCGCCCGGCGGCCAGCACCGCTTCCTTCTGCACCCCGGTCAGCCCCCAGAGCTGCACATTGCCCTGCCGGTCGGCCTGCTGGGCGTGGACGACCGTGACGTCCGGGTTGAGGGCGGCCACGGCGGCCAGTTCCTCGCCGGTGAACGGGCAGGTGACGGTGGAGATGGTGTCCGTACGGCCGGGCATGCCGCTGCCGCGGTAGCCGCGCAGCACCGCGAACGGCAGCTTCGAGGCACCGGCGACATAGCGGTTGGCCATCCCCGCGTGGCTGTGCTCGTCCAGCTCCAGCGGGTGCGGCCAGCCGTTCTCGACCGCGTCGCGGAAGCGGTGCAGCGAGCCGACGCCTGGGTTGCCGCCCCAGGAGAAGACCAGCCTGCGGGCGGCGCCCGCGCCGATCAACTGGTCGTAGACCACGTCCGGGGTCATGCGGGCCAGGGTCAGGCCGGTGACGCCCTGCCGGATGATCTCGTGCGCCGCGGCGAACGGGATCAGGTGGGTGAAGCCCTCCAGCGCGACGGTGTCCCCGTCGTGGACCAGGTCCCGCACGGCCTCGCGCAGGGAACGGATGTCGGCCATGTCCTCGCCCTCGCGTCGTCCTGGGTGCCGGGGCGGCAAGGTCTTCCACCCGCCCGCCCCGCCCGCCTTGTTCGCCAGGTGAACTTTGGTTCATAATGAGCGTGCCCCGAGTCTGGGTCCCTCTCCCGGCCGTGTCAACGGGTCGGCGGGTACGGTTCCGACGAGATGTCCGCACCGTGGAGAGCCCATGACGCACCCCGCCACCGACCCGCCACGGCCGCCCCAGGGGGCGGTGGGCCCGCTGATGCGCAGCCTGTCCGTGCTGCGGGCGCTCTCCGCGGACGGCGGACGGCAGGCCGTCGGCGACCTGGTCCGCGCGACCGGACTGGCGCGCTCCACCGTCGACCGCGTTCTGAGCACCCTCGCCCGCCTGGGCCACGTACGCGTCGAGGGCCGGGACGCGGTGCTCGCCCCCGGTCTGCTGGAACTCGGCAACGCCTACCTGGCCGCCTCCGAGCTGCCCGACCGGCTCGCCCCGGCCGCCGACCGGCTCGCCGACACGCTCGACGAGTCGGTCTCGCTCGCCGTACCGGACGGCGACGGAGTGCGCTTCGTGCACCAGGCGACGCGGCGGCGGGCGATGTCGCTCGCCTTCCGCATCGGCGACCTGCTGCCCGCCGAACGGGGCGCGGTCGGCGCGCTGTTCGCCGCCGACTGGGACGAGGACGCCTGGCTGCGCTGGCGGCAGCGGCGCGCGGCGGACCCCACGGACGCCGGTTTCCCGGCCGTACCGCCGCGCCGGCGCGAGAACACCGGTACGGAACAGCCGGACCCCGTGACGGAGTTCGCCGCCCGGGTCGAAGCGGCCCGGGCCACCGGCTGGTCACTGGACGACCAGTTGATCGAACCAGGCCTGGTCGCCGTCGCCATGCCCGTACGCGACCCCCTGGGCCGCCCGGTGTGCGCGGTGAGCGTCGTCAGCCACACCAGCCGGCTGACCGCCGAAGACCTACCCGCCGCCGTCCTCCCCCAACTCCGCAAGACGGTGGCGGAGATGGAACACTCCCTGACCGCCCCCGCCGCTGTCTCGGCCGCCGAACCGTCCCCCACCCGGCACGCCTCCTGGACGCGCGCCTCCAAGCGGGAACTGGGCCCCGAGTTCGTCGAGTCCCTGGCCCGCGGCCTGCTCACCCTCACCGCGTTCGGCACCGGCCGGGCCGCACTCCCCCTGACCGCCGTGGCGGAGGCCACCGGCCTGGCCCGCGCCACCGCGCGCCGCGCCCTGCTCACCCTCGAACACCTCGGCTATCTCACCTCGGACGGCCGCCTCTTCCGCCCCGCACCGAAGATCCTGGAACTGGGCTTCGCCCCGCTCTCCGGACTGTCCCTCCCGGACATCGCCCGGCCCCACCTGGCCGCGCTGGTGGAGCAGGTGCACGACTCCGCGTCGATGTCGGTGCTGTCCGGCACGGACATCCGGTACGTGGCCCGGGTCCCCACCGTACGGATCATGAGCGTCAACATCACGGTGGGCACCCGCTTCCCCGCGTACCCGACCTCCATGGGCCGGGTCCTGCTCGCGGACCTCACCCCGGCGGAACGCGCCGCCCACCTCGCCCGCGCCGACCTCACCCCCCTCACCCGGCACACCGTCACCTCGCCCGAGCGCCTCGCCGTCGTACTGGAGCAGACACGCGAGGACGGTTACGCCCTGGTGGACCAGGAATTGGAGGAGGGCCTCCGCTCGATCGCCGTCCCCGTACGCGACCGCCACTCCCGGGTCGTCGCCGCGGTCAACGTCTCCACCCACGCGGGCCACCGCTCCCCCACCGAGGACCGCGACACCCTCCTGCCCCCACTACGAGCGGCCGCGGCGCGCATCGAGGCGGATCTGCATACGGCGGGGCGGTACCTGAGGATTCCGCTCGCCTGAGAAGCCCGGAGCACCGGCGCCGGTCCCGCCGAGGGCTCCGGAGCTTCACTTGAGGCCAACGGACGGCGGGCACTGGAAGGCCAGTGTTCCCCATGGAAACAAGCACCTCCGGGTCAAGGCATGTGGGGAAAGTGGCTATGGGGGAACTGTGGGTGTGTGTTTCTGTTGCGAAGTGAACAACACCGACAGCTCCGGGACGCCTGAGGAGAGACCGAGCCCCCGCGTCCGGCGAAGAACTGATGCCGATGTCGAGGGGTGCGTGCGGGTGCTCGCGGAAGTCCATCGGCGTGACGGCTACCCGGTGAACTGGCCTGACAAGCCCGGCGAGTGGCTGTCACGCGGGCCCCAGCTCGACTCCTGGGTGGCCGGACTTGAGGGACGCATCGTCGGGCATGTCAGTGTGTCGCGAGGTGGCAAAGGCGACCTGGCTCCGGCGTTGTGGAGCGAGCGGAACGGGACGACGCGGGCTGCGACGGCTGTGGTCAGCAGGCTGTTCGTCGCCCCGCGGGCGAGGGGGCATCGGATCGGCGCACTGTTGATCGGCCAAGCGGTGCGGCACGCGCGGCATCGTGGTCTGCATCCGGTACTCGACGTCGTCGCATCCGATGTGGCGGCGGCCGCCCTGTACGAGCGGTTGGGCTGGGAGCTGATGGCCACCGTCGAGCAGGCGTGGGGTCCGGATCAGACGGTGACCATCCACTGTTACGCAGCGCCGTCGTGAGGCGCCCCTGCTACGGCCCGGCCCAGCCCGCCCCCGTTGCGGCCAGCCCGGCCCGGCCCGCTGCTCGCTCCGGAGCGCCGTTGTCCTCGCGATCGCCCACGACGCGGCGAACAACGGGCGCGCGCCGTCACCCCCAGGGCGTCGGCCCGGCGCCGTTCGACCATGCCACCAACCGGTCGCCGTCGAAGCAGCGGATGCCGCAGGTGTCGGCGTAGTCGACGGCCGGTTCGGTGAAGGTGCTGGTGGTGACGACGGCGGCGACCTCGGCCTCGTGCACCGTGTAGCAGGTGCCGCCGAAGCGCTGCACGTCCTGGGAGCCGACCTTGTTGTCCGGACAGTAGCGCTTGCACTGGATGATGATCCGCCGGCCGTCGGCTGTGGTGGCCAGGACGTCCGCGCCCAAGTCCCCCGCGCCGCCGACCACCTCGACGTTCCGGCAGCCGTCGCGTTCGCAGAGATGGGCTATCGCCTGCTCGAAGGCGTACGCGTCCATGGCGAGGAAGTCCTCGACACTGCCCCACCGGGCGGCCACGGGATCGGGCTCGGGATCGGCCACAGGAGCTACGACAGCCGGGGCGGCTTCCTCCGCCGCGGCCGCCAGGGCCACCTCCGCTTCGGCCTCCGCCTTCCCCGCCCGCGCGGCCCGCCGCAGTTCGCGCAGGCGCGGCATGCCCCGGATCGCCACGACGACGAGGGCCACGACGAACGGGAGGGCGACGACGCTCACCACAGTGGCCGGCCCCGGGTGCTCCGTCGCCCACCGGACCACTTCGCGGACGGCGAGGAAGCCGCCGCACAGAAGGACCCCGATCACGGCCAGGACGAACATCGTCCGCCGCATCGGGCACGTACGGCCCCGGGGCCCTGGTGATGCCCCGTCAACTTGCGTGGGTGCGGCCACCGGCGCTGCTCCTTCACTTCCGCGGGACGGTTACGGCTCCTCTTCCACCTCCTGCCCCGCGGCGGCCGATCCATGATCACCACGCCCCACCCGTCGCGCCCGCCTCCGCCGCACGTTCGCCACATCCCGCGCCACAGCCAGCACAACCGCCCCCACGACGAACACCACCGCCCCGAGCGCGGCCGAAGAGGTCAGCATCGGATACACAAGGTCTCCCAAGGAATAGGCGGCGCATTCTCCGCGCCCTGGAAAACACCATGCGGCACCCGCTCACCGCCCACCCCTTCCTCACCACCGCCCCGCGCGCCTCTTCACCCGAATTCAGCACACACGACCCAGGCCCCTCCCCAGCGCCTGAGCGGACACGCGGATCCCCTGCCCCCACAATTCCTCGGCGTGATCGGCGAACCGGTCGAACATCCCGCCGTCCCCTTGCCTGCGCAGGTGCAACAACGGCGCGTCGTGCCCGACCAGCCGGGCCGGATGCGGCGTCACGAACCCGTCGTCATCGAAACGGAACACCGAGAGGCTCACGTGACAGACGGCGTCCGCGGCAGCGCTGAACGGGATTTCCAGCCCGTCCACCGGACCCATACGGCCCAGTTGCTCCAGCGTGGTACGGATCCGTGTCGAGACCGTCATGGTCACCTTTTCCGAGCGCTCCCGGTCCCGGGTGACATCCTCCTCCGGATCACCGACCAGGAACCGCACCCGGCATCCCTCGCCGGCCTTCTGCCGCAGCGTTTCGGAGAACGCCGGCACCTGCGACCACAAGAAGTAATTCGTGTTCCCGCGAAGAGAAGTTCCGGGCCCCCGCCCCGGATCAGCTCGCCCCATACGTCGGAAGGACAGGCGGACCGGTACGGATAGCTGCGCACCAGTTCCCGGTCGTGCCCGGTGCTTGCCGTAGCCGAGCGCAGGGCATTGTTCAAGTCCCCTCCCCCGGACATTCGGGTCTTCTCGCGAACGCAGCGCCTCGACGGCCCAACTGTCGCCGCCAGGCACAGGTTGACCCTTGAGGGTGCTCAGAGGTCATCTCATTTGGCTGGGTCGGCTGTTCGCTGTGGTGCAGATTGTGGAACGGTTGGTTCCCGGCGAATGGTGGGGGTTGTTCCAGCGGGTGGTGCCTGCGGCGACGTTCGGGCCGTCCGGGGCGACGGCCCACCGCCTGTTCACCGAATGGACGAAGGTCAGGGTGTGGGCCGAGCTCCACCGCCTGGTCCTCGACGGACTCAGGGCCCGCAGCGACCGAGCGGACCGGTCCGCCCCCTGTCCGTCGGAATCTCCGGCGCGAACGTGCACGACAGCCAGGCCCTGGTCCCGCTGATGAAGGGCATACCCCCGATCCGCTCCCGCCTCGGCCGCCGCCGACGCAAGCCCGGCAGGCTCCACGCCGACAAGGGCTATGACTATCGCTACCTGCGGCAATGGCCGGCGCAGCGAGGCATTCGGCACCGCATCGCCCGCAAGGGCGTCGAGACCTCACAGCGGCTCGGACGACACCGATGGACCATCGAACGGGCCATGGCCTGGCTCGCCGGGTGCCGTCGACTCCACCGCCGCTACGAACGCAAGGCCGAGCCCCCCTCGCTTTCACCAGCCTCGCCTGCACCCTCACCTGCTACCGCGGACTCAAGACGACTCCATGCGTTGTGAAAGCTCAGCCATGATGGCAAGCGTGAGCAAAGAGACTGCGCTTGAGGCCATATCACGCCTGTACCAAGAGTTCATGACATTGCCTTTTCCTCCCGGACTGGCTGGCGCGGACCGGGCCGGCTTCGATCTGGTGATGCTGGACTCGGACACCGCAGGCTGGGTTTTCACCTGGATCAAGAACGGCGGCGAGCTCGACGCGCGAGCTCGGAGCGGTCTGCTTCGCTCCATCGCCCGCCTGGACCAGGTCATACCTGTACTCAGTGAAGCGGACCACCCCGAATACTGGCACCGCCTGCACGAGATGGCTCGTCTTGTCGCGGATTCCCCCCAGGCAGACGCCAATGAGATGACCTCTCACCCCTGGAAAGCATGACCGATCCGACGCCGCACTCCACCGCCCCGATCATCCTGCCGCTGCCGCTGGAAACGGCTCCTGCTCCCGTCGAAGGCTGCGCGGGGTACGCCGAACCCAGGCCACCATTGAGCGTCCCGCGCTGTCCACGCATCGCTCGACCACCCGGCAAATGATGCGCCCGTATCCGGACGATAAGCTTTCGTCCTGATTTTCCATGCACAAGGGGGGCACATGTCCGCTGAACCACACACCGAAACCGGGGCCGGGACGCGGATCGAGTTCGCGTACCGCATGACCGTCGAGGACTTTCGTGAGGGGTTGCGTGCCCGGGCGCGGGTCTCGGTTGCTGCGCGGCGCTACAGGTTGCTGGTGATCGTGGGGGCTGTGCTGCTGCTCGGGGTCATGGTGTGGACCTGGGTGGCCGAGGGGACCGTGGACGTGCCGCTCGTGGTGGTGCCGGTGGCGTTGCTGCTGATGATGTTCGTGTCGCCCTGGATGCTGGCCCGGCAGTTCCATCGGCAGGCCGAGGCGATGGGCGAGTTCCGGGCGGTGGTGGACGAGAGCGGTGTCACGGTCACGAACCGGCAGCGGACCAGTGCTCTCTCCTGGCGGGCGGTGAACCGTTACGCCGAGACGCCGCGGGCGTTCGTGCTGCTGAGCGGGGACCGGAACATCACGGATATGACGATCCTGCCCAAGCGCGGCGCCGCCCACCCCGCCGACGCCGAGCGGCTGCGGGCTCTGATCGAGGGGCGGCTGGTTCGTGTCTGAGGACCGGAGTGGGTCCGTGTCCGCCTTATGGCCCCGGCGTCCGTCGACACCGGCCGCCTCGTACGTTCCGGCCGCCCCGGACACCCCCATACGCCGGCGCGGCGCGGCCAATCCCTGCGTTCTACCGGTGCTGGTTGTCGTGCGGCCTGGCAGGCCTTCGGCGTGCGGCCCTACAGGCCCGGCGCTCGTCCCTCAGTGCCGCCGGTGACGCTTCGTACGCGTGTGCAGTCGTGCCCGGATGTCGGCCGGGGGCAGGAAGTGGGCCCAGCGTTCGGGGTATTCGGCCGGGGGTGACGCGCCCGGGTCGTCGTCCTCGTCGCCGTCGTCGCCGTCGTCCTCGTCGCCGTCGTCCGGCTGCGGGTCGCCGGTGAGGGCGGCATCCGCGGAGTCGGCCGTGGCGCCGAGGCCGACGGCGGCCAGGGCGGAGCGCTGGGCCGCCGCCACCTCGCGGGCCCGGCGTTCCTTCTCGGCGCGGCCGGCGGCGGTGGCGACCGAGGGCCATACGCGGTCGAAGGCGGCGTTCATGGCCGCGCCGACCAGGACCGCGAAGGCGGAGACGCCGATCCAGAGGAGGACGGCGACGGGTGCGGCGAGGGAGCCGTAGATGGTGGGGCCCTCTACGGTCTGGGTGAGGTAGACGCGCAGCAGCAGGCTGCCCAGGACCCACATGGCGAGGGCTACCACCGCGCCGGGGATGTCCTCGCGCCAGGGTGAGCGTACGGGGACGGACACGTGGTAGAGGGTGGTGAGGAAGGCGACGGAGAGGATGAGGACGACCGGCCAGTACAGGATGCGGATGGCGGTCCCGCTCGCCGGCAGCCAACTGACGACGGTGTCCGGGCCGACCACCATCAGCGGCAGCGCGACCGCGCCGACGACCAGTGCGGCCAGGTAGAGCACGAAGGCCAGCAGCCGGGTCCGGACGATGCCGCGCCGCCCGTCCAGCCCGTACATGATCGTGATGGTGTCGACGAAGACGTTGAGCGCGCGGGAGCCGGACCACAGGGCGATGGCGAAGCCGAGGGAGATCACGTCCGGGCGGCGGCCGGTGAAGATGTCGTCGAGCAGCGGCCGGGCGATCTCGTTGACGCCCTTGCTGGACAGCAGGGTGTCGGACGCGCTGAGGATGTTCTGGCGGATGTGGTCGATGGTCTCCCGGCCGATCCAGGGCTCCATGTAGCCGAGCAGGCCGATGAAGCCGAGGAGCAGCGGCGGCAGCGACAGCAGGCAGAAGAACGCGGCCTCGGCGGCGAGCCCGGTGACGCGGTACTCCATGCAGGAGTTGACGGTGTCCTTCAGCAGCAGCCAGGCGAGGCGGCGTTTGGAGACGTTCCGGTACAGGACCCGGGCCCGGTGCAGACGGCCGGCCGGCCGCTGCGCTGCTTCGTTCACTGGCTGCACCTCCTTACCGTATCTGCCATGGCACCCACCACTCATACGGTCACGAACCAGCCTCCGCCGCTGGTCGGGTACGACGTCTTCGCGGCGGACGCGGCGCTCACCGAGGGCGTCGCGCGGCACGTCCCGCCCGCTCTCCGGGAGGAGGCGCGGCAGGAACTGGGCGAGCTGGGCCGGGCGGCGGGCTCCGCCCACGCGCAGCGCTGGGGTGCGCTGGCCGACGGCAATCCACCCGTCCTGCGTACCCACGACCGTTACGGCCACCGGGTGGACGAGGTGGAATTCCACCCGGCGTGGCACCGGCTGCTGGGACACGCCGTCTCCTCCGGGCTCACCGACGCCTGGTCACGGCCGGCCGGGCACGTCCGGCGTACCGCGGGGTTCCTGGTGTGGACGCAGGCCGAGGCGGGGCACGGCTGTCCGCTGTCGATGACGCACGCGGCGGTGCCCGCGCTGCGGGCCGACCCGGCGCTGGCGGCGGAGTGGGAGCCGCTGCTGACCTCGCGGGTGTACGAGCCGGGGCTGCGGCCGGTGGCGGACAAGCCGGGCGCGCTGGCCGGG
Source organism: Streptomyces sp. NPDC026394 (assembly GCF_055567735.1). NCBI lineage: Bacteria > Bacillati > Actinomycetota > Actinomycetes > Kitasatosporales > Streptomycetaceae > Streptomyces > Streptomyces sp. NPDC026394. The sequence goes on from NZ_JBVHPX010000010.1 coordinate 30,792, forward strand.
ATGGCGATGACGGAGAAGCAGGGGGGCAGTGACGTGCAGGCGACCACGACGGTCGCGGAGCCCCTGTCGTCCGACGGGGAGTACGTCCTGACGGGGCACAAGTGGTTCTGTTCGGCGCCGATGTCGGACGCGTTCCTGGTGCTGGCGCGGACGCCGGGGGACGCGTCGCGGCGGGCGGACGGGGACGGGGGCGGGCTCTCCTGTTTCCTGCTGCCGCGGGTGCTGCCGGACGGCAGCCGCAACTCCTTCCGCATCCAGCGGCTCAAGGACAAGCTCGGCAACCGCGCGAACGCGTCGGCCGAGGTCGAGTTCGACGGCACGACCTGGGCGCGGCGGGTCGGCGAGGAGGGGCGCGGCGTCGCGACGATCATCGAGATGGTCGCGGCGACCCGGCTGGACTGTGTGACGGGCTCGGCGGCGGTGATGCGGCAGGCGGTGGCGCAGGCGCTGCACCACACCACGTACCGGGAGGCGTTCGGCAAGCCCCTCGCCGAGCAGCCGCTGATGCGCAACGTCCTCGCGGACCTGGCGCTGGAGTCGGAGGCGGCGACGGCGCTGGCGCTGCGGCTGGCCGCGGCGTACGACGCGGACACCGACCAGGAGCGGCACTTCCTGCGGCTGGCGGTGCCCGCGGCCAAGTTCTGGGTGACCAAGCGCTGCACACCGGTGGCCGCCGAGGCGCTGGAGTGCCTGGGCGGCAACGGTTACGTGGAGGAGTCCGGAATGCCGCGGCTGCTGCGCGAGTCGCCGCTGAACTCCGTGTGGGAGGGGTCGGGCAACATCCAGGCGCTGGACGTGCTGCGGGCGCTGCGCCGCGAACCGGCGGCGCTGCACGCCTTCCTGACGGAGATCGGTACGGCCCGGGGCGCCGACCACCGGCTGGACGGCGCGATCAAGGGACTGCTGACCGAACTGGCCGACCTGGAGGGCATCGAGGCCCGCGCCCGGCGGCTGGCGGAGCGGCTGGCGCTGGTCCTCCAGGGCTCCCTGCTCGTACGGTACGCGCCGCCCGAGGTCGCCGACGCGTTCTGCGCCGCGCGCCTGGGCACCGACCACGGCACCTCCTTCGGCACCCTGCCGCACACCCTCGCCCTGCGCGCGATCGTGGAGCGGGCACGGCCGGTGGCGGAGCGGTGACGTACCAGGAACCGGCGCGCCGCGACAAGCGGTGAAGTACGCGGTGGCGGGCCCGGTTCCCTCAGGAGGGGGGTCGGGGTCCGGGGCCCGCCACCGTGTGGTCGGGGAGCGGTGCCGCGCCGACCCGGCGCCGCTCCCCGGTCTCGGACCGGTCCTCAGGACCGGCCCGCGAGGTCTGTCGCCGCCCGTCGCCGCTGCGGCCCGTACCGGGCGGCCGGAGCGCGGCGGCTCCCGGCGGCACGGGCTCCGGGAACGGCGGCCCCGACGGCACGAGGGGTTCCGCTCACCATGACGTCGCCCCCTCTCGTCCTGCCGGTCACCTTCCTCGCCGCCGTCATAGGCCACAACAGTTGCAGCCGGTTGCAACCAATTGACGCAATCCCGCGTTCGGAGCGGCCCGGTGACGGCACCATGGGGCGGCAACCCACGGACAGTGCACGACGGAGAGAAGAGCGTGAGCGACAGACCGAGCGACATGGGCATCTGGTCGGCCCAGGAGGTACGCGAGACGACGCGGCGGCTCGCCTCGCTCCGTGAGGCCGCGCTCTGCGACGGCCGGACGGCCGCCGCGCCCCGTGCCGTGATCTGCGAGTCCTGGCGCCGGGCGCTGGACCGCGGCGTCGACCCGGACCGGGACCGGCGCGAACGGCCGCTGACCGTCGAGGAGCTGGAGCACCGGCGGCACAGCTCCCGGCTCGCCTCGCTGCTGCCGCTGTTCAACAGCGGTCTGCTGCCGGCCGCCGACGCCGCCCAGCAGATCATGGTCGTCACGGACGCCGAGGGCCGGGTGCTGTGGCGGGAGGGCTGCGCGCCGGTCCGGCGGATGGCCGACCGGCACGGCTTCGACAAGGGCGCGGACTGGACCGAGGAGATCGTCGGCACCAACGCCATCGGGACCGCGCTGGTGGCCCGCCGCCCCGTCCTGGTGCACTCCGCCGAGCACTTCGTCCGTACCCACCACCAGTGGACGTGCGCCGCGGCGCCGCTGCACGATCCGCGCGACGGGCGGCTGCTGGGCATCGTGGACGTGAGCGGCCCGGCGCACACCTTCCATCCCAGCACCCTGTCGCTGGTCTCCGCGGTGGCCCGGCTCGCGGAGGGCGAGCTGCGCGAACGGCACCACGGCGCGCTGGACCGGCTGCGGGCGAGCGCCGCGCCCGTACTGGCCCGGCTCGGCGGGCAGGCGCTGGCCGTCGACAAGGACGGCTGGACCGCGGCGGTCATCGGGCTGGCGCCGCCGGACCGGGTCGCCCTGCCCAAGTCCCCGGAGGCCGGGCCGCTGTGGCTGCCGCGCTACGGGATGTGCACGCTGGAGCCGCTGCCCGGCGGCTGGCTGATCCGCGTCGGCGCGCCGCAGGGCGAGGAGCCGCGGACCAGCCGGGTGCTGCTGGACCTCGGCAGCCGTACCCGGCCGGCCGTCACGGTCACCGGCCCGGCGGGTAGCTGGACGCACGAGCTGAGTCCGCGCCACGCGGAGGTGCTGTTCGTGCTGGCGCACCGGCCGGAGGGGCGCAGCGCGGCCGACCTGGCGCAGGACCTCTTCGGGGACCGTGCCCGGACGGTGACGGTACGGGCCGAGCTGTCCCGGTTGCGCCGCCATCTCGCGAGTGTCCTGGCGCACCGCCCGTACCGGTTCGCCGACGGGGTGGACGTGGAACTGCGGCTGCCACCGAGCCCGGGGGACCTGCTGCCGCACTCGACGGCACCGGCGGTGATGGCGGCACGACGCGCGTGAGGGGGCGCGGGGCCCCGCCCCGTACGTCCCGGGCTCCCCGTACCTCCCGTACGCCTCGTAAAAGCGGTGCGGTCCACCCGCCCCTTGGGTAATCTGGCACCGCTTCGAACATCAGCCCCCCAGGAGGACGTCGCAGAACGGGAGCAGCCCACGCCACGGTGCGCGTGCGGCCGGGCGAGCGGGCGACACGACCTTTCGTGCTCGACCCCGCCCTCCTGGAGGATCTGACATGCCCATCGGCCTCGGCCTGCCCATCGGCGCCCCCGCATCCCTGCTGACCTGGGCCCGGCGCGCCGACGCCGTCCCGTTCCGCAGCGTCGCGCTGCTCGACCGGCTGGCGTACGGCAATCCGGAACCCCTGATCACCCTGGCCGCCCTGGCCGGCGCCACCTCCCGCGTACGGTTGCAGACCGAGGTGCTGCTCGCGCCGCTGCACCGCACCGCGCTGCTCGCCAAGCAGGCCGCCACCCTCGACGTGCTCTCCGGCGCCCGGTTCACGCTCGGCATCGGGCTGGGCGGACGCGCGGACGACTACGCGGCGGCGGGCGTCGACCAGCGCACCCGCGGCCGCCGGCTGGACGGCCAGACGGCCCGGCTGCGTTCCGTCTGGGCCGGTGAGCCGTACGGCGCGGGCGCCGGCCCGGTCGGCCCCGCGCCGGCCCGTACCGGCGGCCCGGAAGTGCTCTTCGGCGGCTTCGTACCGGCCGTGGTCCGGCGGGTGGCCCGCTGGGGCGACGGCTTTCTCGGTGCGGCGCTGCCGCCGTCGATGATGGACGGGCTGTTCCGCGACGTGGAGAAGGCGTGGGACACGGCGGGCCGGTCCGGCCGCCCGCGGCTGGTGGCACAGGTGAACGTGGCACTCGACCCGGAGCCCGTCCTGGACGAGGCCCGGCGCGAGGCACGCGCGTACTACGGGCCGTTCGCGTACACCGACCACGTCGTGAACGGACTGCTCACCACGGAACGCGGCATCCGCGACGCGGTGGCCGCCTTCCGCGCCATCGGCGCCGACGAGGTGATGCTCTACTGCTGGGCCACCGACCCGGACCAGGTGGAGCGCATCGCGGACGCGGTGCTGTGATCCCGGCCGGGCCGCGCGGGCGGTTCCCGCGCGGCCCGGCCGCTCACCGGGACGCCCCCGCGGCTGCTGTGCGGTCGCGGCGCCGTGATGTGCTGCCCCCATGACTCTCACCGTGACCACCTGGCACCTCGAACAGACCTCTCCCGACGACCTGGCCCCCGCCGTCGCTCCCCCGGCGGAGCAGCGGGTCCGGATCGCCCGGGCGGAGGTGGCCTCGCCGGAGTTCAGCCGGTTCCTTTACACGTCGGTCGGCGGGGACATCACCTGGACCGACCGGCTGGGCTGGTCGTACGGGCAGTGGGAGGAGTTCCTCGGGCGGCCCGGCGTGGAGACGTGGGTGGCGTACGAGCGGGACACGCCGGCCGGATTCGTGGAGCTGGACGCGCAGGCCGAAGGGGCCGTCGAGATCAGCTACTTCGGGCTGCTGCCGGCGTTCCGGGGGCGACGGATCGGTGGGCATCTGCTGGCGTACGGGACGGCGCGGGCCTGGGACCTGGACGAGCGATGGCCGGAGCGTGAGCGGACCCGGCGGGTGTGGGTGCACACGTGCAGCAAGGACGGGCCGTACGCACTGGACAACTACCGGCGCCGCGGCTTCCGGGTGTACGCGACCGAGGAGACCGAAGAAGCGGAGGTGCCCATTCCGGGTCCGTGGCCGGGCGCCTGACCCCGGGCGGCAATTCCTGGCGATATGCCGTAAAACGGTAGGGCGGGACCCGCGGAGCCCGCCCTGCCGTGGCGTGACCGAGGCCATACCTTCTCACCATCCGGGACACTCTTGTCCATATTCTGGAAGACGGTGGACTGGCTAAAGAGCGCCATGACACGCTTCCGTCATGTCTACAGCTGGAATTGCCTTGGTGAGTCGGCGGCACGTCGACCTCGGCCGCCTGTCCAGCGCCATCTGTCCGGCGGGCTGACAGTCTCAGCAACGTCGCCTTTTCGCCGTCCCCACCGTCGCGGACGCGCGGGCACCCTGATCCGACCTGCCCCGGGCATTTCTGTACCCAGCCCCTTGCGCCGAGGCGCGTCTTCACAGGTCACGGTGGGGTTGCCGCTGCCGTCCCCCCTCACCGAGCCGCCCAGAAGGACATACCGCCATGGCCGCCACCCCCGAACGAACCGGTTCCGCCACGACCCGCCGCAAGGCCGGACGCCATCGCGGTGAGGGCCAGTGGGCCGTAGGTCACTTCACTCCGCTGAACGGCAACGAGCAGTTCAAGAAGGACGACGACGGTCTCAATGTGCGGACACGCATTGAGACGATCTACGCCAAGCGCGGTTTCGACTCGATCGACCCCAGCGATCTGCGCGGCCGGATGCGCTGGTGGGGCCTCTACACCCAGCGCAAGCCCGGGATCGACGGCGGCAAGACCGCGGTACTGGAGCCGGAGGAGCTGGACGACACGCACTTCATGCTGCGGGTCCGGGTCGACGGCGGCCGGCTGAGCGTCGCGCAGCTACGGGCCATCGGCGAGGTCTCCCAGGAGTACGCGCGCGGCACCGCGGACATCACCGACCGGCAGAACATCCAGTTGCACTGGATCCGCATCGAGGACGTCCCGGCGATCTGGGAGAAGCTGGAGTCCGTCGGCCTGTCGACGACCGAGGCGTGCGGCGACTGCCCCCGTGTCATCATCGGCTCGCCGGTCGCCGGCATCGCGGCCGACGAGATCATCGACGGCTCGCCCGCGATCGCGGAGATCGAGCGGCGCTTCATCGGCAGCAAGGAATTCTCGAACCTGCCGCGGAAGTTCAAGACGGCGATCTCCGGCTCGCCGGTGCAGGACGTGGTGCACGAGATCAACGACGTCGCGTTCGTGGGCGTCGAGCACCCCGAGCACGGCCCCGGCTTCGACCTGTGGGTGGGCGGCGGCCTGTCCACCAACCCGCGGCTCGGCGAACGGCTGGGCGCATGGGTGCCGCTGGAGGACGTGCCCGAGGCGTGGGCCGGTGTCGTGGGGATCTTCCGGGACTACGGCTACCGGCGGCTGCGCAACCGCGCCCGGCTGAAGTTCCTGATGGCGGACTGGGGACCGGAGAAGTTCCGCGAGGTACTGGAGAACGAGTACCTGAAGCGGAAGCTGACCGACGGCCCGGCGCCCGCCGAGCCCAGCAGCCGCTGGCGCGACCACGTGGGCGTGCACCGCCAGAAGGACGGCCGGTTCTACGTGGGCTTCGCGCCGCGCGTGGGCCGGGTGGACGGCGCCACCCTCGTCAAGATCGCCGAACTGGCGGCGGCGCACGGCTCGGACCGGCTGAACACCACCGTCGAACAGAAGATGATCATCCTTGATGTGACCGAGGACCAGGTCGAGCCGCTGGTCGCCGGGCTGGAGGCGCTGGACTTCCAGGTCCGGCCCTCGCCCTTCCGGCGCGGCACGATGGCCTGCACCGGCATCGAGTTCTGCAAGCTGGCGATCGTCGAGACCAAGGCGCGCGGCGCCTCGCTCATCGACGAACTGGAGCGCCGGATGCCGGACTTCGAGGAGCCGGTCAGCATCAACATCAACGGCTGCCCGAACGCCTGCGCCCGCATCCAGACCGCGGACATCGGCCTCAAGGGCCAGTTGGTGCTGGACGCCGACGGCAACCAGGTGGAGGGCTACCAGGTGCACCTGGGCGGCGCGCTCGGACTCCAGGCGGGCTTCGGCCGCAAGGTCCGCGGCCTGAAGGTCACCGCCGACGAGCTGCCCGACTACGTCGAGCGGGTGCTGACCCGGTTCCAGGAGCAGCGCGAGGAGGGCGAGCGGTTCGCCACCTGGGCCGCCCGCGCGGAAGAGGGTGCGCTGAAGTGAGCGGGCGGGCCGCGCCGTTCTACTGCCCGTACTGCGGGGACGAGGACCTGCGCCCTTCCGGGGAGGGACACGGCGCGTGGGAATGCGGGGCGTGCGCCCGCGCGTTCCGGCTCTCGTTCCTCGGACTGCTGGCCAAGGGCGTCACCGCCCCGGCCCGGCAGCACGACAACCCTCAAGGGGGCAGCAGCACATGACGGCAACTCAGGAACGGACGGAAGCCGAGCTGGCGGCGCTCGCCGAGCGGGCGGGCCGCGACCTGGAGGACGCCTCCCCGCTGGAGATCCTCACCTGGGCCGCCGGGGCCTTCGGCGAGCGCTTCTGCGTCACCTCCTCCATGGAGGACGCGGTCGTCGCGCACCTGGCCGCGCGCGCCTTCCCCGGTGTCGACGTGGTCTTCCTCGACACCGGCTACCACTTCCCGGAGACCATCGGCACCCGGGACGCGGTGGCCGAGGTGATGGACGTCAACGTCATCACCCTCACGCCGCGGCGGACGGTGGCCGAGCAGGACGCCGAGTACGGGCCGAAGCTGCACGACCGCGACCCGGACCGGTGCTGCGCGCTGCGCAAGGTCGCGCCCCTCGAAGCGGGCCTGGCCGGGTACGACGCCTGGGCGACCGGGCTGCGCCGCGACGAGTCGCCGACCCGGGCCGGTACCCCGGTCGTGGGCTGGGACGCGCGGCGCCGCAAGGTGAAGGTCTCGCCGATCGCGCGCTGGACGCAGCAGGACGTGGACACGTACGTCGCCGAGCACGGGGTGCTCACCAACCCGCTGCTGCTGGACGGCTACGCCTCGGTGGGCTGCGCGCCCTGCACCCGCCGGGTGTCGGCGGGCGAGGACGCGCGGGCCGGCCGCTGGGCCGGCAGCAACAAGACCGAATGCGGGCTGCACTGATGAGCGGCCCCGGGGAGTCCGGCCAGCAGACGCCGGACCACGAGGACATCCAGGACCTTCGGGAGCGAAAGATGACGGGCGCCACGGTGTGGCTGACCGGACTGCCCAGCGCCGGCAAGACCACGATCGCGTACGCGCTGGCGGAGCGGCTGCGGAGCGAGGGCCACCGCGTCGAGGTGCTGGACGGGGACGAGATCCGCGAGTTCCTCTCGGCGGGGCTCGGGTTCAGCCGGGCGGACCGGGACACCAACGTGCAGCGCATCGGCTTCGTCGCCGAACTCCTGGCGAGCAACGGCGTCAAGGCGCTGGTGCCGGTGATCGCGCCGTACGCGGACTCGCGGGAGGCGGTGCGCAAGCGGCACCAGCGCGAGGGGACGCCGTACCTGGAGGTGCACGTGGCCACGCCGGTCGAGGTGTGCTCCGAGCGGGACGTGAAGGGCCTGTACGCGAAGCAGGCGGCGGGCGAGATATCCGGGCTGACCGGCGTCGACGACCCGTACGAGCAGCCCGAGTCGCCCGATCTGCGCATCGCGTCGCACACCCAGACCGTCCAGGAGTCCGCGGCGGCGCTGCACGCGCTGCTCACCGAGAGGGGACTGGCATGACGACCGCCGCTGCCGTGAGCACGGGCGCCGGGAGCCCCGGCGGGACCGGGAAGGCCGGGGACGCCGACAACCCGTACGCGCTGAGCCATCTGGACGCGCTGGAGTCCGAGGCGGTGCACATCTTCCGCGAGGTGGCGGGCGAGTTCGAGCGGCCGGTGATCCTCTTCTCCGGTGGCAAGGACTCGATCCTCATGCTGCACCTGGCGCTGAAGGCGTTCGCGCCCGCGCCGGTGCCCTTCGCGCTGCTCCACGTGGACACCGGTCACAACTTCCCCGAGGTGCTCGACTACCGCGACCGCACGGTGGCCCGGCACGGACTGCGGCTGCACGTCGCCTCCGTGCAGGACTTCATCGACCGCGGCGAGCTGCGCGAGCGCCCGGACGGCACCCGCAACCCGCTCCAGACCGTGCCGCTGCTGCACGCCATCGAGTCGCACCGCTTTGACGCGGTGTTCGGCGGCGGACGCCGGGACGAGGAGAAGGCGCGCGCCAAGGAGCGGGTCTTCTCGCTGCGCGACGAGTTCGGCGGCTGGGACCCGCGCCGCCAGCGCCCCGAGCTGTGGCAGCTCTACAACGGCCGCCACTCCCCCGGCGAGCACGTCCGCGTCTTCCCGCTGTCCAACTGGACGGAGCTGGACGTGTGGCAGTACATCGCCCGCGAGAAGATCGAGCTGCCCGCCATCTACTACGCCCACGAGCGCGAGGTCTTCGCCCGCGGCGGCATGTGGCTGGCGCCCGGCGAGTGGGGCGGCGCCAAGGACGGCGAGCGGGTCGAGACGCGGCGGGTGCGCTACCGCACCGTCGGTGACATGTCCTGCACCGGCGCCGTCGACTCCGACGCGGACACCATCGAGGCCGTCATCGCGGAGATCGCCGCCTCCCGGCTCACCGAGCGGGGCGCCACCCGGGCCGACGACAAGCTGTCCGAGGCCGCCATGGAGGACCGCAAGCGCGAGGGGTACTTCTGATCATGAGCACGAACACGATGGTCGATCCGGTCGACGTGGCCGGTACGGCCGCCACCTCGCTGCTGCGCTTCGCCACCGCCGGTTCGGTGGACGACGGCAAGTCCACGCTGGTGGGGCGGCTGCTGCACGATTCGAAGTCGGTGCTGGCCGACCAGCTCGAAGCGGTCGAGCGGGCCTCGCTGGGCCGCGGTCAGGAAGCGCCGGACCTGGCGCTGCTGACCGACGGGCTGCGGGCCGAGCGGGAGCAGGGCATCACCATCGATGTCGCCTACCGCTACTTCGCCACGCCCCGGCGCCGCTTCATCCTCGCCGACACCCCGGGCCATGTGCAGTACACCCGCAACATGGTCACCGGCGCCTCCACCGCCGAGCTGGCCGTGGTGCTGGTCGACGCCCGCAACGGCGTGGTCGAGCAGACCCGTCGGCACGCCGCCGTCGCCGCGCTGCTGCGCGTCCCGCACGTCGTCCTCGCCGTCAACAAGATGGACCTGGTGGACTACGCCGAGCCGGTCTTCGCGGCGATCGCCGCGGAGTTCACCACGTACGCCGCGTCCCTGGGCGTACCGGAGATCACCGCGATCCCCATCTCGGCGCTGGCCGGCGACAACGTCGTGACCCCGTCCACGAACATGGACTGGTACGGCGGGCCGACCGTGCTGGAGCACCTGGAGACCGTGCCGGTCGTCGCCGACCCGTCCGAGGACCCGGCGCGTTTCCCGGTGCAGTACGTCATCCGCCCGCAGACCCCCGAACTGCCCGACTACCGCGGCTACGCGGGGCAGATCGCCTCGGGTGTGCTCCGTGTCGGCGACGCGGTGACGGTGCTGCCGTCGGGCCGTACCAGCACCGTCGAGGCGCTGGACGTGCTGGGCGAGGCGGTCGACGTGGCCTGGGCGCCGCAGTCGGTGACCGTACGGCTCGCCGACGACCTGGACATCTCGCGTGGCGACCTGATCGCCCCGGCCGCCGCGCCGCCCGCCGTCACCCAGGACGTCGAGGCGACCGTCTGCCATGTCGCCGACCGGCCGCTGAAGACCGGCCAGCGGGTGCTGCTCAAGCACACCACCCGTACGGTCAAGGCGATCGTCAAGGACATCCCGTCCCGGCTGACGCTCGACGACCTCTCCCAGCACCCGGCGCCCGGCGAGCTGGCCGCCAACGACATCGGCCGGGTCGTGCTGCGCACCGCCGAGCCCCTGGCGCTGGACCCGTACGCCGACTCCCGGCGTACCGGATCGTTCCTGCTCATCGATCCGGCGGACGGCACCACGCTGACCGCGGGGATGGCCGGGTCCGCGTTCGCCGAGGCGGCCGAGGCCGCGGCGGCGGTCGCGGACGACGACGCGGAATGGGACTTCTGACATGAGCGCTCCCCTGACCCCGGACACCGTCGCGACCTTCGCGGACGCCTTCTCGACGTTCGCGAAGGAAGGCGGCCGGATCGGCAGCGGCGCGCTGGGCAGCGGCCAGGGCGGCGTCGGGCGATGTGTGCGCCGATGACGTACCGCCACGTGTCCCCCACGCCCCCCTTCCGAAGATCCACCGCTCTGCCGGGCCCGCCGTAGGCGCTCACCGCCCGGCCCTCCGAGAGGACCCCCTCCCGTGTCTGCCGTACGCCACCGCCTGCTGGCCGCCCTCGCCGTCGTCCCCCTGCTGACCGGCGCTCTGGGCGCGTGCGGGTACGGCTCCCGCGCCAAGCAGGACGAGCAGGGCGCGGTCGCGGCGAAGGGCCCGAAGACCGACGGTCTGGACCGGGTCAAGGTCGGCTACTTCGCCAACACCACGCACGCCACCGCGCTGGTCGGCGACCGGAAGGGCTTCTTCCAGAAGGAGCTGGGCGGTACGAAGTTCGCGCCGTCGGTGTTCAACGCGGGCCCGGCGGAGATCGAGGCGCTGAACTCCGGTGCCATCGACATCGGCTGGATCGGCCCGTCCCCCGCCATCAACGGGTGGACCACCTCCCAGGGCAAGAGCCTGAAGATCATCTCGGGGTCGGCGTCCGGCGGCGTCTCGCTCGTCGTCGACCCCAAGAAGATCAAGAGCCTGGACGATCTCCAGGGCAAGACGATCGCCACCCCGCAGTTGGGCAACACCCAGGACGTGGCGCTGCTCAACTACCTGGCCGAGAAGGGCTACCGGGTCGACGCGACCACCGGCAAGGGCGATGTGACCGTCCAGCGCACCGAGAACAAGGTCACCCCGGTCGCCTTCCGGCAGGGCAGCATCGACGCCGCGTGGGTGCCCGAGCCGACCGCCTCCAAGCTGGTCGCCGAGGGCGGCAAGGTGCTGCTCGACGAGAAGAAGCTGTGGAAGGACGGCAAGTTCGTCATCACGAACGTGATCGTCTCGCAGAAGTTCCTCAAGGAGCACCCGAAGGCCGTCGAGGCGGTACTGCGCGGCTCGGTCAAGACCAACACGTACATCAGGACCCATCCGGCCGAGGCCAAGCAGGCGCTCAACGACAAGCTGGCCGACGCGGCCGGCAAGGCGCTGCCGCCGTCCGTGATCGACCCGGCGTTCCGCAACACCGACGTCACCGACGACCCGCTGGCCGCCACCCTCCAACTGGAGGCGGACCACGCGGTCCGGGCCGGCCTGCTGAAGAAGCCCGCCCTCAAGGGCATCTACGACCTCACGCTGCTCAACAAGGTGCTCAAGGCCGAGGGCAAGCCGGCGGTCGACGACGCCGGTCTCGGCAGCGAATAGCCCGCGCACGCATCCCAGGAGGTGACACCGATGACGACCACCACGCTCAGCAAGCCCGGCAGCCGGCCGTCCGCCCCGGCGGACGCGGGCGGCGCGGCCCCTTCGTACGCCGCTCGCATCGACCATGTCTCGAAGTCGTTCGGCCGCCCCGGCGCGCAGCAGCACGTGCTGGACGACATCAGCATCGACGTCGCGCCGGGCGAGTTCGTCTGCCTGCTGGGGGCGTCGGGCTGCGGCAAGTCGACGCTGCTCAACCTGGTCGCCGGGCTCGACGGGCCCTCGGCGGGCCGCATCGAGACGCCCGGCGGCCGGCCGGCCCTGATGTTCCAGGAGCACGCGCTGTTCCCGTGGCTGACCGCGGGCCGCAACATCGAACTGGCGCTGCGGCTGCGCGGGGTGCCGCGCGCGGAGCGCCGGGGCGAGGCCGAGCGGCTGCTGGAACTCGTACGGCTCAAGGGCGCGTACGGCAAGCGGGTGCACGAGCTGTCCGGCGGGATGCGGCAGCGCGTCGCGATGGCCCGCGCACTCGCCCAGGACAGTCAACTCCTTCTGATGGACGAGCCGTTCGCCGCACTGGACGCCATCACGCGCGACGTGCTGCACGACGAGCTGACCCGCATCTGGCGGGACGCCAACGACGGCGCCACCGGCCACGGCGGCCTGTCCGTCCTGTTCGTCACCCACAACGTCCGGGAGGCGGTGCGGCTCGCCGAGCGGGTGGTACTGCTGTCCTCCCGGCCCGGCCGGATCGCCCGCGAATGGACCGTGGACATCCCGCATCCGCGGCGCATCGAGGACGCGGCGGTCGCCGACCTTTCCGTAGAGATCACCGAACAGCTCCGTGGGGAGATCCGCCGCCATGGCCAGCACTGAGACCGGACCGGCCGCCGAGGCCGCCGGCACCGCCGACGGACCCGAGGCCGACGCGGCACCGGCCCCCGCCCCGGCCGAGGAGGCGCCCACCGCCGCGCAGCCGGACGGCGCGCAGCCGGACCGCTCCGGCGGCGACCTCGCCGGCCTGGAAGCGGGCCTGGACGCCCTGGACACCAAGGTCTCCGACCGCCAGCCCTGGCTGCGGACGCTGGCCGCCAAGGCCGTGCCGCCGGTCGTCGCGATCGCCCTCGTGCTCGGCCTGTGGCAGCTCGCCTACCACTTCGAGCTCAAGGACCACTACCTGCTGCCCAGCCCGGTCGACGTGGCCCGGTCCCTCCAGGACAAGTGGCTCGAAGGCACCCTGCTCGACTACGTGTGGACGAGCGTGTCGCGCGGCGCGCTCGGCTTCCTGGCGTCGGTGGTGATCGGTACGCCGCTCGGCCTGCTGGTCGCCCGCGTCAAGCCGGTACGGGCCGCGATCGGCCCGATCCTCAGCGGACTCCAGTCACTGCCGTCGGTGGCCTGGGTGCCCGCCGCCATCATCTGGTTCGGGCTGAGCGACGCCACCATCTACGCGGTGGTGCTGCTCGGCGCGGTCCCCTCCATCGCCAACGGCCTGGTCGCCGGCGTCGACCAGATCTCGCCGCTCTACCTCCGCGCGGGCCGCACGATCGGCGCACGCGGACTGACCGGCGTACGGCACATCCTGCTGCCCGCCGCGCTCCCCGGCTACCTCGCCGGGCTCAAGCAGGGCTGGGCGTTCTCCTGGCGCTCCCTGATGGCCGCCGAACTCATCGTCAACGCCGCCGACCTGGGAACCGGCCTCGGCCAGCTCCTGGAACAGGGCCGCGAGCTCCAGGACATGTCCTGGGTACTGTCCGCGATCCTGCTCATCCTCGTCGTCGGCATCGGCATCGAGCTGCTGATCTTCGCGCCGCTCGAACGCCGGGTGCTGCGCAGCCGCGGCCTGCTGGTGAAGAGCTGACCCATGGACACCGGCCCGGCCCGCCCCGCCCGCCCCGCCCTCCTCGTCATCGCCCACGGCAGCCGCGACCCGCGGCACGCGGCGGCCGTCACCGCGCTCTGCGCGCGAGTACGGGCGCTGCGCCCCGGCCTGCGTACCGAGGTCGCTTTCCTCGACTTCAACGCGCCGGGTGTGCCCCGGGCGCTGGAGCGGCTGGCGGCGGACGGCGTACGGGACGTGGTGGCCCTGCCGCTGCTGCTCACCCGGGCCTTCCACGCCAAGACGGACATCCCGGCGGTCCTGCGTGAGGCCGCCACGCGGCTGCCGCGCCTGGCCGTCCACCGGGCCGAGGTCCTCGGCCCGTCCCCGCTGCTGACCGCCGCGCTGGACCGGCGGCTGTCCGAGGCCGGGCTGCGGCCCGGCGACCGGCGCTCGACCGGGGTCGTGCTGGCCTCGGCGGGCTCCTCCGACCCGGAGGCGATCGCAGTGATCGCTGACATCGCGCGGGAGTGGCGGCGTACCACCGGTTGGTACGCCGTGCGGCCTGCGTTCGCCTCCGCCTCCCTCCCCCGCACGGCCGACGCCGTACGGGCCCTGCGGGCCGAGGGCGCCGAACGGGTGGCGGTGGCCCCGTATGTGATCGCCCCCGGCCGCCTCCCGGACCGCATCGCGCACGGCGCCGAGGAGGCGGGCGCCGACATCCTCGCCGACGTCCTGGGCCCGGCGCCGGAACTGGCCCGTCTGCTGGCCCGGCGGTACGACGAGGCCCTGCGCAGGGAAGTACCGGCGCTGATCGCCTGACCGGGCCGCCTTCAGACGCGCGGCGGCAGCCGGTGCAGTTGTACGTCGGTGAGCCGGCCCGATGCCACCCGCGCCGTCATGTACGTGCAGTACGGCTGCCGTCGGCGATCGGTCGGTGAGCCCGGATTGAGCAGGCGCAGGCGGCCGTCCTCGGTGGTGGTGTCCCAGGGGATGTGGCTGTGGCCGAAGACGAGGACGTCGAGGTCCGGGTACCGCTCGGCGCAGCGGCGTTCGCGGCCCTGCTTCTGGCCGGTCTCGTGGACCACGCCCCAGCGCAGCCCGCCGAGTTCGGCGTACGCCACCTCCGGCAGGCGGGCGCGCAGGTCCGGGCCGTCGTTGTTGCCGTACACGCCGACGAGCCTGCGGGAGCGTTCCTCCAGCAGGTCCAGGGTGGCGGTGTCCACCCAGTCACCGGCGTGCACGACCACGTCGGCTCTCGCCACCTGCTCCAGCAGCTCCGGCGGCAGGGCCTTGGCGCGCTTGGGCAGGTGGGTGTCGGACATCAGCAGCAGGCGCACGGGCCGACCGTAGCTCCTCTCACCGGTGGTCGCGTCCCACGGGCGTGCGTGTCCTCACGGGCGGTCGCGTCCCCCGGCCGTTCGTGTCCTCACAGGCAGTCGCGCGGCAGTGTCTCGTTCCAGGTGCGGGAGAAGACGCGGTGGTCGTTCTCGTAGCCGTCCAGGGTGGCGTCGATGTGGAACTCCTTCTCGGAGCACCGCAGTTTCTGGTGGGTGACCACCCGGACGTCCCAGTCGCCGCGCCGGAAGCGCATGGTCCACAGGGTCTCGCCGGTGGCGGAGGTGAAGTCGTCGGCGACGGTGGTGTACCGCTCGTAGGCGCGCCGCCCGACCTCCATGCCGGTGTCCTCCAGCCGTGCCAGACCACGGTCCTTGACGATCTCCAGCTCGGACGTGTACCCGACCAGGTCACGCTTGACGTCCCAGCGCTCCTCCGGCGGGGTGAGCTGGGTGACGGTGAGCGGCCGGGCGCCCTCCGGCTCGCCGAACGGGCGCGGGGGCAGCCGGTCCGGTTCGGTGGTGGGCCGTACCGGCAGGGTCAGGGTGCTGCTGCCCTCGTGGACGCTGAGCATGGCGGGCCGGGGCGGCGGCCAGGCCAACGGCCAGTACGAGGTGGACAGCGACAGCCGGATGCGGTGGCCGGGCGGGAACGCCTGGGCGACGCCGTTGAGCTGGATGGTGGCCCGGTAGCGCCGGCCGGGCTCCAGGGGTTCCGGCTCGCCGACCGTCTCGTGGTGGGCGAGGTTGAGCACGCCGTAGGTCACCCGGGTGGCCCGGCCGTCGGGGGCCACGTCGGTGAGGCGGGCGGCGACCATGGCGACCGGTTCGCTGACCGACAGGTCGAGTTCGACGGTGGGCGAGCCGAGGATCTCGACACGGTCGGTGAGCCGGTCGCTGTCGAAGACCAGCGAGCCGCCGTCCTCCTCGCGCTGGTCGTACGGGAGGTCCGGCGGGGCGTTGTAGGAGGCCCACTTGCCGGCGAACTGGCCTACGGACAGCGGCGACTGCACGGTCAGCACCCTGCAGTCGCGGTCGCCGCACTCCTCGCCGTCGGCGCCGATGCGGTGCCGGAAGAGCGGGCGGGCGACGGAGCGGACGTGCGGGGAGGGCCAGTCCGGCTCGCCGACCCAGCGGCCCGGCCGGGTCTCGTAGGACGTGGACGGCGGCACGCTGTCCTGCATCCAGGCGCTGAGCATCGGCCCGTCCATGACGCCGTTGTCGGCGCCCTTGAGCCAGTGGTCCCACCAGCGCACGACTTCCTGGAGGTAGCCGATCGCGGGCCCGGGTTCCCCCAGATGGGGGAACTTGTGCGACCAGGGGCCGATCAGGCCCTTGCGCGGGACGTCGAGGTTGCCCAGCAGCCGGGTCACGGCGTTGGAGTAGCCGTCGGCCCAGCCGCTGGAGGCGAGGACCGGGCAGCGTACGGAGCTGTAGTCCTCGCAGACCGAGGCGTGCCGCCAGTAGTCGTCGCGGCGCTGGTGGCGCAGCCAGTTCAGGGCCCACGGCTCGGTGTGCTCCAGCCGTTCGCGCCACATCCCGCGCCAGCGGCCGCCGACCACGGCCGGGTCGGGCGGACAGGTGGCGTAGGCGAACATGGTGCCCGCCTCGGCGAGGTTGTCGGAGAGCAGTTGGCCGCCCATGTAGTGCATGTCGTCGGCGTACCGGTCGTCGGTGAAGGACGCGATGACGATGGCGCGCAGGCTCTCGGGCTGCCGGGCGGCGACCTGGAGGGCGGCGAAGGCGCCCCAGGAGAGGCCCATCATGCCGGTGTTCCCGTCGCACCAGGGCTGGTCGGCCAGCCAGGCGAGGATGTCCTCGGCGTCGGCCTGCTCCTGCTCCAGGTACTCGTCCTTGAGGACGCCCTCCGACTCGCCGGTGCCGCGCAGGTCGACACGGACGCAGGCGTAGCCGTGGCCGGCGATGTAGGGGTGGTGGATCGAGTCGCGTACGGCGGTCAGGTCGCCTTTGCGGTACGGGATGTACTCCAGCACCGCCGGCACCGGTTCCTCGTCGGACGCCGTGGGGCGCCAGATGCGCGCCGACAGGCGGGTGCCGTCGGAGACGGGGATGGTGACGTGGTCCTCCTCCGTCGTCGCGCAGGGCAGATTGCTCACGAAGCGCATGGGGCGACCTTCTCCTTGCTGTCGTGCGGTCGGCGCGGCCGGCGGACCGGTCGCGCCGGTTCAGCTGTCCCGGCCGGCGGGTCCGGCCTTCTCGCAGGCCAGGTGCAGGGCCGCCACGCAGTGGTCGTACTTCTCGCGCAGCTCCTCTTCACTGTCGCCCCCGGTGAAGACATGGGCCAGTTCGAAGCTGTAGCTGTCCTGCTGCTCCATGTCCGACAGGTGCTGGCCCGGCTCGGGAATCACGTGGATCCGCGTGCCCGGGATCTCGCGCTCGATGCGCTCGATCTCCTCCTGGGAGGGCACCGCGCGGGCGACGCCGTCGGCGAACCAGCGGTAGTACCACTTGGCGGCCGTCCGGTAGCGGCCCTCGCGGTGCGGCATCGACGGGTCCTCGCCGAGGGCGAGGCGGAGCATGGCGTGGTGGTTGGGGGCGCCGTCGACGTACTGGAAGAGTTCGGCGTGCGACTGGGAGTGCCGGGGGTTGACCTCCAGCACGTTGATGTCGTCGGTGTGCGGGTCGTAGAAGTACTCGATGCTGAACGTGGCCTCCTGCATCCCGATCTGCCGCATCACGCGGGCGGAGGCCTCGCGCAGCCGGCGCAGCACGGTCTCGGGGAGCGTCGAGGGGTACTGGTGGCGCAGGAAGGACGAACTGCCGGGGTAGTCGATGGAGTCCAGGACGCCGTAGACCGTGACCTCGCCGTCGTGCACGTAGCCCTCGACCGCGACCTGGATGCCGGACAGCGCCTCCTCCGCCAGGCAGACCTGCCCGCCGACGCCCGCCATCTCCGGGGGGAGGTCGAGGCGGTCGAGGATGTACTCGAAGGGCTGGCCGACGCGGCCGATGCCCTTGCGGATCTTCTCGACGGCCGCCCGGAACTCCGTCTCGTCCTGGACGCCGTAGGCCAGCTCCGAGGAGTACGCGAGGGCGGGCTTGAGCCACATGGGGAAGCCGACGCCCTCGGGCGGGCGCGGCGGGTCCGCGTGCAGGTCGACGCGGCCGAAGCGCGGATGGGTGTCGACGGCCTTCTCCTGCTCCAGCCGGCTCCAGTACTTGTGCTCGCACTTGACGACCGACTCCAGGCCGGTGCTGCGGGTGCCGTAGCGCTCGCTCAGGATCGGTACGAGGGTGCTGACCGGGAAGTCCCAGTAACCGACGATGGCGTCGATGCTGCCGTCGAAGGAGTCCAGCAGTTGCTGGGCCTTGTCCAGGAGGTCGGGTACGGAGACCTCGCCGACCTGGAGTTCCTTGACGGTGAGCAGCGGATGGAAGCGGTACCGGTCCGCGTCGGGAACGTCGTGCAGTGCGGGCAGGTTGGCCGCCTCCAGGCCGATCACAAAGATGTTCTTCTGGCTCACCGGGTGATCCTCCTCGCCGCTCGCTGTCCGGCGAGGCACGCGAGTACCCGCCGCGATCGCGGCAAACCCCGGGGAGTCGGCCGGCCGGCGACAAGAGTGCTGGTGGGCGGCGTTACGCGGTGAGGAGGCGGGGTTTCCGACCCCAGGACACCTGTCCGATTAATCCGCTATTGCCCGGGTACTGGAGGGGCGGCCGCCCGGCAGCCCGCCGGACGGCCCACCCCACCCCCGTCAAGCGGAGGACCCATGAGCGACACCAACCCGATCGAACTCCAGAAGGCACTCAAGGGCGCGCACTACCCGGCGAGCAAGGACGACCTGGTCTCCTGCGCCGAGGGCAACCACGCGGGCCGCCAGATGATGGACAAGATCTCCGACATCCCCGGCAAGAGCTACGAGAACCCCGCCGAGGTGGAGAAGGCCGTCTTCAAGGGCCGGTGAGCCGGGTACGGACGAGCCGGGGGCGGGCGCGCGACGCCCCACCGGACCGGTGAAAGCCGCCGGGGCCGACGGGACGCGTCGTCCCGCCGGCCCCGGCACGCTTCTCAGGCCGTGGCGGCATGCCGCTCAGGCCGGAGGGTTGCCTCGCAGGCCCGGCACACCTCAGGCCACGGACCGGTAGTCCGCCGCCACGGCGGGGACGGGCGCCGGCGCCAGCCAGGCGATCTGCCGGCGGGAGCGCAGCAGGGCGCCCGCGCCGATCGCCACGGCGATGATCAGGCCGCCGGCCACCAGGGCGCCCCGGGCTCCGACCGCCTCCATCAGGAGGCCGAGCAGCGGCGGCGCCACCAGGCCCCACACCGTGCTCGCACTGCGCCACACGCCCAGCACCCGGCCCCGCATGTTCGCGGGCGGGTCCGTCTGGAGCACCGTCGTACCGGCCGTGTCGGAGACCGACTCGACCACCGACATGGGCAGCACCAGGACGAGCAGGACGATCAGCGACGGCGACAGTCCGGCGAAGACCTGGAGCAGCGCACCGGCGGCGGCCAGCGCGCCGACCAGCTTGACGGAGGGGTTGCGGAGCCGGGCCGCGAGGATCGCGCCGACGATGCCGCCCGCCGCCAGCACCGAGGAGACGGTGCCGAACGCTCCGGCGCCCGCCGCCAGCGGGCCGGTGACCAGGACCGCCAGGGTCAGCTGGTAGTTACGGCCGAAGATCGCGCTCAGCCCGGTGATGGCGGCCAGCGCGACCAGGCGCGGACGGCGCATGAAGAACGCCAGCCCGTCCCTGGCCCGGTCGCCGATCTCCTCCTCCGGCGCGCCCACGGCCTCCACGGCCTTCTCGGTGGCCCGCGAGGACTTCGCGGGCGCCCGCAAGGCCTCGCCGACCGGTCGCAGGAAGGGGATGACGGCCGCGACGAACAGGAAGGACACCCCGTTGGCCGCGTAGGCGGCACCGGTGCCCAGGAAGCCGACGGCGACACCCGCCAGGGCCGTACCGCCGAGGCGCCCGACACTGTGCACCAGCGAGCCGACCGCGATGGCGGACGGCACGTCCTCCCGGCGCACGAGGTCGTTGCCGAGCAGGGCGGTGGCGGGTCCGTCGATCGTGGCGATCAGGCCGGTGACGGCGGCCAGCGCCATCAGCAGCCCGTAGTTGAGCTGGCCGGTCGCGACCAGGGCCGCGGTCGTGAAGGCGACCAGGCCCAGTACGGCCTGGCTCAGCCCGGCGGTGAGCTTGCGCGGCCAGCGGTCCACGGCGGCACCGCCGAACAGGCCCATGACCAGTCCGGGCCCAGCCTGCACGGACAGCGACAGACCGGTGGCCGCGGCGGAGCCGGTGAGCTGCAGCACCAGCAGGTTCTGCACGGTGAGCTGCATCCAGGTGCCGGCGTTGGACACCAGGTTCGCCACCGACCACCAGCGCATGCTGCGGTAGCGCAGGGAGCGCCACGGCGCGTGGTCGCCGCCGTCGCCCTTGGCCTTGCGGCCCAGGAGGTACCGGTAGCCACCGGCGCGGCGACGCACATTTTTTTCGGTTTCGACTGTTTCGGGGGTTTCCGGTGCGGGAATCGTTGCGTGAGAATCCGCCTGCGCCGGGACACGGGCAGCGGAACGGACGGAAGAAGACACAGCGGCAGAAACTTCGTGAAGAGCCCAGCAGGCTCGGAGCGCGGCTCGGCGGGCACGGGGCACGTCTGCGTGCGGCGTGGGCACCGATTCGGTCGGAATGCCGGCCTCTCCCGGTCCGTGGCGACGGACCCTCTCAGGCGCAGCAATGTGCCATCTTCACAGACGCTTCCCGACCGGGGGAACACCCGGCCGGGAGGCGGTCGCGCCGTGGACGCGCGCGAGGCCCCTCGATCCCGTGTGCCGCAAGGGGTTAAGGGGGTGGGTGGGGTTGCTCACAGGGGTGGTTCGGGGAGATCCGGGCCGGGCGGTCGGGGGCCTACGGGTTGGCGAGAACGGGGCCGGGGGCCGGCGAGACCGTAGCCCGGGGGCCGAGGGCCGGGGCCGGGGCCGGGGCCGGGGCCGGGGCCGGGGCCGGGGCCGGGGAGACCGTAGCCGGGGAGGTCGGCGAAGCCGGGGCAGGGGCCGCCGCGCCGGATCAGGGCCGGGCCGGGGCCGAAGCTCACGCCCGAACCGAACCTGGGCCGGACCCGGGGCCGAACCGCCCGCCATACGGGGTGAACGCTCACATCCCCCCACCGGGGGCCTACCCGGGCGTAGCCGCACCGAAGCCCGCGTCCCCGAACCTCCGTGAACCCGGCGGCGTCGCGGGTGTACGCAAGAGCCGGGTGAACCCATGCCAACGAAAGCCTCCCCCGGTCGCGGCCCGCACCCGCCACCCGCACATTGGAGTGCAGCGGGGCTTGCCGTGGAGGCGGGCCCGCGCTGTCCCGTACCGCCCCGCGCCGGGGGTCCGGCGTCGATGGGCACGTTGGAATGCCGAGGAGGCACCCGTATGGCCCCGGCCCGCCCCCGTCCGCGTGATCCGTTCCGTTCGTCCGAGCGGCCTCGCATCCTGGTGCTCAGGGCGCTCGGTCTCGGGGACCTGCTGACGGCGGTGCCCGCCCTGCGGGCCCTGCGCACCGCCCATCCGCTGCACGAGCTGGTGCTGGCGGCCCCCCGCCGTCTCGGCGAGGCCGCCGCGGCCACGGGCGTGGTCGACCGGCTCCTGCCCGCGTCGGCGCCCGCCCGCGGCGTGCCGCAGGTGATCGACTGGACCGGCCCGCCGCCTGCCGTCGCCGTCGACCTGCACGGCAACGGGCCCGCCAGCCACTTGCCGCTACAGGCGCTGCGCCCGGCGCGGCTGCTCGCGTACGCGCATCCGGCCACCCCGCGGATCGCGGGCCCGGTCTGGCGCGAGGACGAGCACGAGCGCAGCCGCTGGTGCCGTCTGCTGACCTGGTACGGGATTCCGGCGGACCCGGAGGATCTGCGCATCGGGGCGCCCTCGGAGCCCTCCCCCGCGCCCGGCGCTGTCGTGGTGCACCCGGGGGCGGACGCCGGGGCGCGCCGCTGGCCGCCGGAACGGTTCGCCGCGGTGGCGCACGCCCTGCACCGGGCGGGGCGCCGGGTGATCGTCACCGCGGGTGCCGGCGAGGGCCCGCTCGCCCGGCAGGTCGCCGCGCAGGCGGGGCTGCCGCCGTCGGCCGTGCTGGGGGGCGCGGCGGACGTGCCGTTCGGGGAGCTGGCGGCGCTGGTCGCCGGGGCCCGTGCGGTGATCGTGGGCGACACCGGGCTCGCGCACCTGGCCAGCGCCCTCGGCACGCCGTCCGTGGTGCTCTTCGGCCCGGTGGCGCCGCGGCTGTGGGGCCCGCCCCGGACGCCCCGGCACCAGGTGCTGTGGCACCCGGGCCACCTGGACCGGGCGCGCCCCGGCGACGCGCACGGCGATCAGCCGGACGGGCGGCTGCTCCGGATCACCGCGGCGGAGGTGCTGAGGGCCGTGGCGCGGCTGCCCGAGCCCGTCCGGGTTCCGGAGCGGCCGGTCGCGGCGCCGGTGCTGTGAGGGTGCCGGGAGCGCGGAGCGCCGCCGGGGCTTCCGTGCGGGCGGCGCTGTGACCGGAGGCCGCCTGCCGCGGGTCCTGCTCACCGGCTGGTTCAGCTTTCTGCACGGCGAGGTGACGGCCGGCGACATGCTCGCGGCCGAGGCCGTGCAGGCCGCGCTGGACGGTGCCGGGGTCGCGTACGACACGGCCTGGTCGCCGGCGTTCCGGCCGGGCGCGCTGCATCTGGACGGCGCCGATCCCGCCCGGTACACCGATCTCGTCTTCGCCTGCGGCCCGGTGCACTCCCGTCCCCCGCCGGACGGCGGGCCGAGTCCGCTGCTCGCGCTGCACGACCGGTTCGCGGGGTGCCGCCGGGTGGCCGTCGGCGTGTCCGTACCCGACCCGGACGATCCGGCGGTGACCCGCTTCGACGACGTCCTGCCCCGCGACGCCGCCGGGCAGCCGGCCGGGGCGCGGGATCTGAGCCTGCGGGCTCCGGCGGCGTCCGGTCTTCCGCTCGTCGGCGTCGTCCTGACCGGCGGGCAGCACGAGTACGGCGCCCGCCGCCGGCACCGCGAGGTCGGCGCCGTGCTGACGGACTGGCTGGTCACCGTCGAGGCGGCGCGCCTGCCGATGGACACCCGCCTGGACGCGCGTGACTGGCGGCTGCCCGCGACGCCGGACGAACTGCACGCCGTACTGGCCCGGCTGGACGTGGTGGTGACCACCCGGCTGCACGGCATGGTCCTGGCACTGCGGGCGGGCACGCCGGCGCTCGCCGTGGACCCCGTCGAGGGCGGCGCGAAGGTGAGTGCCCAGGCGGCGGCGCTGGACTGGCCCGCGGTGCTGCGCTGCGAGCAGGCCGGCGCGGCCGAGTTGGACCGGCTGCTGGCCTGGTGCCTGTCGGAGCGGGGCCGGGCCCGGGCGGCGCGGTACACGGTCCGGCCGGACGGCGGCGGGCTGCTCGACGGGCTGCTGCGGTGCCTGGCCCAGCCGTACGGGTGACTGTGGGGCGGCCGTCGTCCCCGGGGCTCGCCGGGGAAGTGCGCTGCTCCGTACGTGGTGTCGCCGGTCGCCGGGGGGCCTGCGGCCCGGAGGCGGCCGGCCGGGTAGCGGGAGCTGCCGGGAGAGCGACTTTTCACCATAAGACATGTCGTAGAGGGTCGCAGTGTCGCCTAGCGTGACGTTTTTCCTGAAGCAGGCGAGGCACCCGATTCGGGGCAAACCCCTAGCTGAGGGAGTCCCATGAACGCCGCTCTTTCCCGGAACTGGAAACACGCCGTGGTGACCGGCGGCGCGGGTTTCGTCGGTTCGCACCTGTGCACCGCACTGCTGGCCCAGGGCGCCTCCGTCACCTGCGTCGACGACCTGAGCACCGGAACAGCGGAGAACATCGCCCAGCTACGGGGGATATCCGGGTTCACGTTCGTGGAGGCCGACGTCACCGAGCCGTTCCGGATCAACCGCGAAGTGGACCTCGTCCTGCACTTCGCCTCCCCGGCCTCCCCCGCCGACTACCTGCGGCTGCCCCTGCACACGCTGGACACCGGCAGCCTCGGGACGCGCAACGCGCTCGCCGTGGCGCGGGCGCACGGGGCGCGGTTCGTCCTCGCGTCGACCTCCGAGGTCTACGGCGACCCGCAGCAGCATCCGCAGAGCGAGACCTACTGGGGCAACGTCAACCCGGTCGGCCCGCGCAGCGTGTACGACGAGGCGAAACGTTTCGGGGAAGCGCTGACCACGGCCGAGGCGAACACCCACGGCACCGACACCGGCATCGTGCGGCTGTTCAACACCTACGGGCCGCGGATGCGGGGCCACGACGGCCGCGCCGTGCCGACGTTCATCCGGCAGGCGCTGGCCGGGGAGCCGCTCACCGTCACCGGGGACGGGCTGCAGACCCGCTCGCTGTGCCATGTGGACGACACCGTCCGGGGCATCCTCGCGGCGGCCGCCTCCGACCTGCGCGGACCGGTCAACCTGGGTAACCCGGTCGAGATCACCATGCTCGAACTCGCCCGGCTGATCACCGAACTGGCCGGCTCCCGCTCCCCGGTCCGGTACATCGAGCGGCCCACCGACGACCCCGCGGTCCGCTGCCCCGACATCACGATGGCCCGCGGCAAGCTCCAGTGGGAGCCCGAAGTGGCGCACCGGGACGGCCTGGCGCGCACCGTCGCGTGGTTCCGCAAGCGGCAAGGGGCCTGACACCGCCTCCGGTTCCGGCCGTCCCGGGGCCGGAGCCCGCGGCGTGCGGCCGTCCCGGCCGAGACCGGGCGGCGGGCCGGGCGCCGTCCATCCCGACGAAAGGCCAGCGAAACCCCATGCGCATTCTCGGCATCAACGCGCTCTTCCACGACCCCGCCGCCGCTCTCGTCGTCGACGGGCAGACCGTGGCCGCCGCCGAAGAGGAACGCTTCTCCCGACGTAAGCACGGCAAGCGGCCGGTGCCCTTCTCCGCCTGGGAGACGCCCGACCAGGCCGCCGCCTGGTGCCTGGCCACGGCCGGCCTGCGCCCGGAGGACCTGGACGCGGTGGCGTACTCCTTCGACCCCCGGCTCGCCCGGCCCGCCGACCAGATGGGCCTGGACGACCCCTGGGACCACCTGCGCCTGACGTACGCGCGCGAGGCCCCTGGGTTCCTCAAGACCGCGCTGCCGGGGCTCGACCCGCAGCGGGTGCGCTACGTACCGCACCACATGGCACACGCCGCGTCCGCCGCGTTCGGCGCGCCGGACGCCGACAGCTCCTCGGTGCTCGTGCTCGACGGCCGCGGCGAGGCGACCTCGCACCTGGCCGCGCAGCGCGTCCAGGGCAAGCTGGAGCCGCTGTACGGGCAGGAGCTGCCGCACTCGCTCGGCCTGGTCTACGAGGAGCTGACCGCGCACCTCGGATTCCTGCGCTCCTGCGACGAGTTCAAGGTGATGGCGCTCGCCTCGTACGGCACCCCGCGGATGCTGCCCGAACTGCGCCGCTACGTGTACCCCACCGGCGACGGCGGCTTCCACGCCGCGCACGTGCCGTGGAGCGACCTGTGCGTGCCGCGCCACCCGGACGAGCCGTGGAGCCAGGCGCACGCCGACCTCGCGGCCAGCGCCCAGCTCGTCCTGGAGGAGACCCTGCTGGACCTGGCCCGCTGGCTGCACGGCCGTACGCACGACAGCGTGCTGACGCTGGCCGGCGGGGTGGCGCTGAACTGCGTGGCCAACGCCCGGATCGCGCGCGAGGGGCCGTTCGCCCGGGTGTGGGTGCAGCCCGCGGCCGGTGACGCCGGGACCGCGCTCGGCGGCGCGCTGCTGCTGAGTGCCCAGGGCGGCGAGGAGCCCGCGCCGATGCCCGGCGCCGACCTCGGCCGCGGCTGGTCCGACACGGAGCTGGAAGCGTGGCTGCGGACCGCCGCCGTGCCCTTCGAGCGGCCGGCGGACATCGCCGCGACCGTCGCCGAGGCGCTGGCGGAGAACGCCATCGTGGCCTGGTTCCAGGGGCGTTCGGAGTACGGTCCGCGGGCGCTCGGCCACCGCTCCCTGATGGCGCACCCCGGGCACTCCGCGAACCTGGAACGGCTCAACGACGTCAAGGGCCGTGAGCAGTTCCGGCCGGTCGCGCCGATGGTGCTCGCCGACCGGGCGGGCCGGATCTTCGACGGCCAGCTGCCCAGCCCGTACATGCTGTTCGTGCACGACGTGGCCAAGGAGTGGCGGGAGCGCATCCCGGCCGTGGTGCACGTGGACGGCACCGCCCGCATCCAGACGGTGGACCCGGCCGACGAGCCGCTGGTGGCCCGGATGCTGGCCGAGTTCGAGCGGCGTACGGGGCTGCCCGTCGTCGTCAACACGAGTCTGAACACCGCGGGCCGCCCGATGGTCGACGACCCGCGGGACGCGCTGGAGTGCTTCGGTTCCACCCCCGTCGACCTGCTGGCCATCGGCCCGTTCGCGGTACGGCGGGACGCGTTCTTCGCCGCCGGGAACCGGTCGGCGCACCGTGCCGGGGTGCTGTCCTTCCCGGCCGGGATCGAGGAGGAGCTGGCGCCCGCCGCGTACGACCGGCTGGCGCGGCCCGTGGAGGCACCGGTCGCGGGCAGCGGTGAGGGGGCGGTCCGATGACCTCGCCGACCGCCGCCGACCACACGGTGGTGATCCCCACCCTCGGGCGGCCCAGCCTGACGGCGTGCCTGCGGGCGCTGGCCGAAGCCGAGGGCCCGCCGCCGCTCCAGGTGGTGCTGGTGGACGACCGGCCGCTGGACGACTGCACCCCGCTGCCGGCCGAGATCCCCGAGGCGCTCCGCGACCGTACGAAGGTCGTGCCGGGCTGCGCGCGGGGGCCCGCGGCAGCCCGCAACACCGGCTGGCGGGCGGCGGACGCGACACCGTGGGTGGTCTTCCTCGACGACGACGTGGTGCCCGGCCCCACCTGGGGCACGGACCTGGCCGCCGATCTCGCCGCCGCGTCACCGCGGACGGCCGGGATCACCGCGCGGATCGCCGTACCGGTGCCGCCGGAGCGCCGGTCCACGGACTGGGAGCGCAACACCGCCGGACTGGCCACCGCCAAGTGGATCACCGCGGACATGGCGTACCGGCGGGACGCGCTGGAGTCCGTCGACGGCTTCGACGAGCGGTTCCGGCGCGCCTTCCGGGAGGACGCCGACCTGGCGCTGCGGGTCCTGGCGGCCGGCTGGACGCTGGCGGCCGGCACCCGCCGCACCACGCATCCGGTGCGGCCCGCCGACCGCTGGGTCTCCGTGCGGCTCCAGGCGGGCAACGCCGACGACGTCCTGATGACCCGTAAGCACGGCCGGGACTGGTGGCACCACGCGGACGCGCCGCGCGGCCGGCTGCCGTGGCACCTGGCGGTGACGGCGGCGGCCGGGGCCTCGCTGGCCTGTGCCGCGGCCGGGCGGCGCCGGGCGGCGCTGGCGCTGGCCGGGGTGTGGCTGGGCGGGACGGCGGAGTTCGCGTGGGCGCGGATCGCACCGGGGCCCCGTACCCGGGACGAGGTGGTCACGATGGCGGTGACCAGCGCGCTCATCCCGTCGGCGGCCGCCGGGCACTGGCTGCGCGGGCTGGTGCGGCACCGCCGGGTGGCGCCGCTGGGTGTCCGGCCGGCGCCCGTCGCGCCGCTGGCCGAGCCGCAGCCGGTTCCGGAGCGGGTGTAACCCGTGGGCGCGGACAGTGAGCAGGGGGCCACGGCAGTCGCTGCCCCGGTGGCGGGCCGCGAGGAGCCCGGGCGTCTGTGGCTGTACGCGCCGGGGCGGAGTGCTCCGGCGCGGGTGCCGGTACCGGTGCTCGCGGGGCGGCAGCGGCCAGGCGCCGCGGGCCCGTTGGAGGCTGTGCTCTTCGACCGGGACGGGACGCTGGTGGCCGACGTGCCGTACAACGGTGACCCGGCGCTGGTCGAGCCGATGCCCGGAGCGCGCGCGGCGCTGGACGCCGTACGGGCGCGTGGTCTGGCGGTGGGCGTGGTGAGCAACCAGTCCGGCGTCGCACGCGGCCTGCTGAGCAGCGCGCAGGTCGCGGCCGTACGGGAGGAAGTCGAGGACCGGCTCGGGCCGTTCGGCGTCTGGGCGGTGTGCCCGCACGGGCCCGGTGACGGCTGCGGCTGCCGCAAGCCCGCGCCCGGACTGATCCTCGCGGCCTGCGCGTCCCTCGGTGTCTCCCCCGCGCGGGCCGCCGTGGTCGGCGACATCGGCGCCGATGTGGACGCGGCGCGGGCCGCCGGCGCGCGCGGGGTGCTCGTGCCGACGCCGGTGACGCGCTCGGAGGAGGTCGCGGCGGCGCCGGAGTACGCCGGTGATCTGCCGGGTGCCGTACGCCTGTTGCTGTGCGGCCCGGGTGACGGGGAGGGCGCCGTATGAGCACGGCCCCGCGCACCCTCGTCGTGCGGCTGGACAGCGCGGGCGATGTGCTGCTGGCCGGTCCGGCGGTACGCGCCGTGGCGGCGGGCTCCTCGTACACGGCGCTGCTGTGCGGCCCGACGGGCGAGCGTGCGGCGCGGCTGCTGCCCGGCGTGGACGAGGTGATCGTGCACGACGCGCCGTGGGTGGGGCTGCGGCCCGGGCCGGTGGACCGGCAGGCCACGGAGGCGCTGGTGGACACCCTCGCGGCGGGCCGGTTCGACCGGGCTCTGGTGCTCGTGTCGTACCACCAGAGCCCGTTGCCCGCGGCGCTGCTGCTCAAGCTGGCCGGGATCGGCTGGATCGCGGCGGACAGCGTGGACTATCCCGGTGCCCTCCTGGACCTGCGGCACCACCGCAAGCCGGAGCGGCACGAGGCCGAGGCCGCGCTGGACCTGGCGCGGGACGCCGGGTTCGCCCTGCCGCCGGACGACGACGGCGCCCTGGGCGTCCTCCCGCCGCCCGACACCACGCCGCTGACCGGCGGCGACCCGTACGTGGTGCTGCACCCGGGAGCCGCCGTGCCGGCCCGCGCCTGGAGCGCGGCGCGGGCGACGCGGGCGGCGGGCGCGCTGAGCGCGGCGGGGCACCGGGTGATCGTCACCGGCGGCCCCGGCGAACGGGACCTGACCGCCGCCGTCGCGGGCGGCCACGCGCTGGACCTCGGCGGGCGCACCGACGCCCACCAGCTCGCCGGGGTACTGGCCCGCGCGCGGGCGGTGGTCGTCGGCAACACCGGTCCCGCGCACCTGGCCGCGGCCGTGGGGACGCCGGTCGTCTGCCTGTTCGCGCCGGTGGTCCCCGCGCTGCTGTGGGCGCCGTACAGGGTGCCGCACGTCCTGCTCGGCGACCAGGAGGCGCCGTGCGCGGGCAGCCGCGCCCGGCGGTGCCCGGTGCCCGGCCACCCCTGTCTCGACACGGTCAGCGACACCGCGCTGCTCGCGGCCGTGTCCCGGCTGACCGGCCCCGGCCGGCCGCCGGCATCGCCCGCGGCCGGGCCCGCCCGGTCCGCGACCGACACCGAACGAGGTGCGACTGTATGAACATCCTGCTCTGGCATGTCCACGGGTCCTGGACGACCGCGTTCGTCCAGGGACCGCACACCTACCTGGTGCCGGTCACCCCGGACCGCGGTCCCGACGGGCTGGGCCGGGCCCGTACCTTCCCCTGGCCCGACTCGGTGGTCGAGAAGACCCCGGCCGAGCTGCGGCACGCCCCCGTCGACCTGGTCGTCCTGCAACGGCCGCACGAGGCCGGGCTGGCGGAGCGCTGGCTGAGCGGGCGCCGCCCCGGCCGTGACGTGCCCGCCGTCTACCTGGAGCACAACGCGCCGGACGGCGACGTGCCGCACACCCGCCACCCGTGCGCCGACCGCGACGACCTGGTCCTGGTGCACGTCACCCACTTCAACCGGCTGTTCTGGGACAGCGGCGGCACCCGTACGGAAGTCATCGAGCACGGCATCGTCGACCCCGGCCACCAGTACACCGGCCGGCTCGCGCGGGCCGCCGTCGTCACCAACGAGCCGGTCCGCCGCGGCCGTACGGTCGGCACCGACCTGTTGCCCGCACTGGCCGAAGCCGCCCCGCTGGACGTCTTCGGCATGCGCACCGAAGGGCTCGCCGCACACCTCGGCCTGCCCCCGGACCGCTGCCGCACGGCCGACCTCCCGCAGGCCGAACTGCACGAGGCGATGGCGCAGCGCCGCTTCTACCTGCACCCGGTGCGCTGGACCTCGCTCGGCCTGTCGCTCCTGGAGGCCATGCACCTGGGGATGCCGGTGGTGGCCCTCGCCACCACCGAGGCCGCCGAGGCGGTGCTGCCCGGCACCGGCACGCTCTCCAACCGGCCCGAGACCCTGGCCCGGGCCGCCCGGACGTACCTGGAGGACCCCGACGCGGCGGCCGAGGACGGCGCGCGGGCCCGCCAGGCGGCGCTGGAGCGGTACGGGCTGAAGCGCTTCCTGCACGACTGGGAACGCGTCCTCACGGAGGTGTCCGCATGACTTCGCCCGGCACCGTCCCGCGCCTGTCCGTCGCGCTCGTGTCCGAGCACGCCAGTCCGCTGGCGGTCCTCGGCGGCGTCGACGCGGGCGGCCAGAACGTCCATGTCGCGCGCCTGGCCGGCGCGCTGGCCGACCGGGGGCACCGGGTGACCGTGTACACCCGGCGCGACTCCCCCGAACCGCCGGACGAGGTCGTGCTGCGGCCCGGCGTACGGGTCCGGCACGTCCCCGCCGGGCCGCCGCGGCACGTGCCCAAGGACGCGCTGCTGCCGTACATGCCGGCGTTCGGCGACCATCTCGCCGGACAGTGGCGGGTACGGGCGCCGGACGTGGTCCACTCGCACTTCTGGATGTCCGGCCTGGCCGCGCTGCGGGCGACCCGTGAACTGGGACTGCCGCTGGCCCACACGTACCACGCCCTGGGCACCGTCAAGCGGCGCCATCAGCAGGGCTCCGACACCAGCCCGCGCTCCCGCGTCACCGACGAGACCGCGATCGGCGAGGGCTGCCACCGGGTGATCGCCACCTGCCGGGACGAGGTCACCGAACTGGGCCGGATGGGCATCACGGAGAGCAAGATCGACGTGGTGCCGTGCGGGGTCGACACGGCGCGCTTCACCCCCGACGGGCCGGCCGCCGACCACGGCACGCGGCGCCCGCTGCTCCTCCAGCTCGGCCGGCTCGTCCCGCGCAAGGGCGCCGAGGTGTCCATCGCCGCGCTGGCCCGGCTGCCCGAGGCCCGGCTCGTCATCGCCGGGGGGCCGCCCGCGGACCGGGTGGACCAGGACCCCGAGGTACGGCGGCTGCGCGGACTGGCCCGCGCCGCCGGGGTCGCGGACCGGGTGAGCTTCACCGGCGGCGTGCGGTGCGAGGACGTACCGCAACTGCTGCGCGCCGCCGACGTGGTGCTGTGCCCGGCGGACTACGAGCCGTTCGGCATCGTGCCGCTGGAGGCCATGGCCTGCGGCACACCGGTCGTGGCCACCGCCGTCGGCGGCCAGCTGGACACCGTGTCCGACCCGGACTGCGGGCGGCTGGTACCGCCCCGCGATCCGGCCGCGCTGGCCCGCGCCGTCGGCGAACTGCTCCTGGACGGCGCGGTACGGGCCGCCTGCGGCGCCGCCGGCCGCCGCCGGGTACTGGCCCGGTACGGCTGGGAACAGGTCGCGGCCGGCACCGAAGCCGTCTACCTCGGTGTCCTGAGCCCGCGGCCCGCCGCCGTCACCGAGGTGGTGTGACCACCGGCCGCGCGCCCCGCCGTTCGACCGGCCCGGCACCGCGTCCGTCCCCCGGGCTGTCCCTCGTCGCCGTCCGACGCCCTGTCCCCGCCGCAGACGTACGAAGGAGGTGCGGGCCCCAGCGCCACCGGCGCCCCGGGAGCCCGACGACCATGAGCCAACCCCTTGACGCCGCACACCGCCACTGCCAGTCGCTCCAGGACGCGGTGCGCACCTTGCGCCGGAACAGCCTGCGCCGGCTGGCCGAGTGGGGCACCCACCTCGGCGCCGTACTGCCCGTCGGCGGCCGGCTGCTCGCCGCCGGCAACGGCGGCAGCGCCGCCCAGGCCCAGCACCTGACGGCCGAACTCGTCGGCCGCTACCAGCAGGACCGGCCCGCCTACTCCGCCATCGCGCTGCACGCCGAGACCTCCAGCGTCACCGCCATCGGCAACGACTACGGCTTCGACCAGGTCTTCGCCCGGCAGGTCGCCGCGCACGGCCGCCCCGGCGACGTCCTCCTGCTGCTGTCCACCTCCGGCCGCAGCGACAACCTGCTGGCCGCCGCCGAGACCGCGCGGGACGCCGAGCTACGGGTCTGGGCACTGACCGGCCCCCGGCCCAACCCGCTGGCCGACGCCGCCGACGAAGCGGTGTGCGTGGACTCCCCGAGCAGCGCGACCGTCCAGGAGGCGCACCTGATCGCGGTGCACATCCTGTGCGAGCACTTCGACGCCGTCGGTGGCGCGCCCCGGCCCGCGCAGGGCACGGCGGTCGTCCCGCTGGAAGCCGCGGTGGCGGACCGGGACGGCGCGCTGTGAACGCCCGCCGTGGCGACGCGCCCGGGAGGCGGTCATGAGGAACCGTCGGCCTCTGGTGGTCGTGGGCGACGTCCTCCTCGACCGGGACATCGACGGTGACGCCTCGCGCCTGGCGCCGGACGCGCCCGCACCCGTCGTGGACGTCACCGACGACCGCAGCCGGCCGGGCGGCGCCGGCCTCGCCGCCGCGCTCGCCGCGCGGTCCGGGCGCGACGTGGTCCTGGTGACCGCGCTGGGCCCGGACCCGGCGAGCGAGGCGGTACGGCGCGCCCTGCGCGGGACCGTACGCCTGGTGGAGCTCCCCCTCGACGGCGGGCTCCCCGAGAAGACGCGGGTGATGGCCTCCGGCCGCCCCCTGGTGCGGTTCGACCGCGGCGGCGGACGTCCGGGCGAGCCCGGCCCCGCGGTGCGCGAGACGCTCGCCGGGGCCCGCGCCGTCCTGGTCGCCGACTACGGGCGCGGTACCGCGGCGGCGGTCCACGGACTGCTCGCCGAGGTGGCGCACCGGGTCCCGCTGCTGTGGGACCCGCACCCCAAGGGCGGCACGCCCGTACCGGGCGCGCGGCTGGTCACGCCCAACGCGTCCGAGGCCCGTGCCCTGACCTCCGGCGAGGACCGGTCGCTGCGCGCCTGCGCCGTACGGGGCGCCCAACTGGCCGCCGAATGGCGGGCCGCGGCCGTCGCGGTGACGCTCGGCGTACGCGGCGCGCTGCTGGCCAGGGCGGGCAGCGACTCGCCGATGCTGGTGCCCGCGCCGTACCGGGCCGACGGCGACCCCTGCGGGGCGGGCGACTGCTTCGCCGCCACGGCGGCCGCCGCGCTGGCCGACGGCGCGCTGCCCGAGGAGGCCGTACAACGGGCCGTCGCCGAGGCCGCCGCCTTCGTCGCGGCGGGCGGCGCGGGCAACCGCGCCCTGTGGCGCACCGCTCCGCCGCCGGACCGGCCGGCCCCGGAGCGGCCCGCCGACCCGTTCGAGCTGGCCCGGTCCGTGCAGGCCAGGGGCGGGACGGTGGTCGCCACCGGCGGCTGCTTCGACCTGCTGCACGCCGGGCACGTCGGTCTGCTGGAGAGCGCCCGGCGGATCGGTGACTGCCTCATCGTCTGCGTCAACTCCGACGCGTCCGTCACCCGCCTCAAGGGCCCGGGGCGGCCGCTCACCCGGGCGGCGGACCGCACCCGCGTGCTGGCCGGGCTGGGCAGCGTCGACGCCGTCGCGGTGTTCGAGGAGGACTCCCCCGTCGAACTGCTGCGGCGGCTGCGGCCCGACGTGTGGGTCAAGGGCGGCGACTACTCCGTGGACGCACTCCCGGAGGCGGCCACCCTGCGGGAGTGGGGCGGCCAGGCGCTCGTCCTGCCCTACCTGGACGGCAGGTCGACGACCGCGCTGGCCCGGCGGGCGGCCCGCGCCGCCGCGCCGGGCCCGGGGTACCGGTCGTGACCGCCCCGGCGGCAGGACTGCCGGCCACCCGCACCGTGCCGGACGGCCGACGTGCCCCCGAGGCCCCGCGCGTGGGCATCGTCATGATCACCAGGAACCGCCGCGAGCGCCTGCTCGGCACGCTGGAACGGGTGACGCGGCTGCCCGAAGCACCTCCCGTCGTGGTCGTGGACAACGACTCGTCGGACGGCACCGCCGACGCCGTCCGCGCGCGCTTCCCCGCCGTGCGGGTCCTCACCCCCGGCCGCAACCTCGGCGCGGTCGGCCGTACGTACGGTGCCGCCGCCCTCGACACACCGCTCGTCGCGTTCAGCGACGACGACTCCTGGTGGGAACCCGGCGCCCTGGCCCGCGCCGCCGAGGTGTTCGCGGCGCACCCCCGGCTGGGACTGGCCGCCGCCAGCACCCTCGTCGGTACGGACGCCGCCGACCCGCTCAACGCGGTCCTCGCCGCCTCCCCGCTCGGCCGCGAACCCGACCTGCCGGGACCGTCCGTCCTCGGCTTCCTGGGCTGCGCCGCCGTCGCCCGCCGGGACGCCTTCCTGGAAGCCGGCGGCTACCACCCCGTACTCCACTTCGGCGCCGAGGAAACCCTGCTGGCCATGGACCTCGAAGCGCGCGGCTGGGGCGTCGCCTACTGCCCCGCCCTCGTCGCCCGGCACGAACCCGACGGCGCGGGCGGCGCCCCCCGCCACGGCCGCACCGCCCGCGTACGCCGAAACGCCCTGCTCACCGCCTGGCTGCGCCGCCCGCTCCGGCACGCCCTCGCACACACGCTGCGCCTGGCACTGGACGGCCGTACGGACCCGGAGGCACGCCTGGCCCTGAGCGAGGCGGTACGCCGCCTCCCGGCCGCACTGGCACGCCGACGGCTGCTGCCGGGGCTGGTGGAACGCCGGGTGCGGACGCTGGAGCTGACGCCGTGACCAGGGAACTTCGTCTGCCCGACCGCGGGCGCGGGGCCGTGAGCGGGGGTGGGGGCCGGGGCGGGGGCGCGTCGCCATGAGCGAGGACGGCGGGGGCGTCACCATGGCCGAGATCCTGGGGCGTCCCGCCATGGCCGAGGCCCTGGGCCGCGTCGCCATAGTGAAGGTCGGCAACTGTGTCGCCATGGCCGAGGACCCGGACTACTTCACCGCAGCCGAGGACTTCGGCCGTCCCGCCGTGGCCGAGGAGGGCAGCCGCACCGCCATGGCCACGGACGGCAGCCACACCGCCACTACCGAGGACCCGAGCCGCACCGCCAGGACCGAACGGCAGCCACACCGCCATCGCCACGGACGCCGACCGCCCCGCCATAGCCCAGGCTCCGAGCCGCACCGCCACGGCCAAGGACGGCAACTGTGTCGCCATGGCCGAGGACCCGGACCGCTTCACCGCAGCCGAGGGCCCGGGCCGCACCGCCAGCCCCGAGGACGCCGACCGCGTCCGGCGCCGCGCAGCCCCCGGCACGCCGGCCCGCCGGTGTACTCGCCGTGCACCGGTCCACCGGACGAACTCCCCGCGCCACGCACCGGAACGCCGGTGCCGGGCGTGACCGCACCGACCCGAGGAAACCTCCCGTGACCGATCCGCGCACCACCGTCATCGTCATCACCCGCAACCGCAGCGACGATCTGCTGCACACCCTCGACCGGCTCGCCGAACTGCCGGAGAAGCCGCCCGTCGTCGTGGTGGACAACGGTTCCACGGACGGCACCGCGTCCGCCGTCCGCCGCCATCCCCTCGCGCCGCGGCTCATCCCGCTGAAGCACAACACCGGGGCGGTGGGCCGCAATCTGGCCGCGCGGGTGGCGGCCACGCCGTACCTCGCGTTCTGCGACGACGACTCGTGGTGGGAGCCCGGCGCCCTGGCCGGGGCCGCCGACCTGCTGGACGCGTACGGGCGGCTGGGCGCGGTGACCGCGCGCATCATGGTCCATCCGCACCCGGACGCGCCGGAGGCGGGCGCCGCGCCCGGCACCGGTCCGGGCGAACCCGTCGAGGACCCGATCGTCCAGGAGCTGCGGCACTCCCCGCTGCCCGCCCCTTCCTGGCTGCCGGGCCCGGCGCTCGGCTCGTTCCTCGCGGCGGCCACGGTGCTGCGCGCCGACGCCTTCCGGGCGGCGGGCGGCTTCTCGCCCCGGCTGGTCCTGGGCGGCGAGGAGGAGCTGCTCGCCGCGGACCTGGCGGCCGACGGCTGGTGGCTGGTGTATGCCGACCGGCTCACCGTCCACCACCGGGCGTCGCCGCACCGCGACGCGACCCTGCGCCGGCGCCAGGGCATCCGCAACACCCTGTGGTTCACCTGGCTGCGCAGGCCGCTGCCGGCCGCCGTGCGCCGGACGGGCGTGCTCGCCTCGACGGTGCCCCGGGACGCGGTCTCCGTACGGGCGTTCGCCGAGGCCGCCGGCGGTCTGCCGTGGGTGCTGCGGGAACGGCGCCCGCTGCCGCGGGAGGTGGAGAGCCGGCTGCGGCTGCTGGAGGCGCCGCAGCGGGAGTCGACGGCGCGGCGGTACTGCGGGTGAGACGTTCCCGGCCGGGGACAGCGCGACGCCGGCCGTCGTGCCCCGTGGGGGCGAGCGCGACGGCCGGCGTCCGGAGCCGAACGGGCGGTGAGGCTACTTCTCGCCGACCTTCAGCAGCTTGTTGGGCGTCCCCTCGCTCGGGTTCTTGATCTTGTCGGGCGTGGCGCCGTCGGTCAGCGCGGTGGCGACCGCGTCCGGCTTGGCGTCCTGGTGGCCGCTCAGGTAGACCGCGGCGGCGCCCGCGACGTGCGGGGTGGCCATGGACGTACCGGAGATGGTCTTGGTGCCCTGGTCGCTGTCGTTCCAGGCCGAGGTGATGTCCGAACCGGGCGCGTAGAGGTCCACCGCGCTGCCGAAGTTGGAGAAGTCGGACTGCTCGTCGGTGTTGGTGCTGGAGGCGACCGTGATGGCCTCCTTGACCCGCGCCGGGGAGCCCTGGCCCGCGTCGGTGGACTCGTTGCCCGCCGCCACGGCGAAGGTGACGCCGGAGGCGACCGCCTTCTGGACCGCCGCGTCCAGCGCCTCGTCGGCGCCGCCGCCCAGCGACATGTTCGCCACCGAGGGGCCCTTGTGGTTCTTGGTCACCCAGTCGATGCCCGCGACAACCTGCTCGGTGGAGCCGGAGCCCTGGTCGTCCAGCACCCGGACGGCCACGATCTTGGCCTTCTTGGCGACGCCGTGCGCCTTGCCGGCGATGGTGCCCGCGACGTGGGTGCCGTGGCCGTTGCCGTCGGTGGCGTCGTTGTCGCCGTCGATCGCGTCGAAGCCGGAGGAGGCCCGGCCCTCGAAGTCCTGGTGCGTGGTGCGGACACCGGTGTCGATGACGTACGCGGTGACGCCCTCACCCGCGCTGTCGGGGTAGGTGTACTTCTTGTCGCCCTGGGTGTCGGCCTGGTCGATGCGGTCCAGGCCCCACGACGGCGGGTTGTCCTGGGCGCCGTCGATGTGGAACTTCTTGTTCTGCACGACCTTGTCGACGGCCGGGTCGGCGGCCAGGCGACGGGCCTCCTCGGCGCTGAGGCCGGTGGCGGAGAAACCGTTCAGCGCGGCGGAGTAGGTCCGCTTGACCTCGCCGCCGTACTTGCCGGCCAGATCCTTGTTCTGTTCAGCCTGCACCCCGGCACTGCGCACCGTGTTCTCAGGGTTCTTCAGCATGACGATGTAGCTGCCGCTGACGGCGCCCTTGGCCTCGGCGCCGTAGATCTTGCCCTCGGCGGGCGAAGCGCCCGCGGTGACCGCGGTGACCGTGGCGATACCGGTCGCGGCGACCACGGCGGTTATCGCGGTGACGAGCCGCTTCTTGCTGGAACGCTTGTGAGCGTGAGCCATTCGAGGGTTCTCCTCGTTCGGGAAGTGTGGGGGGAAAGCGTTGCGCAACAGCCCGGACGGACAAGAAGATCTCCGCCGGGCTGGCTCGAAACCCTGTCGGATTGACGAGGTCAATTCAAGGCCGCCCGGGCGTTGTGAGATAGGCAACAAGCCTGCGTAATTGCAAACGACCACAGAAGGGGGCAAAGGTGCACCACGACCACCCGACAGTACGTCAACTTCGTTTACACAGCGGCAATATGACGCAGGTCAGATGCGATGCGAGCATCGAAGTTACCGGCAGTACGGAGTGTGGCACCCCGAATGCGGGAAAACCCGCCACTACAGGGAACAGACGGGCAGTCACCCCCGCCCCCTCTCCGCTTCTTCACAGCTCAACAATCCCCGGTCGGCGCGGCTTCAATCCCCGGCATAACACTTCCGAGGCGTGGCGTCGCTCACTCGCGACCACGCCCCGGCCGAACCCGCCTTGCACGCACCGCAATTCCCCCGGCACAGCGGGCGACAGGGCGGCCGTGCGCCACCCCGGCTTTTCGTCGCCCTTATTGGGAATGCGCCGATATTCCGTCACAGAACGCCCGTCGGGCCTGTTCAGCGCTGATACCGCGCCAGCACCAGATTGCCGTCGCGGACCAGACGCTCGCGCAGTTCGTCCAGGTCGACGGCGCCGCTGTAGTACTCCTGGAAGGCCGGTGTCGCGATCTTGTCCTTCCACTCCGGATAGCCCCGCACGGACTGCGCGGGGGCGGCGCGCAAGGTACCGGCCAGCGCGGTGCCCGTCGACCATCCATGGCGGTCCGTGTGGAGTTCGGGGGCCCGCAGCGCCTCCCGGCCGGTCGGCAGCATCCAGTCGCCGAGGGCGAGCCGCACCATGTTGGGCGGTCTCAGCAGGAAGTCGACAAAGGCCATCGCCTCCTCCTTACGGGGACAGTCCGCCGCGATCGACAGGGTCTGCGGGCTGACGCCCTGGTCCCCGCCGCCGGCACCACCGGGCGCGGGCAGCACCGTCCACGCGAACTCCTTCGGGGCCTGCTGCACGATCTGCTGCCGGTAGGAGAAGCCGAGCGGCAGGATCGCGTACCGGCCGGCGAAGAAGCCGGGGAGCGTGTCGGCGCCGCCCATGCCCAGCGTCGTACGGGCCGCGCTGCGGGCGACGTTGACCTGGTCGTGGATGGCGCGCGGCACCACCTGGTCGGCGGCGTCGAACCGTACCTCGGCCCTGCCGTCCGGGCGGCGCCGGAAGATCCGGCCGCCGGTGGACAGGGCCAGGTTGAGCGTGACGGACACCGGCTCCTTCAGCGGCCAGGCGACGCCGTACCCGCCGCCACCCGTCAGCTTCTTCGCCACCTCCCCGAACTCCTCCCACGTCCACGGCTCGCGCGTGGTCGGCACCCGTACGCCGGAACGCCGCAGCCGCACCTGGTCGGCGATCAGGACGCGGGGCTCCTGAAGGAAGGGGATGCCGTACACCCGGCCGCCGAAGGTGCCCGACTCCCAGCTCCGCGGCGGGATGTCGTCCCGCAGGCGCCGGGGCAGCAGGCCGGTCAGGTCGGCGAGGTGGCCGCCGTAGGCGAAGTCGGCGAGGTCGTCGGAGGCGTCGTGGATGATGTCCGGTGCCTCGCCGCCCTCGAAGGAGGTGAGCAACTGGTCGTGGACGGTGGGCCAGGCCCCCTGGACGTACTGGACGGGGATGTCCGGATGCCGGCGGTTCCACTCCGCGACCAGTTGCCTGTTGGCGTCGACGGACTCCTTCTGCCAGGCCAGCGACTGGAAGCGGAGTACGCCCCGGTCGCCGCCACGGCCTCCGCCGCCCGAGCAGCCGGGCAGCAGGGCAGCGGCGGGCACGGCCGCGGCGGCGAGCACGGTACGGCGGCGCGGGCTGCCGGGAGCGGCCATCAGTGCTTCACCGCCCCGGCCAGCATGCCGCCGGTGAGCCGGCGCTGGATGACGGCGAAGAGCACCAGGCCGGGCAGCGTGGCGAGCAGGGCCGCCGCGGCGAGCGGGCCGAGGTCGGCGACGCCCTCGGCCCCGAGGAAGTGGGTCAGGACGACCGGCATCGTCTGCTTCTCCGGCGATTTGAGCAGGACGAGCGCGAAGAAGAACTCGTTCCACGCGGTGATGAAGGCGAACAGGCCGGTGGCGACGATGCCGGGCGTCAACAGCGGTCCGGTGACCGAGACCAGGATGCGCAGCCGGCCCGCGCCGTCCACCGCCGCGGCCTCCTCCAGCTCCGGCGGTACGGCCCGGACGTAGCCGGTCAGCATCCACAGCGCGAACGGCAGCGACCACACCACGTACACAAGAACGAGTCCGGCCCGGGAGTCGACCAGATGGAGGTTCTTCAGGACGAGGAAGAGCGGGATGATCACCAGGACCAGCGGGAACGCCTGGCTGACCACGACCCAGCCGGTCGCCGCCCGCGCGAAGCGGGTGCGGCGGCGCGCGAGGACGTACGCCATGGGCGTCGCCAGGACGATTGCCACCAGCGCCGAGACCGCGGCCGCGAGCAGGCTGTTGCCGGCCGCCTGGAGCAGCGGCTGCTCGTCGAAGGCGGTACGGAAGTTGTCCAGCGTCGGCACCCGGGGGATCCAGGTGGGGTGGATGCTGCCCAGCTCGCGGGGCGGCTTGAAGGCGGTGGAGACCAGCCACAGGAAGGGGAAGGCGAGGAAGGCGAGGTAGCAGAGGAGGGCGAGGTACTGACCGGCCCGGCCGAGGCTGCGCCGGGTGGCCGGGCGGCGCGGGGTGGCCGGGGTACGCCGAGTGGCCGGTCGGCGCCGGGTGGCCGGGGTGCGCCAGGTGGCCGGGGGACGCCCGGCCGGTGAGGACTTCCGGAGCGCTGTCACTGTTCCTCCTCACCCTCCCCCCTCAGCCGCCGGGAGAGGTAGACGGCCAGCAGGACCGCGATCAGCGCGACCATCGCCAGCCCCATCGCGGCGGCGTAACCGAACTGCCCGTACCGGAACGCCTCCTCGTACGCGAACAGCATCGGCAGCCGGGTGCGGCCGCCCGGGCCGCCGTCGGTCAGCACGAAGACCAGCGCGAAGGAGTTGAAGTTCCAGATGAAGTTGAGCGCCGAGACGGCCAGCGCGACCGGCTTGATCGCGGGCCAGGTGACCGTACGGAACCGGCGCCAGGCTCCGGCACCGTCCACCGCGGCGGCCTCGTGCAGTTCACGGGGGACGTTCTGGAGTCCGGCGAGAAGGGTGACCGTGGTCTGCGGCATCCCCGCCCAGACGCCCACGACGATCACGGCGAGCAGGGCGGTGGCCGTGCCGCTCAGCCAGTCCCGGCCCTCGTCCGGGCCCAGTCCGAAGCTGCGCAGCGTCTCGTTCAGCACGCCCGCGTCCGGGTGGTAGACCAGCCGCCACATGATGCCCACCACGACCTCGGGCATCGCCCACGGGATGATCGCCAGCGCGCGGGCCAGCCAGCGCAGCCGCAGCTCCTGGCCGAGCAGCAGCGCCAGCCCGAGGGCGAGGAAGAACTGCGGGACCGTGACGCCCAGCGCCCACACCAGCCCGACCCGGAACGAGTCCCAGAACAGGGTGTCCTGGAGCAGGTCGGAGAAGTTGAGCAGGCCGACCCACCGGGTGGCCTGGGTACGCCCCGACTGCGCGTCGGTGAACGCCAGCCCGATGCCGTACAGCAGCGGGCCCACACTCAGCACCAGGATCGGGATCAGCGCGGGCAGTATCAGGAACCAGGTCCCGTGCCCGCGCCCCGGCACGGACCGGCCCCCGGTCCGCAGCACCGGCCCCGCACCCGTCCCTCTCGTACGCCCCTGCCCCTGTACGGGACCGTCTCGACCCAACGCGACTCCCCGCATCCGCACACCCAGGACGGCTGTGACCACCAGGAACAGGCCGCGCGTCCCCGGACGGAACGGGCCGGACGGCCGCCGTCATCGTCGTGACGCCACCCGACGCAGTCAAGCACCCCACCAGAACTCCGTCTCCCCGTCCCCCTTCTCCCCCACCTCCCCTCCCGCCTCTCCTGCTTCCTTCCGCCCCTCCTCTTCCCCCCGCCCTCCCCGCCCCTCCCCTTCCCCTCTCCCCGATCCGGTCCTCCCGGCTCCTTCGCCCGGGGACCTGCGAGACTGATACCGATCACGCACCGCAGGAGGCGCCCCGATGACCGCACCGAGCACCACTCCGTTCACGGAGGCGCACGCCCGGGACGTCCTGGCCGCGGCCGGCCGGCCCGACGTCGCCGCCGACGCCCGGCTGCTCTCGCTCGGCGAGAACGCGGTGTTCGCCACGGGCGGCAACGGTCCGGTCGTACGGGTCGGGCGCAGCGCCGAACTGCTGGAGCGCGCCGAACGGGAGCTGCGCGTCGCCGTGTGGCTGGCTGACCAGGGCGTACCGGCCGTGCGCGCGGCCGAGCCGACGGCCCGTCTGGTGAACGGGCACCCGGTCACCTTCTGGGAGCGGCTGCCCGACCCCGTACGCCCCGCCGAACCGGCCGACCTGGCCGCCCTGCTGCGGCTGGTGCACGCGCTGCCGGAACCGCCGTTCGCCCTCCCCCGACGGGAACTGCTCGGCGGTGTGGAGCGCTGGCTGCGGCTGGCCGGCGACGCGGTCTCGGCGCGGGACGCCGAGTACCTGCGGGGCCGCCGCGACGCGTTCGCCGCTGCCGCCACCGCGCTGGAACCGCATCTGCCGCGCGGTCCGGTCCACGGTGACGCGCTGACCCGCAACGTTCATGTGGGCCCCGACGGCCCGGTGCTCGTGGATCTCGAAACCTTCTCCTCCGATCTGCGGGAACACGATCTGGTCGTGATGGCGCTCAGCCGCGACCGCTACGGCCTGCCCGCCGCGGCGTACGACACCTTCGTGCGGATCTACGGCTGGGACGTCCGGGACTGGGAGGGCTGCGCGGTGCTGCGCGGCTCACGGGAGACGGCAAGCTGTGCCTGGGTCTCCCAGCACGCTCCCGGCACCCCCGCCGCCCTCAAGGAGTTCCGCCGCCGCATCGCGTCCCTGCGCGAGGGCGACACCACCGTCCGCTGGTACCCCTTCTGAAGCGGCCCTCCCCTGCCGCCCTTCTCCTGCCCCCCTGTCTCTTCCTCTCCCCCTCTACGCGCTACCGCGCGCGGCCGAAGCCTGCCCTTGTCCCTGCTCCCGCCCCTGCCCGGGCAGATCCAGCTCCAGTTCCTCGGGGCGCTCCCGTGCCCGCTGGTACGGAATGAGCGGCCAGGCCGCCTCGACTATCGCCCCCGGGTCACCGGAGCGGCGCAGATACTTCTGGAACGACGCGGCCTGCTCGGCAGCCGCCTCCTCCTGGAGGGCGTGCAGCGCGGCGAGCGCCGTCCCGGCCACCGCGGGATGCCGCTCGCCGATCCGGCGCGCCACACCGGCCGCGGCCACCGCGTCCGCGCCCGCTTCGTGCGCCGCCTCCAACGGGACGCCGTAGTGCCGGCAGAGGGCCTGGAGGGTCCGCTTGCCCTTGCGGTAGCGGTCCACGTGCTTGTCCAGCACCAACGGGTCGATGACCGGGGCGGGCGGCCGGCCGAGCCGCTCGGCCGGGGTCGGCAGGCCGTAGCGTCGGCACTCGCGGTCCAGCAGCGAGAGGTCGTAGCGCGCGTTCATCACCACGAGCGGGAGGCCCGCCTCCAGCGCCGCGGCGAGCGCGGTGGCGATCTGCTCGACGCCCTCCGCCGCCGCCTGGCCGTGCGCCCGCACATGAGCGGTCGTCATCCCGTGTATGGCCGCCGCCTCCTCGGGCACCGGCACGCCGGGGTCGAGCAGCCAGGTGTTCCGCAGCGCCTCCCGGCCGTCCGCGTCCAGCCTTATCAGCGCGGCGGTGACGATGCGGTCCCGCTCGACGTCCGTGCCGGTGGTCTCCAAGTCGAAACTGACGAGCAGCCCTTGATGCCAGCCCATGACGGCCTCCTTCGGTGTTGCTTCCCCCGTGTTCCCCTACTCTCCCACGCGACACTGACAACGCCCCGGCTCCCGCCCGCTTCCCGGCGGCCGGGCGCCCCGGCGGGCCGTCCCCTCACGACACCGGCCGCGAGTCCGCCCACACGTTCTCGAACTCCTCCCGGTACGTCTCGAAGAGGCCGCGGTCGTCGTCCCGGTCCGGATCCTGGCGCAGTACCTCGCGGCCGCCGCCGCGCAGGACGAGGACCGGTGACTCCATGCCCCGGCTCCGCCGGAGGTACGGCTGGACGACGGCCACCCCGTCCGGACCGTCCCCGTCCACCAGATAGGCGGTGAAGCGGGGCGTCTCGTCGAAGACCTGGATCTCGAAGGCGCCGGGGTCGTGCAGCCGGGACCGTACCCGCCGCATGTGCAGGATGTTCATCTCGATGGAGCGGCTCATCTCGCCCTTCTTCAGTCCCAGTTCCCGCTCGCGGCGGCGGACCGCGCTGCTGGCGGGGTTGAGGAAGAGGAGCCGGACCCGGCAGCCGGACTCCGCGAGGCGGACCATGCGGCGCCCGGAGTAGTTCTGTACGAGGAGGTTGAGGCCGATGCCGATGGCGTCCAGGCGCCGGGCACCGCCGAAGAGGTCCTCGGCAGGCAGCTGCCGCTGGAGACGCACCCGGTCGGTGTGGACGCCGACGACGTCCGCGTACCGGTCGCCGACGAGGTCCTCCACGGCGTCGATGGGCAGCCGCCCGGCGGTGCGGGTGCCGATGCCGGAGCCCAGTATCTCCAGCAGCCGGGCGGAGGCCCTCTCCGCCTGGGCGAGGACGGTACCGGTCAGGGCGCGGTTGCGGGAGACGATGTTGCGGGCCACCTCCAGCTCGTCGAGGGCCAGCTCCACCACCCGCCGGTCGTCGAAGTACGGCTCGAAGCAGGGCCAGTGCTGGACCATCAGCTCGCGAAGCTGCGGCAGGGTCAGGAAGCTGAGGATGTTGTCGTCGGCGGGGTCGAGCAGATATCCCTTGCGGCGGCTGACCTCGCGGACCGCGACCGCCCGCTGGACCCACTCCTGGCCGGTGGGACCGGCCGCGGCGATGACCCATTCGTCGCCGTGCACGGGTTCGTAGACGGGCAGCAGCACGGCCGCCACGACGGCC
The DNA here is from genome assembly GCF_055567735.1 of Streptomyces sp. NPDC026394. Classification (NCBI taxonomy): domain Bacteria; kingdom Bacillati; phylum Actinomycetota; class Actinomycetes; order Kitasatosporales; family Streptomycetaceae; genus Streptomyces; species Streptomyces sp. NPDC026394. The sequence goes on from NZ_JBVHPX010000010.1 coordinate 75,530, forward strand.
CGCAACCGCTGTTCGACGAGGTTCAGCCAGATGTAGGCGCGCCCGGCCCGCCGGGCGCGGGTGCGCACCTCGCTCCAGGCTTCGGCGCCCCAGTCCAGCTCCGCGCCGATCTCCATCGGCCGGGCCAGGGACACCGCCCCGGGCGGGGCGTCGACGGAGCCGCCCTCGTGTCCCTCGTGACTGTCCTGGCCGTCATGGCCGTCGTCACCAGGGGGCAACTCCAGCCCGCCCGAGCTCACCTGCGCACCGCCTTCCGAACCCCCGTGCCAACGATCAAGGCAGACTACTGCGGGTCCGGGAGGCGGTGCAGCAGGATGGATCGAGTCCCCGGCCAACTCCCCTTATTCGACGTGACCGTTGTGTCCGGAAAGCTCGGGCGGAGTGAGCGGATTCATAGCGGTGACGTCCCGGGGGGCGAGCTGGAAGCCCTGCCAGTGCACCGGCATGGGTTCCTGGTCCTCGTCCCGGGCGATGTGGTGGTACCCGATGTTGACCCACGCGATGGGGTGGCGCAGCGGCTGTCCGTTGACCCACCGGTCCACGCTGGTGCCCGCGCCGGCTCCGCAGTTCGCCAGGTTGTTGCTGGCGAACTGCTCACACGTGTTGTACTCGGTGAAGAACACGTCGTGCCGGGTGAAGGCGCGTCCGGTGTACTTGCTGGAACGACCGGGGACGATCTCGTACGACCGCGGATGACCGTCCTTGTTCTTGCCGATGTTGCTGACCACCCGCCACCAGCGGGTCGGCCCGGCGTCCCCCGCCAGCTCCTTGGCCACCGGCGTGCGGACCGTCTTCGTCTTGGGGGTCAGCCCGCCGCTCTGCGCGGTGGTCGTCGAGTCGAACTGCTCGACCCGGTTGGCCGACGAGCCGTCCAGCCCGAAGTTCAGCCGCCAGAAGACGTTGTGGCTGTGGCTGGTGGCGTAGTCCTTGGCGCCCTTGCCGATCGGCCAGCCGCGGCCGTCGCCCGCGTCGTAGTCGGCGGGCGAGAGCGTGCCGGTCGCTCCGACCTGCATGTTGATCGTGCCGTCCGCGGAGAAGCGCCACTCGACGATGTATTCGTACCACCCGGTCTTGTTGACCGTGTAGACGAGCAGGTCCTTGCCCTGGAGCTGCTGGATCCTGGTGGTCTCGCCGGGGTAGCGGCCCAGGCGGTAGGCGTGACCGCGGGCCCGGGTGGTGACGCACAGTCCGTTGACGTCCGGGTGGTCCGGGTCCCAGGCGTCCGGCACCTTGACCGATTTGATGGTGCCGCCGGGACACTCGCCCGGGTCCAGTGTCTGGAGTCCCTGGGCGAAGCTCTGGCCGGTGAGGTCGTCGTACTCGTTGCCGCCGTCGTCGTAGGGGACGTGGATCTGCGCCAGTTTCGCGCTGGTCAGCACCTGGATCGGGCGGGGCTCGTTCCTGGGCTGGTACGAGACGTTGTCCAGAACCAGCCCGGCGTTCGCGTCGTAGTGCCAGCACATGCGCCAAGTGGTGCCGGCTTCGAGGGTCTGCGTGATGCTGTACGGGGTACTGCACCCTGCGGCGGTGGCCGCGGGCGGAGACGGCGGGGACGCCGAGGACACAGCCCGGGCGGCGGCCGGTCCGCTCGTCAGGGCGGCCGTACCGAGCAGCAGCGGCGCGGCGAGCAGTGCGGCGCGCCGGAGCCGGGCACGGTGGGTACGGACGGGGGTACGGGCAGGGACACGGGCGCGGCCGTGGCCGACGCGGGCGCGGCGGAAGGGTCTTTCGTGCATGGAAACGCTCCTGTACGGCAGTGGGACACGAGCTTCGGAGTACGCGGGTGCGGGGTGCTGCGCGGTTCCCGCCGGGCGGCGGCCGGCCCGCGGCGGGCCGGGACGCCGTACCGGGGCACGCGCGGGCGGCTCAGCCGAGCCGGCCGACCGTACGGGCGCTCAGGTCGACCACATAGCGCCGGGTGTCGATCCACTGGCCGTCGCGCACCTTGGTGAAGAGCCGGACGCAGCGGTGCTCCCCGCAGGCGCGCAGCTTGGCCGGAGCCGGTCCTTCCGCCTCGCCCCGGTAGACGAAGCCCCGCACGGTGAGCTGGCCGGGACCGGTCAGCTCCTTGCCGGTGGCGTGTTCGTAGTCCTCCCGCAGCCCGGCCCCCTCGGGGGCGGCGATCAGCAGCCCGGCCGCGGTCTCGCTCTCGGCCCGGTTGGGCGGCGGCTGCACCCCGTGCCGGCTGTCGCTCTTCTCCACCTTCCCGGTCGTGAGGTTGACGGTCTTGGTCACGTACGCGTCGGACCGGTAGTCGTAGAACGACACGTTCGCCCGGCGTGGCGGGGCGGCGAGGCCGGTCTCGTCCGGGCCCAGCTCGGCCAGGCCGGTGGTCAGCCGCTCCGGGCCCGCTCTGCCCTTGACGTCCTCGGTAGCGCTGCGGAACGTACGGGGCGTGGCGAGGGCCTGGGCCCGCGCCACCTCGTCGTCCGTGAGCGGGTCCCGGCCGACGCCCGCGCTGCCCTCCTCGGGCGCGCGTTCCACCGCTCCCGGCCGTACCTGCGACGTCTGGCCGGTTCCGGCCTCCGGTCCTTCGGCCGCGGCGGCCCGGCTCCCCCCGCCGGTGGTCCCCGCGTCCCCTGGCAAGGTCACCGCGGCCAGTACGGCGGTACCCGCCAGCGCCGCGGCCGCGCCCGCCACCAGCTTGCCCAGGTGGCGGTGCATCATGTTGCGCACTGTTCCCCCCTGCTGCCTCATGGTGCTCAGACATATCGGTCGTCCTGTACGACGATCCGACTTCGCTGCGGGTTGCCCATCTTTCGGCGCAGATCGCGCGAAAAACCAGCCGTATTGGGCAGGTTGGAACACGAGACGATCGCAGCACCGTACGCAGCAAACGAACACGGCGACGCATGACCGCCGTGAGGCCCCAAGGCTTCGCGGCGCCCATCGAGGAAGTGGAAGAGTCGACGTATGCAGGTCTGGCCGGGACAGATGTATCCCCTGGGTGCCACGTACGACGGTGCGGGCACCAACTTCGCGGTGTACTCCGAGACGGCGGAACGCATCGAGCTGTCACTGCTGCACGACGACGGCTCGGAGACCGCCGTCGAACTGCGGGAGACCGACGCGTTCGTACGGCACGCCTACCTCCCCGGGATCATGCCGGGGCAGCGGTACGGCTTCCGGGTGCACGGCCCGTACAAGCCGGAGCGCGGCGACCGGCACAACTCCGCCAAACTGCTGCTGGACCCGTACGCGAGGGCGGTCAGCGGCAGCATCGACTGGGACGAGGCGGTGTACGGCTACCACTTCGGCAAGCCGGACAGCCGCAACGACCTCGACTCGGCGCCGCACACCATGACGTCGGTCGTGGTCAACCCGTACTTCGACTGGGGCGACGACCGCCCGCCCCGCACCGACTACCACGAGACGGTGCTCTACGAGGCGCACGTCAAGGGCCTGACCATGCTCCACCCCGACCTGCCGGACGACCTGCGCGGCAGCTACGCGGCGCTGGCGCACCCCGCGGTCATCGAGCACCTGACCGAGCTGGGGGTCACGGCCCTGGAGCTGATGCCGGTCCACCAGTTCGTGCACGACCACCGCCTGGTGGACGCCGGGCTGGCGAACTACTGGGGCTACAACACCATCGGCTTCTTCGCCCCGCACAACGCGTACGCGTCCTGGGGCGACCGCGGGCAGCAGGTGCTGGAGTTCAAGTCGGCGGTACGGGCGCTGCACGAGGCCGGTATCGAGGTCATCCTCGACGTCGTCTACAACCACACGGCGGAGGGCAACCACCTGGGTCCGACGCTGTCCTTCCGCGGCCTGGACAACGCCTCGTACTACCGGCTGGCCGACGACCCCCGCTACTACATGGACACCACCGGTACCGGCAACTCGCTGCTGATGCGCAGCCCGCACGTCCTCCAGCTCATCATGGACTCGCTGCGCTACTGGGTGACGGAGATGCGGGTGGACGGGTTCCGCTTCGACCTGGCGGCGACGCTGGCCCGGCAGTTCCACGAGGTGGACCGGCTGTCCTCGTTCTTCGACCTGGTGCAGCAGGACCCGGTGGTCAGCCAGGTCAAGCTGATCGCCGAACCGTGGGACGTGGGCGAGGGCGGTTACCAGGTGGGGAACTTCCCGCCGCTGTGGACCGAGTGGAACGGCAAGTTCCGCGACACCGTACGGGACCTGTGGCGCGGCGAGCCGCGTACCCTAGCCGAGTTCGGCTCCCGGCTGACCGGCTCCTCCGACCTCTACCAGGGCGACGGGCGGCGCCCGCTGGCCTCCGTCAACTTCGTCACCTGCCACGACGGCTTCACCCTGCGCGACCTGGTCAGCTACGACAACAAGCACAACGAGGCCAACGGCGAGGACAACCAGGACGGCGAGAGCTTCAACCGGTCCTGGAACTGCGGGGCCGAGGGGCCGACCGACGACCCCGGGGTCCAGGAGCTGCGGGCCCGCCAGATGCGCAACTTCATCGCCACGCTGCTCCTCTCGCAGGGCGTGCCGATGCTCAGCCACGGCGACGAGTTCGGGCGCACCCAGGACGGCAACAACAACGCGTACTGCCAGGACAACGAGCTGGCGTGGGTGCGCTGGCCGGGTACGGGCGGGACTGCGGCGTCCGACGGCGCATCGGGCGCGACGGCCGGACCGGGCGCGGACTCGCCGGGCGCCCTGGACGGATCGGGTGCCACCGCCGACCGCGGCGCGGAGGCCGCCGATGGCCCCGGCGCGGACGCCCGGGGGCAGACCGACGTCCGCGAGGAGGACCGGGAGATGCTGGCCTTCGTCCGGCAGATGGTGTGGCTGCGGCGCGACCACCCGGTCTTCCGCCGACGGCGCTTCTTCCACGGCCGGCCCATGGAGGGCACCCATGACGAGCTGTCCGACATCGCCTGGTTCACCGCGGAGGGTGAGGAGATGCGGCAGCGCGACTGGCAGGCGGCACACGCCAAGTCGCTGACGGTCTTCCTCAACGGCAGCGCGATCACCGAGCCGGGGCCGCGCGGCGAGCGGATCACCGACGACTCCTTCCTGCTGATGTTCAACGCGCACGGCGACGACCGGGAGTTCACCGTGCCCGTCGACCACGGCCGCCAGTGGCAGGCGGTCGTGGACACCGCCCATCCGGAGGTCGTGGCCGACGGCGGCGGCATCAAGGCCCAGGCCGGCGATCACCTCACGCTGCCCGGCCGCAGCATGATGGTGCTCCAGCGGCCCGCCTAGGACGTCCCGGCGCCGGAGGCCGTACAGGGCCGGGAACCGCCTGCGCACGGCGGTGCCCGGCCCCGCCGGAGCGGTCGCGCGGGTACGTCGCGCGGCTCCCGCGTCCAGTACGTCTACGCCACCGGCCGTACACCCGGCTCCGCCATTGCGGTGGATCCTGCCGGTTCCGTACGGCCGGGTCCGGTCGCCGTACGGCGTAGTACGCGTGCCCCTGCTCCGCGACGGTCAGTTCGCGCAGGTCCCGGCCATGCCTCCGTACGGCGGCACCCCGCCCCGGGGCGGGCCGGGGCGGGCACGAACGGCTCCCGTCCGGTGCGCCCCTCGCGGCCGGGCCGGTGAAACAACAGGCCGTCCGGCGGGTACGGGTGTTCCCATGACGGCCGATTCCAGTGCGCCACCCACCGCCACTGCGCCCCCCACCGCCACCTACCGGCTCCAGCTCCAGCCGGACCTGCCCTTCGCCACGGCCGAGAAGGCCGTGCCGTACCTCGCCGCGCTGGGCGTCTCACACCTCCACCTCTCCCCCGTGCTGGAGGCGGTGCCCGGGTCCACACACGGCTACGACGTGGTGGACCACTCGGAGGTACGGGCCGAGCTGGGCGGCGAGGAGGGCCTGCGCGCGCTGGCCGCGACGGCCGCGGCGCACGGACTGCGGCTGGTGGTGGACACCGTGCCCAACCACATGGCCGTCCCGGCGCCGGAGTCGCTCAACGCACCGCTGTGGGCGGTGCTGCGGGACGGCCCCTCGTCCCCGTACGCCCGCTGGTTCGACATCGACTGGGACGGCGGGCACGGCGGACGGGTGCTGCTGCCGGTGCTGGGCGGGCGGCTGGGCGACGAACTGGGGAACATCCGGGTCGACGGCGACGTGCTGCGCTACCACGACCACGCCTTCCCCATCAGGCCCGGCACCGAGCAGCTTCCGCTGCCCCGCCTGCTGGACGCCCAGTGGTACCGCCTCGCCTGGTGGCGGCTGGCCCGCAGCGAGATCAACTACCGGCGGTTCTTCACCATCTCGGAGCTGATCGGCGTACGGGTCGAGGACGAGGAGGTCTTCGAGGCGACCCACACCACGCTCCTGCGGCTGATGCGCGACGGTGTCGTCGACGGGCTGCGCATCGATCACCCGGACGGCCTGGCCGCCCCCGGCGACTACCTCGCCCGGCTGCAGGCCGCCACCGGCGGCCGCTGGACGGTGGCCGAGAAGATCCTGACCGGTCGGGAGAAGCTGCCGCGCGGCTGGCGGTGCGCGGGCACCACCGGCTACGACGCGCTGCGCCACCTGGACGGCCTGTTCGTCTGCCCGCTCGGCTCCGGGCGCCTGTTCAGCGTCTACCGCGACTTCGTCGCCCCGCTCGCGGACGCGGGCGGCGACTGGGAGGAAACCGTCCGCCGCGCCGCCTACGAAGTGGTCACCCACGACCTCGCCGCCGAGGTCGAACGGCTGGTGCGCACCGCGGGCCGGATCAGCGACCGGGCGTCCCACCAGGGCGACCACGCGCCCTGGGCGCTGCGCACCGCCGTCCGCGAACTGCTGGTCCGGCTGCCCGTCTACCGCCCGTACGCCACCGACGGCGCCGGAGTGCGCGACGCGCAGCGTGGCGAGCAGGACGCGGCGATGCTGGCCGAGGCCGCCGCGCGGGCGCGTACGGTCTTCCGCGCGCCGGAGGAGGCGCTGGCCGTGGACCTGGTGCGCGACCTGGCGCTGGGTCTGCTCGGCAACGGCCCGGACTGCGCGGATTTCGCCGCACGCTTCGCCCAGACCTCCTCCGCGCTGCGCGCCAAGTCCGTGGAGGACACCGCCTTCTACCGCTACGTGCCGCTGCTGTCGGCCTGCGAGGTCGGCGCCGACCCGGGGGCGCCGACGGTGGGCGTGGACACCTTCCACGCGTACTGCGCCCGCGTCCAGCGGGACTGGCCGCTGACCTCGACGGTGCTCTCCACCCACGACACCAAGCGCAGCGCCGACGTGCGGGCGCGGATCGCCGTCCTGACCGAATGCCCGGACCGGTGGCGGGAACTGCTGCGCCGGGTGTCCGCCGGGAGCGAGGGGCCGCAGCCGCCGGACCAGCACCTGGCGTGGGTGGCCTGGCAGACCGCCTTCGGCCTCGGCAGGCCGTCCGCCGAACGGCTGATCCCGTCGGTGCTGAAGGCGGTACGCGAAGCGGGGCTGCACACGTCCTGGACGGACCAGGACACCGGGTACGAGGAGGCGGTCGGCGACTTCCTGCGCGCCGGCCCGTGCGGACCGGCGGCGTCCTCGCTGACCGAACTGGCCACCGGACTCGCGCCGTACATCCGTGCCAACGTGCTCGGCGCGGCCCTGCTGCACCTGACCATGCCCGGCGTACCCGACCTGTACCAGGGCACCGAGACCGAGTACAACGCCCTGGTAGACCCCGACAACCGCCGCCCGCCCCGGCTCCGCGCCGACCTGCTCACCGAACTCGACGACGGCGCGGAACCGCAGGACCTGTCCGCCGAAAAGCTGCTGCTGACCGCGACGGCCCTGCGCCTGCGGCGGAGCCACCCCGAGTGGTTCGGCACCGAGGGCACCTACACCCCCCTGCACGCCGACGGCACCGCAGCCGGCCACTGCCTGGCCTTCGCCCGGGCCGGGCGGGTGGTGACGGTGGCCACCCGGCTCTCCCTCCGGCTGGCCGAGGACGGCGGCTGGCGCGACACGGAACTGACGCTGCCGAGCAAGTCTGCGGGCACGGGCGCGGGCACAGGGGCGGGCTGGCGCGAACTGCTCACCGGCCGGGAGCTGCACAGGCCCGTGGTGTGCCTGCGCGAGCTGCTGGGACGGTATCCGGTGGCGCTGTTGGTCGCGGAGGGCTGAGGGGCCTGCGTGTACGGACGGGCCGGAGCGGCGGCTGCTCCGGAGCGGAACCGCGGACTCGGCGGCAGGCGTCGGTGACGGCAGTCCTCTGCCCAACGGCCCGCCGATTCCGAGGAGTACACCTCATGCGCGTCCACCTCAGCGCCGACATGGAAGGCGTCACCGGACTGGTCGACGCGGACGGCGTCCAGCCCGGCGGGCGGGACTACGAACCCGGGCGGCTGATGATGGCGGAGGACGTCAACGCCGCCGTCCGCGGCGCCGTCGCGGCCGGCGCGGCGGACGTGATCGTCAACGACGCGCACGGGCCGATGCGCAACCTGCTCCCCGAGGCCCTGCATCCGGCGGCCCGTCTGATCCGGGGCAGGCCGAAACCGATGGGAATGCTCGAAGGGCTCCCCCCGGGCACGACGCCATGATCCTGGTCGGCCACCACGCGCGGGCGCGCCCGGCGTGCTGAGTCACAGCTTCATGGGCCATGGGATCGAGGACATCCGGCTGGACGGCCGCCCCGTGGGCGAGACCGGCCCGGCGCAGGCCACCGCCGCCGCGCTCGGTGTGCCCGTCGTGGCGCTCACCGGTGACGACGGGGCCTGCGCGGAGATGCGGGAGTGGGACGACCGGGTCGCCACCGTCGCCGTGGCAGTCCGCCTCGGTGGCGGTCGCCTTGCTCGCCATACCGGGGGTGACCTCGGTCGGCAGCCGGACCGTCCGGGCTCGCGGGCCGCTCACCGACCTGTACCGGCTCTTCGGTGCGTGGATGCGGGGCGCGGCTGCACTGACCGACCAGGCGCCGTACTGCCGATCCGTACCGCCGAGCCCTGCCCCTGCCCTTCCGCCGCCCTACCGCCGAGCCGTACTGCCGACCAGCACGCCCCCGGGGGCCTCACCGCCCACCGCCCGGCACCCGGGTCTCGCGGAGGAGCGTGACGAACCGCGCGGCCGCGCCGGTGGGCGGGACTCGGGAGAAGGCGGTGATCTCGCGGCGCCACGGCGGGTCGGTGGGGACGGCGGTGCAGGCCAGGCCGGTCAGCTCGTGGGCGGCGGTGATCAGGACGCCCACGCCGGCCGTGGCCATCCGTACCGCGGTGGACGTGTGCTGCGTACGGACGGCCGTACGGGGCGTGAAACCGGCCCGTTCGCATTCCACGTCCAGCCACCGCCGGCCCGCCAGGACCGGCTCCAGCGCGCAGCGCACCCACGGCCGGTCGGCCACTTCCTCGATCCGGACGGCGGCGCGCCCGGCGAGCGGGTCACCGGGCGGCAGGACCATCACCATCTCCTCCGCGCCCACGACCGTGACGGGGCCCGGCCACTTCTCGGGCCGCGGCCCGACCGCCAGATCGGCGACGCCGCGCTCCATGTGTGCGAACAGATCCTCGGTGGTGGCGTATTCGTGCAGGATAAGGCGCACGCCGCCGTACTCGCGCCCCCAGCGCGCGCAGACCTCCGGGAGCACGCCCACGGCGTGCGCGTGCACCGTCGCGATGTGCAGCTCGCCGCTCTCCGCCCCGGCCGTCGCGAGTGCGGCCCGGCGGGCCTGTTCGGCGCTGCGTACGGCGAGTTCGGCGTGCGGGAAGTAGGCGCGGCCCATGGGCGTCAGCCGGACGCCGCGCGGCATCCGTTCCAGCAGCGGGCCGCCGACCTCCCGTTCCAGGGCCTTGATCTGGTGGGACAGCGCGGACTGGGTGACGTGCAGCAGCTCGGCCGCCCGGGTGAAGGACCCTTCCCCGACAACCGTGACCAGATATTCCATCTGCCGCAGACTCACGCCGACTGCTCCTTCTGCATCCTGTTCCGCAACCTGCCATGAACGTTTCTCATCGTCCCCATGGAAACATTGCCTTGGACTCATGACGGGAGGCGGGCGGAGGCTGACCACATGAGAGACACGCAGCAGGGCGGCGGCAGCAGCGACAGTGGCGGCGAGACCGACGTGATCGTCATCGGTGGCGGTACCGGCGGCTACAGCACGGCTCTGCGGGCCGCCGCCCTCGGGCTACGGGTGGTCCTCGCCGAGCGGGACCTCGTCGGCGGCACCTGCCTGCACCGCGGCTGCATCCCCAGCAAGGCGATGCTGCACGCGGCGGAACTGGTGGACGGCATCGCGGAGGCGCGTGAGCGCTGGGGCGTGAAGGCCACGCTCGACGCCGTGGACTGGGACGCGCTGACCGCCACCCGCGACGGCATCGTGGCGCGTAACCACCAGGGCGTCGAAGGGCACTTGAAGCGCGCCGGGGTGCGTGTGGTGCGCGGCAGCGCGCGCCTGACCGGCCCGCGCTCCGCCTTCGTCGAGGCCCCGGACGGCGGGGAGTTCACCGCCCGGCGCGGCGTCGTCCTGGCCACCGGCTCCCGCCCACGCGGGCTGCCCGGCCTCGTACCCGACGGCCGTACGGTCGTCACCAGCGACGACGCCCTGTTCGCGCCGGGGCTGCCGGGCTCCGTCCTGGTATTGGGCGGCGGCGCGATCGGTGTCGAGTACGCGTCCTTCCACCGGTCGATGGGCGCCCGGGTGACACTCGTGGAGGCCGCGGGCCGGCTGCTGCCCCAGGAGGACGAGGAGGTGAGCCGCCATCTGGCGCGCGGCCTGAAGAGGCGCGGCATCACGGTCCGTACGGACTCGGTGCTGACCGGGGCCGACGTGACGGACGACGGGGTGCGGGCCACCGTCCGTACGCCCGAGGGCGAGGAGACCGTCGGGGCCGAGCGGCTGCTGGTCGCGGTCGGCCGGGTGCCGGTGACCGACGGCCTGGACCTGGCGGCGGCCGGCCTGGCCACCGACGGGCGCGGCTTCGTGCCGCCCGCCGACTGGTCCCGGCTGGAGACCGCCGTACCCGGCGTCCACGTCGTGGGCGATCTGCTGCCGCCCCCGTCCCCCGGCCTGGCGCACGCCTCCTTCGCCGAAGGACTGCTGGTCGCCGAGACACTGGCCGGCGTACCGTCCCGGCCGGTGGACCACGCGACCGTGCCGCGCGTGACGTACTCCTCCCCGCAGACCGCCTCCGTCGGCCTGACCGAGGCCGAGGCACGGGCACGCGGGCTGGCCGTCCGGGTCAACACCCTGCCGCTGACGGCGGTCGCGAAGGGCATGGTGCACGGGCAGGGCGGCGTGGTGAAGGTGGTCGCGGCGGCGGAGGGCACCGGCACCGGGGCCGTACTCGGTGTCCACCTGGTCGGTCCGCACGTCTCGGAAATGATCGCCGAGAGCCAACTGCTGGTGGCCTGGGACGCCGAACCGTCCGACGTCGCCCAGCACATCCACGCACATCCCACCCTGTCGGAAGCGGTCGGCGAGACGTTCCTGACGCTGGCGGGGCGGGGGCTGCATCAGCATTGAGCGGCGCCGCTCCGGCAGGGCGGGCCGTCCGGCGGCCACGGCCCGGCTCCCGCCTGCCCACCGCCTCCCGGAAAAGGAGTTGCGCCACCCCGGCCGCACGTCCACCATCGGCGCGTACGACCCGCACCACCGCGTACGATCCGCCCCGTACGCCCGCGCACGGACGTCCCGTACGCACCCCGGATCTCAGGCAGGAGCAACGGAATGCGCCGAAACCTCGGAACTACTCAGCGCCCTTACCGGACGACAGTTCTCGAGGTCTCGACCACCCATGCACACCCTGAACATCGGCATTCTGGCCCACGTCGACGCGGGTAAGACCAGCCTGACCGAGCGGCTTCTGTACGCGACCGGCGCCATCGGGCGGCTCGGCAGTGTGGACGCCGGGGACACCCGGACCGACACCGGCGCCATCGAGCGTGAACGCGGCATCACGATCCGCTCCGCGGTCGCCTCCTTCACCGCGGGTGACGTCCAGGTCAATCTGATCGACACCCCCGGGCACTCCGACTTCGTCGCCGAGGTCGAGCGCGCCCTGGGGGTACTGGACGGCGCCGTGCTGCTCCTGTCCGCCGTGGAGGGCGTACAGGCGCGTACGCGTGTCCTGATGAAGACGTTGCGGCGGCTGCGGCTGCCCACCCTGTTGTTCGTCAACAAGATCGACCGGGCGGGGGCGCGGACCGACGCGCTCGTGGCGGACATTCGCCGTACCCTGGCACCGCACGTCGTCCCGATGGCCGCCGTACGCGACGCGGGCACCCCGGACGCGCGGACGACGCCGCTGCGCGCGCACGGGCCCGCCGCACGGGCCCGGCTGACCGAACTCCTCGCCGACGCCGACGACGACATCCTCGCCCGCGCCGTGGACGGCCCGCCGCCCACTTCCGACGAGCTGCTGGCCGCGCTGGCCGCCCGTACCGCGGACGGCTCGGTGCACCCGCTGTATTTCGGGTCGGCGATCGGCGGGCAGGGGATCGGCGCGCTCGTCGACGGCATGACCCGGCTGATTCCGCCGGTGCCCGGCACCGCCGATGCCCCGCCGCGCGGCACGGTCTTCGCCGTCCGGCGCGAGCCGGGCGGCGGGAAGAGCGCCTACCTGCGGCTCTACGACGGTGAGGTGCGGCCGCGCGGGCCGGTCACCCTGCACCGCCGGGAACCGGACGGCACGGCCGCCCGCGTCGAGGGACGGATCACCGCGCTGGAGGTCGTGGGCCGCCCGCCGGGTGACCGGGCGCCGCTGACGGCCGGGAACATCGCGGTGCTGCGCGGCCTGCCCGGCGTCCGGGTCGGCGACCGGTTGGGCGACGCAGCGCCCGGCGCGCGCCGGGCGGGTGGCGAGGCGCTGTTCTCCCGGCCGACCCTGGAGACCGTGGTGCGCGCCCGGCGCCCGGCGGAAGCCGCCCGGCTGCGCGCCGCGTTGCTGGGGCTGGCGGAGCAGGACCCGCTCATCCACGCCCGTCCGGCCGGCTCCGGTGCCACCTCGGTCCTCCTCTACGGGGAGGTGCAGAAGGAGATCATCGCGGCCACGCTCCTCCAGGACCACGGCATCGCGGCGGACTTCGCACCGAGCCGGGTGGTGTGCGTGGAACGGCTGCTGGGCACCGGCGAGGCGTACGAGGAGATCACCGGACGTGACCACGTGGGCTGGTGGGCGACGGTCGGCCTGCGTGTCGAGCCCGGCCCCCGCGGCTCCGGCCCGCTCTTCGCGTACGAGACCGAACTGGGCGCGCTGCCGCACGGTTTCCATCAGGCGGTGGAGGACACGGTGTACGCGTCGCTGCGCGGCGGGCCGCAGGGCTGTGCGGTCACGGACTGCCGGGTCGTGCTGACCCGTTCCGGTTTCGTGGGGCCGGTGAGCACGGCCGGGGACTTCCGCGGGGTCACGCCGGTCGTCCTGGCGCGAGCGCTGCGCCGGGCCGGTACGCGGGTGTACGAACCGTGCCACTCCTTCGAGGCGGAGGTGCCGCTCGACACCGTCGCCCCGGTCACCGCGCATCTCGCGGCCCTGGGCGCGCAGTTCGACGACGCCTCGGCCACCGGCGGCCGCTGGCTCCTCACCGGCACCCTCCCGGCCCGCCGGCTCCCCGACGCCGAGCGGCGGCTGCCGGGTCTCACCCGCGGCGAAGGCACTTGGTGGTCCCAGCCGGCGGGACCGGCGGGCGACCGGCCGGTGCCGCAGGGGGCGTCGTACGCCTAGGGCACTGCCGACGGGTCTCCGCGGCGTCGCTGCGCCGCGACGCCGCGGAGATCACCCTGGGCACCGTCGTGATCCGGGGTGTGGCGGCCCGGCCGGCTACCCCTCCGTGAGGACGTAGTCCACGCGGCCGAACGCCACGTGGTCGCCGGGGCGGACCAGTACCTCTCCCACCACCCGGCGGCCGTTGACGCAGGTGCCGTTGGTGGAGCCGAGGTCGCGCAGGAACCAGCCGCCGTCCGCGCTGCGCAGTTCGGCGTGGGCGCGTGAGACGGTGTCGTGGTTCAGGCGCAGCCCCGAGCCGGGGGCGCGCCCTATGCGGAGGGGGAACGGGCCCGGCGCGGGCAGCAGCAGTTTCGGCAGCCGCTCGCGGCGCCACGCCCTGCGGACCATGATGTTGAACGACGACACCTTGCCCACCGCGCGCAGCACGACGCCCTCGACCCGGCCCCGGGAGGCCAGGTCGGCGGTGGCCGCGGCGAGTTCGGCGTGCTGCCGGGCGGTGAGCACCAGCTCCAGCCGCCGCAGGAAGGTGTCCTGGGACAGCCTGCCTTGCGCCGCGCCTTCGCGCAGCAGTTCCAAGGCGCGTTCCCGGTCGGCTTCCGACGGGCGTGCCGGTCGGGCCGGGAACTCCAGCGATGTCATGCCGGAGATTGTCCGGTGCCCGCGCGCCGGTGTCCAGCCGGACGGACCGGGGCGGAGCCCGGCGGGAGGCCGGGCGTGCCTGCCGGAAAACCGTGGCGCCGCGCCGGTGGTCGAGGCTACGCTCTGCGCCGGCCCCGGACGAGGAGAGGAGGCGAGCGCCGTGCCGCAGTACCCGTTCCCGCGCTCCCGCTCCGCCCGCCGGGCCGTTCCGGGCTGATCCCGGCCCGTCGGGAGCGCATCGCCTGTCTTCCGAGAGGACCTCATGACCGAATTGGTCATCCGCGCGCTCACCGAGAGCGACGCGTATCTGTTCGACACGCTGGACGATCCCACCGCCGGTCTCGTGGGCCTTCTGCCGTTCGGCCGCCGCTACACGACGGTTGCCCAGGGCGGCCAGTACCGCCCCGAGTGGACGTGGGTCGCGCTGCGCGACGGTGCGGTGGTGGCCAGGGCCGCCTGGTGGGCCGGACCGGAGGACGCCCGGCCCGTCGCCCTGGACCGGCTGGACTTCGCACCGGGCGAGTCGGACGCCGCCGTCCGGCTGCTGCGCACCGCTCCCCTGCACGCCGAGTACGTCCTGCAACTGCCGCCCCGCTGGCGGGAACAGCCGGCGGTACGGGACGCCGCCCGTGCCCGTACGGACGTGGCGGCCGCGGCCGGTCTCGTACCGCTGGTCGAACGGTTCCGCTACACCTGGACGCCCGCGTGCGGGCTCCCGGAGCCGCCGGGGCGGCTGGTGTTCCGGCCCGAGCCCGACGACGGGGTGTTCCTGGACATTCTGCGGCGCGTGGAGACCGGTTCGCTGGACGCCCACGCCCGGCAGGCGATCGCCGAGGGCGGCGTCGAGCGGGCCGCCCGGAAGGAGCTGGACTTCTTCCGCTGGTGCCCGTCGCCGCGTGACTGGTGGCGGGTCGCCTGGACGGCCGGACCCGCGCGCGGCGGCGAGCCCGTAGGGCTGCACGTGCCCGCCCGTAATCCCCAGTCGCCGGTCGTCGGGTTCATCGGCGTCGTGCCGGAGCACCGCGGCCGGGGGTACGGCTACGACCTGCTGGTGGACTGCACCCGCCATCTCGCGGAGCACGGCGCGGCTCGGATCATCGGCGAAACGGACCAGCCGAACGTCCCGATGGCGGCGGCTTTCGCCAAGGCGGGCTACCCGATGACGCAGGAGCGTGCATTCTTCGTCTGAGAGACCGTGTCCGGCCGCGGGCCGGACACGGCTCGCAGAGCGGGCGGGGCCTTCTTCGTCCGCCTGGCGGACGAAGGAGGACTGCCGTGCTGTTCGAGGTGTGGGCACCGGACGCCGGACGGGTCGCGCTGCATTTCGTGACGCCCCCCGGCCGGGGCGCCGAAGGGACGGAGGACGAGGATCTCGCCCTCACGACGGGACACGCCGCGGCGACGGGGTACGTCCGCACGGGGCGGGTTCCCGCCGAGCACGTGCCCATGGAGCGCGTTCCCGGCCGTGCGGGGTGGTGGCGGGCCGACGTACCGGCCCGTGACGGTGACCGTTACGGCTTCCGCCTCGATGACGGACCGCTGCTGCCCGACCCGCGCTCGGCCCGGCTGCCCGACGGACCGGACGGGCCCAGCGCGGTCGTCGAGCACGACCGGTTCGTCTGGCGGCACGCCTGGCCCGGCCGTCCCCTGCCGGGCGCGGTCCTCTACGAGCTGCATCCGGGGACGTTCACCGCGGCCGGCACGTTCGACGCTGCCGTCGAACGTCTGCCGCACCTCGCCGGACTGGGTGTCACCCACCTCGCGCTGATGCCGGTCTGTCCGTTCCCCGGGACACACGGGTGGGGGTACGAGGGGGTCGCCCCCTGGGCCGTGCACGAGCCGTACGGGGGCCCGGACGGGCTCAAGCGGCTGGTCGACGCGGCGCACGGGCACGGCCTGGGCGTCGTCCTGGACGTCGTGCACAACCATCTCGGTCCGTCCGGCAACCATCTGCCCGCCTTCGGGCCGTACTTCACGGAGACCCATCACACGCCGTGGGGCGCGGCGGTCAACCTCGACGCGCCCGGGTCGGACGAGGTCCGCGCGTACTTCATCGAGAGTGCGCTCGCCTGGCTGCGGGACTACCGGATCGACGGGCTGCGCCTCGATGCCGTACACGCTCTGATGGACACCCGGGCCCGCCATTTCCTGGCCGACCTGTCCGCCGCCGTCGACGCGCTCTCCACACACCTGCGGCGGCCGCTCTTCCTGATCGCCGAGTCCGACCTCAACGACCCGCGCACCATCACCCCGCGCGCGCACGGCGGTCACGGCCTGCACGCCCAGTGGAACGACGACTTCCACCACAGTCTGCACACCGCGCTGACCGGCGAGTCGCAGGGCTACTACGCCGACTTCGCCCGCGCGCCCCTCGCCGCCCTCGCCAAGACGCTGACCGGCGGCTTCTTCCACGACGGTACGTACTCCAGCTTCCGTGGCCGCCGGCACGGCAGTCCGCTGGACCGGCGCGCCACCGAAGCCCACCGCCTGCTGGCCTACGCCCAGACGCACGACCAGATCGGCAACCGGGCACTCGGGGACCGGCAGGCCGCCGGCCTCTCCCCCGGGCTCGTCGCCTGCGGGGCCGCGCTGGTGCTGTGCTCCCCGTTCACGCCGATGCTGTTCATGGGCGAGGAGTGGGCGGCCCGTACGCCGTGGCAGTTCTTCACCGACCACACGGACCCGGAGCTGGCCGCGGCGGTACGCGACGGGCGGCGCCGCGAGTTCGCCGCGCACGGCTGGCGGGAGTCGGACATCCCCGACCCGCAGGACCCGGCGACACGGGACCGCTCCTGCCTGGACTGGTCGGAGCCGGAGCGCGCGCCGCACGCCGCGCTGCTGGCCTGGTACCGCACCCTGCTCGCGGTGCGCGCCGCCCATCCGTCGCTCACCGATCCGGACATGACGCGCACCGAGGTCACGTACGACGAGGAGGCCCGCTGGCTGGCCCTGCGGCGCGGCCCGGTGCGGGTGGTGGTGCACCTCGGCGGGGACGGCACGGCGGAGGTGCCGGGCGGGAGCGCGCGGGAGCGGGTGCTCGCGGCGTGGCCGGACGCGGACGCGTCGGCGGCCGGCCCGGACGGCGTCCTGAGACTGCCGCCCGAGTCGGCCGCGGTGCTGGCGCGGGAGGAGTGATCTGCTGCCCGCCGGGCGGGGATCAGCGCTGGAACTCCGCTACGAAGGTGTCGCAGAACGCCTTGAGGTCGTCCGGCTTGCGGCTGGTGATGAGCTTGTTGGGGCCGCCGGTGCAGACCTTGACCTGCTCGTCCACCCAAGTGCCGCCGGCGTTCCGGACGTCCGTGCGCAGGCTCGGCCAGGACGTCAGCGTACGGTCGCGCACCACGTCCGCCTCGATCAGCGTCCACGGCGCGTGGCAGATCGCCGCGACCGGCTTGCCCGCGTCGAAGAAGCCGCGGACGAACGCCACGGCCTTCTCGTTCATCCGCAGCGCGTCCGGGTTGGCGACGCCGCCGGGCAGCACCAGTCCGTCGAAGTCGCCGACCTGGGCCTGGTCCACGGTCCGGTCCACGGGGAAGGTGTCCGCCTTGTCCAGATGGTGGAACGCCTGGACCCGGCCGGACTCGGTGGAGACGAGCTTCGGGGTGCCGCCCGCGTCGATCACCGCCTGCCACGGTTCGGTCAGCTCGACCTGCTCGATGCCTTCGGGTGCTACGAGAAACGCCACCTGCATGGCCGTTCATCCTTTGCGCTCGTCTTGCGTACGAAGGGGTGTTCCCTTTGTGGTCTTCTTTTCGCATCCCCGGTCGCAACCGGGCAAAAACGTGCCAAATGGGAGGTGATCCGTCCTAGGGCAGCGGGTACCGGGAGGGGCTGGTCCGCAAACGGGACAGCCGCAAACGAACGGCAGCGAAAAGCCAGCGGGTGCCGGGAAGCGATGAACCGGTCGGCTGCACTGGCCCGGCTGTCCACCACCGCTCCACCTGATAGACACTGCGTCCATGCCCCTGCGTATCGCCGACCTCCTCGCCCGCCCCGAGCTGAACCTGTCGGTGACCTACGACGTCCCGGCCGCGCTGCTGGACCGTACCGTCGAGGCCGCGACCGTCTCCGACCTGCTGCACCCGGGCAAATGGCTGCAGGGCGGCGAGCTGCTGATGACGATCGGCCTGCTGCTGCCGATGGAACCGGCGGCCTGCCGGGCGTACGTCCGCGACGTGACCGAGGGCGGAGCCGCCTGCCTCGCGCTCGGCCTCGGCACCGGGCTCCCGCACCAGGAAGCCCCCGCGCCGCTGGTCGACGCGGCGCGCGAGACGGGCCTGCCGCTGCTCACGGTCCCCGACGAAGTGCCGTTCATCGCGGTCACCAAAGCTGTGTTCGACGCGCGCGCCGACGAGCAGCGAGCGGTCCTGCACCGGGCGTTCGCGACGCAGCGGCGGCTGACCGCGGCGGCCACGGACAGCGGGCTGCAGCCGATGCTGGAGGAGTGGACCGCCGCCACCGGCGTCGGCGCGGCGGTCCTCGATCCGCTCGGGCGGCTGCTCGCCACGGGCGGCGGGCAGCGGCCCCCGGACCCGGTGGCCGCCCGTGACCTGGTCGAACGGGTCGCCGCACGCGGTCTGCGCGGCAGCGCGTCCAGCACGGCCGACGGCCGTCAGACGGAGGTGCAGCCGCTCGGCGCCCGGCGGCTGCGCGGTCTGCTGCTGCTCACCGGCAGCCCCGACGCGGCGGCCCGCGCCGTGGTCCCCGGCCTGGTCTCGCTGCTCTCGCTGGAGCTGGAGCGCCGCCACCTGATGGACGAGCCGGAGCGGCGCCGCAGGTCGGCCCTGCTCGCGGAGCTGCTGTCCGACGAGGAGGGGCCGGCGGGCCGGGCGCGCGACATCCTGGCCGCCGCCGGGCTCCACGACGACCGGGTACGCGGCGTCGTCGTCGAGCCGCCGGCCGCCGGACCGGCGGACAGCGGCCCGCACGACATCGCCTCCGACCTGGCGCTGGCCGTGCCCGGCGGCCTGGTCCAGGTGGCGGAGAGCGGGCTCGTCGAGGCCGTGGTGGGCGCGGGCCTGGACGTGCGCGACGTACTCGGCCGGTTCGCGCCGCGCTCCCCCGCGGGCATCGGCCCGCTCGCCCCGCCGGACGCGGTACGGGTCTCGCTGCGGCAGGCGGCCGGGCTGCTCGGCGTCAGCCGGGCGAGCGGGGTGCCCGAGGAGGCCCGGCAGAGCGCGGCCAGCCGGCTGCTCCTGGACCTCGGCGACCGCCGTACGCTGCACGGTTACGCCGACGCCGTACTCGGCCCGCTCGACCTGACCGACCACGGCGAGGAGCTGCTGACGACGCTCGCGGCCTGGCTGGAGACCGGTGGCGGATGGGACGCGACCAGCCGCCGCCTCGGCGTGCACCGGCACACCGTACGCAACCGGCTCGACAAGGCGATGGACCTGACCGGGCGCCGTCTCGACGACCCCGACGACCGTTTCGACCTGTGGCTGGCCACCCGCATCCGGAGCGGCGGCGACCTCCCGCAGGGCGGCGCGGGGCGGGCCTGACGGCCGGGGCGGGAGGTTTCGGCGACCGGGACGGGAGGTTTCGGCGACCGGGACGGGAGGTTTTGACGACCGGGACATGAGGTCCCGACGGCCGGGGCGGGCGGCCCGACGGCCTCCGCCGGGCCCGGATGTGTCCAACAGCCCACCCCCGGCATGCCCACGCCCCGGCTTCCTGTCCTACCGTCAGATCATGCAGATCTCATGCTCCGAAGGAGACCGCGCCGTCGAGGCCGACCGGGAAGGGGCCGCGCCCGGCAGGCTGATGGCCATCAGCGACCTGCACATCCGCTACGAGGAGAACCGCGCGATCGTCGACCGGCTGCGGCCCGCCTCGGACGCCGACTGGCTGCTGGTGGCCGGGGACATCGGCGAGTACGTCGCGGACATCCGCTGGACGCTGACCGTGCTCAGCAGCCGTTTCGCCAAGGTGATCTGGGTGCCCGGCAACCATGAGCTGTGGACCCCGTCCAACGACCCCGTGCAACTGCGCGGGGTCCGGCGCTACGAGCACCTGGTGGAGATCTGCCGGGAGTTGGGCGTGCTGACGCCCGAGGACCCCTATCCGGTCTGGGAGGGCGAGGGCGGCCCGGCGGTGATCGCCCCGCTCTTCGCCCTGTACGACTACACCTTCCGCCCGCCCGGCACCCACACCAAGGAGGCGGCGCTGGCGGTCGCCGAGGAGGCCGGGGTGGTCTGCACGGACGAGTTCTTCCTGCACCCGGACCCGTACCCGACGCGGGAGGCGTGGTGCCGGGCCCGCGTGGCCGCCACCGAGGCGCGGCTCGCCGAGATTCCCGAGGACCTGCCCACGGTGCTGGTCAACCACTGGCCGATCGTCCGCAAGCCCACCGAGCCGCTGTGGCACCCGGAGTTCGCCCTGTGGTGCGGCACCGAGGCCACCGCCGACTGGCCGCGCCGCTTCCGCGCCGCCAGCGTCGTCTACGGCCATCTGCACATTCCGCGCACCATCGAGGTGGACGGCATCCCGCATGTGGAGGTGTCCCTGGGATACCCGCGCGAGTGGCGCCGCCGCAAGGCGGCTCCGGGACAGCAGGTGCAGATCCTGCCCGCGGTGGCGCGGGCGCCGCAGTTCTGACGGGGGCGAAGAGGCGGCTACGAGCAGTACGGCCGCCGGGCCGGCTCCGCGCCGGGCCCGGCGGCCCCGTGGTCAGCTCCCGTCCGGCGCCAGCCGCACCGAGATGGAGTTGATGCAGTAGCGCTGGTCGGTCGGGGTCGGATACCCCTCGCCCTCGAAGACATGGCCGAGGTGGGAGCCGCAGCGGGCGCAGCGGACCTCCGTGCGGACCATGCCGTGCGAGCGGTCCTGGAGGAGTTCCACGGCGTCGCTGTCCTTCGGGTCGTAGAAGGACGGCCAGCCGCAGTGGCTCTCGAACTTGGTCTCCGAACGGAACAGTTCGGCACCGCAGGCGCGGCAGGAGTAGACGCCCGCCGTCTTCGTGTCGGTGTACTCACCGACGAACGCGGGCTCCGTGCCGCCCTGGCGCAGGACCTGGTACTCCTGCGGGGTCAGCTCGGCGCGCCACTGCTCGTCCGGCTTGTCGATCTCGTACGGCATGAGTCCCTCTGCTTCCTATCGGCTCTGCAGGCGCGCGAGGATCTGCGGGCCGAGTTCGGTCACGTCGCCCGCGCCCATGGTGAGAACAAGGTCGCCGGGCTCCGCCATTCCTGCCACCACCTCGGGAATCGCGGACATGTCGGACTCGGCGGTCACCCGGGCGCCCTTGGCCTGGGCCGCTTCGATGATCAGGGCGCTGGTGACGCCCGGGAGCGGGTCCTCGCGGGCCGGGTAGATGTCCAGCACGACGGAGGCGTCGGCGAGGGTGAGCGCCTCGCCCATCTCCTTGCCCAGCTCCTGGGTGCGGGAGAAGAGGTGCGGCTGGAAGACGACCAGGACACGGGAGCCGGTGGCGGCGCCGCGGATGGCCTCCAGGTCGGCGGTCATCTCGGTGGGGTGGTGCGCGTAGGAGTCGATGACCTGCACGCCGGCCGCCTCGCCCTGGAGCTGGAGGCGGCGCTTGACGCCGGTGTACGTGCCGAGCGCGGAGGCCAGGTTGTGCGGCGGGAGGCCGAGCGCGGTGCCGGCGGCGAGGGCCGCGACGGCGTTCAGGGCGTAGTGCCGGCCGGGCACGGAGACGGTGAAGGTGAGGACCTTGCCGTTGGTGAGGACGACGGTGACCTCACTGGTCAGCCCCCGCTGGTTGATCTTGTGGACCCGTACGTCGGCGTCCTCGGCCTCGCCGTAGGTGACGATCTCGATGTCCAGGCGGCCGGAGAGGCGGGAGGTCAGCTCGCGGGCGCCGGGGTGGTCGGCGGAGATCACCAGGGTGCCGCCGGGGCGGATGCGGCCGGCGAAGGTCTCGAAGGACTCGTAGATCTCGTCCATCGAGGCGTAGTTGGCGTGGTGG
Source organism: Streptomyces sp. NPDC026394 (assembly GCF_055567735.1). Taxonomy (NCBI): domain Bacteria; kingdom Bacillati; phylum Actinomycetota; class Actinomycetes; order Kitasatosporales; family Streptomycetaceae; genus Streptomyces; species Streptomyces sp. NPDC026394. The sequence continues at coordinate 97,659 of NZ_JBVHPX010000010.1, forward strand.
TCCAGCTCCACGTTGAGGACGATGGCGACCTCGGGCGCGTACTTGTGGAAGCTGCGGTCGCTCTCGTCCGCCTCGGCCACGAAGATCTCGCCGCTGCCGTGCTCGGCGTTGGAGCCGGGGGCGTCCAGGTCGCCGCCGATGGCGTACGACGGGGACAGGCCCAGCGAGCCGAGGGAGACGGCCAGCATGGAGGTGGTGGTCGTCTTGCCGTGGGTGCCGGCCACGGCGATCGGGCGCAGGCCGTCCATCAGGGCGGCGAGCGCGTCGGAGCGGTGCACGACGGGGATGCCGCGCTCGCGGGCGGCGGCCAGCTCCGGGTTGTCGTCGCGGATCGCGGAGGAGACGACGACGCCGGTGGCGTCCTCGGCCAGGTGGGCGGCGGCGTGGCCGAGGTGGACCGTGGCGCCGGCGTCGCGCAGGGCGCGGACGGTCGCCGACTCCTTGGCGTCGCTGCCCGCGACCCGGGCGCCGCGCTGCGCGAGGATCTTCGCAATGCCGGACATCCCGGCGCCGCCGATGCCGATGAAGTGCGGTCGGTCCATCGCGTCGGGGATGCCCGGGGACGGTGCCATGCGTCAGTCTCCTGCTCGTCGATCTCTGCGTCCGTACGGGCTCTCCGTCCGTACGCGCACGATTCTCGCACCCGGCACCGACAGCCCGTGCCGGGCGGGCCCCGGGGCGCCGGCCGGCGGGTGATCGGGCGGTCAGCGGTCAGCGGCGGATCAGTCCGCGCGCGGTGGCCGCGGCGACCGCCGACGTACGGGAGTCGACGCCCAGCTTGGCGTAGATGTGCACCAGGTGGGATTTGACGGTGGCCTGGCTGAGAAAGAGCTGCTTGCTGATCCGGGCGTTGGACAGGCCGTCGGCCACCAGCTTCAGCACCTCGGTCTCGCGCCGGGAGAGGGCCGTGGCGGGGGTACGCATCCGGTCCATCAGGCGCAGGGCGACGGTCGGCGCGAGGGCGGACTTGCCGGCCGCCGCGGTACGGACGGCAGCGGCCAGCTCCTCGGGCGGCGCGTCCTTGAGGAGGTAGCCGGTGGCGCCGGCCTCGATGGCGGCGAGGATGTCGGCGTCGGTGTCGTACGTGGTCAGGACGAGGACGCGCGGTCCGTCCTCGCGTGCGGTGATGGCGGCGGTGGCCTGCGAGCCGAGCATCCGCCCGCCGAACTGGAGGTCCATCAGGACGACGTCGACGTCCGGCCGGGCGGCCCGTTCGACGGCCTCCTCGGCCGTGGGGACGTCCGCGACGACCTCGAAGTCCGGCTCGGTCTCCAGGACGGCGCGCAGTCCGGCCCGTACGACCGGGTGGTCGTCGGCGAGGAGGAGGCCGATGGCGGCGGGGCGGGGGCCGGGGGCGGCCTCGGAGCCGGTACCGGGGGCGGTCTCGGAGCCTGGGGCCGGGCCGGTCCCGGGGCGGTAGCCGGTGCCGGGGCCGGTCTCGGGGCGGTGGGTCACGCGGTGGCCTGTTCGGGGTCGGGAGGGGTGCCGGGGGTGGGGGCAGGGGCCGCGGCCGGGGTCCGGGAGACGGCCGGTTCCGGGTACGGCAGGGTGACGGCGACCGCCGTGCCCTCGCCGGGCGCCGATTCCACGGCCAGCGTGCCGCTCAGCGCGCGGGCGCGGGCCCGCATCGCGGCCAGCCCGAAGCCGGTGCCTTCGGCGGCGCCGGAGCCCGGGGACGGCACCGCGTCGGGCGCGAAGCCCGCCCCGTCGTCCACCACGTCGAGGGCGACTTCGGTGTCCATGTAGGAGAGGGTCAGCTCGGCCCGGCCGGCGCGCGCGTGCTGGACGGCGTTGGCCAGTGCGGACTGCGCGATGCGCAGCAGCGCGACCTCGTGCGGGGTGGGCAGTTCGACGGGCGCCCCGGAGACCTGGCAGTGCACGGCCAGGCCGGAGGAGCGTGCGGTGGTGGCGCACAGCCGTTCCAGGGCGGCGGGCAGCGTCCCGGCCTCCAGGTCGGGCGGGCTGAGCGCCCGGACGAAACGGCGGGCCTCGGCGAGGTTGTCGACGGCGGCCTGCCGGGCCTGCCGGACGTGGCCGAGCGCGGCGGCGTCGTACGGGCGCCGCTCCATCGCCCGCTCCGCGGCCCGCAGCAGCAACTGGATGCTGGAGAGCCCCTGCGCGAGGGTGTCGTGGATCTCGCGGGCCAGTCGCTCCCGCTCGGCGAGCACTCCGGCGGCGTGCTCGGCGGCCGCCAGGTCGGTGCGGGCGGCGGTCAGCTCCTCGATGAGGCGGCGGCGCTGCTCGCTCTCCCGGTAGAGGGCCTGGTAGCCGAGGACGACGGCGACGGCGACCGCCGCGCCCAGCGCGGGGCCGACGACCGTACCGACGGTGAGCGTCCGGGTGTGCCAGCCGAACCCGCCGATCGCGACGAGGGTGGTGATCAGGACGGCGGGCAGCGACCAGCGCAGCGGGAGCAGGTGGAGCTGGACGAAGAAGAGCGGGAAGGCGAGCCAGACACCGAGGGGTGTGAGGGCGAGCAGCACGGCCCACACCGCCATGACGGCGGCGAGCCAGAGCACCGCGGCGGCCGTGGAGGTGCGGACCGGCGGCAGCGTGGGGCCGACGGCGTACACGGCGAGCAGCAGGACGGCGGCGCCGACGACGGCCGGGGCGTCCGGGCTGTGGTCGGCGACGGCCCGTACGGCGGCGAGCGCCAGCAGGGCGGCCACCATCAGGTGCAGGCAGCCGCGCAGCACCCGCAGGGCGGGGGTCAGGGAGTGGGGAGTCACAGCCCTTCCAGGCTAGGCGCCCCGGCGCGTACCGGCATCAATCAAAAGGTGGAGGCCGGACCCGGCCTTTCGATCCGGGCGAACCACTCCGGGGCGCGATGTCCGGCGGCCCCGTTCCCGGCGACGGTGGGGGCAGCCGCCGGGCACCGGGCCCGGCGCCCCTCGGAAGGATGGCCCAGCCTCCGTGTTCGTCGCCTGGAGAGACCTGAGATTCGCCAAGGGCCGGTTCGCCCTGATGGGCACCGTCGTCGTGCTGATCACCGTGCTGGTGGGGCTGCTGTCCGGCCTGACGGCGGGTCTGGGCCGGGAGAACACCTCGGCGATCACCGCCCTGCCCGCCGGCCGCCTCGCCTTCACCGCCCCGGCCGGCGGCGGTGACGACGTGTCGTTCACCGACTCGCACGTCGGTGAGCGGACCTGGGACGCCTGGGCCCGGGTGCCGGGCGTCCGGTCGGCGGAGCCGCTGGGGATCGGTACGGCCAAGGCCACGGCGGGTGACGGCGCGGGCGACGGCGCCGGAGAGCGGACCGCGGCGCTGTCCGCGTTCGGGGTCCGGCCCGGCTCGCACCTGGCGCCCGCGGCCGGGCGGATCGCGGACGGCTCGGCGGTGCTGTCCACGAAGGCCGCCGAGGAACTGGGCGTACGGGCCGGAGGCCGGTTCACGCTGAACGGGCGGACGCTGACGGCCGCGGCGGTGGCGGGCGAGGCGATGTACAGCCACACGCCGGTGGTCTGGACGTCGCTGGACGACTGGGCGGCCGTGTCGGGCGGCACGGGCTCCGCGGCGGCCGGTCCCGGACACGACTCCGGAAGCGGTGCTTCCGGTGCTGCCGAGGCCCGGACGGCCACTGTGGTCGCCCTCACCACCTCCTCGGACGCCGATCTGTCCGCCGCCGACCGGAAGCTCGGCACCCGCACCGTCACGACCGGCGAGGCCCTGAACGCCATCGGCTCCTACACCGCGGAGAACGGCTCGCTCCAACTGATGCGCGGCTTTCTCTTCGCCATATCGGCGCTGGTCATCGGCGCGTTCTTCACGGTCTGGACGATCCAGCGCAGCGGCGACGTCGCCGTGCTCAAGGCGCTCGGCGCACCCACCCGCTATCTGCTGCGGGACGCGCTCGGCCAGGCGGTGGTGCTGCTGGTGACCGGTACGGGCGTGGGCACCGCGCTCGCGGCGTCGGCCGGCGCGGCCGTCGGCGGCACCGTGCCGTTCGTCCTGGACCCGGCCACGGTCCTGGTCCCGGCCCTGGTCATGATCGCGCTGGGGGCCGTCGGCGCCGCGCTGTCCATCCGCCGCATCACCGCCGTCGACCCGCTGACGGCGCTGGGGAGCGCGCGGTGAGACCGGCGGGTTTCGCTGCCCGAACGGTATCCGTGAAGGCGCTTCCCTTCCCGGTCCGCTCTTCGCGGACCATTCCGTGAGCGCCTTTCCGGGCCGCCGGGCGTACGGCCTTCATCCTGCGGAAACCGGTGCCGGGAATTCCGGCGCGAGTCTCGACTCCCGTTCCGGTCCCGGTCTCGGGCCCTCTTCCGCTCCCGGTTCCGATTCCGGCCGCGTAAAAACCCGTACGGATTCCGCGGCCGCGAAAGGCCGGGCCGTACAGCGTTCCCACGACCCGCACACCACCCGATTCCCTACTCGGCAACGGACAGCGACGGACCTCACCTCATGAAGACGAACCCCGCCACCATCCGGCCCCGCACGAGCCCCACGAGCGGAAGCACACCGTCCGCCGGCCTCGCCCTCACCGGCGTCACCCTCACCTACCCGGACGGCGCCGGCCGCCTCACCGCCCTCGACGACGTGCGCCTGACCGTGCCGCCGGGGTCCGTGACCGCCGTGGTCGGGCCGTCCGGCTCCGGCAAGTCCAGCCTGCTGGCGGTGGCCGCGACGCTGATCACCCCGGAGGCCGGCCGGGTGGTGATCGGCGGTACGGACACCACCGGGATGAGCCGGGCCGAGCTGACCACGCTGCGCCGTACCCGCGTCGGCATGGTCTTCCAGCAGCCCAACCTGCTGCCCTCCCTGACGGCCGCCGAGCAGTTGCAGGTCACGGCGCACCTGGACGGCCGTGCGCCGCGCGCCGCCCGGCCGCGGGCCCTGGAACTGCTCGACGCGGTCGGGCTGGCCGACCAGGCGGCGCGCCGCCCGCACCAGCTCTCGGGCGGCCAGCGGCAGCGGATCAACATCGCCAGGGCGCTGATGAACGAGCCGGCCGTCCTGCTGGTCGACGAGCCGACCAGCGCGCTGGACCACGAGCGCGGCGCCGCGGTCCTCGACCTGCTCACCACGCTCACCCGCCAGCGCGCCACCGCGACCGTCCTGGTCACGCACGACCGCGCCCACCTGGACGCGGTGGACGCGGTCGCGGAGATGCTGGACGGGCGGCTCAGTTTCCGGCGGGATCCCCCGTCGAGCCGTTAGCCGGGCCCTTGGCCGGGTTGTGCGCCACGTCCTGGGCCGGGTCGTCGGCCGCGTGCGAGAAGAGCTTCAGCACGGGCACGCCGACCTTGTGCCGGGCGCGGGAGGCCCAGTCGCGGTGGAAGAACTCCTCGACGAAGTGCGGGGCGGTCAGCACGATCACCTCGTCGGCGCCGGTCTCGTCGACGACCGACCGCAGCAGGTCCAGCGGGTGGTCCTCGACGACCTGCCCGATCGCCTCGGCGCCCGCGTCGCGCAGGGCGTGGAGGGTGTAGGACAGGGCGCGCTCGGCAGGCGGCTCCGCCTGGACGCCCTCCGGCTCGTCGCCTTCCCGTACGGCGTCCTCGAACTCGCCCAGTGCGACGTCGTCGATGGCCCTGAGCAGGCGGTCCTGATTGCCGCGCGGCTGCATGAGGACGACGAAGGAGACCTGGTCGTCGCCGTGCAGCGTGGTGACGAACTCCACGTCGGCGGGCGTCAGGGGCTTCTCGATCATCAATACGCTCGTGAACACGGCGGACGCCCTTCTTCTCATCTCGCGGCCCGCCCTGGAGCGAACCGACAGAAACCATCCTGCCCCGTCGCCACACGGGGCCTGTTGGCCTTTAGTGTGCCCAGCGGAAGCTAAGCGGAACGAATAATTCCGCCTTTTGTTCAGGACCGACGGTAACGGGTGAACAGGAAGCCGGCCTCCTCCAGCACGGACGCGAGTACGAATGTCTCCGGAACGGTCGTCAGCGGCGCGTTCATGATGCGTGACGCGTCGCCGGCGACCACCAGCGGTGCCAGCGAGAGGCACAACTCGTCGAGTGCCCCGCTTCCGGCGAACTGACCCAGGAGCCGCGGCCCGCCCTCCGTCAGCAGCCTGGTCAGGCCCCGCCCGGCCAGCGCGCCGACCACCCGCGACGGGTCGACGGCGGCCCCCTCACCGGCGAAGACGACCTCGGCACCGGCCTCGCGCGCGGTCCGCACCCGGTCCTCGTCGGCCCCGGCGCCGGTCACCACGACCGTCGGCACCAGCGGCTCGGTGAACAGCGGCTGCGCGAAGTCCAGGTCCAGGCTGGCGGTGACCACCGCGATGGCGGGGGCGGGCGCCTGCCCGGCGGCGGCCCGGCGCGCCGCGAACGCCTCGCGGGCGCGGGCCGGACGGTAGCCCTCCTTGCGTACGGTCTCGGCGCCGACGACCACCGCGTCCGCGAGGCCGCGCAGCACGCCGAAGATCCGCATGTCCGCGTCGCCGGAGAGCGGCTGCGAGCGGCCTTCGTGGTGGGCCGCGCCGTCCAGCGAGGAGACCATGTTCGCGCGGAGCCAGCCGGCGCCCTCGTCGAGACGGGGGTACGCGTAGGCGTCGGCCAGTTCGTCCAGGCTCCACCGGCGGTCGGCGAAATCGGCGGCACCGGAATCGGCGTCACCGGCCGTACGGAAATCGGCCGGGCCCGCCGTACGGGAATCAGCGGCACCCGCTGTACCGGAATGGGACGGGCGCGCCGTACCGGAAAGCGCCTGACCCGCCGTACCGGAATCCTGCGCCCCGGAAAGGGCTCCGGCGTCGGCCCCCGTCGCGGTTCCGGCAATGGCGCCCGGTTCCACCGCGAGAGCGGACGCGACCGCGGTGGAATTCTCGCCGTGCGGAGTATGCGGAGTATCCGAAGTGTCCGGGAAATCACCGGGCGGCACGGGCGGGGCGGGAAGGGGAAACAGGCGTCGCATACGCGGCAGTGTGACATGCCTCGCTCATCCGGCGGAGTCCTCCCGCACAGCGACTAGGCTGGACGGCTGTGTCGCCTTCCCAGCCCTCGTCATCCCAGTCCTCCCCCATAGCCGGACCGCCGGCCGACGGGGCCGGAGCGGCCCCGGCCGCGCTCACCGCGCGCGCGCCGCACGTGCCGGCCGACCGCCTGGTGGCGGAGATGGTCCCGCCGCCGCGGTTCCAGAGCGCGCGCTTCGAGACGTACATCCCGGACCCGAACCAGCCCAGCCAGGCCGCGGCCGTGGAGGTCCTGAGCGGCTTCGCCGCGGGCATCGGCGGCGGTTCGGACCCGGCCGGCGGCGGCAAGCGGCGCTGGTTCGGCCGGAGCGCCAAGAAGGCCGCGGCCCCCTCGGGCCCGCGCGGCGTCTACCTGGACGGCGGATACGGCGTCGGCAAGACGCACCTGCTGGCCTCCCTCTGGCACGCGACCCCCGCCGAGCCCGCGCTCAAGGCGTTCGGCACCTTCGTGGAGCTGACGAACCTGGTCGGCGCACTCGGCTTCCAGCAGACCGTGCAGACGCTCAGCGGTCACCGCCTGCTGTGCATCGACGAGTTCGAACTGGACGACCCCGGTGACACGGTGCTCGTCTCCAGCCTGCTGAGCCGGCTGGTCGAGGCGGGCGTCGCGCTCGCCGCCACCTCCAACACTCTCCCCGGCAAACTGGGCGAAGGCCGCTTCGCCGCGGCCGACTTCCTGCGCGAGATCCAGGGCCTGAGCGCCCACTTCCGGCCGCTGCGCATCGACGGCGAGGACTACCGCCACCGCGGACTGCCCGAAGCCCCGCCGCCGTTCGACGACGCGACCGTCACCCGCGTCGCCCACCGCACCCCCGGCGCCTCGCTCGACGGCTTCCCCTCCCTGCTGGACCACCTGTCGAAGGTGCACCCCAGCCGGTACGGAGCCATGTGCGACGGCATCACCGCCGTCTGCCTGACCGATGTGCGGGCGGTGCCGGACCAGTCCACCGCGCTGCGCCTGGTCGTCCTCGCGGACCGGCTGTACGACCGGGAGGTCCCGGTCGTCGCGGCGGGCAAGCCGTTCGACACGCTGTTCAGCGAGGACATGCTCAAGGGCGGCTACCGGAAGAAGTACTTCCGCGCCATCTCCCGGCTCACGGCGCTGGCCCGCGACGCCAAGCCGCTGGTGGAGGGGTAGCGCGGAGCCCGGCGGACGCGGCGGGCGGGACGGCGGCTCAGCCGCGGCTCCCGGCCGGTGCGGTGGTTCCGGGTCGCGCGCGGCCGGTGCGGCGGTTTCCGGGCCCGCGCGCGGCCGGTTCCCGGCGGCCGACGTGCGTGGTACACACATGCGGGTCACATCACCTGTCCGCCAGCAGGGAGTTGCCCATGTCCGCGACACGTCGTCAGGTCCTGGCAAGAACCGGCGCGCTGGGCGTATCGATCGCCTTCGCCGGCAGCATCCCCGAGGTCTTCGCCGGAACCGCCACCGCGCGGAGCGCGGGCCGGCACGGCTACGGCCCCCTGATACCCGATCCGGCGGGTCTGCTCGACCTGCCCGAGGGGTTCCGGTACCGGGTGCTGTCCCGTGAGGGCGCCCCGCTGTCCTCCGGCGAGGGCCGGATACCGGGCAACCACGACGGCATGGCGGCCTTCCCCGGCCGGCACGGCCGCGTCCACCTCGTACGCAACCACGAGAACCGCAGCAAGTCCCGCGTCCCCGTGCCCACCGTCGACGGACTGACCTACGACCCGGCGGGCGAGGGCGGCTGTACGGCGCTGGAGGTGGACCGGCACCACCGTGTCCGGTCCGAGCGCGTCGCCATCGCCGGCACCTCCACCAACTGCGCGGGCGGGCCCACCCCGTGGCGCACCTGGCTGACCTGCGAGGAGACCGAGCTGCGGGCGGGCGAGGACGGGTACACCAAGGACCACGGCTTCATCTTCGAGGTCGACCCGTACGATCCGCGCCGCACCGGCGCCGTACCGCTGACCGCCATGGGCCGCTTCCAGCACGAGGCCATAGCCGTCGATCCGGAAACCGGCACGGTCTACGAGACCGAGGACGCCTTCGACAAGCCGTTCGGCCTCTTCTACCGGTTCCGGCCCGCCGAGCCGCTGGGCGGCCGGGGCTCCCTGCGGGCCGGCGGACGGCTCCAGGCCCTGCGTGTACCGGGCGTCAAGGATCTTTCCACCGTCCAGGAGACCGGCACCAGCTTCCGCCATGTGGAGTGGGTGGACGTCCCCGACCCGCTCGCACGGCAGACCCCCATACGGTTCCAGGACTTCGGGCCGCGCGGCATCACCCACGCGCAGAAACTGGAGGGCTGCTACTGGGGCGGCTCCAGCGTCTACTTCGTCTCCAGCTTCGCGCGGAGCAAGGACGGTTCGGCCGCCGACCATCACGGCCAGGTGTGGCGGTACGACCCGGCCGCGCGCCGCCTCACGCTGGTGGTCGTCTTCGGCCCGGACGCCGACGTGCAGTTGCCCGGCGAGTCCCCCGACAACATCTGCCTGGCGCCCGGCGGCGGGCTGGTGGTGTGCGAGGACGGCGACGGGGCGCAGCACGTCTTCGGCCTGACCCGGCGCGGCACGGTGTACCCGGTGGCACGCGGCCGGCAGAACATCGGCACGCCGCAGAAGCCCGAGTGGGGCGAGTTCGCGGGGGTCACCTTCTCCCCCGATCACCGCACGATGTACGTCAACTGCTACACGCCGGGCACTACGTTCGCGGTCACCGGGCCCTGGGGGGACTAACCGGAACAGGCCGAGCGCTGGGCCTCCAGCCACTCGCAGTGCGGACACAGCAGCGCACCGGGCCGTTCGGCGGGGTACTCGGTGGGCTCACCGCAGTGCACACAGTCGGCGAGGGGCGGGCCGCTGTCCGCCTCTTCGTCCGTACGGCTCGTCTGCTCTTCTTCCGTGTCCGGCATACGTTCGATCCTACGCGCGGGCGTGCAGGCAGGCGTGCGAGTGGGCGTGCGGATGGGTGTGCGAGCTGGCGTGCGAGGGGGCGTACGGCCGTGGCCGGGCGCTCGTCAGCTACGGCGGGAGCTGAGGCGGCAGGCCAGGGCCGTGGCGGCGCCTGCGCTCAGCAGGCCGGCGAGCAGCGGCAGCCAGGGCAGGGTGATCGTTCCGTGGGCGGAGCCGGTGACCAGTCCGGAGACGGCGGCGTTCGCGGGCGAGGCGCTCCCGACCAGCAGCAGGAGCGCGGCGAGCAGTCCGGACACGATCGACCAGCCGGTGCTGCGCAGCACCGGCCAGTTGCAGAGCGCCCCGACGGCGGTGCCGAGCAGTACGCAGACCAGCCCGGCGAGCAGCCCGGCGCAGGCGGCGGCGAGCACGGGGACGGCGGTCCGGTGGTCGGAGGCGTGCGGGTCGGCGACGAGGGAGACGTACGCCGTACCGGCAAGAGCGAGGCCCGCCGCCGACAGGCTTCCCGTCAGGACCGCGGCGAGGTGCGCCGTGCCGGGTCCGGCTGCCGCCGCCGTGCAGGCGCGGGCGGCCGGCGGCTCGCTCGTGACGCAGATCCGGCACAGCCAGGCGGCGAGGGGCAGCAGACCGAACGCGGCGACACCGTACGAGTCGAGGATCGGGCCGCCGCCCTGCACGCCCACGGCGAGCAGGGCGGTGTAGAGGAGGACCGGCGGCAGCCAGCGGTGCGACCGCAGGAGCAGGGCGAACTGGTAGCGGAGGAGCGGAATCACGGGTACCGGTTTTCGTCGTCGGAAGTCGGGCTGACCGCTGCGGGCCGGGCCGGCGGGTCCTGCGTCGTTGCCGACGGTCCCGCCGGTGCCGGCGCGACCGCGCGGATGTGCCAGGGCGGGTGCGCCGCGAGCAGGGCGCGCAGCAGCGCGTCGGAGTGGGCGGCGGCAACGGTCAGCCGGACCGTCGTACCGTCCGGCCCCCGCGCGACGTACGGCCCGCCCGGCAGCTCGGCGAGGTCGCGAGCGGCGAGGTGTCCGGCCGCACCGGGAGCCGCCGCCTCGATGATCACCCGGGGCCCGGGCGGCAGCGCCCCGTCGTCCCCCGCCGAGCGCGCGTCCGTCCCCGCCCCGGCCGGGAGGCGGTCCAGGCCGTCGCCCGTGACGCGGTACCGCGCGTCGGCCGCGCCCGCCAGGCGCCGCGGGTCGTGGTCGACGAAGACGACCGTGCCGCCCGCCGCGACGCGCTCGGCCACCGCCCGGTCGAGGACGTCGCGGGCCGCCGGGTCCAGGCCCGTCCAGGCTTCGTCGAGGACGAGCAGTTCCGGGTCGGCGAGCAGGGCCTGGGTCAGCGCGACCTTCTGGCTGGTGCCCTTGGACAGCTCGGCGAGCGGCGTACGGGCGTGGCCGCCGGCGCCGAAACGTTCGAGCCAGTCCGTGGCGCGACGGGCCGCGGCGGGGCCGCGCAGGCCGTGGACCCGCCCGAGGTGGGTGAGGTAGCCGACGGCCGTGAACGGGAGGGCGGCGGGGAAGCGTTCGGGTACGTACGCGCTGCGCGGACGCCCGGTGACGCGGCCCTTGCCGGGCGCGTCGATCCCGGCCACGATCCGCAGCAGCGTCGACTTGCCGCTGCCGTTGGGGCCTTCGATCCGTACCAGCGAACGCCGCGGCAGTTCCAGGTCGATGTTCCGCAGTACCCACGGGCCCCGCGCCCCGTAACGCCGCCCGACCCCGTCCAGCCTCATCGGTCCCCCGGCCGTCATCCTCGTCCCAGCCCCCGCTGTCCCCGCTGTCCCCGCTGCCCGCCCATCGCCCTCACTGTCAGTTCCCGGCCGCCTTCTCGGGGCGCAGTTCGCTGGGCCGTACGATCACGAAGCCCTCGCCGTCCAGCCGGAGTTGCACCGCCTCGCCGGAACCGCCGCGCAGCATCGAGCCGAGGCTCTGCGAACGGTGCAGCGAGGTCGTCAGCGACGCCGTCCAGCCGACCACCGCGTCGGTGTCCACGAACACCGGGGCCTGCGGCGACACGGGGATGACGATGGGGTTGCCCTCGCAGATCACGGCCAGCTTGCCCTGGCCGGTGAAGACGGAGTTGAACAGGCCGCCGCCGGTCATGCCCGCGCCCTTGACCGTGGAGATCTCGTAGGACAGGGACGGGTCGAAGCACAGCACGTTGCGGCCGTTGACCGTGAGGCCGTCGCCGGGGGCGATGTCGACGATGAAGCAGTTGGCGGCCTCGTGCGCGAACCAGACCTCGCCACGGCCGCGCACGGCCATCAGGGCCAGGCCCTCGCCGGTCACGGCCCGCTTGAGGAACTTGCCGACGCCCTGCCCCTGTTTCTCGAACCGCAGGTCGCCGCGGTAGGCGACCATCGAGCCCTGGCGCGCGAAGCACTCGCCGTCCACGGCGTACTTGATCGACTTGGCGTTCTGCAGGGTCATGCCGGGCGCGGAGGCCGGCGTGACCATGTTCTCGGAGGCGAAGAGGTCGCTGTGCATGAGGAGGATGATCACCCGGAACGTTCCGCTCCGCCAAGGCGCCGGCCCGCGCGGTGACGTTCCGAGCGGCTGGCACACTGGTCCGTGTGACCAGCACCGATCTCGCCGGGCCCGGCGATCCGACCGACGCCGCGGCCGACGCGCCCCGCCCCGCGGCGACCGGCCGCGACGCCGCCCCGCAGTACGTCCTCCCCCTCGTCGTCCGGATCGAGCGGGACGACCCGCCCGCCCGTACGGACGCGCTGGAGACCGCGGCACGGGCCGTGCTGACCCTGCTGTCGGACGAGCGGGCCACGGGCGACGGCGTATGGGCGGCGGCCGTACACGCCTGGGAGGACGCCCGGATCCGCAAGGTCGTACGCCGCGCCCGCGGCGCCGAATGGCGGCGCGCCGAGGCGCTGCCGGGCATCACGGTGCACGGCGAGAGCGCGGAGGTCCGGGTCTTCCCGCCGGTCCCGCTGGACGGCTGGCCCAAGGACCTGGCCCGCCTCCAGGTCTCCGGCACCCACCTCGACGACCCGCGGGAGCCCGCCGCCCCCGCCACCGGCGCCCCGGTGCTGTGGCTCAACCCGGAACTGGACATGTCGGCGGGCAAGTCGATGGCCCAGACGGGACACGGCGCGCAACTGGCCTGGTGGGCCCTGCCCGAGGCCGACCGCGCCGCCTGGCGCACAGCCGGCTTCCCCCTGTCGGTACGCCCGTGCCCGCCCCACCGGTGGGCCGAACTGACGGCCGGCGGCCTGCCGGTGGTGCGGGACGCGGGGTTCACCGAGGTCGTGCCCGGTTCGTGCACGGTCGTCGCCGACCATCCGGCACTGCGGGCGCGGGGCTGAGCGCGGGGTTACGCGGCCGGAACCTCAGGTGCTGACGGTCGCGACGGGGTCGACGTCGTACGTGCGGGCGTAACCGTTCTCGGTGCCGACGAGGAGGTCGACGACCTCGAAGTAGCGGTCCCAGAAGGGGGTTTCCCGCAGCGCGTCGATCAGGAGCTGGTACGCGGTGTGGTCGTCGGCCTCCCAGACCCAGACGTCGGTGACGCGGGTGGAGTAGAACTCCGTGTCGTAGAAGCGCGACCGGACGCCGGTCGTCTTGGCCTTGACCACCGGCATGACCTTGGTGTTCAGGGCGTCCACCCGCTCGTGCGGGGTCATGGCGAGCCACTCGGGCGTGGTCTTGATGAGCATGAAGGCGGTGACCACCGGTGCGGTTTCCTGTGCGGACATGACGGTTCCTCCGAAGTGGCAGAAGTAGCGGGACGGGCAGGTGAAGACGGTCGTGCACGCCACGGGTGACGATCGTGCGGGCCGCCTGACGGCGGGCTTCGACGACCTCGTGGGGCGACCGGATCGGTACGTCCTCATCCTGTGGGCGGCCAGGCATTGCCACAATGGGAATGTCAGCAATGAATCATTGCCCGAAATGGAATCACGCTGGTGAACAGCCCTGACCCGGTCATCGACGCCAACCTCGCCGTCGCCTTGGACGCTCTGCTCGCCGAGCAGAGCGTCACCCGTGCCGCCGCCCGTCTGCACACCTCACCCGCCGCCATGAGCCGCACCCTGGCCCGCCTGCGCCGCGTCCTCCAGGACCCCCTCCTGGTCCGGGCCGGGCAGACGATGGTTCCCACGCCGCGTGCCCAGGCCCTGCGCGACGAAGCCGCCGCGGTGGTACGCCGCCTCGGCACCCTGCTCACCCCCGGCGCCGGCGTCGACCCCGCCGCCCTGCGCACCACCTTCACCCTCCAGACCGCCGACCTGGTGGGCGCGGCCCTGGCCCCCGGGCTGCTGCGGCTGGCCCGGCAGGAGGCGCCGGAGGTCTCGTTGCGGTTCCGGGCCGAGGAGCTGGAGGCGGGACCCGCCCTCCGCGACGGCCGGATCGACCTGGAGATCGGAGCCATCGACCACATCGCCCCCGAGACGCAGGTCGAAGAGCTGGTCACGCTCCGGATGGCGGCGGGCGTCCGGCCCGGCCACCCGCTCACCGAAGGGGAGCTGACCGCGGCCCGGCTCGCCGCCGCCGAACACGTCTCGGTCAGCCGTCGCGGCCGGTTCACCGGTCCTCTGGACACCGCCCTGGCCGAGCAGAACCTGCACCGCCGGGTGACCGCCGTCCTGCCCGGTCATGTGGCCGCGATGTCCCTCGCCGCGCGCAGCGACATCGTCTGCCTGGTGCCCACCGCGGCGCCCGGCGCCGCGCCTTCGCCCTTCACCGACGCAGCCACCGCCCTCGGGCTGCACCTCCTCGACATCCCCCTGGCCCTGCCGCCGGTGACCATCGGCATGGCCTGGCATCCCCGCCACGCCGCGGACGGAGCCCACCACTGGCTCCGCGACGCCGTCCGCCGGGCCGTGCGCGCCGGGTCCGGGCTCCTTTCAGGCCCGTAGCCAGGTGCGGCGGTTGCGGGCGACCGTGTAGACGCGTTCCACGCGGTCGGGGGCGAGTACCCCGCCGAGCCGGCCGAGCAGGGGTACGTCACGTTCGTCGCGTATCACCCGTACGTCCCGCAGTGCCGGATCCAGCTCCACGTCCGCCGCGCCGGCGAAGGCCAGCACCGGCCGCGCCTCGACGCGGAACCGGCAGCCGCGGGTCAGCACGTACGCGGCGCGCCGGGCGTGCTGCCTGCTCTCGCGGACGTACGGCTGCGGCTCGCGTCCGCGGCCGGTGCCCACGGTGTCCTCCCCCACCCGCACCCGGGCCCCGCGGACGTGGTGGGTGTCGACGCACAGCACGCCGCCGGGCCCGATGAGCAGGTGCCCGATGACCGCGGCGGGCGGCAGCGGGATGGAGTGGATCACGTACCAGCCGCCCGCCGCCAGTTGGTCCAGGGCCGTGCCGACGGCCTGTTCGCCGAGGAGCTGCCGGTACCAGGCGTCCTGGGGCGGGCGCCGGCCGAGCAGGCGGGCGCACCACAGGGCCGCCCTGGCGCGCGGCTGCTCGGCGAGCCGGACCCGCAGGGCCTCGCCCGGCCGGTTCGGGGCGAGGTCGTCGTCCGGCGGCAGGAACAGCCGGTCCGGGTCGCTCGCGTACCGCGTCTCCTGCTTTCCCTCGTGTGCTCCGGGCCCGGGACGGAAGTCACTCATACCCATCACCCCCCGATGGCCATGGGAGCAGGCGCCCGGCCCCCGGGCAAGAGGTACGCAGCGGTGTGCAGGCGTACGAAGGGATGCCGGGGAAACGTTGGCCGGAGGACGACGTACGGTTACGTCCTGTGTTCTCCTCTCTCCTTGGATTCACCGCGGTGGCCGTCCTGCTGACCGTCTCGCCGGGCCCCGACTTCGCCGTCGTGCTGCGGACGTCTCTCGGCTCGGGGCGGCGGTCGGCACTGTGCTCCGCGCTCGGCACAGCCGCGGGCTGCTTCGTGTGGGGACTGGCCGGAGCGGCCGGACTGACCGCGATGCTGTCGGCGTCGCAGGCGGCGTACGACGCGCTGCGCGTGGCCGGTGCGCTGTATCTGATGTGGCTGGGCTTCCAGGCGCTGCGCAGCGCCCGCCGCTCCTCGAAGGCGGCGCGCGGCACCGAGGCGGGCGCTCCCGTTCCGGAGGTGGGCGCCGCCTGTTCGGAGGCGGGCGCCGCCCTCCCCGAGCCCGGCCCGGCCGGCCGGCAGTCGCCGCTCCAGGCGTTCCGTACCGGTCTGCTGACGAATGTCCTGAACCCCAAGGTAGGGGTCGTGTACATGTCCCTGCTGCCGCAGTTCATCCCGCCGGACGCGCCGGTCGTGACCACGACACTGCTGCTGGTCGCCGTGCATGCCGTACTGGGCTTCGTCTGGCTCGGCGGAATCGCTTTCGCGGTGCACCGGGCGCGCGCCTTCTTCCAGCGCCCCCGCGTCCGCCGGCGCATGGACCAGGCCACCGGCGGTGTCCTGCTCGCACTGGGCGCCGCGGTCGGTGTCGAGACCGCGCGCTGAGCCGCCGGGTCTTCGAAGCCACCGCCGGGACCGCTCCGGGGCCACTCCGGGATCGCTCCCGGTGCCGCCGCCGGTCACGGCACGTCGCAAGCTCAAATCATGCTCTGAACCCGCGCCCTCCGGGGTTGGCCCGGTCCCGGCGCGGCGATGAGTACCGGACACCACGGGGGTGCACGAGTGGGAGGGGGAACCACCATGGACCGGCTCGGTACGGGCATCGGCTGGCGGCCCGAGATAGCCGACGGGATCGCGGAGCTGCCCGGCGTGGACTGGGTGGAAGTCGTCGCCGAGAACATCTGTCCAGGTCATCTCCCACCCGCCTTGCAGGCACTGCGCGCACGCGGCACGACCGTGGTGCCCCACGGGGTCTCCCTCGGGCTCGGCGGCGCCGAGCGCCCGGACGCCGGCCGGCTGGCCGCGCTCGCCGAACGCGCCGAGGCGCTGGGCGCGCCGCTGGTCACCGAGCACATCGCGTTCGTACGGGCCGGAGGCCCGCTGACCGCCTCCGCCGCGATGGAGGCGGGGCACCTGCTGCCGGTGCCCCGCACCCGCGACGCGCTGGACGTGCTCTGCGAGAACGTCCGGATCGCGCAGGACGCGCTGCCCGTACCGCTCGCCGTGGAGAACATCGCGGCGCTGGTCAACTGGCCCGGCGAGGAGATGACCGAGGGGCAGTTCCTCGCCGAACTGGTCGAGCGCACCGGCGTACGGCTGCTCATCGACGTCGCCAACCTCCACACCAATCATGTGAACCGGAACGAGGACCCGGCCACGGCACTGGACGAACTGCCGGTCGAGGCCATCGCGTACGTACACGTGGCGGGCGGCATCGAGCGGGACGGCGTCTGGCACGACACCCACGCCCACCCGGTGACCCGGCCCGTCCTGGACGTACTGGCCGAACTCTGCGCCCGTGTCACCCCGCCCGGCGTCCTGCTGGAGCGGGACGAGGACTTCCCGGCGACCGGTGAACTCGCCGCCGAACTCGACGCGATCCGCACCGTCCTGAAGGAAGCCCCGACCCCGGCCACTCTGCCCGCACCGGAACCGGTACCGACGCCGCGCCGGGTGCCTGGGACCGTCCCGGCGCCGGGCACCGGCACGGCCACCGCCACCCGGCAGCGCCTGGCCGTCGCGCAGACCGCGCTGCTCTCCGCGCTGGTCGCCGGGACCCCGGCGCCGGAGGGCTTCGACCGGCGGCGGCTGCACGTCCAGAGCCGGGCCCTGGCCGCCAAGCGGGCCTCCGTCGTCGCCAAGATCGCGCCGGAGCTGCCGGACATCCTCGGCGAGGACTTCCGGCCCGGCTTCCTCGCCTACGCACGGCACCGGCCCATGCGCCACGGCTACCGCCAGGACGCCATGGACTTCGCCGTCCATCTGCTGGCCGAAGGCCGGCCCGCCGACCCGGACGCCCGCCACCGGCTGACGCAGTGGTGGCGGGACCGCGCCGGTCCCAAGCCGCCGGGCGCCGGTCCGGCACGCCGACTCGCCCACGCCGTACGCCGCGCTCTCCACCGGAGGTGAAGGACATGCCCGCTCTTCTCGTGACCCTGGCGGTGGCCGCCTCCGCGCTGCTGCTCGTCGTCCGTACCGTCCGTATCGTCCGGGCGGCGCCCCGGCCCAAGTACCGCAGGGCGTCCCCGTACGAACTCTGGGAGATCGCCTTCCTCGCCGGCGGCCCGGCCCGGGTGGCGGACGCCGCGATAGCCGGGATGCACCAGGACGGCCGGCTCGCGGTGGGCGGGCCCGGGGTGGTGTCCGTGCGGCAGTCGGTGGCGTACGACCCGGTCGAGACGGCCGTGCTGGACTCGCTGGCGCGGACCCCGGACGGCTCGCTGGACACCCTGCGCCGCCACGTCATGCGGGCTCCGGCCGTCCAGGCCATCGGCGACCGGCTGGCGAAGCGCGGCCTGCTGCGGCACCCGCGCGCCGGCCGCCCCTGGCGTCTCCTCGCCGCCTGGCAGACCGGGATCTGTGCGGTGGGCCTTGTGCTCGTCCTGCTCCTGACCCTCACAGGAGCCATCGGCGGGAAAGGGGTGCCCTTCGTCATCCAGGTCCTGCCCGCGGCGATCCTCGGCACCGTGACCGGCCTGGTGTGCCGGAAGGCGCTGGGGCGGCGGGTCACGCCGGTCGGGGCCGCGGCAGTACGGACGTTCCGTACCGTGCACAAGGCGGACCTGGTGAGCGCGCCGACCCAGTCCGCGGCGCTGGTCGTGGCGCTCGGCGGCACCGCGCTGCTGGTGGACGACGTGCTGCGCGACCAGCTCGACGAGGCGCAGCGCTCGGCGGTGGGTGCCTCCGCCGGGGCGTACTCCGGGTCCTCCGGCAGCTCGTCGACCCCTTCCTCGAACGCGGCCTGCGGGTGGAACGTGCCCGACGACGACTCGCACACGTCCTGGTGCGGTTCTTCGTGCGGCGGCGGGTCGGGGTCGGGCTGCGGCGGGTCGTCGTGCGGCGGCGGGGGATCGTCGTGCGGCAGCAGCTCCGGGTCGAGCTGCAGCAGCAGTTCCTCCTCGTCCTGCGGTGGCGGTGGCGGCTGCGGTAGCTGAGCCGTGCGGTGCCGGTGGTGCCCGGCACCGCCGGCACCCGCGCCGCGCCGCACCCCCGGAGCCCCTGATGCGCCTGGCACCCCTGGGCAACCGGTCAACGTACCAGCGGCCAGCGGGCCTTGACGGGGCTTCCCCGAACGGGGGACGGGCTCGACGCAGGGCGCACTAGCGTGCGGTGCCGCACCAGGAGGCACCATGCGATCCGTAACCGGCACCGGTCTCGTCGTCGCCGCGCTCGCCGCGACCCTCGCCGCGCTGCTCTTTCCGATCTGGTCGTTCGCCGACCGGCCGGGCGCGGGCGGGGACGTCAACACCCAGACCGTCGCCACCTCGTTCGGCCCGCTGTCGGCGCTGGACCGGGACTTCGTCAACCGCGTACGGCTGGCGGGCCTGTGGGAGCTGCCCGCGGGCCAGCAGGCCCAGCAGCGCGGGACCGTGCCGGCCGTACGGGAGGCGGGTGACCATCTCGTCGACGGCCACGCCTCGCTCGACCGGCACGTACGCGAGGTGGCCGCGCAGCTCGGTCTCGGGCTGCCCGACCGGCCCAACGCCCAGCAGCGGCAGTGGCTGAGGGAGCTGAGCAGCGCGCGCGGGGCCGCGTACGACCGCAAGTTCGCGAACATCCTGCGGCTGGCGCACGGCAAGGTCTTCACCGTCGTCGCGCAGGTCCGCGCGACCACCCGCAACGCGCTCGTCCGCGCGCTGGCCGACGACGCCAACCGGACGGTCCTGGACCACATCTCCATGCTGGAGCGCACCGGATTCGTCGACTTCGACGCGATCGCCGAGGACGCGGCCACCGCTTCGCCGCCACCGAGCCCCTCGGCCCCGCCGCCTTCCCTCGACGCGGTGCCCGCCTCGTCGCCGACGCCCGTCACACCGTCACCGACGTATTCGCTGCCTCCGCCCGCGACGCCACCCGCCACCGCCACCGGCGGTGCCACCAGGGCCCCGGCTCCCGCCGGACCCTCCGGCGACCGGCGTCAACACCCCTGAGAGAACGGGAAGAAGTGATCTCCCATGCCCGACCACCGGCACTCCGGAACCCCCGAGCCGCCGCGGCCGCCCCGCCCTTCGCCGCCACCGCGGCCGTCGCCGCCCGCCCCCCGGCCCCCGCGGCACCGGCGGCGGCTCGGCACCAAGCACCTCGTACTGATCGCCCTGCTCGCCCTGCTCGGTTCGGCCGGCACCTTCGTCTCCGTGACCGGCAATGCCTCGGCTCACCACACCACTCCCCCGTCCGGGTCCCCACCCGTCGAATCGTCGTCCACCCCAACGTCACCCAGCGTGACACAGCCCACTGACAACGCCTCCGCGACCGCCTCCGCCGGGCCGTCGAGCTCCCCCGCCGACGCCCCCGACGGGCCCGCGGGACCCACCGGAACCAGCGCCACGACAAGCCCCGGCGGTTCCTCCGGCACCGGTCAAAGCGTCCCGGCAGCCGGTGACTTCGCCGACATCCGCTCCGTACGGCCCGGCCCGCCGCCCCCGCGCGGCGGACGCGACGCCTCCACCGGCACCTTCACCAGCAACTGCGGCCGCAACGAGAACGGACACCGGAACCCCGACAACTTCATCGTCACTCCCGGTGTCGCCAACGGCGCCCACCACCTCCACGACTACGTCGGCAACCGCTCCACGGACGCCTTCTCCACCGACGACTCGCTGCGCGCGGCCGGCACCACCTGCGCCCGCGGCGACAAGTCGACGTACTTCTGGCCCGTACTGCGCCGCCTGAGCGGCCGGGACGGCCCGAGCAGCGGCAACGGACAGGACCCGGCGGACGGAAACGTGGGCCAGGTGCTCACCCCCCGCTCCGTCTCGCTCACCTTCCGGGGCAGTCCCGCGGGCCAGGTCACCGCCATGCCGGAGGGCCTGCGCGCCATCACGGGCGACGCCAAGGCGTTCACCAACGGCACCGCCAACGCCCGGGCGCAGTGGACCTGCACCGGCTTCGAGAACCGGCGCCTGACCGACAAGTACCCGTTGTGCCCCGGCGGCAGCCAGGCCGTACGGCTGCTGGACTTCCCGAGCTGCTGGGACGGGACGAACCAGGACAGCGCCGACCACCGCACGCACCTCGTCTTCCCCGACCGGACCTCGGGCCGCTGCCCCACCGGCACGAAGGCCGTGCCGCAGCTCCAGATGCGGCTGACCTACGCCGTGCAGCCCCGGCCACGCGCCTTCGCCCTCGACAGCTTCCCCGAACAGCTTCGCAAGCCGGTGACCGACCACGCCGACTTCGCCAACTTCATGCCGCGCGACCTGATGGCGCGCGCGGTGCAGTGCATCAACTCCGGCCGCCGCTGCCAGTGAGGAACACGGGACCGGGTCCACGCATGGCTGTACGAGCCGAACGGCCGTGACGTCCGCACCGCGCTCCACTCGTTGGGGGCATAGCTCCCGACACCGGAGCGCGGTGCTTTACAAGCCCAACCCACGCCCCAACCATCCCTTTTGTATGCCCACCGGGCGCCTCCATACGAAGGGACGGCTTGTGAAAGCAGTAGCGCTGTACGGCACCCTCGGGTCGCTGGTCCTGTCCGCCCTCGTCGCCGTCCCCGCGGACGGGACCACCCGGTCCGCCACCGCCGAGGCCCCGGCGCCCGCACCGCCCCGCATCGCCTTCGGCCGCTGCGCCCCCGAGGAGCACCTGCCGGCCGGTGTGGAGTGCGGCCGGCTCACCGTCCCGCTGGACTACGCCCGCCCCAGGGACAAGAAGATCACCCTCACCGTGAGCCGGGCCCGCGCCACCGGCTCCGCCAAGGAGCGCCAGGGCGCGCTCGTCTTCAATCCGGGCGGCCCCGGCGCGTCCAGCATGAACTTCCCGCTGTACGCGAAGGTGGACCGCTGGCGCAGGACGGCACGGGCGTACGACTTCGTCGGCTACGCGCCGCGCGGTGTCGGGCGCTCGGCGCCGCTGTCCTGCCAGGACCCGGCCAAGTTCGCCAAGATCCCGAGCGAGAGCCCGCGGCACCCCTCCGAGGCGTTCAAGCGCAAGAAGGCCGCCGAGGCGAAGGCGTACGCGCAGGGCTGCGCACGCCACGCGGGGCCCGCGCTGCGCCACTACACGTCCGCCAACAACGCCCGTGACCTGGACATGCTGCGCGCCGGGCTCGGCGAGAAGAAGCTCACGTACATGGGCGCCTCCTACGGCACCTACTTCGGGGCGGTGTACGCGACGCTCTTCCCCGGCCACGTCCGCCGGATGGTCTTCGACAGCGTCGTCAACCCCGACCCCCGGCAGGTCTGGTACCGCAACAACCTCGACCAGAACATCGGTTTCGAGCGCCGCTGGCAGGACTGGGGCCGCTGGGTGGCCAAGCACCACAAGGTGTACCGCCTGGGTACGACTCCGCAGGCGGTGCTGCGTGCGTACGACACCGTGCGGGAGCGGCTGCACCGCCGGCCCCTGGGCGGCAAGGTGGGGTCGGCGCAGTTGCAGGCGGCCTTCCTCAAGACGGGCTACAACGACGCGTACTGGCCGGTGCGCGCCGCGGCCCTCGCCGCGTACGTCAAGGGCGACCCCAAGCTGCTGCTCAAGCAGGCCACGCCGCTGCCGGGCGGCGAAAAAGCGGACGAGAACGGCAACGCTGTCTACACGGCCGTGGAGTGCAACGACGGACTGTGGCCGCGTGACCTGCGGGTCTGGGACCGGGACAACACCGCCAGCGCGCGCGTCGCGCCCTTCGAGACGTGGGACAACGCCTGGATGAACCTGCCGTGCGCCTTCTGGCCCCGCCACTCGCCGAGGGGCGCCGTCCAGGACCCCACCCGGTACGCGGAGGACGTGACCGACGTGGCCCTGCCGCAGGCGGGCGCGCCGCACCGCCCGGTCGACGTACGGACCGCGCCGGGCGCGCTGCCGCCGGTGCTGCTGCTGGCCGCCGAGCGGGACGGCGCGACGCCGCACTCCGGCGCGGTCGAGCTGCGGCGCCGGCTGCCCGGCGCGTCGCTGGTGACCGAGCGCGGCGCCGGGACGCACGGTGTCTCGTTCGGGACGAACGCCTGCGCCAACCGGCATGTGGAGCGGTACCTGCTGACCGGGCGGACCCCGGCCCGGGACACCTTCTGCGGGCCGCGCGCGGAACCCAAGCCGGTCATGCCCGCCAAGAAGCGCACGTAGCGCGGCGGGCCAAGCGGCACGACGGGCCGCTCAACAGGCGACGGGCCGGGTGCGGGTGCCGCACCCGGCCCGTCGCGCCGTCTCAGGCCAGCCCGGCGACCAGCTCGGCGACCGCCTTGCGGCGCCCGGTGTAGAACGGCACCTCCTCGCGGACGTGCATCCGCGCCTCGGAGCCGCGCAGGTGACGCATGAGGTCGACGATGCGGTACAGCTCGTCGGCCTCGAAGGCGAGGATCCACTCGTAGTCGCCGAGCGAGAAGGACGGCACGGTGTTGGCGCGCACGTCCGGGAAGCCGCGGGCCATCTTGCCGTGGTCGGCGAGCATCCGGCGGCGGTCCTCGTCGGGGAGGAGGTACCAGTCGTAGGAGCGCACGAACGGGTAGACGCTCACATAGTCGCGGGCGACCTCGTCGGCCAGGAAGGCCGGGATGTGCGACTTGTTGAACTCGGCCGGGCGGTGCAGCGCCATGTTCGACCAGACCGGCTCCAGCGCGCGCCCCAGCTTGGTGCGGCGGAAGAGGTTGTACGCCTCCTGGAGCGCGTCGGAGCTCTCCGAGTGCCACCAGATCATCACGTCGGCGTCGGCCCGCAGGCCGGACACGTCGTACGTGCCGCGCACGACGACGTCCTTGGCGGCGAGCTGCGCGAACAGCGTCTCGACCTCGTCGGCGTACCCGGTGCGGTCCTCGGGCAGCGCGTCGCGCAGCTTGAACACCGACCAGAGCGTGTAGCGGATGACCTCGTTCAGGTCCTTCGCCTTCTTGCCGGCGTTCGGGGTCTTCTCGGGAGCGGCCCCGGTGGGGTTGGCGGGGGCGGAAGCGTCAGTCATGGGTCCCATTCTCACTCGCCCGTCGTGGCGGCTCGCGGCAGGGTGTCCAAGATGTCGTCCGCGGCCGTGCGCGCGGAGGCGATGCAGGCCGGAATGCCGACGCCGTCGTAGAGCGCGCCGCACACCCGCAGTCCGGGCAGCTTGCCGGTCTCGGCCCGGACACGGGCGACGCGCTCCAGGTGGCCGACGGGGTACTGCGGCAGCCCGCCGTCCCAGCGGGTGACCCGCTGCGCGACGGGCCGGGCGGCCAGCCCGACGGCCTCGCCCAGGTCGCGCAGCGACAGCTCCACCAGGTCGGCGTCGTCCCGCGCCAGGTCGGCCTCGTCGCCGTACCGCCCGACGGAGGTGCGCAGCACGAACAGGTCCGGGTCGCCGTCGGCGATCCAGCCCCACTTGTTGCCGGCGAAGGTGGACGCCTTGATCGTGCGGCCGTCGACCGGCGGCACGAGGAAGCCGCTGCCGGTCAGCGCCGCCTCGACGTCCGCGCGGCGGAAGGCCATGGTCACCAGGGCCATGGAGGCGTACTCGACGGCGGACAGCTCGGTGGCGGCGGCCGGTGCCTCGGCGGCCAGCAGCCGGGCGGCGGCGGGCGCCGGTGCCGCCAGGACCACGGCGTCCGCGTCCAGCGCCGCCGGTCCTGCGCCGCCGTCCAGGACGACGCGCCAGCCCTCGGCGGTGCGCCGCAGCTCCCGTACCGGGGCGTGCGTACGGATCTCGCCGCCGGCGGCCCGTACCGCGTCGGCGACGGCGCCCGGCAGCGTGCCCACACCGCCGTCGATGCCCATGAAGACCGGTGCCGGCACCTGGTCGGATCCGGCGGCGCGCGCCGCCGTCCGCGCCTGGATGCCCCGTACGCCCTCGATCAGCGAGCGCTCGGCGCGGGCGGCCTCGAAGAGCTGGGGGACGGCGGCGCGCATCGAGATGCGGTACGCGTCGCCCGCGTACACACCGCCGAGCAGCGGTTCGACGAGCCGGTCGACGACCTCGCGGCCCAGCCGGGCGGCGACGTACTCGCCGACCGCCACGTCCGCGCCGACCTCCGTGCGCTCCAGCGCCTCGTCCTCGGCGATCCGGGCCATGCCCTCGGGGGAGATCACCCCGGAGGCCGCCAGCAGGTCCAGGTCGCCCGGTACGCCCATCACGTGCCCCTTGGGCATCGGCCGCAGCGCGCCGCGCGTCCACAGGGCGGCGGTGGCGGTCGTGGGCGGCTGCAGGCGGTCGCCGAGGCCCACGGCGCGTGCCAGGTCCACCGCCTCCGGACGCCTGGCCAGCATCGACTCGGCGCCGAGGTCGACCGGCACCCCCGCGATCTCTCCGGCGCGCAGCTTGCCGCCGAGCCGGCCGGACGCTTCCAGCACGGTCACCCGGGCCCCGCCGTCCAGCAGTCGGTGGGCCGCTGCCAGCCCCGAGATGCCCCCACCGATGACGACGACATGACTTCCGGACGTGCGGCCCGTACTGGTGTGCGCTGTGCTCATGCCCCCACTCTCTCAGAGTGCGTCCGGCGTCCGGACCGTGACCGCATCGCGACGCACGGACGGCAACCCGCGGCTCCCCCGCCACGTCGAAGTGGCAACAGCGGCACACCACTTCGGGGGTACGGGACATGGGCACAGCGGTCAGGTCGTACGGGACACGGCGGGCGGCCGCGGCAGCGCTGCTCGTGGCGTCCCTCGGGGTCGCCGGATGCGGGGCGGCCGGGCAGCAGGACAAGACCGGGCAGGCGAGCGCGGAGCGGAGCGACACCGGGGCCGCGCGGGGCGAGCAGGGCATGGTCGGGCCCAAGGCGCCGGGCGCCGCGGAGTCGGCCGGCGGGAAGGCCGGTACGGGCAGCGGCACCGGGAAGCCCGCGCCGGTCGCGACGGCGCAGATCATCCGTACGGCGTCGCTGACCGTCGAGGCCGAGGACGTACCGGAAGCGTTGGCCAAGGCCCGTACGGCGGCCAGGGGTGTCGGCGGCTACGTCGGGGACGAGTCCACCGACCGGGACGGCGAAGGGCGGGAACGCTCCCGGGTGGAGCTGCGGGTACCGCCCGAGGCGTACGACGGGCTGCTGGACCGGCTCTCCCGGCTGGGCACCCTCAAGAAGCGCCAGGTCTCGGCGAAGGACGTCACCGATCAGGTGGTGGACACCGGCAGCCGCATCAAGACGCAGCAGGCCAGCGTGGCACGGGTGCGGGCGCTGATGGACACGGCCACCTCGATCGGCGACATCGTCACGCTGGAGTCCGAACTCAGCCGCCGCCAGTCGGAACTGGAATCCCTCCAGGCACGCCTGAAGTCGCTCCAGGAGCAGACCGGCATGGCGACGGTGTCGCTGGTGCTGCACGAACCGGACGCGGCGGCGGACGACGAGGGGACCTCCTTCGGGGACGCGCTCAGCGGCGGCTGGGACGCCTTCACGGCGGGGGTGCGGCGGCTTCTGGTGGCGGTCGGCGCGTCGCTGCCGTTCCTCGCGGCGGGGGCACTGGTGTACGTGCTGTGGCGGGTGCTGCGGGGACGGGTGGTGCGGGGGCGGCTGTCGCGGCGTACGCGGTCGCCGAAGGTTGCCGCGCGTGAGGACTCCACGGGAACCGCACGGGAGAGTTCCGCGGAGACCGCACGGGAGGGTGACGGACCGGGGGACCGTTGACAGCCGCGGGCGGCGGGCAAAGACTCGGGACGACAGCGCCGATCTTCGGGCGGACAGCTTCGGGCGGACAGCGAGGACAGGGCCGGATGACCGAGCAGGGTGCACGGGACACACGAGGCGCGTGGGGCGCCCGGGACGTCTACATCGTCGACGCCGTACGGACCCCGGTCGGCAAGTACGGCGGCGCCCTCGCGGGCACCCGCCCCGACGACCTCGCCGCCCACGTCGTCAAGGCCCTCGTGGAGCGCACCCCGGACCTCGACCCGGCCCGCATCGACGACGTCGTGTTCGGCGACGCCAACGGGGCGGGCGAGGACAACCGCAACGTGGCGCGGATGGCCGTGCTGCTGTCCGGGCTCCCCACCTCCGTACCCGGCGTGACGGTCAACCGCCTGTGCGGCTCCGGCCTGGAGGCCGTCATCCAGGCCGCCCGCTCCATCGCCCTGGGAGACGCGCACATCGTGCTCGCGGGCGGCGTGGAGTCGATGAGCCGCGCGCCGTACGTCTTCCAGAAGCCCGAACGGGCCTTTCCCGCCGGTCACCAGGAGATGTTCTCCTCGACGCTGGGCTGGCGGATGGTCAATCCGCGGATGGCGCCCGAGTGGACGGTCTCGCTGGGCGAGGGCGCCGAGCTGATCGCCGACAAGTACGGCATCGGACGCGAGCAGCAGGACGCCTTCGCGCTCGACAGCCATCGCAAGGCAGCGCGCGCCTGGGAGGAGGGCGCCTACGACGCCGAAGTCGTACCGCTGCCGGACGTGGACCTGGCGCAGGACGAATCGATCCGCACCTCGACTTCCGTGGAAGCGCTGGCCAAGCTCCGCCCGGCCTTCCGCAAGGAGGGCGGCACGGTCACGGCGGGCAACGCCTCCCCGCTCAACGACGGCGCCGCGGCCCTCCTCCTCGTCGACGAGGAAGGGCTGCGGGCCACCGGCCGGGAGCCGCTCGCCCGCATCGGCGCGAGCGCGGTGACCGGCATCGAGCCGGAGCTGTTCGGGCTGGGCCCGGTGGAGGCCGTACGGCGGGCCCTGGACAAGGCGGGGCGCGACATCACCGACCTGGCCGCCTTCGAGCTGAACGAGGCGTTCGCGGCCCAGGCACTGGGCTGCCTCGCCCAGTGGCCCGGACTCGACCCGGACGTGGTCAACCCGCGCGGCGGCGCCCTCGCCATCGGGCACCCGCTGGGCGCGTCCGGTGCCCGGCTGGCCGGCGCGGTCGCCCACCAGCTCGCCGCGCGCGGCTCCGGTACGGGCCTGGCGGCGCTGTGCATCGGCGTGGGGCAGGGCCTGGCGCTCGTACTGGAACGCGAGTAAGGGGACGCGAGTCAGGGAACGCGGGGTTCGGGCCGGCCGCGGGCCGGGCCCGGCCGGACTCGCACCGCGTACATCGGGCCGGCCGCGGGCAGCGGGACCGGGCGGCACGGCCCGGGTATGGACGAGACGGCCCGGACATGGACGGCGCGGCCCGGACGTGGACGGCGCGGCCCCGCCGCCCCCGCTGATCACCGATGCGGGAGGATGAACCGAACTGGTTCATTCCTCAACCGTTCCGACCGGAGGCCGCGCGCGATGCCCCTGCTCGACCTGGAACACCTGCCCCCGCTGCACGGCGGCACGACCACCGCGGTCGAACCGGCGACCGGCGAGGCCCTGGCCGCCTTCTCCCTCGCCGCCCCCGCCGACGTGGCGAGCGCCGCCGCCGAGGCCGCGGCCGCCCAGCGCGCCTGGGCCCGTACGCCGTACACGGAGCGCGCCGCGGTGCTGCGCCGGGCCGGGGACCTGATCACCCGGCACGCCGCGGAACTGTCCGAATGGATCGTCCGGGAGGCCGGCAGCGTCCCCGGCAAGGCCGGGTTCGAGATACGGACCGCCGCCGAGGAGTGCTACGAGGCCGCCGCGCTCGCCCACCACCCCCTGGGCCAGGTGCTGCCCTCCGCCGCGCCCCGCCACTCGTACACGACCCGGGTGCCGGCCGGTGTCGTCGGCGTCATCGCGCCGTTCAACGTCCCGCTCGTGCTCGCGATGCGCTCCGTCGCCCCGGCCCTGGCCCTCGGCAACGCGGTCGTCCTCAAGCCCGACCCGCGCACCGCGGTGTGCGGCGGCCACGCCGTGGCGGCGGTCTTCGCGGCGGCCGGACTGCCCGAAGGGCTGCTGCACGTGCTGCCGGGCGGCAGCGAGGCCGGGCAGGCCCTGGTCGGCGACCGGCACGTCCGGGTGATCTCCTTCACCGGCTCCACGCAGGCGGGCCGCAGCGTCGGCGCGCTCGCCGCCCGGCACCTCAAGCGGGCCCACCTGGAGCTGGGCGGCAACAGCGCCTTCCTGGTCCTGGAGGACGCGGACCTGGACGCCGCGATGTCCGCCGCCGCCTGGGCCTCCTTCTTCCACCAGGGCCAGATCTGCATGTCCTCGGGCCGCCACCTCGTGCACGCCTCCCTGTACGACGCGTACGTCGAGCGGCTGGCGGCCACGGCCGACGCGCTCGCCGTCGGCGACCCGTATCGCGAAAAGGTCCAGCTCGGGCCGCTCATCGACGGTGGACAGCGGGACCGGGTGCACGGCCTGGTCGAGGCGAGCACGGCGGCGGGCGCCCGGCTCGCGGCCGGCGGCACCCACCGCGACCTGTTCTACCGGCCCACCGTCCTGGCCGACGTGGACGACCGCGCGCCCGCCTACGCCGAGGAGGTCTTCGGGCCGGTCGCGCCCGTACACAAGTTCCACACCGCCGACGAGGCCGTGGCCCTGGCGAACGACACGCGGTACGGGCTGGCGCTCGGCGTCGTCACCCGCGACACCGCGCGCGCCCTGGAGCTGGCCGACCGCATACCGACCGGCCTGCTGCACATCAACGACCAGACGGTCAACGACGAGCCGGTCGCGCCGATGGGCGGCTTCGCCGACTCCGGCACCGGCGCCCACTTCGGCGGCACGGCCAACCTCGACGCCTTCACCGAGACCCGCTGGACCACGGTCCGCGCCGCCCCGGCCGGCTACCCGTTCTGACCCGTAATCTGCGCCGTACGGGCGGATCGGCCGTCCGGACGACGGGCGGGCGCACGGCCGTACGGACCGCCGGTCGTAGGGACCGCAGGTCGTAGGAACGGCCGACACGGGCAACCGGTACGGACAGGTACCGGCACACGACGAAGGGAGCCTCCGCGATGGCGGAACGGCTGGTGGTCATCGGCGGCGACGCGACGGGCATGTCCGCCGCGTCCCAGGCCCGGCGGCTGAAGAAGCCCGGCGAACTGGAGATCGTCGCGTTCGAACGGGGCCACTTCGCCTCGTACTCCGCCTGCGGCATCCCGTACTGGGTCGGCGGGACGGTCGACGGCCCGGACGGCCTGATCGCCCGGACGCCGGAGAAGCACCGCGAACGCGACATCGACCTGCGGATGCGGACCGAGGTCACCGAACTGGACCTGGACCGCGGCCGGGTCCGCACCCGCGACCTGGACGGGGGCGGCACCGAGACCTGGACCGGCTACGACAAGCTGGTGATCGCCACCGGCGCGCGGCCGCTGCGCCCGCCCCTGCCGGGCATCGACGCGCCCGGCGTGCACGGTGTGCAGACCCTGGACGACGGGCAGGCGCTGCTGGACACCCTCCAGGCCACCGAGGGCACCAAGGCGGTCGTCGTCGGCGCGGGCTACATCGGCGTCGAGATGGCCGAGGCGCTGGTCACCCGCGGCTACGACGTCACCGTCCTGGACCGCGGCGCCCAGCCGATGTCCACCCTCGACCCCGACATGGGCGAACTGGTCCACGAGGCGATGTGCGGGCTGGGCATCGAGACGGTGCGCGGCGCGGCCGTCACCGGCGTCCGCACCGACGGCTCCGGGCGGGCCTGCGCGGTGACCACCGAGGACGACGGCGAGTTCCCGGCCGACGTGGTCGTGCTGGGCCTGGGCGTACGGCCCGAGACCACCCTGGCCGAGCAGGCCGGGCTGCCGCTCGGCGACACGGGCGGGCTGCTCACCGACCTGTCGATGCGGGTGCGCGGCCACGACAACCTGTGGGCCGGCGGGGACTGCGTGGAGGTGCTGGACCTGGTCCTCGGCCGGACCCGGCACATCGCGCTGGGCACCCACGCCAACAAGCACGGCCAGATCATCGGCTCGAACGTGGCCGGTGACTACGCGACCTTCCCCGGCGTCGTCGGTACCGCCGTCTCCAAGGTCTGCGACCTGGAGATCGCCCGCACCGGGCTGCTGGAGGAGCAGGCCAAGTCGGTCGGCCTGCAGTACGTGACCGTCACCATCGACTCGACCAGCCGCGCCGGCTACTACCCGAACGCCCGCCCGATGCGCGTGAAGATGATGGCCGAACGGCGTACCGGGCGCCTCCTCGGCGTCCAGATCGTCGGCCGGGAGGGCGCGGGCAAGCGCGTGGACGTGGCGGCGGTGGCGCTCACGGCACGGCTGACGGTCGAGGAGATGACCGCGCTCGACCTCGGCTACGCGCCGCCGTTCTCCCCCGTGTGGGACCCGGTCCTGGTCGCCGCGCGCAAGGCGGCCGCCGCGGTCCGCGAGGCGGGCGGCTGACGGTACGGCGGGCCGCCCACCGGCGGCCCGCCCGTCAGGTCAGCGCGCCGTCTGCTCGTGGACGTACTCGACGAGGCGGGTCAGCGCGGCCGGGTCGGTGTTCGGCAGCACGCCGTGGCCCAGGTTGAAGATGTGGCCCTCCAGGCCGGCGGCGGCGTCCAGCACCTCGCGGGCCTTGCCCGCCACGGCCTCGCGCGGCGCGAACAGCACCGCCGGGTCGATGTTGCCCTGGAGCGCCTTGCCGGGGCCGACCCGGCGGGCCGCCTCGTCCAGCGGCACCCGCCAGTCGACGCCCACCACGTCCGCACCCGCCTCGCCCATCAGGCCCAGCAGCTCACCGGTGCCGACGCCGAAGTGGATGCGCGGGACGCCGTACCCGGACACCGCCTCGAAGACCTTCGCGGAGGCGGGCATGACGGAGCGGCGGTAGTCGGCGGGGGCCAGCGCGCCCACCCAGGAGTCGAAGAGCTGCACGGCGCTCGCGCCCGCCTCGATCTGCACCTTCAGGAAGGCGGAGGTGATGCCCGCCAGGCGGTCGAGCAGGTCGGCCCAGAGCTGCGGGTCGCCGTACATCATCGCCTTGGTGTGCTCGTGGTTGCGGGACGGACCGCCCTCGACGAGGTAGCTGGCGAGGGTGAAGGGCGCGCCCGCGAATCCGATGAGGGGGGTGGCACCCAGCTCGCCCACCAGCATCCGCACCGCCTCCGCGACGTACGTGACGTCCTCGGGCTCCAGCGGGCGCAGCCGCTCCAGGTCGGCACGCGTACGGATCGGCCGCTCGACGACCGGGCCGACGCCCGGCTTGATGTCCAGGTCGATGCCGATGGCCTTCAGGGGCACGACGATGTCGCTGAAGTAGATCGCCGCGTCGACGCCGTGCCGGCGGACCGGCTGGAGGGTGATCTCGGTGACCAGCTCCGGCATCATGCAGGATTCCAGCATCGCGGTGCCCTCGCGGACCTTGCGGTACTCGGGCAGCGACCGCCCGGCCTGGCGCATGAACCACACCGGCGTGTGCGGCACCGGCTCCCGCCGGCAGGCCCTGAGGAAGGCCGAGTCGTACGTAGCGGTCTGCTGCTGGCCCGTCGGGCGGTCGTTGGCGCTCACGCACCAAATCTTCGCACGCGCGCGAGGGCGCCTCCGAATGGGCGACGCGCGCACCGGGTGTCCTCCCTCACCGAGCGGCTCCTTCCGCCTAACCTTCCGGGCATGGCTGCGGCTCACGAACACCTCACGGACAGCGCGGACAATGTCCCCATCCCCTTCCGTCAGGCGGTCGAGGCGCTCCGCGCGGCACGGCTGCGTCCCGAGATCGAGATCGAGCCGACGCCCGCGCCCAAGCGCCTCGCGCCCTACGCGTACGCGCTGGAGGCAGCGGTCGTCGAGCCGGGCACCGGCCCGGAGGGGGAGGACACCGACCTCGCCGACGGCAGACTGGTGCTGCTGCACGACCCGGCCGGGCACGACGCCTGGCAGGGCACCTTCCGCGTGGTGACGCTGGCGCGCGCCGAGCTGGAGCCGGAGATGGGCTCCGACCCGCTGCTGCCGGAGGTGTCCTGGTCCTGGCTGACCGGGGCGCTGGACGCCCGTGGCGTGCGGTACGGGGAGCCCAGCGGCACGGTCACCCGTGCCAGTTCGCACTACTTCGGCGGGCTCGCGGAGCGGGCACCGGCGACCCAGATCGAGATGCGTGCCTCGTGGACCCCGGAGGAGGGGCAGGGCGGTGTGCCGGACCTCGCGGCCCACCTCTGCGCGTGGTGCGACCTGCTGTGCCAGGTGGCGGGGCTGCCGCCGGTGGCTCCCGAGCCGTCACCGCGCGGCGGGGTCGTACCGCTGCCGCAGCGCCGGGGGCCGCAGGCGCGCTGACGCGCCCGGCGCGCCGTTGCGCCGGCGCGTGGATGTCGCCCCGCTCGTGACTCCGGCGGGACGTGGATACCTCCGCTCGTGGATACGGCGGAGCGTGGACCGCCCGGCGCGTTGTTGCGCCGGGGAGCGCGCGCGGCCGTCCGCACCCCGTGCCGCCCGGCCCGACCGGGTGGCAGGTCCCGGCCTGCTCCGCGACGCTCGAACGCCTTCACGGCAACCTTCCGCCGCCAGGTCACTCCAAAGTCGATCAAGCGACCGATTTGACCGAAATGAACCAACTCAGTTGAGATCAAACTCTAAAGTCGACCCGGTTTGGTGCCGAAGAGGTCAGTGACCCTTCAAAGACGGAGCATTCCGACTCGCCCCCACATGTCGGCATCCGTCCCGCCACTCCCCCCAGGAGGCCCGGTGTCAGTTCTCCTCGAGCAACCTTCGAGCCTGGTCGCCTACCGCCCGAACAAGCCGACGGCCATGGTCGTCGTGGCCGACCCTCGCGTCCGCTCCACCGTCACCCGCCACCTGTGGGCGCTCGGCGTGCGTGACGTGATCGAGGCGTCGTCCATCGCGGAGGCCCGTCCCCGCGTCGGCAGCCCGCGCGACATCTGCGTTGCCGACGTCCACCTGCCCGACGGCTCCGGCCTGACCCTGCTGTCCGAGACCCGGGCCGCGGGGTGGCCCAACGGCCTCGCCCTCTCCGCCGCCGACGACATCGGCGCCGTACGCAACGCCCTGGCCGGCGGCGTCAAGGGATACGTCGTCACCGGCACCCGCACCAACCTCGGCCTGCCGGGCCGCCCCGGTGCCGCACCCATCGGCGCCAACGCCGCCCGGATGCACCGCCGCCCCCCGGGCGCCCCCGGCCACCCGGGCGGCTACCGCGAACTGTCCGGCCGTGAGGTCGAGGTGCTGCGACTGGTTGCGGAGGGCCAGTCCAACAAGGCCATCGGCGTCTCGATGGGCCTGTCGGCACTGACCGTCAAGAGCCACCTCGCCCGCATCGCCCGCAAGCTGGGCACCGGCGACCGGGCCGGCATGGTCGCCGTCGCCCTGCGCACCGGCATCATCCACTGACTCCCGACCCCGAACCCGCCGTCACGCCCGTCGAGGGAACGTTCCCTCGGCGGGCGCCGTGCATACACAGATACCCTTGCCTGGTGACCGACGCCCAAAAGACCGCAGAAGACTCGACACTGCGAACAACCGGAGACTCCCCTCCGGACACCCGCCCGGCGCCGGTCCCTCTACTGGAACCGCGCGAGGGCACCCCCGCCGTGACGGCGACGGCCGAGGAACTTGCCGAAGTCGTGTCGGCCTTCGCGGCCGGCACGGGTCCGGTGGCGGTGGACGCCGAGCGGGCCTCCGGCTACCGCTACGGCCAGCGCGCCTACCTCGTACAACTGCGCCGCGAAGGCGCGGGCAGCGTACTGATCGACCCGGTCGGCTGCCCCGACCTCTCGGCGCTGGGCGACGCCGTCGCCGACGCCGAGTGGGTCCTGCACGCCGCCACCCAGGACCTGCCGTGTCTGCGCGACATAGGCATGATCCCCGCCCGGCTCTTCGACACCGAGCTGGCCGGGCGCCTCGCGGGCTTCGCCCGGGTCGGCCTCGGCGCGATGGTGGAGAACGTCCTCGGCTACGCCCTGGAGAAGGGCCACTCCGCGGTGGACTGGTCCACCCGCCCGCTGCCGGAGCCCTGGCTGCGCTACGCCGCACTCGACGTCGAACTGCTGGTGGACCTCCGCGACGCCCTGGAGGAGGAGCTGGACCGGCAGGGCAAGCTGGAGTGGGCGCACCAGGAGTTCGCGGCCATCGCCGCCGCTCCCCCGGCACCGCCCCGCAAGGACCCCTGGCGCCGTACGTCCGGCATGCACAAGGTGCGCCGCCGCCGGCAGATGGCCGTCGTACGGGAACTGTGGACCGCCCGGGACCAGGTCGCCCAGCGGCGCGACGTCTCACCGGGCAAGGTGCTCGGCGACGCCGCGATCATCGAGGCGGCGCTGAACCTGCCGCCCAACGCGCACGCGCTCGCCGCGCTCAACGGCTTCGGACACCGGATGGGCCGCCGCCAGCTCGAACAGTGGCAGGCCGCCGTGGACCGCGCCCGCGCCCTGCCGGACAGCGAGCTGCCGCAGCCCGGCCAGCCGCTGAACGGTCCCCCGCCGCCCCGCTCGTGGGCCGACAAGGACCCGGCCGCCGCGGCCCGGCTCTCCGCCGCCCGCGCCGCGGTGACCGCGCTCGCCGAGGAGCTGAACCTCCCGCAGGAGAACCTGATCACCCCCGACACGGTGCGGCGCCTGTGCTGGGAGCCGCCCGCCGATGCCGCCGAGGAGACAGTGGCCGCCGTCCTGGCCGGCCACGGCGCCCGTCCCTGGCAGATCGAACAGGTCGCCCCGATCCTCACCGAGGCCCTGCACACCACCGGAGCCTGATCCTCCGGGGGCGGACCGGGAACCCCGGCCCGCCCCCGCCGGCTCAGTCCCGGTCGACGTGCCCCGCCGGCTCAGTCCCGGTCGGCATCCTCTCGGCTCAGTCCCGGTCGACGTGCTCGCGCAGGACCTTCCGGTTGGCCGCGTCCACGTCGTACGTGGTCTTGTTCCAGTCGTTCCTGGTCACCACGTCCACCGACCAGATCTCCTTCTTCTGGTCGTTGGTGTCCAGCTCCACGGCCGTGACCGTGCCGCTCTTCTTCCCGGTCGCCGTGTCCGCCGCCTGCTGCGCCGTGACGCGGGCCCGGTCGAGCCGGTCCGCCAGTTCCTTCTTGTCGTCGGCGTCCTCGTTCTTGGTCTGCGGCTTGTCCGCCTCACCGGTCACCGCGTCGACCCGTACGGTGCTCTCCGTACCGTCCGAGGCCGCCACCTTCGCGTGCCACTCGGGCTTGCCGCCGGCTCCCCGCTTCAACTCCACCGACACCGGCTTCGAATCCGCCACGGCCTCCGTCGCGGCCTTCAGTGCCTTGTCGTACGAGACCTTGGCCTCGGGGACGAGCGCCTTGCGGGAACGCTGATCCTCGGTCATCTGCCCCGAGGCCCCGGAAGACTCCCCGTCCGACGGCGACGGCGCCGTGGCCGTGGCCGATGCCGAGGGCGAGCTCTCCTTCCCGCCTCCCCCGCCGTCGTCCCCGCATCCGGCCAGCAGCGCCCCCGCCGCCGCGACGGCGCACACAGCCCCGGCACCTCGAACACGCTTGGTCATACCACCGCTCCCATCCGCATCCATAGGGGCACGATAGGTCCGTGATGTTCCTCTTGCCCCCCGACACCGCGCACCCGGCCCACCTCACCACCCCGAGTGCCCGGCCGCCGTTCGCTCACGCACCGGGGGCGCCCCGCCCGCGCCCGGCCCCCGTCGGCGAAGTCGACATTGTGACCTTCGCCGCTTACCCCGGAGGGGCTGGGCAGCCCGGTTACCCGCAAGTAGCATGAGGGACGTGACGCGCCTCCGGGCGCGCCCGCAGCAGTGCCATCCCGCACCTGGAGGAGAGCCAACGTGCCTCGTACCGCTAGGGACGTCGTCTTCGTCGACGGCGTCCGCACCCCGTTCGGCAAGGCGGGCCCGAAGGGCATCTACCACGAGACCCGCGCCGACGACCTGGTCGTCAAGTGCATCCGGGAGCTGCTGCGCCGCAACCCGGACCTCGACCCGGCCCGGATCGACGAGGTCGCCCTCGCCGCCACCACCCAGATCGGCGACCAGGGCCTGACCCTGGGCCGTACCGCCGGCATCCTGGCCGGCCTCCCGCAGTCCGTCCCCGGCTTCTCCGTGGACCGGATGTGCGCCGGCGCCATGACCGCCGTGACGAGCATCGCCGGCGGCGTCTCCTTCGGTGCGTACGACATCGCCGTGGCCGGCGGCGTCGAGCACATGGGCCGCCACCCCATGGGCGAGGGCGTCGACCCCAACCCGCGCTTCGTCAGCGAGAAGCTGGTCGACCAGTCGGCCCTCTTCATGGGCATGACGGCGGAGAACCTGCACGACCGCCTGCCGCACCTCACCAAGCAGCGCGCCGACGAGTACGCCGTGCGCAGCCAGGAGAAGGCCGCCAAGGCGTACGCCGACGGCAAGATCCAGGCCGACCTGGTGCCGATCTCGGTGCGCCGCACCAACGCGGAGGCCGGCGAGACCGGCTGGGGCCTGGTCACCGCCGACGAGCCGATGCGGCCCGGCACCACGCTGGAGAACCTGGCGGGCCTCAAGACGCCGTTCCGCCCGCACGGCCGGGTCACCGCGGGCAACGCGGCCGGTCTGAACGACGGCGCCACCGCCTCGCTGATCGCCGCCGAGGACGTGGCCCGCGAGCTGGGCCTGCCGGTCAAGATGCGCCTGGTGGACTACGCCTTCGCGGGCGTCGAGCCCGAGGTCATGGGCATCGGCCCGGTCCCGGCGACCGAGAAGGCCCTCGCCAAGGCGGGCCTGACCATCGACGACATCGGTCTCTTCGAGATCAACGAGGCGTTCGCCGTCCAGGTCCTGTCGCTGCTGGACCACTACGGCATCGCGGACGACGACCCGCGCGTCAACCAGTACGGCGGCGCGATCGCCTACGGTCACCCCCTCGCCTCGTCCGGCGTGCGGCTGATGACGCAGCTCGCGCGGCAGTTCGAGGAGCAGCCGCAGGTCCGCTACGGCATCACGACCATGTGCGTCGGCTTCGGCATGGGCGGCACGGTCATCTGGGAGAACCCGCACTTCGAGGGAGCAGGCAAGTGACCACCACCACCGAGTTGCTGAAGGGCGCGGCCGAGCTGTTCCCGGACGAGGTCGTCACCCAGGCGCACGTACGGCACCTGGAGCTGCCGGGCGCCGGCGCCTTCGCGCTGATCACGCTGGACAACGGCCTGGACCACACCAAGCCGACCACCTTCGGCCCGCAGTCGCTGGCGAACCTGAACGCGGCGCTCGACCAGGTCGAGGCGGAGGCCGCGGACAACAAGATCGTCGGTGTCGGCATCACCGGCAAGCCGTTCATCTTCGCCGTCGGCGCCGACCTCAAGGGCGTCGAGCTGCTCAAGCGGCACGAGGACGCGCTGGCCATCGGCAAGGGCGGCCACGACGTCTTCAAGCGGCTGTCCGGCCTGGCCGTGCCGACCTTCGCGTACTACAACGGCGCCGCGATGGGCGGCGGCGTCGAGGTCGGTCTGCACTGCACGTACCGCACCGTCTCCAAGGCGCTGCCCGCCTTCTCGCTGCCCGAGGTCTTCCTCGGCCTGGTGCCCGGCTGGGGCGGCTGCGTCCTGCTGCCGAACCTGATCGGCGCCGACCGCGCGGTCTCGGTGATCATCGAGAACTCGCTCAACCAGAACAAGCAGCTCAAGGGTGAGCAGGTCTACGACCTGGGCATCGCCGACGCGATCTTCGAGGGCGCGGACTTCCTGGAGCAGTCACTGCTGTGGACCGCCTCGGTCCTCAAGGGCGACACCGAGGTCGTACGGGCCGACGTCGACCGCGGCGAGGCGTGGGACCAGGCCGTACAGCGCGGCAAGGGCATCGCGGACAGCAAGGTGCACGGCGCCGCTCCGGCCGCGTACCGCGCGCTGGACATCATCGCGGCGGCCAAGAACGGCGACCTGCGCCAGGGCTTCGACGCGGAAGACCAGGCCCTCGCCGACCTGATCATGGGCGGCGAGCTGCGCAGCGGCATCTACTCGTTCAACCTGGTGCAGAAGCGCGCGAAGCGCCCGGCCGGTGCCCCGGACAAGTCCCTCGCCCGCCCGGTGACCAAGGTGGGCGTGGTCGGCGCGGGCCTGATGGCCTCGCAACTGGCGCTGCTGTTCGCGCGCCGCCTGGAGGTGCCGGTGGTCCTCACCGACATCGACCAGGCGCGGATCGACAAGGGCGTGGAGTACGTCCACGGCGAGATCGACAAGCTGCTCCTGAAGGGCCGCGTCAACCAGGACAAGGCCAACCGCCTCAAGGGGCTGGTCAGCGGCCACCTCGACAAGGCCACCGCGTTCGGCGACGCGGACTTCGTCATCGAGGCCGTCTTCGAGGAGATGGGCGTCAAGCAGCAGGTGTTCGCCGAGGTCGAGGCGGTCGTGCCGGAGCACGCCGTGCTCGCCACCAACACCTCCTCACTGTCGGTCACCGAGATGGCGTCCAAGCTCAAGCACCCCGAGCGGGTCGTGGGCTTCCACTTCTTCAACCCGGTCGCGATCCTGCCGCTGCTGGAGATCGTGCGCGCCGAGCAGACCGACGACGCGTCGCTGGCCACCGCCTTCTCCGTCGCCAAGTCGCTGAAGAAGACGGCCGTGCTGGTCAAGGACGCCCCGGCGTTCGTGGTCAACCGCATCCTGACCCGCTTCATGGGCGAGATCCAGAACGTCATCGACGAGGGCACCCCCGTCGAGACCGCCGAGAAGGCCGTCGAGCCGCTCGGTCTGCCGATGTCGCCGCTGGTGCTGCTGGAGCTGGTCGGCCCGGCGATCGGCCTGCACGTCTCCGAGACGCTGCACGGCGCCTTCCCGGAGCGCTTCACCGTCTCGCCGAACCTGGCCGCCGTGGTCAAGGCCGGCAAGCGCGGCTTCTACGTGTACGACTCCGGCAAGCCGGAGCTGGACCCGGAGGTCAAGGCGCTGCTCAAGCAGGGCGACTCGGTGCTGACCGAGGAGCAGGTGCGGGACCGCGTCCTGGACGCCGTGGCGCAGGAGATCGGCCTGATGCTGGACGAGGGTGTCGTCGCCGAGGCGCAGGACATCGACCTGTGCCTGATCACCGGCGCCGGCTGGCCCTTCCACCTGGGCGGCATCACGCCGTACCTGGACCGCGCGGGTGTCTCGGAGCGCGTCAACGGCAAGAAGTTCCTGGCCCCGGGCGTGGCGAGCGTACCGGCGTAAGGCGGAACGTCCGCTTCACCGGCTGCCCTGGTACCGCTGTTCTCAGTGGTGCCAGGGCAGTTGTACGGGTACGGACGGCGTCCGGCCGTCGCGCAGATCCGCGAGCAGCGGCGGCAGCCCGTACGGGAAGACGGTCTCGGCCGTCGTCGCCAGTTCGTCCACGGGCCACCAGCGGTGGCCCGTGACGGAGGCGTGCTCGTGTTCCTTGAAGCCGCTGGTGTCGACCGGGTACGGAGCGACGCGGTGCAGGAAGAAGACGTCCTCGAACACGCCGCTCGCCCAGGGCAGTTCGGCGTATCCGGAGGTACGGGCGACCAGCGGCCCCAGCACCTCGGGCGCCACCCGCAGGCCGGTCTCCTCCGCCAGCTCCCGCGCCGCCGCCTCGCGCAGCGACTCCCCGTCGTCCACGCTGCCGCCGGGGGTGAACCAGCAGTGTCCGGCGTCCGGGCGGGCGGGGTCCAGGTGGCCGCGGAAGAGCAGCAGACTGTCGTCCGTGCCGAGGAGCAGGACGCGGGCGGAGCGGCGTACGGGGGCGGCGGGCCGGGGCGGCGTGGTGGTTTCGGGCATCCGGGCAGCGTAGGCCGGGGCCACGTCTCGCGGCAAAGGTTTTCCCTTGCTCCCGTGCCCAGTTGGACACCATGAGCGCTCCGGTGGCCGCGCTCGCTCAGCTCCCCTGCCCGGGCTCCGCCGGACCGCCGGCCGCGTTCCCCTCGCCGGTAGTCCGCCCCGTACGTCCGTCGGTCCGGCGGTTCATCCGGCTGTGGCCGCGCCCGTACGCGAAGTACACGACGAAGCCGAGCAGCATCCACACCCCGAACCGCAGCCAGGTCTCCGCGGGCAGGTTGAACATCAGCCACAGCGAGGCCAGGACCGACAGGGCCGGGACGAAGGGCACCAGCGGCGTGCGGAAGGAACGGGGCAGGTCGGGGCGGGAGCGGCGCAGGATGACGACGCCGAGCGCGACCACGACGAAGGCGAACAGGGTGCCGATGTTGACCAGTTCGGCGAGTTCGTCGATCGAGGTGAAACCGGCGACGACGGCGACCACGACGCCCAGCGCGACGGTCGAGCGGTACGGGGTGCCGAAGCGCGGGTGGACCTGCGAGAACAGCTTCGGCAGCAGGCCGTCGCGGCTCATCGCGAAGAAGACCCGGCTCTGGCCGAGCAGCAGGATCATGCA
The DNA here is from genome assembly GCF_055567735.1 of Streptomyces sp. NPDC026394. Taxonomy (NCBI): domain Bacteria; kingdom Bacillati; phylum Actinomycetota; class Actinomycetes; order Kitasatosporales; family Streptomycetaceae; genus Streptomyces; species Streptomyces sp. NPDC026394. The sequence continues at coordinate 138,400 of NZ_JBVHPX010000010.1, forward strand.
GACCGAGGTCAGGCCGACGGCGGCGCCGAAGCTGATCAGTCCGGCCCAGAACGGGTGCCCGACGGCCTTGAACGCGTCGGCGAGCGGGGCGTCCGTGGACAGTTCGCTGTACTTCTGCATCCCGGTGACGACGATCGACACGGCGACGTACAGCACCGTGCAGATGGCGAGCGAGCCGAGGATGCCGCGCGGTACGTCGCGCTGCGGCAGGCGGGTCTCCTCGGCGGCGGTGGCGACGATGTCGAAGCCGATGAAGGCGAAGAAGACGACCGCGGCGGCCGCGAAGACGCCCATCACGCCGAAGTCGGCCGGAGTGAAGCCGAAGACGAGCTGCGACAGCGGCGCCGCGAGGCCGTCGCTGCCCTCGGTGGCCCGGCTCGGCGGGATGAACGGGTCGTAGTTGGCGCCGGTGACGAAGAAGGCGCCCGCGATGATGACGAGCAGGACGACGGTGACCTTGATACCGACGATCACCGAGGTCACGCGGGACGACAGCTTCATCCCGACGACGAGGATCGCCGTCAGGACGAGGACCAGGACGCACGCGAGCAGGTCGAACCCGAAGGCGCCCTCGTGCGTGCCGGACAGTCCCTGCGGCAGGTGGATCCCGGCGGTGTCCAGCAGCGAGCGGACGTAGCCGGACCAGCCGACGGCGACCACCGCGCAGCCCAGCGCCAGCTCCAGCACCAGGTCCCAGCCGATGATCCAGGCGGGCAGCTCGCCGAGGGAGGCGTAGGAGAAGGTGTACGCGGAGCCGGCGACCGGCACGGTCGAGGCGAACTCCGCGTAGCAGAGCGCGGCCAGGGCGCAGACCAGGCCGGCGGCGACGAAGGAGAGGGCGACGGCCGGTCCCGCCGTCTCCTTGGCGATCTTTCCGGTGAGGACGAAGATGCCGGTGCCGATGACCACACCGACGCCGAAGACCGTCAGGTCGAGGGCGGAGAGGGACTTCTTGAGCGCGTGCTCCGGCTCCTCGGTGTCCCGGATCGACTCCTCGACCGTCTTGGTCCGGAACAGGCCGCCGCGGCGTCCCCGGACGGGGTCCGTGCCGCCGCCGTGCTCCGGTCCGCTTCCCGTGCCCCGTTGTGTGCTGCTCATGGGCCAACCTCCGCCTGGACAACCGTCGCGACTCGTGAACTGCCCGAGTCTGCGCAATGGTCGGGACGAGTACGGTGCGGCGGGCCTGCACGCGGCGGGGATTCACCCGATGGTACGGACGGGTGGATATGCCGACGGGCCGGTGGTTGCACCCGTTCGGGTGGCCCACCAGCCCATCGTATGACCGTTCAGCGATGTTTGTGCAGAGTTGCGCGCCGGGTTTGTGCCGCCTTGGGCGGCATGTATGCGTCCGGTGTGAACCGCCGGTACGAGCGGTCAGACGATCGTGCCGGCATGTCCACGGGACGCGCGCACATCCCCCACAGAAGGAACCGGCCCGGCCGGTTCCTTCTGCCGTCGGCGTCGGCCGCCGTCAGTCGCGGGCGGCCTCCGCCCGCCCGGCGCCGTCCGCGGCGGCCACCGACTCCGCCGAGTCCACGGACCGGTCCGTGTCCTCGTAACGGCCGTCGATCTTGGAGACGAGGCCGGTCACCTGCCGGGCGATGTCCGGCGCGGTGAGCCCGATCTCGGCCAGGATCTCCTTGCGCGAGGCGTGGTCGAGGAACCGCTCCGGGATACCGAAGTCCCGCAGCGGCACGTCCACGCCCGCGTCCCGCAGCGCCTGCGCGACGGCGGAGCCGACACCGCCCGAACGGCTGTTGTCCTCGACCGTGACCACGACGCGGTGCGCGTCGGCGAGGCCCGGCAGCGCCGCGTCGACCGGCTTGACCCAGCGCGGGTCCACCACCGTCGTCGAGATGCCCTGCTTGTCGAGCAGATCGGCGATCTCCAGGCACATCGGTGCCAGCGCGCCCACCGACACCAGCAGCACGTCGGGCCGCTCGACGCCCTCGCCGGGCTCGCGCAGCACGTCCATGCCGCCCACCCGGCCCACGGCCTGCACGGCCGGGCCGACCGCGCCCTTGGAGTAGCGCACGACGGTCGGGGCGTCGTCCACGTCGACGGCCTCGCGCAGCTGGGCGCGGACCTGCTCGGCGTCGCGCGGGGCCGCGATCCGCAGGCCGGGCACGACCTGGAGGATCGACATGTCCCACATGCCGTTGTGCGACGCGCCGTCGGTGCCGGTGACACCGGCCCGGTCCAGGACGAAGGTGACGCCGCACTTGTGCAGCGCCACGTCCATCAGGACCTGGTCGAAGGCGCGGTTGAGGAAGGTGGCGTAGACCGCGAAGACCGGGTGCAGGCCGCCGGTGGCCAGGCCCGCGGCGGAGACGGCGCCGTGCTGCTCGGCGATGCCGACGTCGTAGACCCGGTCCGGGAACGCCTTGGCGAACTTGTCCAGGCCGACCGGCTGCAGCATGGCGGCCGTGATCGCGACGATGTCGGAGCGCTCGCGGCCGAGCTCGACCATCTCCTCGCCGAAGACGGAGGTCCAGTCGGCGCCGGAGGAGGCGATGGGCAGGCCCGTGTCGGGGTGGATCTTGCCGACGGCGTGGAAGCGGTCCGCCTCGTCCTGGAGGGCGGGCTGGTAGCCGCGGCCCTTCTCGGTGAGGCAGTGCACGATGACCGGGCCGCCGAAGCGCTTGGCGCGCTGCAGCGCCGACTCCAGGGCCTCGATGTCGTGGCCGTCGATCGGCCCGACGTACTTCAGTCCCAGGTCCTCGAACATGCCCTGCGGCGCGATGAAGTCCTTCAGGCCCTTCTTGGCGCCGTGCAGGGTCTCGTACAGCGGCCGGCCGACGACCGGGGTGCGCTCCAGCAGGTCCTTGCCGCGGGCGAGGAAGCGCTCGTAGCCGTCGGTGGTGCGCAGGGTGGCGAGGTGGTTGGCGAGGCCGCCGATGGTCGGCGCGTAGGAGCGCTCGTTGTCGTTGACGACGATGACCAGGGGGCGGTCCTTGGCCGTCGCGATGTTGTTCAGCGCCTCCCAGGCCATGCCGCCGGTCAGCGCGCCGTCCCCGATCACCGCGACGACATGATCGTTTTTGCGCAGTACCTCGTTGGCCTTGGCCAGGCCGTCGGCCCAGCCCAGCACGGTGGAGGCGTGGCTGTTCTCGATGACGTCGTGCTCGGACTCGGCCTGCGAGGGGTAGCCGGACAGGCCGCCCTTCATCTTCAGCTTCGAGAAGTCCTGCCGGCCGGTGAGCAGCTTGTGGACGTAGGACTGGTGCCCGGTGTCCCACAGCACCTTGTCCTTCGGGGACTCGAAGACCCGGTGCAGGGCGATGGTCAGCTCGACCACGCCGAGGTTGGGGCCGAGGTGCCCGCCGGTCTTGGAGACGGCGTCGACGAGGAAGGTACGGATCTCCCCCGCCAGCTTCTCCAGCTGCTCCGGTCCGAGTCGGTCCAGATCGCGCGGTCCCTTGATGCGGGTCAGCAGCGCCACCCGTGCCTCCTTGCTGTCGAGCTGGTTCGAGCGATTCGTGCTGCTTCGTGCAGATTCGCCTGGTTGTAGCTGGCTCTGGCTGGTCGAGCTTGCCGATCCGCCGAGTCTAATGTTCCGCTTGCGACGGCGGAGAACGGGCCGTGCGATGTATGTCACGCGGATGGCCGTTTTGCGGCTCTGCTCCCCCGGCGGTCGTGACCTTCGACCGAAAACCTGCCCTCAGGCGCGTATGCGACCCCGCGAACGGGGGCGGCCGGCGGCCTGACGCCGCTCTCGGGCCCGCCCGGACAGCCCGCCGTCACCCTCGCCGCACCCTGGAGACCGAAGGGCGCGGCGACCGCCGGGCCCCGCCCTTCCGACCGTCACTTACGGAACGGCCGCCACTGCGCCATCCGGGTGTGCGCCGACCGCCTCGCGCCACCCGCCCGGAACGCCGCAGGGTGTCGCAGTTGCCACAGTTGCCACCCATGAGGGCGGGTCGGCACGGGAAATATCGGCAAAGTTCCGTTTTGCAAATTTGACAGGGCATTCGCGGGGGTAGAGGTAGCGCTACCCCATCCGTATCAGTTAGCCTGCGGACAGTCATCTGTAACGGGGGGTTCCGGACGGGGCGACGGAACACACTTCTATGCGTAAGTCAATGCATTCACGCGGTGACCTCCCCAGGGCAGCCCCTTGGGTACTTGCGTCGCCAGGCGGATCGACCGACCTCGGCGCGCAGGTGCAGGAGGCAGAGTCGATTCCTATGAATCCCAGCAGACGTTTTTCCGGTGTCTCCTCGCAGCGCATCCACTGCACACTGAACGACCTGTTAAGGCTGCGCGTGAGCACCACCGTCGCGCCGCATGTAGAAACGTTTTTCGCACTGCGGTCGCTGTCGGGTCCCGGAGCGGCGGGACTGACCGAATGGCAGCTGAAAGTCTTTCCGAAGCTGGGCAGGAATCTGCCGCTGCTCAAAAAGCTGTCCCGCTTGTTCCCGTCCCCCGGCGCGCTGCTGCGGCTGCTCCAGGGGAAGGCTCAGGAGGTCCGGATCGCGCTGGTGCGCATCGGGGAGACGGTGGAGCGGCTGGCGGACGCCGTCCACGAGTTCTGGCGGGTCGCGGTGGCGCCGTACTGGTCACGTATCCGCGGCCGCGTCCAGGCCGAACAGGCTTCGCTGGAACGGACGCTGGCCGTCGGCGGTGTCGAGCACCTGCTGTCCAGTCTGCAGGGCGGCGGCCGCTGGTCGACGCCGGTGCTGGAGCTGCCGCACGAACGGGACGAGGACATCAAGCTCGACGGGCGGGGGCTGCTGCTGGTCCCGTCCCTCTTCCTGCCGCCGCGGCAGGGGCACCTGCTGGATCTGGCCGAGCCGCAGGGGCAGCGGCAGTTGCTGCTCTCGACCGGCCCGATACCCGACCCGGAGACGTTCTGGTCGGAGCCCGAGGAGGAGGGGCACGCCCTCGCGGCACTGGTCGGCGCCACCCGGGCCAGCGTGCTGGAGGCCCTGGTCGTCAGCCGCACCACGGGGGAACTGGCCCGCTGGCTGGGCATCTCGGGCCCGGGCGCCAGCCAGCACACGGCGGTGCTGCGCGGCGCCGGCCTGATCGCCACCCACCGCGACCGCAACACCGCCCGGCACGAACTCACTCCCCTGGGGCGGGCACTGCTGCGCGACCGGGGCGTCACCGGACTGGACGACCCGGCCGACGACTGGCTGAGCGGCCTGCTGCCCGAGCCGGCGCTCTGCCGGTGACAGCCGACCACGACCGCCGGCGGCACGGTGTACCGCCGGCGGTTTCCTCGTGTGCGCCGCTCAGGCGGGAATGATCCGGGAGCGGCTCGCGCTGTGCGTGTACAGCCGGCGGATGTCCCGGCTGATGTTGAGGCGCTTCAGCCAGCGGTCCTTTCCGTCGTAGCGGGCGGCAAAGGGTTCCCGTCCGTGTACCACCTGATAATTGTCGATGAATACTGCGTCACCGGGTTCGAGAGCGACCCGGCCCGCCGCATTGCTCAGGATTTCCTGAGTGGCAATGACGGCTTCGGCGGCCTCTGCGTCCTCTCCCGACATGAAGTCGATGTCGAACCGCAGATACGGCGCGTGCTCGGGCCCGAAAAGTACCGGCCCGGTCATTCCGGCGGCTGTGCCGCCGACCTCGTCGTCCGCGTTTCCGGCGAGTGAAGTCCCGGTGTGGGAGTCGTCCGGGTAAAAGCGGAATCTGGGCTCCCGCAACGTGTTGCGCAGGGATTCCGGGAAATCCAGGGAACTGACCCGGGTGACCGTGGTCCCCACCGCGTCAGGATTGCGCAAGCAAAGCAGCGAGACGTAGTCCGCGCGGCACGGGTGGAAGACGTCCTCGGTGTGCAGCGACAGCGTCTTGGCGCTGCTGGCGCTGGTCAGCGAGGACTCCATGCCGGGCGCCGGGCAGACGTCGTGGACGATGCGCCCGTCCTGCTGACTCTCCCAGCCGAAGGGATCGCCCAGCGCGGTGCCGCACAGCAGCAGGGCCACTTCCTCACGGTGGCCCGCACCGGACTTCGCGGCGAGGTCCCACCCGCTCGGCGTGGGGGGAAGGCCGGGATGGATCGGGAGACCGGACACGACGGTGACGTCCGACTCCTCGGCGCGCGCCTGTGCCAGGAACGCGCGCAGGCGCAGCGGCAGCGACGGCGCCGCCTCGGCGGCGTGGTCCATGGCCGCCATCGGGTCCCAGTTCTCGTCGGTGGCGACGATGCCGTCGATGAGGGCGTCGATGTTCTCCCGCTCCTCGGCGGTCAACACCAGCTTGTGCACTTTTTGCTTCTCCAGTCCTGCGGAGGGCCCGAACGCGGCGGTTCAGGCCGCCGGCTGCCGCACCAGGCTCGCGGGCCGCATGTCGGTCCAGTGGGCGTTGATGTAGGCGAGGCACGCCGCCCGGCTGTCCTTGCCGTGGACGGTCTCCCAGCCCGCGGGGACCTCGATGAAGTCCGGCCACAGGGAGTGCTGTCCCTCGTCGTTGACCAGTACCAGGTAGCTGCCGTCCGCGTCCTCGAACGGGTTGGCCATGGTGGTTCCTTCCGGATAACGGCCCGCCGGGAGCGTCGTCCGCGCGGGCGAAAAGGGGGCGCCGGTCGGCGCCGGGTGGGGCGGAGCGCGGTCAGCCCGCGGCGGCCTGCCGGGCGGCGGCCAGCACCAGGTCGTTGGACTCGGCGGTGCCGATCGTCAGCCGGATGCCCTCGTCGGGGTACAGGCGCACCTGTACGCCCCGGTCCGCGCAGGCCGCGTGGAACGACGCGGCGCGCTCCGGCTCGTCCAGCCAGACGAAGTTCGCCCGGCTCTCCAGGACCCGCCACCCCTGGGCGCGCAACCCGGCCTGTACGCGGGCGCGTTCGGTGCTGATCTCGGTGATCCGCCGGTCCAGGTCCGCCTCGGCTCCGATGGAGGCCGCGACGGCCGTGTGGGCCAGTTCGCTGATGCTGTACGGCACGGACATGGCCCGTACCCGCTTGACGACCTCGGGTGCGGCGAGGCCGTAGCCGATGCGCAGCCCGGCGAGGCCGTACGCCTTGGAGAAGGTGCGCAGGCTCAGCACGTGGTGTCCCGCGCGCAGCAGGTCCAGTCCCTGCGGCAGGTCGTCGGCGTCGCAGGCGAACTCGGTGTACGCCTCGTCGAGGATCACCAGCACGTCCTGCGGCAGCGACGTCAGGAAGTCGTCCAGGGCCTGGCGCCCGATCACGGTGCCGGTCGGGTTGTGCGGGTTGCACAGGATCACCACGCGGGTCCGGTCGGTCACCGCCGCCCGCATCCGCGGCAGGTCCTGCTCACCGTCGGGGGTCAGCGGCACCTCGACGCGCTCCGCGCCCGCCATGTCGGCGATGATCGGGTACGCGTCGAACGCCCGCCAGGCGTACAGGACCTGGTCACCGGGTTCCTGGATGTACGCCTGCAGGGTCTGCAGGGCCACGCCGACCGAGCCGCTGCCGACCATCACGGAATCGACGGAGACCCCGCGCCACGCGGCGATGACCTCCATCAGGTCGTCCGCGTAGAACTGCGGATAGCGGTTGATTTCGGCGACGGAATCCGCCAGGGCCTTCCGTACCTCGGGCAGCGGCGGGTACGGCGTTTCGTTCAGTGCCAGCCGGTGCAGCGGCGTGGCGGTTTCAGTGGTGTGCGGCACTACATTCCATCCTCTTCACTCTGCCGTTTCCCGGTCAGGCGGAAACCGGCTCCAGCTGGAAGATGACGGTGCTCGAAGGCGTGCTGTACACATGCTGCTTGGTGCACTTCCAGCCGGCCTCTTCGAAGACCGACTCCCATTCCGCGTGGGTGGGGATGTACTGACCCATCAGCGCGTGTGCGGTCTCGAATCCCAGGGTGAACACGGGGAGTTCGGTCACCGGATTCGTGGTGTCCCGGTGGGTGTCGCACAGCAGGAAATACTTGAGGTTCGGGAGTTCGGTGCGGATGCTGCGCAGCAGCGCCACACAGTCCTCTCGCGGCCAGAAGTCGTGTCCCATGAGGTAGGACGTCATCAGCTCGACGTCCGCGAACTCCGGGTACTGGCTGAGCTTTCGGGCGTCGCCCTGGATCAGCTTCACCCGGTGCTGCATGCCGTTCTCGGCCAGTGCCTTCTCGCCGACCTCGATGGCGCCCTTGGCGATGTCGATGCCGACGCAGCGCACCGACGGGTCACGCTTGGCGAGCTGCACCAGCCGCTCGCCACTGCCGCAGCCGAGGTCGGCGGCGACCGAGAACTCCAGACCGTCGAGGGCGCCGAAGAACGCCTCGTCCATGAAGACCTCGTTCACGTCGCGGCAGGCGATGCTCACCGCGGTGGAGTTCCGTCGGATGAAGTCGCCACTGCGTCCCGCGGTGTACGTCACCTCGCCCATGCGCTGGAAGAGCGAGCCGTATCCCTTCGTCAGCCACTGGAAAAGGCCCTTCGACCGGGAGAATTCCCCGAAGGTCGCGCCGCGGGTGACGCGGTCGCCGTCGACCTCCACCACCTCCGCGTACGTGAGCGCGCGGACCGTCGCCCGCAGCGAGGGCTCGTGCAGCTTCTTCTCCGCCGCGTACGCGGGAATGTCGAAGGCGTCGGCGCCGTCCAGTACCTCGAAGATTCCGATGTCCCAGGCCGCGCTCACCGCCCAGGTGGCGATGGTCGAATTGAACAGCTCCGCAGACTTTTTGTAGTCGGTGGTGTTCCCGGTGGTGTCCCCGGTGATTGTGCCGCTCATGCTGGCCATGTCCCCCGTTCTCTGTGAAGGTTCGCGAATTCGTCCGCGCTGTCGCAGCGGCCGGCCGGTCGGTCCCGTTACCCACCCGGCCGCTGCTTCCAGTTGCTTACTGTCGTGCGCCACCGACCGGGGCGCCACCTCTGTAAGCTGACGCGAAAAGAAGCAGGTCCTTCCGAGCATCCGCGACTGCTTCGCCCGGGTCCGTCCGCGCTGTCCGCGCGGCTGTCCGGCCGTGTTCCCGGCCGGGCGCGGAAACCGGGAGCGGAACGTGTCCCCGGTACGGCCGGGTGGAGTTTTCTCCACCCGGAAGACGGGATGTGGCGCCCGTGCGCACCCCGGCCCCGCACCGGTTGACTGGCGGCACGCCGTGGACACGACCGTGCACGGACCCCAAGGCCGAGGAGGAGAAGTGCCCGTCACCGGAGTCGGCGTCGAGCAGGCCGTGACACTCAGCGCGGTGGCCAGGCTGTACGGCCGCGGCAACAGCAAGGTTCCCGCCCTGCGCGGTGTGCACTGTGCCTTCGGCCGCGGGTCGTTCACCGCGGTGATGGGTCCTTCGGGCTCGGGCAAGAGCACCTTGCTCCAGTGCGCGGCGGGCCTGGACCGCCCCACCTCGGGCCGGGTGTTCATCGGCACCACCGACATCAGCGCGCTGTCCGAGACGGAGCTGACCAGGCTGCGCCGGGAGCGGATCGGTTTCGTCTTCCAGTCCTTCAACCTCATGCCGTCGCTGAACGCCCGTAAGAACGTGGCCCTGCCGATGCGGCTGGCCGGGCAGCGCCCGACCCGCGCACAGGTGGACACCGCGCTCCAGCAGGTGGGCCTCGGCGACCGGGGCGGCCACCGGCCGGCCGAGATGTCCGGCGGCCAGCAGCAGCGGGTGGCCATCGCCCGCGCCCTGATCAGCCAGCCCGACGTGCTGTTCGCCGACGAGCCGACCGGTGCCCTGGACACCAACACCAGCCGTGAGGTGCTGGGCCTGCTGCGGTCCGTGGTGGACCACGCGGGGCAGACGGTGGTCATGGTCACCCACGATCCGGTCGCCGCCTCCTGGGCGGACCGGGTGCTCTTCCTGTCCGACGGTGCGGTGCACGGCGAACTGATGGCTCCGACGGTGGCCGCGGTGAGCGAGCACATGGCACGGCTGGGTGGCTGACGGATGCTGTCCATCGCTCTTTCCACCCTGCGCACCAGATGGGCGCTGTTCGCCGGCACCTTCATCGCGCTGGCGCTCGGTGTCGCGCTGATCGCCAGTACCGGTCAGGTCCTCGACGCCACCCGGGGCTCCTCGAAGCCCAGCAGCCCCGGGCGTTACGACGCCGCGGCCGTCGTGGTCCGGGCCGGCCAGTCCTTCACGGTCGACTTCGGCTCCGGCGGCGGCGCGTACGACCAGCGCCAGACCGCCACCTCCCCGCACCGCCTGGACCACGCGCGGCGGACCGCCGAAGCGGTCCGCGGGGTGCCCGGGGTACGGCAGGCCGTCATCGACCGCTCGCTGCCCGCCCAGGTGGTGGCCGGGGACGCCGGGGACACAGCCGACCGCCCGGTCGGCCACGGCTGGTCCAGTGCCCAGCTCACCCCGTTCCGTCTCACCGAGGGCCGCGCGCCCGCCGGCGACGACCAGGTCGTGCTCGCCGCCTCGCTGGCGAAGCGCGCCGGCGCTGCCGTCGGCGACAAGGTCCCCGTGGTGACCCCGCAGGGCCGGCGGGAGATGACCGTCGCCGGGGTCGCGGCCCCGCCCGGCAAGGGCGGGGTGCCCGGTGAGGCCACCGTCTTCTTCTCCGACGCCACCGCGCAGCGGCTGTCGGCGGCCCCGGACCGTGCCGACGCGGTGGCCGTGCTCGCCGAGCCGGGTACGTCGGCCACCGAGCTGGCCGGCCGGATCAAGGCCGTACTCCCGGACAAGTCCCTCAAGGCCGGGACCGGCGCCGCCAAGGGCGGTGACCTGACCGCCGCCTCGCGCGCCGCGGCGCTCGGTGACGTCGCCACCCTGCTCGCCGTCATGGCGGTGATCGCCGGCTTCGTGTCGATCTTCGTGGTGTCGGGCACCTTCGCCTTCGCCATCGCCCAGCGGCGCCGGGAACTGGCCCTGCTGCGCACCATCGGCGCCGCTCCGCCCCAGGTACGCCGCATGATCATGGCGGAGTCGGCGGTGCTGGGCGTCGTCGCCTCGGCCGCGGGCTGCGGCATCGGGGTCGCCGGCGGCCAGTTGCTCGCCTCGGTGCTGTCCTCCTTCGGCATGGCGCCCAAGGACTTCGAGGTCCCCGCGTCCCCGCTGATCCTGCTGATCAGCTTCTTCGTGGGACTCGGCGTGGCGCTGCTCGGGGTGTTCGCCGCCTCCCGCCGGGCCGCGAAGGTCCGCCCGGCCGAGACCATGCGGGACTCCGCGGTGGAGACCCGGGTGATGACGACCGGCCGCTGGATCACCGGCTCGGTGTTCCTGGGCATGTCGCTGCTCCTGCTGGTCATGCTGCCCCAGGCGGGCAGCGACGGTGCCGTGGTGATCTCGCTGGTGCTGACCGAGATCCTGGTCGTGACGATGGTGGCCTTCTCGCCGCTGCTCGTGCCGCCGCTGGTCCGGCTGGCGACCTTCCCGCTGGCCGCGGTCACCCACATCACCGGCTCGCTGGCCGGCGACAACGCCCGCGCCGCGGTGCGCAGGACCGCCTCGGCCGCCGCCCCCATCCTCGTCACGGTGGCCGTCGCCGGATCCATCATCGGCGTCACCAACGCGAGTTCGGCGACCACCGTCGCCGACGCGCGCAAGCACCTGAAGGCCGACGTGGTGGTCGCCTCCGGGGGCGGGGCGGGTCTGCCCTCCGCCGCGGTGCGCGAACTGTCCTCGGCCCCCGGTGTCCGGGCCGCCTCGCCGGTCTCCGAGACCAGCGGTTTCCTCGTCGGCTCCAGTTACGTGATGTCGAGCGGCATCGGCGCGGTGGACCCGAAGAACCTGTCCGGCGCTCTGCGGCTGGACCCGGTCAAGGGGTCGCTGGGCGATCTGCGCGGCGACACCGTGGCGGTGACGAAACTGGTGGCCGGGCAGTTGGGCTGGCGGACGGGTGAAGAGGTCGACGTCTACCTCGCCGACACCACCAAGGTCCGGGTGAAGGTCGCCGCGGTGCTCAGCTCGTCGGCGGGGCTGCCCCCGGTGCTGTTCCCGCAGGACACGCTGGCCCGGCACGCGCCCGACACGATGACGAACGCCGTCTACCTGTCCCTGGAGCCGGGTGCCGGCCACGCCGCCGCGACGGCCGCCGCCCAGAAGGTCGCGGACGGGTACGGCGCGACCGCGCAGGACCGGGACAGCTGGCTGGCCGAGCGCGCCTCCGCCACGCAGGAAGAGGGCCGCATCCTGGTCCTGGTGCTGCTGGGCATGGCGATGCTCTACACCGGTATCGCCATCGCCAACACCCTGGTCATGGCGGCCGGGGAGCGGGCCGAGGGCATCACGCTGATGCGCAAGATCGGCGCGACCCGCGGGCAGGTGCTGCGCACCGTCGTGTGGGAGACGCTGACCGTGGTGGCCGTCGGCGGGGTGCTGGGCGTCCTCGCGGACGGGGTGACGATGATCGGGATGAGCCGGGCGCTGTCCGAGTCCGGTGAAGGCGCCGAATTCCCGGTGCCGTGGCTGGAGATGGGCTCGGTGCTGGCCGGCTGCCTGCTCGTCGCCATGCTCGCCACCCTCGTACCCACCCTGCTCCAGCTCCGCTCCTCCGGCCGTGCCGCCGAGGAGGACGAGGCGCCCAGCACGCAGGAACCGGTGCTGACGGGCGTGGGATGAGCCGCCCGTCCCCTCTTGACCAGCCGGTCCGGCAGCCCACGACCCCCGCGTGGAACCTGCCGGGCCGGCCTCCCGCCGGCGCCGTCCTGTCCCGGCGCCGGCCCGCGCCGGTGGGCCCGCGACCGCGGGCCCACCGGTCCCCGGCGGAGCCTTACTGTGGTCCGAATGAGCTCCTCTCCCATCTGGCGGGCCGTGACCCGGAACCCGGTCAGCTTCCTCACCTCCGCCGCGCCGTGGCGTGCGCTCGGCTACCTCGCCACCTCCGGTCTGCTCGGACTTCTCTCGCTGATCGTGCTGGGAGGTGTGGTGGTGTGCGGGCTGCTGCTGTCGGTGGCGGGGATCGGACTGGTGATCCTGGCGGGCTCCGTCCTCCTGGGTATCCCGCTGGCCGCGCTGGAGCGGCGCAGGCTGCGGCTGCTGGAGGGGCCGCACACCGAACGACCGGCCAGTCCGCACCGTGCCGTCGCGCGGCCGGGACTGTGGCCGTGGCTGACCACCCGGTTGCAGGAGAGCGCGACCTGGCGGGAGTTCGGCTTCGCCATGGTGTTCGCGGTGCTGCTCTCCGTCGTGGACCTGGCCCTGCTGACCCTGGCGGGCTCACTGGTCGTACTGATCGTCTTCCCGGTCGAGGTGGCGGTCACCTCCGGGCAGCCGGAGGCGCTGCTGCTCACCGGCCTCGGGATCGCCGTCCTGCCGGTCGCCGCTTATGTCCTGGGGGCGGCGGCCGCCGCGCAGGGCTGGTTCGTGCGGCTGATGCTGGCGCCCAAGGAGAGCGGGCAGACCGACCGGGTCGTGGAACTGACCCGTTCACGGGCCCGGATGGCCGACGCCTTCCAGGCCGAGCGGCGGCGTATCGAGCGGGATCTGCACGACGGGGCGCAGCAGCGTCTGGTGGCGCTGGTCATGACACTGGGGCTGGCCGAGATGGAGTTCGGCGGCGCGGACGCGAAGACCGGCCGGGCCGGCGAGCTGATATCCCGGGCCCGGGGAGAGGCGAAGCAGGCGCTGGACGAACTGCGCGACCTGGTCCGCGGCATCCATCCGCAGGTCCTCACCGACCACGGCATCGCCGCGGCGGTGTCCGAGGTCGCGGTACGCTGCCGGGTGCCGGTGGACGTGGACGTGGAGCTGGCCGGGCGGCTGCCCACGCAGATCGAGGCGACCGCCTACTTCTTCATCAGCGAGGCACTCACCAACGTCGTCAAGCACAGCGGTGCCACGTCCGCCACGGTGTACGGCCGGCTGACCCGGGACGGGCTGTCCGTCACGGTCACCGACAACGGCGTCGGGGGTGCCGAACTGCGCGAGGGCGGCGGGCTGGAGGGCTTGGCCGACCGGGTCGCGGTGGTCGATGGAAGACTGGTGCTGTCCAGCCCCTCTGGCGGTCCCACCGCCCTCAGCCTGGAGATTCCGTGCCAGCACAGTCACTCCGTATCGTCCTAGCCGAGGACTCGGCGCTCGTCCGTGAAGGGATCGTCGAGCTGCTGCACAAGTTCGGCCACCAGGTGGTCCGGGCGGTCGGGGACGCCGATTCCCTGATCACAGCGGTACGGGAGTGCTCCCCGGACATCGTCGTCACCGACGTACGGATGCCGCCGGGGCACGGGGACGACGGACTGCGTGCCACGACGGAGCTGCGCAAGAGCTACCCGGACCTGCCGGTCCTGGTGCTGTCCCAGTACGTCGCGAACGCGTACGCCAAGGAGCTCTTCACCCCCAGCAGAACGCCGCACCGCCAGAGCCGGGCCGGCCTGGGCTACCTGCTCAAGGACCGGATCGGTGAACTCAGCGAATTCGCCCAGGCAGTCGAACGTGTCGCCGCAGGAGCCATGGTGATCGACCCCCAGGTTGTCCAGCACATACTGATGGAGCGCGACCAGCGCCACCAGTACCAGCTGCTGTCCGCCCGCGAGCAGGAGGTGCTCGGGCTGATGGCCCACGGCTACTCCAACGCGATGGTGCGGGACGCCCTGAACATCAGCGACGGGGCGGTGGCCAAACACATCGGCAACATCTTCGCCAAGCTGGGGCTCTCCCCCGACGACGGCAACCGCCGGGTGCTCGCGGTCCTGGCGTACCTGCGCGACGAGTGATCCCCGCCCCCGCCCCGCCCGGTGCCGACTTTCCGCCGGCGGTGCCGTGACCCGGTTGATTTCGCGACAGCTTACGAAGGTGGCGCGCCGGGCCCACCCGGGGGGATGGTGTCCACGCAGGCCCGTCGGACGCAGTACGCGTTCCGGGGCCGGACCGTCCTGCCCGGCAGGCGGGCCCGGCCGGTGGGCCGCGGGACCAGTACAGGGAAAGCAGGCCGAGGCGGCGCCACCGTAAGGGTGTGCCGCCGACGCCTGTAGGGGGATTTCATGAACGTGGAAGAGCTGTCCGGGCGCCTGCCCGCGCTCGCACGCGAACACGGTGTTCCGGGCGGGCAGTTCGCCCTGCACCACAAGGGCGAGACCCGTTCCTTCGTGTTCGGCGAACAGGACGCGGCGGGCACGGTGCCGGTGACCGGGGACGCCAAGTTCCCGGTCGGTTCCATCACCAAGGCGTTCACCGCCGCGCTGGCCATGCTGCTGGTCGACGAGGGCGACCTGGACCTCGACGCGCCGGTGGCCGAGGTGCTCACCGAACTGCGCGCGCCGGACGCCCGCTTCGGCGCCGCCACGACACTGCGCCAGTTGCTCAGCCACAGTGGCGGGCTGCCGCCGGGCCGCGATTCCGACAGCCTGGCCGGCGCCACCCGCCGCGGCTATCTCGCCGACTGCGCCCGGATGGCGCCCATCGACACGTTCGGCTCCTCGTTCTCCTACTCCAACGTCGGCTACACCGTCATCGGCATGCTCGCCGAACAGGCCGTACGGATGGACTGGCGCGAGGCGCTGGAGAGCTTCCTGCTGGACCCGCTGGACATCGAACCTGCCTACATCGCGGGCCCTTCGGCACGGCCGTACGTCTCCGGACACGCGGCCCGTACCGCGCCGGCCCGCGCGGTGCCGGTCCGCCAGACCCTGCCCGCCATCGAGGCGCCGGCCGGGGCGCTCGCCCTCAGCGCCCTGGACCTGCTGGCCTTCGGCCTGCTGCACACCGACGACGCGGACGGCGTGCCGGGGCTGCTGGACGCCGACGCCCTGGCCGGAATGCGCGCCGGTGTGCCCGGGGCCGAGCCGTTCGGGCTCGCCGACGGCTGGGGGCTGGGCCTGTCGCTGTACCGTGCCGACGACGGCACCCACTGGACCGGCCACGACGGCACCGCCGACGGCACCTCCTGCCACCTGCGCGTCGATCCGGCGGGCGGCACCGTCGTCGCGCTGACCACCAACGCCCACACCGGCATGGCCATGTGGGAGAGCCTGCTGGCGGACCTGCGACAGCTCGGTCTGGACGTGGCCAGCTACTCGTACTCCGCCTTCCGCGACCCGCGGGAGAAGATCCCGGCGCCGCCCGGCTGCCTGGGCCGGTACGTCAACGGGGAGACCGAATACCTGGTCGGCCCGGGCGGCGCGGACGGGAACGGGGACGAGCTGACGCTGCGGCTGGACGGCGAACCGTTCGCCCGGATCACCGTCCACGAGGGGCTGGAGTTCACCCTCCGGGAGTTCGCCGAGGGCGGCATGGTCTACCTCGGCCGCTTCCTGCGGAACCCCGCCACCGGCGGCATCGACCAGATCCAGGTCACCGGCCGGCGCGCCCAGCGCGTCTGACACCGGCCGGTCACCGGCCGGCCGCCGCGCCCGTACGGCCACGGGCGCGGCGGCATCCGACGGGCAGGGCACCGAAGCCCTGGCCCGCATCCGACTTGTGCAATTTTTTTCACCGGCGGCATGCCCGCGCCCCCTGGGCGGCATGCCCCCGCACCGAACCCGGAAGAGGGAACATGGAACGCGGTACGGCATCCCTGCGACCGATCGCCGTGGCAGCCGGGTCCTCGCAGGACCCCGCCGGCGCCTCCCCCACCGACCGTTGTCTGCACGAGCTGTTCCAGGAGCGGGCGGCGCTGGTGCCGGACGCGACGGCGTTGGTCTTCGGCGGGGTGCGGGTCACGTACCGGGAGCTGAACGCGCGGGCCAACCGGCTGGCCCGGCTGCTGGTGACGCGGGGCGCGGAGCCGGGCGCGGTGGTCGCGGTCTGCCTGGAGCGCGGCCCCGAGCTGGTGGTGGCGCTGCTGGCGGTGCTGAAGACGGGCGCCGCGTACGCGTTGCTGGACCCGGCGTTCCCGGACCGGCGGCTGGCGGACCTCCTCGGTGAGACGGGTGCGCGGCTCGTGGTCAGCGACGACGCGCGGGCCGGGCGGCTGCCGCACGGCGCGGCCGAGGTGGTGTCGCTCGACGGCGACCGGGCCGCGGTGGCGGCGCGGACGGCGGACGACCTGCCGCGTACCGCGGGTCCGCTGGACGCGGCCTGCGTGATGTTCACCTCCGGCTCCACCGGCCGCCCCAAGGGCGTCGTCGCGCCGCACCGGGCCGCCGTACGCGTCTTCTTCGGGCAGGACCTCGTGGCCTTCGGGCCGGACCGGGTCTGGCTGCAGGCCGCCCCGATGTCCTGGGACGCCTTCGCGCTGGAGCTGTGGGGCGCCCTGCTGCACGGCGCCACCTGCGTCCTGCACCCCGGCTCGGCGCCCGACCCCGAGGTGATCACCGAGCTGATCGCCGAGCACCGGGTCACCACCTGCTTCCTGTCGACCAGCCTGTTCAACCTCATGGTGGACGAGTACCCGGACGCCCTGGGCGCGGTACGCGAGGTGATGACCGGCGGCGAGGCGGCCTCGCCGCAGCACATGGCCCGGCTGCTGAAGGCCCACCCCGGCGTGGCGCTGATCCACGGCTACGGTCCGGTGGAGAGCATGGTCTTCGCCACCTCCCACCGGGTCACGGAGGAGGATCTGCACGGGCCGACGGTACCGATCGGTACGGCCCTCGCCCACACCACCGTGCACGTCCTGGACGAGCGGCTGCGCCCGGTGCCGGCCGGCACGACGGGCGAGGTGTGGATCGGCGGGGACGGCCTCGCGCTGGGCTACCTCGGGCGGCCCGACCTGACCGCCGAACGCTTCGTCGCCGCCCCCTGCGCCCCCGGCGAGCGCCTCTACCGCACCGGCGACCTGGCCCGCGTCCTCCCCTCGGGTGCGCTGGAATTCGCCGGCCGCGCCGACGACCAGGTCAAGATCCGCGGCTTCCGCGTCGAGCCGGGCGAGGTGCGCTCCGCGCTGCTCGCCCACCCGGCCGTCGCTTCGGCCGCCGTCACCGCCGTACGACGCGAACAGGGCGCCTGGCAGTTGGTGGCCCACCTCGTCGCCGCGCCCGGTGCCGAGGCGCCGCGGCCCGCCGAACTCCGCGTGTTCCTCGGCGGCGCGCTGCCGGAACACCTGGTCCCCAGCGCCTTCGTCACCCTCGACCGGCTGCCGCTCACCCCGGCCGGCAAGCTCGACCGCCGCGCCCTGCCCGCGCCCGACTGGAACGCGCAGACCGCCGCCCACGTGGCTCCGCGCACTCCCCTGGAGAGCACGATCGCGCGCATCTGGGCCGACGTCCTGGGCGTGCGGCGGGTCGGCGTCGAGGACGACTTCTTCGCGCTGGGCGGCGACTCCATCCTGAGCATGCGGATCGTCTCCCGCGTCCGGGCCGAACTCGGCGTCCCGGTGCCGCACCGGGTGCTGTTCGGCGCGCCCACCGTGGCAGACCTCGCCCGGACGCTGGACACGGCCGACGGCGGGCGCACCAACGACGGCACCGCGCACGCGCCGATCCCGGCGACACATCGCGAGGGCGCGCTGCCGCTGTCGTACGCCCAGCAACGCCTCTGGTTCCTCTACGAGTTCGAGCACGGCGCGGTCGAGTACAACACTTCCCTAGGACTGCGGCTGGCCGGGCCGCTGGACGCGGCGGCGCTGAGCCGTGCCCTGGGGGCGCTGGCCACCCGCCACGAGTCGCTGCGCACCACCTTCGACGCCGTCGACGGGCGTGGCGTGCAGTACGTGCACACCACGTTGGAACCGCCGCTGCGTACCGTGTCGCTGACCGGTGCGGAGGCGCCGGGCGCCGAAGGAGCGGGAACGGACGGGCGGCGGGCGGAGCTGGACCTGCTGCTGCGCGCGGACGCCGGGCTCCCGTTCGACCTGCGCCAGGGCCCGCCGTGGCGGGCCCTGCTGATCCGGCTGACCGACGGGGAGCACCTGCTGGTCCTCACCCTGCACCACATCGTCACCGACGGCTGGTCCATGCGGATCCTCGCCGAGGAACTGGCGTCGCTCTACGCGGCAGCGCACGACGGCGCGGAGTCCGTGGACGCCGTGCTGCCCGCCCTGCCCGCGCAGTACGCCGACTTCTCGGTGTGGCAGCGCGACCGCCTGTCGGGCCCGGCGTTCGACGACCAGCTCGCCTACTGGAAGCGCCGTCTCGACGGCCTCACCCCGCTGCGGCTGCCCGCCGACCGCAGCCGTGCCGCCGTCCGCGCGACGGGCGGCGCGGCACACCGCTTCGCGCTGCCCGCCCCGCTGGTCACGGCCCTGCGGGAGCTGGGCAGGGAGCACGGCGCCACACTGTTCATGACGCTGGCCGCGGGCGTGCAGCTCCTGCTGTCGCGCTACAGCGGTGAGCGGGACGTGGCGGTCGGCACGGCGTCGTCGGGGCGTTCCCGCCCCGAACTGGAGCCGCTGGTCGGCTTCTTCGTGAACACCCTCGTACTGCGCTCCCAGGTGGACCCCGCCCGGGACTTCGCGGGCTTCCTCGGCGAGGTGCGCACGACGGTGCTGGAGGCGTTCGACGCCGAGGACGTGCCGTTCGACCGGGTGGTCGAGGCGGTGGCCCCCGAGCGTGACCTCAGCCGCAACCCGCTGGTCCAGGTGGTGGTGGCGCTCCAGCAGGGGCAGCCGGAGCTGCCGGACGCCGGCGGGCTGCGGATCACCGGCTACGACCTGCCCCGCTACTCCTCGCGCTTCGACCTGTTCATCGAGTTCTGGCCGCAGGGCGACGCGCTGGACTGTGTCATCGAGTACAGCACCGACCTGTTCGACGCCGCCACGGTCGAGACCATGGGTGGCTACCTGCGCACCCTCTTCGAGGGCGTGGTGCGGGCACCGCACCGGCCGATGGGTGAACTGCCGCTCTCGGTCGCCACGGAGGAACACGGCACCGCGGCGGCTGCCGGTGACCGCGCCGAGGACGGCGCGCTGGGCCAGTGCCTGCACGAGGTGTTCCAGGAGCGGGCGGCGGCGGTGCCGGACGCGACGGCCTTGGTGTACGACGGGGCGCGGGTCTCGTACCGGGAGCTGAACGAGCAGGCCAACCGGCTGGCCCGGCTGCTGACGGCGCGCGGCGCCGGGCCGGGCGCGGTGGTGGCGGTGTGTCTGGAACGCGGTACCGGCCTCATCGTGGCGCTGCTGGCGGTGCTCAAGTCCGGTGCGGCGTACGCGCTGCTGGACCCGGCGTTCCCCGACGGGCGGCTGGCGGACCTGCTGGCCGAGACCGGGGCACGCGTCGTGGTCAGTGACGACGCGCGGGCCGCACGGCTGCCGGACGGGCCGGCCGAGGTGGTGTCGCTCGACGGCGACCGGCCGAAGCTGGAGACGCTGGACGCCCACGACCTGCCGTGCGTGACGAGCCCGTCGGACGCGGCCTGCGTGATGTTCACCTCCGGCTCCACCGGCCGTCCCAAGGGCGTGGTCTCACCCCACCGGGCGGCGGTACGCGTCGTACGCGGCCAGGACTTCGCCGAGTTCGGTCCGCGGCACGTCTGGCTGCAGAGTGCCCCGATGTCCTGGGACGCCTTCGCGCTGGAGCTGTGGGGCGCCCTGCTGCACGGCGCCACCTGCGTCCTGCACCCGGGCTCGACGCCCGACCCCGAGGTGATCTCCGAGCTGGTGGCCGAGCACCAGGTCACCACTCTGTGGCTGTCCGCCAGCCTGTTCAACGTCATGGTCGACGAGTACCCGGCGGCCCTGGGCTCCGTCGAACAGGTCATCACCGGCGGCGAGGCCGCCTCGCCGGCGCACGTGGCCCGCGTACTGGCCGAATACCCCGCGCTGCGCCTGGTCAACGGCTACGGGCCGGTCGAGAGCATGGTCTTCGCCACCACCCACCGCATCACCGCGGAGGACGTCCGGCGCCCCTCGGTGCCGATCGGACGCCCGATCGCGCACACCAGCGTGCACATCCTGGACGAGCGGATGCTGCCGGTCGCGCCGGGCATCCCCGGTGAACTGTGGATCGGTGGCGCGGGTCTCGCGTCCGGGTACCTGGGGCGGCCCGACCTGACCGCCGAGCGCTTCGCCGCGGCGCCGTTCGCCTCCGGCGAGCGCCTCTACCGCACCGGCGACCTGGCCCGCGCCCTGCCCTCGGGAGCGCTGGAGTACCTCGGCCGCATCGACGACCAGGTCAAGATCCGCGGCTTCCGCATCGAACCCGGCGAAGTCCGCACCGCACTGCTCGCCCACCCCGCCCTCACGGCCGCCGCCGTCGTCGCCGTCCAGGTGGAGAACGGCCCCAAGCGGCTGGTCGCCTACACCGTCACCGCCCCCGGCGCCGACGCCCCGGAAGCCGCCGTACTGCGCGACTTCCTCGGACAGTCCCTGCCGGCCCACATGGTCCCCAGCGCCTTCGTCACCGTCGGCCGTCTCCCCCTCACCCCGGCCGGCAAGCTCGACCGCCGCGCCCTGCCCGCGCCCGACTGGAACACCTCGGCGGGCACGCGGCAGTACGTCGCACCGCGCGGACCCGTCGAGGAGACCCTCGCCGGAATCTGGGCGGACGTCCTGGGTGTGGAGAAGGTCGGCGCCGAAGACAACTTCTTCGAGCTGGGCGGCGACTCCATCCTCAGCATGCAGGTCATCTCCCGGGCCCGTGCCGCCGGCCTGACCGTGCACTCCAAGGACGTCTTCCTGCGGCAGACCGTCGCCTCGCTGGCCGCCGCCGCGGTCACCCACGGCGCCGCCGGGAAGGAGGCGCGGCCCCGGGCCGCGGCCACCGGTGACGTCCCGCTGACCCCCGTACAGCACTGGTTCTTCGACCACCACCGAGCGGGGCCGGAACACTTCGACCAGTACGTGGTCCTCGATCTGGACCCGGCAGCCGACCGCGCCGCGCTGGCGGCCGCCGTCGCCGCGCTGCCCCGGCAGCACGACGCGCTGCGCAGCCGCTTCACCCGCGTCGACGGGCAGTGGCACCAGTTCACCGCACCGGCGCACGCGGACGACACGGTGCTGCGCAGCATCGACCTGTCCGGTGTGGACGGGCCGGAGCAGGACGCGGCGGTACGTGCCTGGGTCGAGGGGCCGGAGGCCAGGTTCCGTTTGGAGGAGGACCGCAAGTTCACCGCGGTCCTCGTCGAGCGCGGCGCCGCACGGCCTCCGCAACTCCTGCTCAGCGCGCACCACTTGGCCGTGGACGGCGTGTCCTGGCGGGTCCTCGCCGAAGACCTCGACACCGGTTACCGGCAGGCCGCGGCCGGCCGGGCCGTCGACCTGGGGCCGGGCACCTCCTCGTTCCGCGAGTGGGCGCTGCGGCTGTCGCGGCACACCGCCGACGGCGGCTTCGCGGCGGAGGCCGGCCACTGGAACGCGGTCACCGCGGCGGACGGCGGCCCCGTCGACGCCGGGGCACTGCCCGTGGACGGCGAGGGGCCCAACACCGTCGCCTCCACCCGTACCGTGACCGTCCGGCTGAGCACGGAGGAGACCCGCGCCCTGCTCCAGCAGGTCCCCGCGGTCTACCGCACCCGCGTCGACGACGTCCTGCTCAGCGCTTACGGCCGGGTGCTCGCCCGATGGACGGGCAGTCCGCGCACCCTCGTCGACCTGGAAGGCCACGGCCGCGAGGAACTCTTCGACGACATCGACCTGACGCGTACCGTCGGCTGGTTCACCAGCATCTACCCGGTCGCGCTGACCGTCGATCCCGCCGCGGACTGGGCCACCACGCTCAAATCCGTCAAGGAGCAGCTGCGGGCCGTACCGGGCCGCGGCCTGGGATACGGCGCGCTGCGTCACCTCGCCGGGCCGGACGCGCCCCTGGGGCAGCCGGGCCGGGCCGTGCCGCAGATCAGCTTCAACTACCTCGGCCGGTTCGACACCGGCGCGGCGGCCGGCTCGCTGCTGCGTCCCGGGGGTGATGGGGTCCAGCTCACCGGGCACCCCGGGGAGCGGCGGCCGCACCTGCTGGACGCGGTCAGCCGCGTGGAGTCCGGTCAACTGTCGATGACCTGGTACTACTCCGCCGACGTGCACGACAGGGAGACCGTCGAGGGGCTGGCGGAACAGACCGCCGAGGCCCTGCGGGACATCCTGCGGCACTGCGCCGACCCGGCCGCCGGCGGCGTCACCCCTTCCGACTTCCCGCTGGCCGGACTCGACCAGGCGACCCTCGACCGGGTGGCCGGCGACGGCCGCGCCGTCGAGGACCTCTACCCGCTGACGCCGATGCAGAGCGGGATGCTCTTCCACAGCATGACCGAGCCGGACCGGCCGCTGTACGTGGAGCAGGTCTCCTTCGTGCTGGACGGCGTGACCGATCCGCGGCTGCTCGGCCAGGCCTGGCAGCAGGTCGTCGACCGTACGCCGGTCCTGCGCACCAGCGTGCTCCGCGACGGGCTCGACGAACCGCTGCAGGCCGTGCACCGTACGGTGTCGCTGCCGGTCGACCACCTCGACTGGCGCGGCCTGACACGGAACGCGGAGCAGGACGCAGCGCGGCGCGCCGCGCTGGACGAGCTGTTCGAGCGGGACCAGGCGGCGGGTCTGGACCTGTCGTGCGCCCCGCTGATGCGGGTGACCCTCGCCGCGCTGCCCGGCGACGCGGTGCAGGTGCTGTGGACCTTCCACCACCTGCTGCTGGACGGCTGGAGCGCTTTCCAGGTGCTGTCCGACGTGTTCGCGTGCTACGGCGCGCTGCGGCGCGCGGACGCCGACGGCGGCGCGGCGGAACCGGCGCTGCCGTTCCGTCCGCCGTTCCGCGACCACGTGGCCTGGCTCGCGGACCAGGACACCCGGGCCGCCGAGGAGTTCTGGCGCGACGCGCTGCGGGGCTTCGCCGCTCCCACCGCGCTGCCCTACGACCGGCAGCCCACCGGCCCGCACCACAGCCGCTCCTCCGGCCGGGTGGGTCTGGAGCTGACGCCGGAGCTGACCGCCGGGCTGAACGCGCTGGCCAGAGAGCACCGGCTGACGCTCAACTCCCTGGTACAGGGCGCCTGGGCGCTGCTGCTGGCGCGCCACAGCGGGGAGCGGGACATCGTGTTCGGCGCCACCGTCTCCGGCCGCCCGGCCGAGCTGGCCGGGTCCGAGGCCATCCACGGGATCTTCATCAACACGCTGCCGGTACGCGTAGGCATCGACGACGGCGCCCCGCTGGTGTCCTGGCTCGCCGGGCTCCAGGCCGCACAGGCCGAGTCCCGCGCCCACGACCACCTGCCGCTGGCCCGCGTGCAGGCCACCGCCGAGGTGCCGAGCGGCAGCGCCCTGTTCGAGAGCATCGTCATCTTCGAGAACTACCCGATCGACGAGGAGGCGGGCAGCGCCCACGGGCTGCGGCTGCGCGACCTGTACGCCGAGGTCGAGACGACCAACTACCCGCTCGCCGTGACGGTCTACCCCGGTGAACGGCTGCGGTTCGGCTTCGCCTTCGACCCGGCCCTGTTCGACGAGGAGTCGGTACGGACGCTGACCGGCCGGCTGCGGGAGATCCTGGCCGGGGCGGTGGCGGGCCCGGGGCGGACGCTGCGCGAGCTGCCGTGGCTGGCGCCCGACGAGCGCCAGGCCCTGTTGGACGCCGGCACCGGCCCGGTGCGCGACGCCGGTACCGGCACGGTGCTGCGGATGCTGGGCGAGCAGGTGGCCCGTACCCCCGAAGGCGTCGCCCTCCTCAACGGCTCGCAGCGCGTCACCTACCGGGAGCTGGACGAGCGGTCCAACCGGCTGGCACGCGCGCTGATCGCCCGCGGCATCGGCCCCGAGGACCTGGTGGCGGTGGCCGCCGAGCCTTCGGTGGATCTGGTGACCGGGCTGCTGGGCGTGCTCAAGGCGGGTGCCGCGTACGTGCCGGTCGACCCGGCCCACCCGGCGGAGCGCATCGCCCACGTCCTCGACGACGCGGCGCCCGCGCTGGTGCTCGCCGACTCCACGTCGCAGGCGGTGGTCCCGGCCGCCCGGCGGCTGCTCCTGGACGGAGCGGGCGTCCAGGGCCTGGGAGGGGACCTGGCGTGCGGGCCGGTGCGCGACGACGAACGCACCACCCCGCTCGACCCGGCCCACCCGGCCTACGTCATCTACACCTCCGGCTCCACCGGCCGCCCCAAGGGCGTCGTCATCGAACACCGCTCCTTCGCCGACTACGTCGCCTGGGCCGCCGACGCCTACCCCGGAGCATCCGGCACCGCCGTACTCCACTCCCCCGTCACCTTCGACCTCACCGTCACCGCCCTCTACACCCCACTGATCAGCGGCGGCCGCGTCCTCATCAGCACCCTGGAGGACACGGCCGCCCTGCCCGGCGCGGCGCGCGACTGTTCCCTGCTGAAGGTGACGCCCTCGCACCTGGCGCTGCTGGGCACCCTCGCGGACGACCTGCTCACCACCGGTCAACTCGTGGTGGGAGGCGAGCAGTTGCTCGGCGAAGTGCTCGAACAGTGGCGCCGGACGCACCCGGACGTCACCGTGATCAACGAGTACGGTCCGACCGAGGCGACCGTCGGCTGCATGGAGTACCGCATCGAGCCCGGCGAGCAGGCCGAGCCCGGTCCGGTGCCGGTCGGCCGGGCCCGCGACAACACCCTCCTGCACGTCCTGGACGCGGGCCTGCGGCCGGTGCCCGCCGGCGTACGGGGCGAGCTGTACGTGGCCGGAGCCGGACTGGCCCGCGGCTACGTACGACGCCCCGGCCTGACCGCCGAACGCTTCGTCGCCGACCCCTACGGGCCGCCCGGCTCCCGGATGTACCGCACCGGCGACCTCGCCCGGTGGCGGCCGGACGGGCACCTGGAGTTCCTCGGCCGCACCGACGACCAGGTCAAGATCCGCGGCTACCGCATCGAACTCGGCGAGATCGAGTCCGCGCTGCTGTCCCACCCGCTGGTCGCCGAGGCGGCGGTGATCGCCACCGGCGGCGACGGCGGGTCCGGCCACAGCCGTCTGACCGGTTACGTGGTGCCCGCCGAGGGCCGGCAGCCGGACCCGCGGGAACTGCGCGAGCACACCGCCGTCTCGCTGCCCGGCTACATGGTCCCGGCCGCCGTCGTCGTCCTCGACGCCCTGCCGCTGACCCCCAACGGAAAGCTCGACCGGGCGGCGCTCCCCGAGCCGCAGGCGGCGCAGGACGCCGAGGACCACGTCCCCCCGGGGACGCCCACCGAGGAGGCGCTCGCCGACCTCTGGGCCGACCTGCTGGGCGTCGAACGCGTCGGCATCCACGACAACTTCTTCGACCTGGGCGGCGACTCCATCCTCAGCATCCAGACGGTGCTGCGGATGAAGGTCGCGTTCGGTCTCGACCTGTCCCCGCGCGACGTGCTGACCGCGCCCACCGTGGCCCAGCTCGCCCTGGTCGTCGAGGACCGCATCCTCGCCGAGCTGGAGCAGGCCGCCCTGGCGGACTTCGAGGGCGACGGGCCACCGGCTCCCTGAGCCCCGCCGACGCCGCCCGCACCTGAGCCTTACGACTTCCACGGAGAGACACCAAGTGAACGCCCCGGACCCGCGTAACGACCGCATAGCCGCCCTGCCCGCACATCTTCAGGAACAGCTGCGCCGCCGTCTCGCGGGCGGCGCCCGCAAGGCGGCGGAGATACCGGCCGTCCCCCGGGACGGCGCGCCGCTGCCCCTCTCCGCCGCCCAGCGCAGACTCTGGCTGCTGGACGAGCTGGAGCCGGGCTCCACGGAGTACAACTCCGCCGCCGGGCTGCGGCTGACCGGCCCGCTCGACATCGCCGCCCTGACCGGTGCGCTCAACGACCTGGTGGCCCGCCACGAGGCGCTGCGCACCACCTTCGACCGGGTGGACGACGACCCCGTGCAGACGGTACGGGCGCCGTACGACGTGCCGCTCCCGCTGATCGACCTGGTGGAGCAGGCCGGCGCGGACGCGGCCCCCGGCCTGCTGGACGCCGTCGCCCGCGCGCAGGTCGACCAGCCCTTCGACCTGCGGACCGGGCCGCTGTTCCGGCCCGCCCTGGTACGGGTGGCACCGGACGAGCACGTCCTGCTGCTGTGCGCCCACCACATCGTCACCGACGGCTGGTCCACCGGCGTCCTCCTCGAAGAGCTGGGGACGCTCTACGCGGCCCGCCGCTCCGGCAGCACCGCCACGCTGCCCGAACCGGCCCTTCAGTACGCGGACTTCGCCTCCTGGCAGCGCAACCGGATGACCCCCGAGTGGCTGGCGGAGCACCTGGGTTACTGGCGTGGACAGCTCGCCGGTCTCACCCCGCTCGACCTGCCCGGCGACCACCCCCGGCCCCCGGTGCGCTCGGGCGCCGGAGCCGTGCACGACTTCAGCCTCCCGGCGGACGTCGCCGCCGGCCTGCGGGAGCTGGCCCGCGCCCAGGACACCACGCTCTACACCGTGCTGGTGGCCGCCTGCCAGGTGCTGTTCGCCCGCTACGCGGGGCAGCGGGACGTCGCCGTGGGCACCGTCACCTCCGGCCGCAACCGGCCCGAACTCACCCGCATGGCCGGCTTCTTCGTGAACACGGTGGTGCTGCGCTCGACCGTGGACGACGACGCCGTGTTCACGGACTTCCTGGCCGGGGTCAAGGACACCGTGCTGGACGCCTTCGCCAACGACGAGGTGCCCTTCGACCGTCTGGTGGAGGCACTGCGCCCGGAGCGCGACCCCAGCCGTACGCCGCTGTTCCAGACGCTGGTGGTGCTCCAGAGCGGGACGGAGCGGCTGCCCGAGCTGCCCGGACTCCAGGTCGCGGCCTACCAGGTCCCCCGTACCTCCGCCAACTTCGACCTGACCGTCGAGTTCCAGGACGCGCGGGGCGGCCGGACGGCGGACGGCGGCCTGACCTGCTCGATCGAGTACGCCACCGACCTCTGGGACGCCGCGGGCATCGACCGGATGGCCGGACACCTGCGGACCCTGCTGGCCGGTGTGGCGCAGGCGCCGCGGCGGCCGGTGCGCGACCTGCCGTGGCTGGACGACGCGGAACACGCCGCGCTGCTGCGGGCCGCCGCCGGGGCGGACTTCACCGTCGGCGCCGCCACCGTCGTCCAGCTCCTGGACGACCAGGCCGCCCGCACCCCGCGCGCGACCGCCCTGGTCAGCGGCTCGGACACGCTCACCTACCGGGAGCTGGACGAGCGCTCCAACCGGGTGGCGCGGGCCCTGATCGCCCGCGACATCGGCCCCGAGCACCTGGTGGCCGTCGCCGCCTCCCCGGGGACCGACCTGGTCGTCACGCTGCTCGGTGTCCTGAAGACCGGCGGCGCCTACGTGCCGGTCGACCCGGCCCACCCGGCGGAGCGCATCGCGTACGTCCTCGACGACGCCGCGCCCAGCCTGGTACTCGCGGACTCCGCCGCGTACGCCGCGCTGCCCGCCGGCACGGCGCGCACGCTCCTGGACGGCGCGGGCGTCCAGGGCCTGGGAGGGGACCTGGCGTGCGGGCCGGTGCGCGACGACGAACGCACCACCCCGCTCGACCCGGCCCACCCGGCCTACGTCATCTACACCTCCGGCTCCACCGGCCGCCCCAAGGGCGTCGTCATCGAACACCGCTCCTTCGCCGACTACGTCGCCTGGGCCGCCGCCGCCTACCCCGGAGCATCCGGCACCGCCGTACTCCACTCCCCCGTCACCTTCGACCTCACCGTCACCGCCCTCTACACCCCACTGATCAGCGGCGGCCGCGTCCTCATCAGCACCCTGGAGGACAGCGAAGAACAGCCGCCGCCGGCCTCGGAGTCCTGCTCGCTGCTCAAGGCCACCCCGTCCCACCTCACCTTGCTGGCGACCACCCCGCGGCCCCTCCAGCCCACCGGTGAACTGGTCATCGGCGGCGAACAGCTCCTGGGCGAGAACCTGGACCGGTGGCGCGAGCTGCACCCGGGCACCACCGTCGTCAACGAGTACGGCCCGACCGAGGCGACCGTCGGCTGCATGGAGTACCGCATCGAGCCGGGCGACGTCCTGGCCCCCGGCGCCGTCCCGATCGGCCGCCCGCGCCCCAACGCGCGGATCCACCTCCTGGACGCGAGCCTGCGGCCGGTGCCCACCGGCGTACCGGGTGAGCTGTACGTGGCCGGAGCCGGACTGGCCCGCGGCTACGTACGACGCCCCGGCCTGACCGCCGAACGCTTCGTCGCCGACCCCTACGGGCCGCCCGGCGCCCGCATGTACCGCACCGGCGACCTCGCCCGCCGCCGCCCGGACGGACAGCTCGAATTCCTCGGCCGCACCGACGACCAGGTCAAGATCCGCGGCTACCGCATCGAACTCGGCGAGATCGAGTCCGCGCTGCACCGGCACCCGCAGGTGGTCCGGGCCGCCGTCACCGTGCGCGAGGACACGGCCGGCCACCCGCGGCTGATCGGCTACGTCGTGCCCGCCGACGGAACCACCCCGGCCCCGCAGGACATCCGGGAGCACACCGCCGTCTCGCTGCCCGAGTACATGGTCCCGGCCGCCGTCGTCGTCCTCGACGCCCTGCCGCTGACCCCCAACGGAAAGCTCGACCACAAGGCGCTGCCCGCCCCCTCGACCGCTGACTCCTCCGAGTACGCCGCGCCGCGCGATGCCGTCGAGGAGATCCTGGCCGAGCTGTGGGCGGACCTGCTGGGGGTGGCACGCGTCGGTGTCCACGACAACTTCTTCGACCTCGGCGGCGACTCCATCCTCAGCATCCAGACCGTCTCCCGGGCCCGCCGGGCCGGACTGCGGCTCACCTCGAAGGACGTCTTCCTGCACCAGACCGTCGCCCGGCTGGCGCAGCACATCGCCTCCGCCGACGGTGCAGCGGCACCCGCCGCGCCCGCGCACGCGCCGGCCGGACCCGCGCCGCTGACCCCCGTCCAGGACTGGTTCTTCGACACCTACCGCGTCGGCCCGGACCGCCTGACCATGTCCCTGTACGTCGCCCTCGACCCGGCCGCCGACACCGCCGCGCTGCGTACCGCCGTCGAGGCGCTGGTGGCCCACCACCCCATGCTGCGGGCCCGGTTCACCCGCGACGGCGACCGCTGGACGCAGGACTGCGCCGCGGCGGAGACCACCGAGGTCTTCCGCAGCGTCGACCTGTCGCAGGTCCCCGGCGCGCGCCGGGAAGCCGCCCGGCAGGAGGCCGCCGACGCGCTGCGCGCAGGACTGAGCCTGGAGAACGGCCCGGTGTTCGGCGCACTCCTCTTCGACGAGGGCGGCACGGCGGGCCGGCAGTTGTTCCTGTCCGCGCACCACATGGCGGTGGACGGCGTGTCCTGGCGCATCCTCCTGGAAGACCTGGAACGGGCCTACGAACAGGCCCGCGCCGGCCGGCCCCTCGACCTCGAACCGGCCGGCACCCCCTTCGGAACCTGGGCAGGCCTCCTGCACGACCACGTACGCGCCGGGCACCTCGACGGCGAACTCGCCCACTGGCGCGACGTGTTCCAGGACGGCGACGGCAGCCTCCCGGTGGACCACGACGGAGCCAACACCGCCGGGTCGGTACGCAGCGTCAGCGCCGCCCTGGACCGCGACCGCACCGACGCGCTGCTGCGCCGGGTGCCCCCGGTCTACCGCACGCGCGTCAACGACCTGCTGCTGAGCGCCGTCGGCACGGTCCTGAACCGCTGGGCGGGCAGCGAGCGGATCGTCCTCGCCATGGAAGGCCACGGCCGCGAGGAGCTGATCGAGGGCACCGACCTGTCCCGTACCGTCGGCTGGTTCACCACCCTGTACCCGGTCGCCGTACGGACCGGCGACGGCGACGGCTGGCGCGAGACGATCACCTCGGTCAAGGAACAGCTGCGCGCGGTGCCCGGCAACGGCCTCGGCTACGACGCGCTGCGCCGGCTCTCGGCGGACGGTGCTCCGGCCCGCTGCCTGCTCCAGGACCCCGCGCCGCAGGTGTCCTTCAACTACCACGGCCGCTTCGACGCGGCCGCCGAGGACGGCGGTCTGGTCCGCGCCCGTCTGGACGGCCTGGCCGACGCGCCGGCCGCCGACGAGCTGCGCCCCCACCTGCTGGACGTGGTCGGCGTGGTGGAGGACGGCACGCTCGGCCTCACCTGGTTCTACTCCTCGGACGTGCACGACGAGCAGACCGTACGGCAGCTGGCGGACGCCCTGGTCACCGCCCTGGAAGAGCTCGTCGACCACTGCCTGGAGCCCGCCTCCGGCGGCTGCACCCCGTCCGACTTCCCGCTCGCGCGCCTGACCCAGGACGAGGTCGACACGCTGGTCGGCGACGGCCGCGGCGTCGAGGACATCTACCCGCTCACCCCCATGCAGCACGGAATGCTCTTCCACCGGCTGATGGACCCCGCCTCCCAGTCGTACTTCAACCAGCTCGCCCTGCTGCTGGAGGGCGTGCACGACCCCGACGCACTGGCCGCCGCCTGGCAACGGGTGGTGGACCGCACCCCCGCGCTGCGCACCGCCATCGTCTGGGAAGGGCTCGCCGAACCCGTACAGGTCGTCCACCGCGAGGTGCGCGTCCCGGTCGGGAGCCACGACTGGCGGGACCGTCCGGAGGCCGAGCAGGACGTCCTTCTGCACGAGCTGCTGGCGGCGGACAGCGCGCTCGGGCTCGACCTCGCCGTGCCCCCGCTGATGCGGCTGACCGTCATCCGTATCACCGACGACACCGTCCGCCTGGTGTGGACATCGAGCCACCTGCTGCTGGACGGCTGGAGCACGGCCGCCGTCTTCTCCGCCGTCGGCGAGGAGTACGCGGCCGCGACCTCGGGACGGACCGTACAGCCGGAAACCTCCCGCCCCTTCGGCGAGTACGTGGCCTGGCTGGCGGAACAGGACGCCGACGCGGCCGAGGCGCACTGGCGCGCCGCCCTCTCCGGTTTCGACGCGCCCACCCCGCTGCCCTACGACCGGCAGCCGGCCGAGGCGCACCGCGCCCAGTCCTCCACCCCGGTGAACTTCGCGCTGTCCACCGGCCTGACCGAAGAGCTGGCCCAGGTGGCCAGGGACCACCGGCTGACCCTGAACACCTTGATCCAGGGCGCGTGGGCGCTGCTGCTGGCCCGCCACAGCGGATCGCGGGACGTCATGTTCGGCGCGACGGTCTCCGGCCGCCCCGCCGAGCTGCCCGGTGTGGAGTCCATGGTCGGCCTGTTCATCAACACCGTGCCGGTCCGTGCCCGGATGACGCCCCACCAGCCCCTCGCACAGTGGCTGCAAAAGCTCCAGGCCGAGCAGCTGGAGGCCCGGCCCTACGAGTACGCGGGCCTGAACCGGCTCCAGACCTGGAGCGACGTCCCGGCCGGCACCAGCCTCTTCGACAGCATCGTCGTCTTCGAGAACTACCCCCTCCAGGACGGTGGCGCGGCCGTGCACGGCCTGCGCATCCGCGGCGTCGACGCCCTGGACACCAACACCTTCCCGCTCAGCCTCAGCGCCCACCGCGACGACCGGCTCCGCTTCGAGCTGGCCTACGACCCGCAGCTCTTCGACGCCGCCACCGTCACGCGGATGGCCGGACAGCTGGAAGTGCTCCTCACCGAGACGGCCGCCGACCCGGACCGGCCGCTGTCCCGCCTGCCGTGGCTGACCGGACAGCAACGCGCGGAACTGCTGCGCGCGGGCACCGGCACCGTACGCGAGCGCCCCGCCGACCGTCCTGTGCACGAACTGTTCTCCGAGCAGGCCGCGCGCACACCCGACGCGCCGGCCGTCCGCCACCGGGAAGTGACCCTCACCTTCCGCGAACTGGAGGAGCGCGCCAACCACCTCGCCCACCACCTGCGCACCCTGGGCGTCAAGCCCGGCGTCCTGGTCGGCCTGAACGTCGACCGCGGCACCGACATGGCCACCGGCGTCCTCGGCATCCTCAAGGCGGGCGGTGCCTACGTACCGCTGGACCCCGAATACCCGGCCGACCGCCTCGCCCTCATGGCCGAGGACTCCGGCCTCCCGGTCCTGCTCACCCAGTCCGCACGCGCCACCGACTGGCGCGCGGGCGAGCACACGGGCGGCCCCCGCACCGTGTGCCTGGACACGGACCTGCCACCGGTCGGCAGCTATCCGCCGGCCGCGCCGGAATCCGGGGCCGGCCCCGCCGACCTGGCATACGTCATCTACACCTCGGGCTCCACCGGCCGCCCCAAGGGCGTCATGGTCGAGCACCGCCAGCTCTGCTACATCCTGGACGCCTGGGAGGACCGCTACCGGCTCTCCGAGCTGCGGCTGAACTTCGTCTCGGTCACCAGCCTGTCCGTCGACCTGTTCTTCGCCGACATGCTGCGGTCGCTGCCCTTCGGCGGCTCCCTGACGATCTGCCCGGCCGACGTCGTCACCGACCCGCCCCGGCTGCTCGAACTCATCGAGCGCACCGGTGGCGACGCCCTGGAACTGGTACCGACCCTGGCCAACGCGCTGGTCTCCGAGGTCGCCCTGCGCGGCACCCGGCTGCCGCGGCTGAAGCTGCTGTCCGTCGGCTCCGAAGGCTGGCGCTCCGACGACTGCCTGCGGCTGCTGGACCACCTCCACCCGGACACCCTGGTCGTCAACGCCTACGGCTCGACCGAGGTGACCATCGACGCCACGGTGCTCACCCCCGCCCCCGACGTGCTCGGCGCCGGCGCGTTCGTCCCCGTCGGCCGCCCGCTGGCCAACACCCGGGTGTACGTCCTCGACGACGACCTGCGCCCGGTGCCCGTGGGCGTCGGCGGTGAACTCTTCGTCGGCGGCGACGGGGTGAGCCGCGGCTACTGGGGCAGGCCGGAGCTGACCGCCCAGCGCTTCGTCGCCGACCCGTTCACCCCCGGCGCCCGGCTGTACCGCACCGGTGACCGGGTGCGCTTCCGCGCGGACGGCAACCTGGAGTTCCTGGGCCGGGCCGACGACCAGGTCAAGATCCGCGGGTTCCGGGTGGAGCTCGGCGAGGTCGAGGCGGCCCTGTCGGCCCTGCCCGCCGTACGCGACGCCGCCGTCACCGTGCACCGCGACCACGGCCGCACCCTGCTGGTCGGCCACGTCGTACCCGCGTCCGGAGCCGGCCAGGTCACCGGCGCCGCACTGCGCGAAGCCCTCCTCGCCGACCTGCCGGACCACATGGTCCCGGCCCGGTTCACGACCCTGGAGGCGCTGCCGTACACCCCCAGCGGCAAGGTGGACCGCAAGGCGCTGCCGGCGCCCGAGGGCCACGCGGACCTGTCCGCCGAGCACGTGGCACCGCGCGACGCCACGGAGGAGCGGATCGCCGCCGTCTGGGCGAGCACACTCGGCCTGGAGCGGGTCGGCGTGCACGACAACTTCTTCGAACTCGGCGGCGACTCGATCCTCAGCATCCAGATCACCTCCCGGCTGCGCGCGGCCTTCGGCACCGGCCTGTCGCCGCGGGCGATGTTCACCACGCCCACCGTCGCCGGGCTGGCCGCCGCCGTCTCCGGCGGCACCGGGCCCGACGCCGCCGACCGGATACCGGTGGCGGACCGCGCCGGCGCGCTGCCGCTCTCCTTCGCCCAGCAGCGTCTGTGGTTCATGGACGCCTACGAGCCCGGCGGGACCGAGTACCTCTCCCCGACCGGCCTGCGGCTGCGCGGGCCGCTGGACACCGAGGCCCTGCGCCGGGCCTTGGCCGACCTCGTCGAGCGGCACGAGTCGCTGCGGACCGTCTTCGACACCGTCGACGGCAAGGGCGTACAGATCATCCGCCCGGCCGCGCCGGTACCGCTGCCGCTGACCGACCTCGCCCCGCTGCCCGCGGACGAGCGGGACGCCGCACTCGACCACCTGCTGCGCGAGCAGACGGCGACCCCCTTCGACCTGCGGCGCGGCCCGCTGCTGCGCGCCGTCCTGGTGCGCCTGGGCGAGGACGACCACGTACTGGCCCTGTGTTTGCACCACATCGTCACCGACGGCTGGTCGGCCTCGGTCATCACCCGCGACCTGGAGGCGATGTACCGGGCACGGTTGCGCGGCGACCGCGCCGACCTGCCCGACCTCACCGTGCAGTACGCCGACTTCGCGGCCTGGCAGCGCGCCTCGGACGACTCCGGGGAGAGCGAACGGCAGCTCGCCTACTGGCGGGATCAGCTGGCGGACGTACCGCCGCTGGAACTGCCCACCGACCGCCGCAGGCCCGCGGTGCGCACCACGAACGGCGCGATCCTCGACTTCCGCATCCCCGAGCGGGTCACCGAGCGCTTCAAGGAACTGGCGACCGGCCAGGACGCCACCCTGTTCATGGCGCTCGTCGCCGCCTGCCAGGTTCTTCTCGCCCGCTTCAGCGACCAGGACGACATCGCGGTGGGCACCGTGACCTCGGGCCGTGACCGGGTCGAACTGGAGCCGCTGGTCGGCTTCTTCGTCAACACGCTGGTGGTGCGGTCCCGCATCGACGAACGCGAGAGCTTCACCGACTTCCTCGGCCGGGTGCGCACGACCGTCGTGGACGGGTTCGCCCACCAGGACGTGCCCTTCGAACGGCTCGTGGAGGCACTGGCCCCGGAACGCGACCCCAGCCGCTCGCCGCTCTTCCAGGCGATGGTCGTGCTCCAGAACACCCCGGCCGCGCCCCCGGCCCTGTCGGGGCTGCGCATCGAGGAGTTCGCGCTGCCCGCGACCAGCGCCACCTACGACCTGACGCTCCAGTTCGAGGAGGTGGACGGCGGGCTCGCCGGCGGCCTCCAGTACAACACCGACCTGTTCGACGCCGGCACCGCCCGGCGGATGGCCGACCACCTCCAGGCGCTGATGGCGGCCCTGGCGGAGGCACCGGCCCGGCCGCTGGCGGCCATCGGCTCGCTGCCCGCGGACGAGCGGGACCGGCTCGCGCGGTGGAACGACACCGCACGCCCGCAGCCATCCCTGCTCCGGGCCGACGCGGTCTTCGCCGAGCAGGTGCGCCGCACCCCCGACGCACCCGCCGTGGTCGACGGCGCCGAGGTGCTGACGTACGCGCAGCTCGACGCCCGGGCCAACCAGTTGGCGCACCACCTGACCGAGCGGGGTGTCGGCCCCGACGTCCTGGTGGGGGTCTGCGCCCGCCGCGCCCCGGAGATCGCCGTCGCCGCGCTGGCCGCGGTCAAGGCCGGCGGCGCCTACGTACCGCTGGACCCGGACTACCCGGCCGACCGGCTGACGATGATGTTCGAGCAGACCGCCGCGCCCGTCCTGCTGACCCAGGAGGCGCTGCTCGGCCAGCTCCCGCCGACCGGCGCCGAGATCGTCTGCCTGGACCGGGACCTGCCGGAGATCTCCCGGCACCCGGTCACCGCGCCGCCCGCCACCGGCGGGCCGGACAACCTCGCGTACGTCGTCTACACCTCGGGCTCCACCGGCCGGCCCAAGGGCGTGATGATCGCCCACCGGTCGCTGTGCCACCTGGTGGACGACTTCGTCGACCGCTTCCGGATGGGCCCCGGCGACCGGCTGCTGCAACACCTGTCGTTCAGCTTCGACGGCGGCGTGTCGGACATCTTCGTCACCCTGCTGTCCGGGGCCGCCCTCTGCCTGACCCAGTCGGAGGAGGCGGGCGACCTGGCCGACGAGATCCGCGGGCAACGCGCGACGGTGCTGATGACGCCGCCCGCGCTGCTGTCCGCCCTCGACCCGGCCACCCTGCCCGACCTGCGGGCGGTGGGCGCCGCCGGCGACACCTGCCCGGTCGAGCTGGCCGAAGCCTGGTCCGCGCGCGGCGACTTCTTCAACATCTACGGGCCCAGCGAGACGACCCTGGTCGCCACCCTCTTCCAGGGCAGCGACCGCGGCGGCGCCGAGAGCCTGCCCATCGGCGGACCGATGGCGGGCGTGCAACTGCACGTACTGGACCGCCTGCTGCGGCCGGTGCCCCTCGGCTGCCCCGGTGAGCTGTACATCGCCGGCACCGGCCTGGGCCGGGGCTACCTCGCCCGCCCCGACCTGACCGCGGAGCGCTTCGTCGCCTCGCCGTTCGGCGCCCCGGGCGAGCGGCTCTACCGGACCGGCGACGTGGTACGCCGGCGGCCGGACGGCACCCTGGAGTTCGTCCGCCGCGACGACAACCTGGTCAAGATCCGCGGCTTCCGCATCGAACTCGCCGAGGTCGAGGCCGCGCTGCTGAGCCACCCGCGGGTCGCGGAGGCGGCGGTGACCGCCACCGCCTCGGAGAACGGCCACAAGCGACTGGTGGCGTACGCGGTGCCCCGTACGGACGGCGGCGCGCCGCTGGACGCGACGGAGCTGCGCTCCCACCTCGCCGCCGCCCTGCCCGCCTACATGGTCCCGGCCGCGTACACGGTGCTCGACGCGCTGCCGCTGAGCCCCAACGGCAAGGTGGACCGCACGGCGCTGCCCGCGCCGGACTTCCAGGCGGCCGGCGAGCAGCGCTACGTGGAGCCCGCCACCGAGGTGGAGCGGGTCCTCGCCGGGATCTGGGCCGACGTGCTCGGCCTGGAACGGGTGGGCGCCACCGACCGGTTCTTCGACATCGGCGGCGACTCCATCCTGAGCATCCAGGCCGTCTCCCGGGCCCGGGAGGCCGGCCTGCGCATGAGCGCCAAGGACCTCTTCCTGCACCAGTCCGTCGCCGAATTGGCCACCGTGGTGGTCCTGGACGAGGACGGCGCGCAACCGGCGGGCGACGCCGGGCCGGTCGTCGGCCCGGTGCCGCTCACCCCCTCCCAGCACTGGTTCTTCGACACCCGCGTGCACCCGCACCACTTCAACCAGTCGACGCTGCTGGAACTCGTCGCGGACGTGGACGAGCAGGCGCTGGCCGCCGCGCTCGCCGCGCTGCCCGAGCACCACGACGCGCTGCGGATGCGCTACACCCGCGACACGGCGGGCTGGCACCAGGAGACCGCGCCCCCGGAGCCGGTCCCGGAGCACGAACTCCTCGCCCGCCGGGACCTGTCCGGCGTCGCCCCCGACGATCAGCCGCAGGCCGTCGAACGCGTCGCGGTCGAGGTGCAGGAGAGCTTCGACCTGGCCCACGGCCCCCTGATCAAGGGCGTCCTGTTCACCGGCGCGCCGGGCACCCGCGGCCGGCTGTTCCTCACCGTGCACCACCTCGTCGTCGACGCGGTCTCCTGGCGCATCCTGCTGGACGACCTGGAGCGCGGCTACCGGCAGGCGGTCCGTGGCGAGCCCATCGCGCTGGGCGCCCGCACCACGTCCTTCCAGGAGTGGTCGCGGCGGCTGAACGAGCACACCGCCGACGGCGGCTTCGACCACGAGGCGGAGCACTGGAGCGAGGTGCTGCGCGCCGCCGAACCGCTGCCCGTCGACGGCCCCGGACCCAACTCCGCCGACACCGCGGCGACCGCCACCACCTCGGTGGGCGAGGCGGAGACCGCCCTGCTGCTGCGGTCGGCCCCCACCGTGTTCCGCACCCGCATCGGCGAGGTGCTGCTCGGCGCGCTCGCGCAGGCGCTGGCCGGCTGGACGGGCCGGGAACGCGTCGTCATCGACGTGGAGAGCCACGGCCGGGAGGAGGTGTTCGACGGGGTCGACCTCTCCCGTACGGTCGGCTGGTTCACCAGCGTCCACCCGGTGGCGCTCACCGTCCCGGCGGACCACGCCACACCCGGCGACGGGCCCGACTGGCCGCGGCTGATGAAGTCGGTCCGCCGCGACCTGCGCGCGGTCCGGGACAACGGCCTGGCGTACGGCGCGCTGCGCCACCTCGCTCCCGAGGGCTCGCCGGGCGCCGCGCTCGGCGCGCTCAAGGAGGCCGAGACCGTCTTCAACTACCTCGGCCAGTACGAGAGCACGTCGGCGGCGGCCGCCGCGGGCGGGCCGCGCGGCCCCGTCCACACCCAGCACGGCGCGATCGGCCAGGACCAGAGCCCGGCCGAGCAGGCCACCCACCTCCTGGAGGTGGTGGGCAGCGCCGTCGACGGGCGGCTGGAATTCACCTGGCACTTCTCCACCAATGTCTTCGACCCGGGCACGGTGCAGAAGCTGGCCCAGTCCTTCGAGGACGCGCTGCGCGGTGTCGCCGGACACTGCGCGGCCGTCACGGCCCGGAAGCGGAGCGACCGCTAGATGACCACGACCCCCTCGCCGCAGCTCCTGCCGGACCGGCAGGAGCCGCCCCGCAGGTCCAAGCCCCTGTGGCGCAACCGCGACTACAACATCCTGTGGGTCAGCCGCTCGCTGACCGAGGTCGGCTTCAACGCCTCCACCATGGCCTTCCCGCTGCTGGTGCTGGCGGTGACCGGGTCCCCCGGCACCGCGGGCCTGGTGCAGGGCGTCAACGCCGCAGCCCAACTGGCCGCCGGGCTGCCGGCCGGCACGCTGGTGGACCGGTGGAACCGCAAGGCGGTGATGCTGGCCTGCGAAGCCGTCCGTACGGTGGCGCTGGTCTGGCTCGTCTGGATGATCTGGACCGACACGGTGGCGGTCTGGCACATGGCCGCGGTCGCCGCCGTGCTCGGCGTGTGCAGCGCCCTGTTCGACCCCGCGGAGGAGGCGTCGCTGCCGCACGTGGTGCCACCGGACCAGTTGGCGACCGCGGTCTCGATGAACCATGCCCGCAACTCGATCGGCAACCTCGTCGGCACCTCGCTCAGCGGCGCGCTGTTCGGGGTGAAGCGGGTCCTGCCGTTCGTGGCGGACGCGCTGACCCATGTCGTGTCGTTCTGCCTGCTGCTCTTCGTCCGGCTGCCGAAGCCGGCCCGCCGGGAGGAGGGGGCGCCGCCCGCGAACTTCCGGCGGGAGACGCTGGAGGGCCTGAAGTGGGTGTGGGGCCACCGGCTGATCCGGGTGACCGCGCTGTGCGCGATCGCGGTGAACTTCCTGTTCCAGGTCCTGTATCTGGTCATCATCGTGGTGGCCCAGCAGGGCGGCGTGCCCGCGGCGCAGATCGGCGTGATGGCCGCCATGTTCGGCGCGGGCGGCCTGCTCGGCGCGCTGGTCGCGCCCCGCCTGTACGCACGGTGCGGGCCGCGGGTGTCGGTGGCCCTGACGTTCTGGGTGATGGCGGCCCTGGCCCCGGTCACCCTGGTCACCGGCAACGGCATCGTCATGGGCCTGGTGCTGGCGGGCATCGCCTTCCTCGCGCCGACCGCCAACACGGCGATCAGCACCTACCAACTGCTGACCACCCCGGACCGGCTGCGCGGCCGGCTGAGCGGCGTCATCGGACTGGTCGCGGGCGTCTCGGCGGCGCTCGGACCCATGATCGGCGGTCTGCTGATGGAGGTCGCGGGCGCCCGCTGGGCGATCCTGCTGTCCACGCTCGGTATCGCCGTACTGGCGGTCACCGTCACACTCAACCCGACGCTGCGCAGCTTCGCCGCGCCCGACGCCGCGCAGCCCGCCGAGGACGCTCCCGGCCCCCGCTGACCCGGAAGCCGTACGAGGGCGGGCCCCGCCGGCTGTCTGCCGGCGGGGCCCGCCCTCGTCCTGTCCGTCTCGGTCCGGCACCGGTCCGGGCCGCGCCCGGCGGCGGCCGGACCGGCACCTACTCCGCCCGGTCCACCCGGACACTGCCGTTCTGGCTCTTCAGCTCCAGTTTGCGGTCACTGCCCTTGGTGTCCGGCACCGCCGAGTGGCTCTGGCCGTTGGTCGCCTTCGCCGTCACCCGGTACGTCTCGCCGCCCTTCGGGAGGGTGACGTTCACGTTGCCGTTGCCGGCCGACGCGGTGACCGCCCGCGGTGCCGCCGCGAACGTGGCCTTCACCCGCCCGTTGGTCGTCGTCGCGGAGAACTCCCCGGACGTGAGGTCCGTCGCCGTGACATTGCCGCCGGAGACGGTCATCCCCAGCTTCCCGGAGATCTTCTCCACCTCCGCCGAGGCATCCTTGACGTGCAGCTCCAGCGGCTCCCCGAGCCCTGTGGCGCTGACCGGCCCGGCGGTGCTGGTGACCTCGACGGCCGCGCCCTTCGGCACGGACACCGTGTACGCCGCCTCGCAGGACAGGGAGATGCCGTGGCAGTCCGTCCGCAGGGTCAGCGTCGATCCCTCCAGTGACCACTCGGAATTGTCCGCGTCCCCGGCCTTGCCCTTCAGCGTCCGCTGCACGCGGACCGTCCCGTCACTGTCACCGGCTTTCAGCCGCACCGATGAATTGGCGGCCCTGATGGAGAGCTTCTTGCCCGAATACGCGAAGTCCCGTTTCTCGGTCTTGCTTTCCTCGCTCGTCGTCATACCGCACGAACTCACCGCGAGGGACACGGCTACGGCCCCCAGCACAGCGGTCATCTGGCGCGCGCGATTCAACTTCGTTCCCCCCTGGCAGGTGGTGATTCCACCCGCCGTCGCGACGTGGGAATCCGGTCATGTCACCGCCGGGGCTCGGACCTGCGGTCCGAGCCCCGGCAGGACTACTCTATGGGCACCCGCCCCCGATTTTCCCGATGTGACCGAAAAGCATGAAGCCAGCGACAATTTCGGGACTTTCATGGTGCACGGGCCGCCTTTTCCTCCTTCGAGGCAACCCTTGCGCCCTTTTTCGCGTTGTTCGGCTACCGGCCCACCGAGTCCCGCGGCGCGGTTACGCGCCCGGCCGGCGGTCCGCTACGCCCGGCCGGCGGTCTTCTGCGTCTTGCGGGAGACGGAGTCGATGACGACGGCCGCCAGCAGGACGGCCCCGGTGATCATGAACTGGACGGCCGAGGCGATGCCCAGCAGCGCCATGCCGGAGGCGATGGACTGGATGACCAGGACGCCCAGCAGGGCCGACCAGGTCTTGCCGCGGCCGCCGAACAGGCTCGTACCGCCGATGACGGCGGCGGCGATCGCGTTCATCAGGAGGCTGCCCGCGCCCGAGGACTGGTTCGCGGCATTGATCTGGGAGGCCAGGAACATACCGCCGACGGCGGCCATCGTGCCGGCCAGCGAGAAGACCGAGATCCGGATGAACGCCACGTTGATGCCCGCGCGGCGGGCCGCCTCGACGCTGCCGCCG
Source organism: Streptomyces sp. NPDC026394 (assembly GCF_055567735.1). Taxonomy (NCBI): domain Bacteria; kingdom Bacillati; phylum Actinomycetota; class Actinomycetes; order Kitasatosporales; family Streptomycetaceae; genus Streptomyces; species Streptomyces sp. NPDC026394. Next base: position 179,794 of record NZ_JBVHPX010000010.1, read on the forward strand.
AGGGCGAAGATCTGGCGCCCGTACCGGGTGCGCCGCAGCACGAAGTCGAGGACGACCACGACGCCGAGGAAGATGACGACCGCGAGCGGCAGGCCCTTGTACTGGTTCAGCAGCCACGCCACCAGGTAGACGGGGACGGCGAGGACCACCGTACGCAGCACGGTCTCGCTCAGCGGCCTGCTCGGGACGCCCGCGGCCTCGCGACGGCGCGACTCCAGGAGGGAGAGGCCGAGGAAGGCGAGGACGGCGACCGTCGCCAGGCCGTACGCGGCGGCCACGTCGGTGAAGTAGTAGTTGGTCAGCTTCGCGACGAGGCCGCTGTCGTCCAGGTTGATGGTGCCGTTGGAGCCGAGCACCTGGAGCATCAGGCCGTTCCAGCCGAGCAGCCCGGCGAGGGTGACGACGAAGGCGGGCACGCCGATGCGGGCGAAGAAGAAGCCGTGCAGGGCGCCGGCCACGGTGCCGGTGAGGACGGCGAGGAGCAGGGCGAGCCCTTCGGGCATGCCGTTGTTGATGGTGAGGACGGCGAAGACCGCGGCGGCCAGGCCGCTGACCGAGCCGACGGACAGGTCGATCTCGCCGAGGATCAGCACGAAGACGATGCCGACCGCGATCAGCCCGGTGCCGGCCGCCGTCACGAACAGGTTCGAGAGGTTCTCGGCGCCGAGGAAGGCCGCGTCCTGGAGCTGGAAGACGATGCCGATGACGACGAGACCGACGACGACCGGCAGCGAACCCAGCTCCCCGCTGCGCGTCTTGCGCCGGAACTCGTCGAGGTAGCCCTTGAAGCCCTGCTGGCGTACGAGCAGCCGCGGGTCCACGGCGGTGACGGCACCCTCGGCCGCGGGCGCCGCGTCGACCGGCTCGTCGCCGGCCCTGGAGAGGTTGGTGGTCACTTCTTGGCCTCCGCGGTGCGGGCCTTGCGCCGGGTCACGGCATTGTCCGTGGCGCCGGTGATGGCGGAGATGATCTCTTCCTGACTGGTGCTGCGGACGTCGAACGTGCCGTTGTTCCGGCCCAGCCGCAGCACCGCGACCCGGTCGGCGACGGCCTTGACGTCGGCCATGTTGTGGCTGATGAGGATGGTGCCGAGACCGCGTTCGCGCAGCCGTTCCACGAGGTCGAGGACCTGGGCGGTCTGTTCCACGCCCAGCGCCGCGGTGGGCTCGTCGAGGATGACGACCTTGGGCTCGCCGAGCAGCGAGCGGGCGATGGCGACGGTCTGCCGCTGGCCGCCCGAGAGCGAGGCGATGGGGATGCGGACGCTCGGGATGCGGATGGCGAGGGTGGCGAGCAGCTCGCGGGCGCGGCGTTCCATCTCGACCTCGTCCAGCACCCCGGCGCGCACGATCTCGCGGCCGAGGAAGAGGTTGCCGACGACGTCGAGGTTGTCGCAGAGCGCGAGGTCCTGGTAGACGGTCGCGATGCCCAGTTCCTGGGCGGTGTGCGGCCGGTCGACGGTGACCGGCCGGCCCTCCCACTCGATGACGCCGTCGTCGGCGGGTCCGACACCGGCGATCGCCTTGACGAGGGTGGACTTGCCGGCGCCGTTGTCGCCGACCAGGGCGACGACCTCGCCGGGGTGGATCTCCAGTTCGACATCGGTGAGCGCCTGTACGGCACCGAACCGCTTGGAGACCCCGCGCAACGCCAGCACGGGCGTAGCGGACACGTGAATCATCTCCTTCGCCGCCTGACCGGCGGGGATGCGCCGTCCGGCCCACGCGCCGGCCTGCGGGCGGCGGGGCCGGGCGGACGGCAGGCTTACTTCAGGCCGGCCTGGGCGCAGGCGGACCGGAACTTGGCGGTGCAGATCTCGGCCTTGGTGAAGAAGCCCTCCTGGCCGACATACTTCGCGATATCAGCCTTGGTGAGCGCGAAGGGCGTCACGATGACGGCCGGCACCTTCTTCTCGGTGGCGCTGTCGACGGTGGTCTTGGCGATCGAGTCCAGCTTCTTGCCCTGGGCGAGCGCGACGGCCATCGAGGCGGCGGCGTCGGCCTCCGGCTTGTACGGCTTGTAGACGCTCATGAACTGCTCGTCGCCGAGGATGCGCTGGACCGCGGAGAGTTCGGCGTCCTGGCCGGTGACCGGCGGCAGCTTGGTGAATCCGGCGCTCTTGAGGGCGGTGATGATGCCGCCCGCCATGCCGTCGTTGGCGGAGTAGACGCCGATGATCCTGTCCTTGCCGAGCGAGGAGATGGCGCCCTTCATGTTCTCGTTGGCGTTCTCCGGCTTCCACTCCTTGGTGTCGTACTCCTTGCCGATCTTGACCTTCCCGTCGAGCACGGAGTGCGCGCCGTCCTTGTACATCTTGGCGTTCGGGTCGGTGATCGACCCGTTCATCATGACGATCTCGCCCTGGTCGACCTTGTCACCCAGCTCCTTCAGCAGCGACTCGCCCTGGATCCGGCCGACCCGCTCGTTGTCCACGGAGGTGTACGCCTTGATCGGGCCCTCGGCCAGCCGGTCGTAGGCGACGACGGGGATGCCCTTGTCGTTCGCCTTCTTGACCGAGGCGGCGATGGACTTGGCGTCCACGGCGTCCAGGATCAGCGCGTCGACCTTCTTGGTGATCATCGTGTCGACCTGCTGCTGCTGGACGGCGGGGTCCTGCTTGGCGTTGTCGTAGAGGATCTCGGTGTCCTTGCCCGCCAGCTCGCGGATCTTCTTCTCGATCAGCGGCTTGTCGAACCGCTCGTACCGCGCGGTCTGGTTCTCGGGCAGCAGGAGGCCGATGGTCAGCGGCCCCTTCTTGTCCTTCTTGGCGTCCGAGTCGCCGCCGGCCTCCTTGGCGGAGCCGCAGGCGGCGAGTCCGACGGCCATCGAGACGGCGGCCGCGGCCACGGCAGCACGACGCAGGTGCGAGTTCACGGTGAAACCTCCCTGACGAGGCCGCGTCGTTGCGGCCGAGGTGGCTGGAAGTCAACTCGGCCGCTAGCAGACCGTCAAGGAGTAAATACTTAACGAGATGACAACGGTGCCATGCGTTAGCTGTGTGAACTCAGCGTGCCCCGTATACGGCAGCGTGCCCCGTATACGTCAGGCAATGGCAGAGGTACCGGTGCCGTCGCCGGGCCGGCCGGCGGCGACGCCGGGCACACCGGGGGCCGGCCGCCCGCCCGGCTGCGCGGTCCCCTCGGCGGACAGCGTGCCGTCCAGCAGCGTCGAGTCGCCCATCTCGCTCAGCACCAGAGCCAGCGCGCCGAGCACCTCGGCCCGGCCGCCGAGCGTCCCCGGCACGATCCCCAACTGCCGCGCCGCGCTGGGAATCGCGTACCGCGACACCGACTCCCTTATCGGCCCGAGCACCAGCTCCCCGGCCTCCGCGAGGTCGCCGCCGAGCACCACCCGGCTCGGGTTGAGCAGATTGCACAGATTGGCCACCCCGCTGCCGATGTGCCGCCCCACGTCCCCGATCACCCGGCGGCAGCCCGGGTCGCCCTCCCGGGCCAGCCGGACCACCTCCGCCATGGTCAGGTCGGGGCCGTGACTGGGCTGGAGCAGCGGGAGCACGTACCGGGCGGCGGTGAAGGTCTCCAGGCAGCCGCGGTTGCCGCAGCGGCAGACCGGCCCGGACTCGTCCAGCGTGATGTGCCCGATCTCGCCCGCGGTGCCGCCCGGCCCCCGGTAGATCTGCCCGCTGATGACCAGGCCCGCGCCGACGCCGCTGGCGACCTTGATGTACGCCAGGTCGGCGGCGCCGCGCCCGCTGCCCCAGACCAGTTCGCCGAGCGCGCCGAGGTTGGCGTCGTTGTCGACGTACACGCCGACGCCCAGCCGGCCGGACAGCTCCTCGCCCGGGTTCGTACCGCTCCAGCCCGGCAGGATGGCGGTCGAGCCGAGCGTGCCGGACTCCACGTCGATGGGGCCCGGGACGCCGAGGCCGACGCCGATGACCTTGCCCGGGCCGACGCCGGTCGCTTCGACCAGCCGGTTGACCAGGCGCTCGGCCCGGTCGAAGCCCTCCGCGGCGGAGGCGTCCACGTCGATCGGCTCGGTCTCCTCGGCGAGCACCTGATGGGCGAGGTTGCCGACCGCGACCCGCAGGTGCGAGTGGCCGAAGTCGACGCCCACGACGATCCCGGCGTCGCCGGAGAGCGAGACGCTGCGGGCCCGGCGGCCGCCGGCCGAGGTCGGGGTGACGTCGACGGTCCCGGCGTCCTTCAGTTCCCGAACGATGTTGGAGACGGTGGCCGCCGACAGGCCCGTGCTCCGGGCGATCTCCGCCTGGGTGAGCGAACCCGCCATGCGCACCGCGCGTACGACCCGCTCCAGATTGGCCCGGTGCAGCGAGGACTGCGAACCCGGAGTCTCCATCGACTCATCCACTCCCGCCTGTAGCGCCCGGCACGACGACCGGCCGCCGGCCGGGCCACGTCGACGAGACCCGGCTTGTCTCCAACATGTGAATCTAAGCTGACGTGCCCGGGTCCGGTTCCGTCAAGTCCTCGACCGGGTGCGCCGGGCCTGTGGCCGAATCCGGCCGTCCCCGGAGACCACGACGGCCCCCGGGCCCGCGGGACGGCGGGGCGGGGGCCGCCGCGCCGTACGGGTGCACGGCGCGGCGGTGCGCGGCTCGCACCGGCTCGCGCACCGGCTCACGGAGCTACTTCAGGGCGCCCGCCGTCAGCCCCGCCACCACCTGCCGCTGGAAGATGATGTACGCGCCGAGCACCGGCAGCATGGCGATGGTCAGGCCGGCGAACAGACCGGACCAGTCGCCCTTGTACCCCTGGCTGACCGCCAGCGCGACCAGGCCCTGGGTGAGCACCTTCTTGTCCGGGTCGCCGACGTTCAGCACCGTCGGCAGCAGGTACTGGTTCCACTGCCCCAGGAAGTTGAAGATGCCGACGCTGATCAGGCCCGGCTTGGCCATCGGCAGCATGACCTGGAAGAACGTCCGCGTGTGGGACGCGCCGTCGATCAGCGCGGCCTCCGCCACCGATGACGGCAGTGTCTTGAAGAACCCGCTGAGGAAGAAGACGGTGAACGGCAGGGAGTACGCGACGTAGACCAGGATCAGGCCGTGGTAGGTGTCCAGCAGGGCCATGTTCTTCATGACGAAGAACAGCGGGACCAGCGCGAGGATGACCGGGAAGCCCATCCCGCCCACGAAAAGGAAGTAGATGAAGCGGTTGCCCGGGAAGTCGAACCGGGCCAGCACGTACGCCGCCATCGCCCCCAGCAGCATGGTCCCGATCAGCGAACCGCCCACCACGATCAGCGAGTTGAAGAAGTACTGGCCCATGTTGGCCTTGTCCCAGGCGCGCGACCAGTTGTCGAAGTGCAGCGCCGACGGCAGCCCCCAGGGCGAGCCGAAGATCTCCCCGTCGTCCTTGAAGGAGCTGACCACCGCCCACAGCAGCGGCATGGTCACCAGCAGGCCCCAGATGACCAGGACGCCGTGCGAGAAGACGTTCAGGACCCGGCCCCCGCCACCCTCGCCGTTGCCCCTTTCGCCGCTCCGGCCCGTCGCGGCCGGGGTCTTGGTCTGCACGCTCATCAGAACTCCAGTCGCTCACGCCGGCCCAGCCGCATGACGATGGCCGAGAAGATCAGGGTCACTATCAGCAGGGCGACGCCGATCGAGGTGGCGTAACCGGCCTGACCGTCGCGGAAGGTCTTCTGGTAGACGTACAGCGGCAGCACCTCGGTGGAATAGTCCGGGCCGCCGGGCCCGACGCTCATGATCTGCACGAAGGCGAAGGCCGACACGTCCAGGGCCAGGATGCCCATGTAGATCCAGCCGGTCTGCACCGTGTCCCAGAGCAGCGGCAGGGTGATTCTGAAGAACGTGTTGATCCGGTTGGCGCCGTCCAGCAGCGCGGCCTCGTAGAAGTCCTTCGGTATGGAACTCATGCCGGCCGAGAAGAGTACGACGTAGAAGCCGACGTTGGCCCAGATCATCGCGCCCATGATGCACCAGAGCGCGAGCTGCGGGTCGCCCAGCCAGTTGGGCTGCACGTCGTCCAGCCCGACGGCCTGGAAGAAGGCGTTCAGCGCGCCGCTCTCCGGGTTGTAGGCGAACTGGAAGAGCAGGGCGACGATCGGGACCGACAGCACCTGCGGGAAGAAATAGAGAATCTTGTACGTGCCGGATCCGCGTACGCCGCCGATGACCGCCTTCTTCCTGCGGCGGCCACCGACGTTGAGCATGAAGGCGAAGAAGAGCCCGAGCGAGATCGTCACCACCGGCAGCAGCAGCAACAGCGCCACGCTGTTTCCCACCGAGGCCCAGAAGACGCTGTCCTTGAAGAGGCGCGTGTAGTTGTCGAACCCGACCATTTTCATGTCCGAGCTGAGGCCGGTCCAGTCCGTGAAGGAGTAGTAGATCGCCTGCACGAACGGCGATATCACGAAGATCGCGTATATCGCCAGGGGGAGGACCAAGAACCCGGCTATGAAGCGGTATTTACCGTGCTGCATGACTACCGATCCCGTTCTTTCCCCGCGACTGCCGTAAAGGCCACCGCTGGTGACGCGTGAGATGCACCGGTCAGCGCTTGTACTTCTTGACGCTGCTGTCGTCGCGCGTCTCGTCCGCGTACTTCTGGATCTTGTTGATCGCTTCGTCGGGAGTCATCCGGCCCGCCATCATCTCGCCCAGCGCGCCGACGCCGATCTTCTCCTTCTGCAGGGCCACGTACCAGTCCTGGATCCGCGGGTTGACGATGTTCCGGCCGGCCTTCCGCAGGACCTGCTGCGCCGAGTCCAGGCCCGGGGGCAGGGTCAGGCCTTCCGTGCCGCCGTTGAGCGAGGTGAGCGAGGAGACCTGCTTGATGAAGTTCTGCGAGGACTTCTTGCTGAGCATGATGCGCAGCATCTCCATGCCGCCGGGGGCGTTCTTGGCCTGCTTGGGCACGATGAACGGTTCGCCGCCGGAGGCCCAGATCGTGCCGAACGGCATCTTGTCCGAGCCGGAGAGGCTGGACGGGGGGCCGACCGCGAGCTGGAAATCCGGGTTCTTCTCGATCTGCTTGGCCGACTCGTTCTCGACCCATGAGCCGTTGGGAATGAAGAGGGCGCTGCCCTCGGCCCACGCCTTCCCCGCCTGAAGGTGGTCCAGGCCGGGCGAGCCCTTGAGGACGTACCCCTTCTTGTACAGCTCGTAGTACGCGTCGAAGGCCGCCTTGACCGCCGGGTCCTTCCAGGCGTTCGGCTCCAGGTTGTCGATCTTCCGCAGCACCTCCGTGCCGCCGATCTTGGCGATGAAGGGGTACAGGCTGAAGGGGAGGTAGTAGGGGTACTTGCCCGGGTAGACCCAGCCGGCCACACCCTTCTTCTTCGCCTTCTCGCACACGGCGAGCATCTCGTCCCACGTCTCGGGGTATTCGGCGTCGGCCACCTTCTGGAGGTTGGTCCTGGAATACCAGAGACCGTAGACCGTGTACGCGTAGTACAGGATCCAGGTTTCCTTGCCGCCGAACTGCCCCATCTCGACCACGCCGGGGCGCAGGGTGTCACGCACCTTCTTGTCCGGGTCGTCCGCCGACGGGGCGTCGAGCAGCGGCGTGAGGTCGGCGAGCTGGTTCTTGGAGACCAGCGTGCCGAAGTCCATCTGTTCGGCGCCGGAGTTGTCCACGAGATCCGGCGGGTTGCCTCCGTTGAAACGCGGCTGGAGCGTGGACTGGATCTTCTGGGTGGAGGTGAGCTTGACCTTGCCCTTGGTCTTCGGGAAGGCGACGATGTATTCGGCCTGGGCGTCCTTGGCGTACTTGTCGCCGAATCCGCCGTCGAAGATGACGACGTCGAGGGCGGCGCTGTCATTGACCGCCAGCGGATTCTTGGCGGACTTCTCCCCCTTTTCGACCTTCTCGCCGCCCCCACCGCCACTGCTGGCACACGCCGACAGCGCGCTCATGGCCGGTACGGTGACGATTCCGAGCGCCGCGGCCCGCTTGATCAGGTCGCGACGGCTGAAATTCGAGGTGGATCCCATGCGCAAGTCCTCGCCTTCTTCAGGACTCAGGCGGTGTACCGGAGCCACCCCGGCACCGCGGGTCAGATGAAGCTGAGTTGTACGGGATGTGCACCGGGCGCGCTAGGGATGTGCGGGGCCGATTTCTTGTGCTGCCTCGCAGGTCCTCCCGGGTCCGGGACGTCGTTCGCACAGACGCTCGGACGCCGACAGGTATAGTCCACTTCACGTCAACTCGGCAAGATCGTAAGCAAGTTCGGGCCGCCATCTTTCCCGAGTTGAGACCTCGCCGGTATGCACCGCTTCCGCCACGGACTTCCGGCCGCCGCGCGCAGGGCCACCCTTGACAACAAAGGCCCCACCCACCTTACTTATCTCTGCATTATGTAGCTGACAACGATGTCACCTTCGTTGGAATGCCAACTCCGTCGAGAGGTACGCGCGTGCGGCTCAGACACCGGCACAGACCCCTGCCCGGCACGGCCCGCCCCGTCGCCCTCGCGGCCGCGGCCCTGCTCGCCCTGACGGCCTACTCCCCCGCCGTCGCGGCCCCGCCCCAAAAGCCCCCGGCCCCCCGGGCGTTCAGCTCCTCCTTCGAGGCCGGTGATCCGCTGCCGGACTGGCGGGACACCGTCGAGACCGGTCCGGACGGCACCGCGAAGACCTCCGGGGTCGGCCCGGAAAGCGGCCCGGGCACCGGGATGAGCAGCCACCCCGACTCGGGCCCCACCGCCTCCCCCACCGCCAGGGCGAACGCGGGCTTCAGCGGGCTGCGGGCCCTGCGGTACGCGGGGACGCACACCGCGGCCGGCCGCGGCCACTCGTACAACAAGGTCTTCGACGTCGACGTGCCCGTCACCCGCGCGACCTCCCTCTCGTACCAGGTCTTCCCCGAGATGGCCGCCACCGACCTGGGCTACCCCGCGACCCACGTCGCGCTCGACCTGGCCTTCACCGACGGCACCTACCTCAGCGAGCTGCGCGCCACCGACCAGAACGGCGCCCCGCTGACCCCGCGCGGCCAGGCCGACGCCAGGACGCTCTACGTCAACCAGTGGAACCACCGCCAGTCACGCATCGGCGAGGTGGCGGCGGGCAAGACCGTCGACCGCATCCTGGTCGCGTACGACGCGCCCGCCGCGCCGAAGACCACGCCGGTCTTCCGCGGCTGGGTGGACGACATCACGCTCGGCCCCGAGGCCCGGCAGAAGCCGCCCGCCCACCTCTCCGACTACGTGGCGACCACCCGCGGCACGAATTCCAGCGGCAGCTTCTCGCGCGGCAACACCTTCCCCGCCACCGCCGTGCCGCACGGCTTCAACTTCTGGACGCCGGTGACCAACGCCGGCTCCACGGACTGGCTGTACGAGTACGCGCGGAAGAACAACGCCGACAACCTCCCCACCCTCCAGGCGTTCGCCGCCAGCCACGAACCCAGCCCCTGGATGGGCGACCGGCAGACGTTCCAGGTCATGCCGTCCACCGCCGCGGGCACGCCGGACGCCGGACGCACCGCCCGCGCCCTGCCCTTCCACCACAGCAACGAGACCGCGACGCCGCACCATTACGGCGTCACCTTCGACAACGGCCTCAAGGCGGACATCGCCCCGACCGATCACGCCGCGCTGATGCGCTTCACCTTCCCCGGCGACGACGCGAACCTGATCTTCGACAACGTCAACAACAACGGCGGGCTCACCCTCGACGCCGCGCGTGGCGTCGTCACCGGCTTCTCGGACGTCCGGAGCAACCTGTCCACCGGCGCCACCCGGCTGTTCGTGTACGGCGTGCTCGACGCGCCGGTCACCGCGGGCGGCAAGCTGAGCGGCGGCGGAGGCCCGGACGTCACCGGCTACCTGAAGCTGCGGCCCGGCGCGGACCGGACGGTCACGCTGCGCATCGCCACCTCCCTGATCGGCGTCGACCAGGCGCGCGCGAACCTGGAGCGGGAGATTCCGGCGAGCGACTCCTTCGAGCGGGTCCGGGACCGCGCCCGCGCCCAGTGGGACGGCATCCTCGGGCGCATCGAGGTCGAGGGCGCGAGCCGGGACCGCCTCGTCACCCTCTACTCCAACCTCTACCGGCTCTACCTCTACCCCAACTCCGGGTACGAGCAGGTGGGCGCGCGCACCCGGTACGCGAGCCCGTTCTCGCCGCGGACCGGTCCGGACACCCCGACACACACCGGGGCGAAGATCGTCGACGGTGAGGTGTACGTCAACAACGGCTTCTGGGACACCTACCGCACCACCTGGCCCGCCTATTCCCTGCTCACGCCGGAGCAGGCGGGGAAAATGGTCGACGGATTCGTCCAGCAGTACAAGGACGGCGGCTGGATCTCCCGCTGGTCCTCGCCCGGTTACGCGGATCTGATGACCGGTACCAGCTCGGACGTCGCATTCGCCGACGCGTACGCGAAAGGCGTGCGGTTCGACGCCGTCGCCGCCTACGACGCGGCGGTGAAGAACGCCACCGTCGCCCCGCCCAGCCCCGGTGTCGGCCGTAAGGGCATGACCACCTCGCCCTTCCGCGGTTACACGAGCACGGACATCAAGGAAGGCATGTCCTGGGCCCTGGAGGGATATCTCAACGATTACGGCATCGCCCGTATGGGACAGGCGCTGTACGAGAGGACGAAGAAGCCGCGGTACAAGGAGGAATCCGCCTACTTCCTCAACCGCGCCCGCAACTACGTCAAGCACTTCGACAGCGAGGTCGGATTCTTCCAGGGCAAGGACGCGGCCGGGAACTGGCGGCTGCCGCCCGACCGGTTCGACCCGCGCGTCTGGGGCCACGACTACACCGAGACCAACGCCTGGACCTTCGCCTTCGCCGCCCCCCAGGACACCCGTGGCCTGGCCAACCTGTACGGCGGCCGGGCGGGCCTGGCCGAGAAGCTGGACGCCTACTTCGCCACCCCGGAGACCGCGGCGAAGGAATTCGCCGGCTCGTACAACAACGTCATCCACGAGATGACCGAGGCCCGGGACACCCGCATGGGCATGTACGGACACAGCAACCAGCCGTCGCATCACATCGCGTACGCCTACGACGCCGCCGGACAGCCGTGGAAGGCGCAGGAAAAGGTCCGTGACGTCCTCTCCCGGCTCTACCTCGGCAGCGAGATCGGCCAGGGATATCCGGGCGACGAGGACAACGGTGAGATGTCCGCCTGGTACGTCTTCAGCGCGCTCGGGTTCTATCCGCTGGTGATGGGGTCGCCCGAATACGCGGTCGGCTCGCCGCTGTTCACCAAGGCCACCCTCCACCTGGAGAACGGCCGCGACCTGGTCGTCAAGGCACCGCGCAACAGCGACCGCAATGTGTACGTACAGGGTCTGCGGGTCAACGGAAAGCCGTGGCACTCCACCGCACTGCCGCACGCCCTGCTCGCCCGCGGCGGCACCCTGGAATTCGCGATGGGCCCGCGCCCGTCCTCCTGGGGCACCGGCAAGAACGCGGCGCCGTCGTCCGTCACCCGCGACGACCGGGTGCCCGCACCGGACGGCGACCTGACCGTGCCCGGCGGCAGCCCGCTCCTGGACGACACGTCGGACACCGCCACGTCCTTCACGACGCTCCCGGTGTCCCTCCCGTCGGCGGCGCGGGTGACCTCGTACACCCTCACCTCGGCGGCGCGGGCGGACGCGCCCGCCTCCTGGGTGCTGGAGGGCCGGGACCGGCACGGGAAGTGGCGGACCGTCGACCGGCGGACGGCCGAGTCATTCACCGCGGACCGGCAAACCCGAGTATTCACGGTCGGAGCGCCCGGCACCTACACCGATTACCGTCTGATTCCGTCAAGCCGCGCCAGACTTGCGGAAGTTGAGCTCATCGGGCCAGACAAACGGACTTAACGGACTAATTCATCAGACCAGCCGCAAACCAGTTGACATGTGAAGGGCTTGTGCAAAGATCCTGAGGATCCCGCGACGCACCTCATGTGGGTGCGTCGCGTCTCATCACATGGCAAATGGAGAATTACGTGGCCAAACTTCCCGGCCGTAAGCGCGGACGCGCCCTGACGCGTCTGGCTGTCGCGGCGGTCGCCGCCGCCCTGGTCGGCACCAGTGCCTCAGCCGCGGTGGCGGACACGCCGGCGCCGGTCCCGGCCCCGGTCAAGAAGCTCGACATCGGCGCAGTGACGCAGACGGCACCGAAGGCCCGTGCCTCGGCCCGTGTGCAGGCCCAGGACGCGCCGGTCTTCGGCCTCTTCGGCATCGAGCGCTCTTCCGGTTTCCTGTACCACTACGACCCGAACGGCACCGGCGGTCTCGACGAGCGTCTGTTCGCCGGAGCCGACTGGGACCTGCTCAAGGCCGCGGCCCCGGTCGACCACAACGGCGACAGCCGGGGTGACGGCCTCTGGGCCTGGGACTACGCCGGCAACCTGTACTACTCCGACGCCCAGACCGAGGACGAGGCCCGGACGATCGGCAGCGGCTGGAACATCTACGACAAGGTCCTGTCGCCGGGCAACCTGGGCGGCGGCGCCGCGTACGACATCCTCGCCCGCGACAACTCGGGCGTGCTGTGGCTCTACCTCGGCTACGACAACGGCAAGGTCGACCCGCGCGTCAAGGTCGGCGCCGGGTGGGGTGGCTACACCCAGATCTCCGGCAAGGGCGACCTGACCGGCGACGGCAGGGCCGACATCGTGGCCCGGGACTCCTCCGGTGTGCTGTGGCTCTACAAGGGCACCGGCAACTACAAGGCGCCCTTCTCTCCCCGCGTCAAGATCGGTGCGGGCTGGAACGCGTACAACGCCCTGGTGTCCACCGGTGACGTGGACATCGACGGCCAGGCGGACCTGCTCGCCCGTGGCAACGACGGCAAGCTGTGGCTGTACAAGGGCACCGGCAACGCGTCGGCTCCCTTCGCGCCGCGCAAGCAGCTCGGTTTTGGCTACAACATCTACAGCTGGATGTTCTAGTCCGTAAGGACACCGGCAGCCGGGAGACTCCTGTCGCCCCGGCCGCCCGCCGGTGAGGTGGTGGTGCGGCGCGTCCCTCCGGGGCGCGCCGCACCGCTGTTTCCGGCGCTCGGAGGCAGCCGGGCGACGCCGCAGAGATACGACGAGGGCCGCACCCCGGTCGAGGGTGCGGCCCTGGTCGCGTCACCCGCGCGCGTACGCGGCAGGCGTGCTGCTTACTTGCGGATCAGCGAGCGCAGCACGTACTGCATGATGCCGCCGTTGCGGTAGTAGTCCGCCTCGCCGGGGGTGTCGATGCGCACCTTGGCGTCGAACTCGACATCGCCTGCCTTGACCTTGACGGTCTCCGGGATGCCGCCGTCGTTCAGCGCGGTGACGCCGGTGATGTCGAAGGTCTCCTCGCCGGTCAGGCCCAGCGACTGCGCCGAGGCGCCCTCCGGGAACTGGAGCGGCAGTACGCCCATGCCGATGAGGTTCGAGCGGTGGATCCGCTCGTAGGACTCGGCGATGACGGCCTTGACGCCGAGCAGCGCGGTGCCCTTGGCGGCCCAGTCGCGGGACGAGCCGGAGCCGTACTCCTTGCCGGCCAGGATGACCAGCGGGATGCCGGCCGCCTGGTAGTTCTGCGACGCGTCGTAGATGAAGGAGACCGGGCCGTCCTCCTGCGTGAAGTCACGCGTGAAGCCGCCCTCGGTGCCCGGCGCGATCTGGTTGCGCAGGCGGATGTTGGCGAACGTGCCGCGGATCATGACCTCGTGGTTACCGCGGCGCGAGCCGTAGGAGTTGAAGTCGCGGCGCTCGACGCCGTGCTCCGTGAGGTACTGGCCGGCCGGGGTGTCGGCCTTGATCGCACCGGCCGGGGAGATGTGGTCGGTGGTGACCGAGTCGCCCAGCTTGGCCAGGACGCGGGCGCCCTGGACGTCGGAGACCGGGCTGGTCTCCATCGTCATGCCCTCGAAGTACGGGGGCTTGCGGACGTAGGTGGACTGCGGGTCCCACTCGAAGGTGTTGCCGGTGGGGATCGGCAGCGCCTGCCACTGGGCGTCGCCCGCGAAGACGTCCTCGTACGACTTGGAGAACATGTCCTCGCCGATGGCGTTGGCCACGACGTCGTTGACCTCGGCCTCGGAGGGCCAGATGTCCTTGAGGTAGACCGGGTTGCCGTCCTGGTCGGTGCCGAGCGCCTCGGTGGTGATGTCCACCTTCATGGAGCCGGCGATGGCGTACGCGACGACCAGCGGCGGGGACGCCAGGTAGTTCATCTTGACGTCGGGGTTGATCCGGCCCTCGAAGTTGCGGTTGCCGGAGAGCACCGAGGTGACCGCGAGGTCGGCCTCGTTGATCGCCTTCGAGATCTCCTCGTCCAGCGGACCGGAGTTGCCGATGCAGGTGGTGCAGCCGTAGCCGACCAGGTTGAAGCCCAGCTTGTCCAGGTAGGGCGTCAGGTTCGCCTTGTCGAAGTAGTCGGTGACGACCTTCGAGCCGGGGGCGAGGGTGGTCTTGACCCAGGGCTTGCGGGACAGGCCCTTCTCGACCGCCTTCTTGGCCACCAGCGCGGCGGCGACCATGACGTAGGGGTTCGAGGTGTTGGTGCAGGAGGTGATCGCGGCGACGGTGACGGCGCCGTGGTCGATCTCGTAGGTCGAGCCGTCGGCGGCGGTGACCAGGGTCGGCTTGGTCGGCGTGCCGTTGGAGACCGCCGGGGCGTCGGAGGCCGGGAAGGACTCCTTGCCCGCCTCGTCCAGGTCCGCCTCGCTGACGTAGTTGCGCACGTCCTGCGCGAACTGCTGGGCGGCCTCGGCCAGGATGATGCGGTCCTGCGGGCGCTTCGGGCCGGCGATCGACGGGACGACCGTCGACAGGTCCAGCTCCAGCTTCTCGGAGAAGTCCGGCTCGGCGGCCGGGTCCAGCCACAGACCCTGCTCCTTGGCGTACGCCTCGACCAGGGCGACCTGCTGCTCGGAGCGGCCGGTCAGCTTGAGGTAGTTCAGCGTCTCGTCGTCGATCGGGAAGATCGCGGCGGTGGAGCCGAACTCCGGCGACATGTTGCCGATGGTGGCGCGGTTGGCCAGCGAGGTGGCGGCGACGCCCTCGCCGTAGAACTCGACGAACTTGCCGACGACGCCGTGCTTGCGCAGCATCTCGGTGATGGTCAGCACCAGGTCGGTGGCGGTGGTGCCGGGCTTGAGCTCACCGGTCAGCTTGAAGCCGACGACGCGCGGGATGAGCATGGAGACCGGCTGGCCCAGCATCGCGGCCTCGGCCTCGATGCCGCCGACGCCCCAGCCCAGCACGCCCAGGCCGTTGACCATGGTGGTGTGCGAGTCGGTGCCGACGAGGGTGTCGGGGTAGGCCTGACCATTGCGGATCATGACCGTACGGGCCAGGTGCTCGATGTTGACCTGGTGGACGATGCCGGTGCCGGGTGGGACGACCTTGAACTCGTCGAAGGCGGTCTGGCCCCAGCGCAGGAACTGGTAGCGCTCCTTGTTGCGGCCGTACTCCAGCTCCACGTTCTGCTGGAAGGCGTTGGCGGTGCCGAACTTGTCGGCGATGACCGAGTGGTCGATGACCAGCTCGGCCGGGGCCAGCGGGTTGATCTTGGCCGGATCGCCGCCGAGCTCCTTGACGGCCTCACGCATCGTCGCGAGGTCCACGACGCACGGCACACCGGTGAAGTCCTGCATGATCACGCGGGCCGGCGTGAACTGGATCTCCTGGCTGGGCTGCGCCTGGGAGTCCCAGCCGCCCAGCGCACGGATGTGGTCGGCGGTGATGTTCGCGCCGTCCTCGGTGCGGAGCAGGTTCTCCAGCAGCACCTTCAGGCTGTAGGGAAGGCGGGCGGAGCCCTCGACCTTGTCCAGCCTGAAGATCTCGTACGACTCGTCGCCCACGCGCAGCGTGCTGCGGGCGTCGAAGCTGTTCGCCGACACGACAGTCTCCTTCAATGCATGATTCGCGCGTACCACCGCAATCCTGCCGTCACAGATCCTTGCCGATCAGCTAAGGTAAGGCTAAGTTAGGCAAGCCTTACTAGCGCGGCAGCGGTACGCCTCCCGGCAGATATCTCGATGTCGAGATAACTCTAGTACATCCCCGCCGCGCGGTCATGCGCGCCCGGCCGTCCAGAACAGGCGGACATCACCCCCGAACCACCCGAATTCGGCCAAAAATTAGGTTAGGCTAACCTTCTCTGCGTGAAGGCCGGTGAAGAACTCCCCCAGGCCGCGCAGTCCCGCGGCCACACCCTGACCGCCACGGACATCACCGTGGCGTACGACGGTGTCGACGTCGTGCACGACGCGTCCCTGCGGCTCTCGCCGGGGCAGGTGACCGTACTGGTCGGCCCCAACGGCAGCGGCAAGTCGACGCTGCTGCGGACCGTGGCACGGTTGCAGCGGGCGCGGAACGCGGCACTGACCCTCGGCGAGGAGACGGACGGATTCGCGCTCTCCCCCCGCGCGTTCTCGCGGCGGGTGGCGCTGCTGCCCCAAGGGCGGCCCACACCCAGCGGGCTGACCGTCCGGGACGTCGTGGAGTTCGGGCGCTACCCGTACCGGGGGCGCTGGGGCCGGGCCGACCCGGACGGGCCCGCGGCGGTGGAGCGGGCGCTCCGTCTGACCGGGGTCGCCGACCTGGCCGAGCGCGGTGCCGAGCACCTCTCCGGCGGCCAGTTGCAACGGGTGTGGCTCGCGGGCTGCCTCGCGCAGGACACCGGCGTACTCCTGCTGGACGAGCCGACGACCTACCTCGACCTGCGGTACCAGGTGGAACTCCTGGACCTGATCCGGGACTTGGCGGACGACCACGGGATCGCCGTCGGTGTGGTGCTGCACGACCTGGACCAGGCGGCCGCCGTGGCCGACCGGATCGTGCTGCTCCGGTCCGGCCGGGTGACCGCCGACGGAACGCCCGAGGACGTCCTCACCCCACAGCGGCTGACGGACACCTACGGCATCCGGATCGAGGTCTCCACCGACCCGTCGACCGGACGGCTGCGCACCCGCGCGATCGGCCGGCACCACACCCGGCGGCCGCCGCACGGCGACACGACACGGAACAAGAAGCACAACGCGCACGACGCGCACAGTGAAAGGCTCGGTGCCACCTCATGAGACGACTCCTCCTCACCGTCGCGGCGGCCACCGCCGCCGCGCTCACCCTGGGGGCGTGCGGCACCACCGAGCCCGCCGCCGACCAGGCGAAGAAGACCGCAGGACACCTCACCCTCACCGGCGCCTCCGGGACGAAGGTGGAGCTGGACGGGCCCGCCAAGAAGGTCGTCGGGACCGAGTGGAACGTCGTCGAGCACCTGGTGGCGCTCGGTGTCGCACCGGTCGGCATCGCCGACGTCAAGGGATACAAGTCCTGGGACAAGGCCATGCCGCTGAAGAACGAGCCGAAGGACATCGGCACCCGCGGCGAGCCGAGCATGGACACCGTCGCCTCGCTCGCGCCCGACCTCATCGTCGCCACCAGCGACCTGCCCAAGGCCGCCCTCACCCAGCTACGGAAGATCGCCCCGGTGCTGGACCTGAAGTCCGCCGACGCCACCGACCCGATCGGGCAGATGACGCGGGACCTGGACCTGATCGCCCGGGCCACCGGCACCACGGAGCAGGCCGGCAAGCTGAAGAAGGGCTTCGAGGCGAAGCTCACGGCGGGCCGGCAGGAACTGGAGAAGGCCGGGCGCAAGGGCACCGCGTTCGCCTTCGCCGACGGCTACGTGGACGGCAGCCAGGTCACCATCCGGCCGTACACCGGCGGTTCGCTGGTCGGCGCGGTGAACGAGAAGCTCGGGCTGAGGAACCCCTGGACCATGAAGGGCGACCCGGCCTACGGGCTCGGCACCACCGACGTCGAAGGGCTGACCAAGCTCGGTGACGTGCAGTTCGCGTACATCGGCAGCGACGACGACAAGACCAGCAACCCGTTCACCGGGGCGCTCGCCGACAACGCGGTCTGGAAGTCGCTCCCGTTCGTGAAGGCGGGCAAGGTGCACCGGCTGCCCGACGGTGTGTGGATGTTCGGCGGCACCGCGTCGATGGAGTCGTACGTGGACTCCGTCGTCGCCGCGCTGAAGAAGTGACGGCGAGGCGCGCGTAGACATCATGGCCGTCACCACCACCGCTCCCCCTGCCCCCGCCACGGCGGCGTCCCGGAAAGGCGGCGCGGCGGCGGTGACGGCTGTGCTCGTCCTGCTGATCGCCGCCCTCGCCCTCGTCGACATCGCACAAGGCACCTCCGGCGTCGGCGCCGCGGAGGTGTGGAAGGCGCTCACCGGACAGGCCGACGCGGCGGACGCCTCCGTCGTCGTCGCTTCCCGGCTGCCGCGGATGGCCGCCGGGCTCCTGGTCGGCGCGGTGCTCGGCATGGCGGGCGCCGCCCTCCAGGCCGTCAGCCGCAATGTGCTCGCCGCGCCGGACACCCTCGCGGTCAACGCCGGTTCCTACTTCTCCCTCGGGCTGGTCGCCGCGACCGGCGTCTCCCTGCCGCTGCTCGCCTCCTCCGGCGTCGCCTTCGTCGGCGGCCTGGCGGCCGCGGCCCTCGTCCTCGGACTGTCCGGTCTCGGCGCCGGAACCGTACGGCTGGTACTGGCCGGCAGCGCGCTGACCCTCGGCCTCAGCTCCGTCACGGAGGGACTGCTGCTGCTGTTCCCCGAGCAGACGGAGGGGCTGTACGCCTGGAACCAGGGCAGCATCGCGCAGAACGGTTTCGGCGGGGTGCTGTGGATGCTGCCGCTCGCCGTCGCCGGACTGGCCGGGCTGCTGCTCGTCGCCCGCCGGGTCGACGCCCTGGCGCTCGGCGACGACGCCGCGCGGGGACTGGGCGTCTCCGTGCGCGCCACCCGGGTCACCGCCGTCGTCCTGGCCGCGCTGCTGTCCGCCACGGCCGTCACCCTCGCCGGGCCGATCGGCTTCGTCGGGCTGAGTGCCCCGGCCGTCGTCCGCCTGCTGGCGCGCCGCTACCGCGGCCTCTCCCGGACGCGCGCGAACGTGACGCGGTCCGCGCTCACCGGCGCGGTCCTGGTCCTCGGCTCGGACGTCGCGCTGCGGGCGCTGGTGCCGGCCGACGTGGCGGTGGCCGTGCCGACCGGCGTGGTCACGAGCCTGGTCGGCGCCGTCTTCCTGGTGGTGCTGGCGACCCGCGGCCGGGACACCGGCGCCGCCGCCCCGCCCGACCGGCTGCACATCCGCAGCCGGACCGTCTTTTTGACGGTGGCCGGGACGCTGGTGGCGGCGCTGATCGCCGTGACGGTCGCATCCGTACTGCTCGGCGACTCCAAGCTGCTGCTCGGCGACGTCCTGAACTGGGCGCAGGGCCGAGCCGGCCGGGTCGTCTCCTTCGTCCTCGACACCCGGGTGCCACGGGTGCTCGCCGCCCTCCTCGCGGGCGCCGCCCTCGCCCTGGCCGGCACGCTGGTCCAGGCGGTGACCCGCAACCCGCTGGCCGAACCGGGCGTCATGGGCGTCTCCGGCGGCGCCGCGCTGGGCGCGGTGGTCCTGGTGACGACCGCGCCCGAGGCCGGGCCGACGGGCCTCGCCGCCGCCGCTTTCGCGGGCGCCGCCGTCGCCTCCGCGCTCGTCTTCGGGCTGTCGGCGCGCGGCGGCTTCCGGCAGAACCGCCTGGTGCTGGTCGGCATGGGCGTCGCCACCGCGAGCGCCGCCCTGATCAGCCTGCTCATCGTCCTCACCGACCCGTTCAACGCCACCAAGGCGCTGACCTGGCTGTCCGGTTCGACGTACGGGCGGACGCTGCCCGACCTGCTGCCGCTCGCCGTCGTCCTCGCGGTGGGCGTCGCCGTGGCCCTCGCCCGGCGCACCGAACTCGACCTCGTCTCGCTCGACGGGGACACCCCGCGGCTGCTGGGACTGGGCGTGCCCGGGGCGCGCCTCGGCTTCCTGGCGCTGGGCGTCCTGCTGAGCGCGGCGGCCGTCGCCGTGACCGGCACCATCGCCTTCGTCGGCCTGGTCGCCCCGCACGCGGCGCGTGCGCTGGTGGGCCGCCGGCACGTACGGGTGGTGCCGGTGGCGGTACTGCTGGGCGCGGTGCTGGTCGGTACGGCGGACATGGTGGGCCGGACGGTGATCGCCCCGGCCCAGCTCGGCGCGGGCCTGCTCACGGCGGTCATCGGCACGCCGTACTTCCTGTGGCTGCTGATCCGGACCCGGTCCTCGGCCCGGTAGCGGCACGAGGCCCGGCCACGTGCCGGGGCGGACGGCGGGGGGGGGGGGGGGCCGGGGGCGCCCCCGCAACCCCCCCCCCCGCCCGCCCCCCCCGGGCCCCCCCCCCGGCCCCCCCACCCGCCCGGCCCCGGCCCCCAGGCGCGGGCCCCCCCCGGGGGGGACACAC
>NZ_JBVHPX010000010.1:200010-321778 GCF_055567735.1 Streptomyces sp. NPDC026394
GGCCAGGGGGCTGGGGGCGCCCCCCGCCGCGGGGGGGGGGGGGGGGGGGGGGGGGGGGGGGGCCCCCGCCCCCCCCCCCCCCCCCCCCCCCCCCGCCCGCTTCTGCCCGGCCGGCTTCCCGCCCTCTGCCCGCCATCGCTCCGGCCCGCGCCCTCATGCCGCTGCCCACCCGCGGGGATCACTAGCGCCCGCACCATCCGGCCGTTCCCTAAGCTTCCGCGAACTTCCCTAACCTTCCCTATTGCTCCTCCGGGTAGGGAAGGTTAGAGTCCTTGCGTGAACGACCGCTTCTACTCCGTCGACCAAGTAGCCGAGCACTTGGGCCTGCACGTCCGCACCGTCCGCAATTACGTGCGGGACGGGCGGCTCGCCGCGGTCCGCATCGGCAAGCAGTACCGCATCGCGCACGAGGACCTGGAAGCCTTCACCGGCCGCCCGGTCCCGGCCGCCCCCGGGGAACCGGCCGGGGGGCCGCTGCACAGCGAGGTGTCGGGCATCGTGGAGATCGACGCGGTCGACCGCCGGACCGCCGACCGGCTGTCCACCCTCTTGACCAGCGCGGCGGCCCATCGCGGCCCCGGCGACCGGCCGCTGCGGATCGAGACGGTGTACGACCCGGAGCGGGCCCGGATGAAGGTCGTGATTCTCGGCGGTCTGGCGGACACGGCCCGGCTGTTCGACTACATGGAGGGAGTGCTCGACTCGTGAGCACGCGCACGGGCACCGACCCGCACACAGCCACGCTCTACAAGTCGGCGGCCGGGGAGCGCGAGATCCGGCGGCGCTACCTGGAAGCCCTGGACGACTGGCCCGTCTCCACCGAACGGATACGGGTGCCGACCCGCGAGGGCGAGACCTTCGTGCTCGTCTCCGGGCCGCCGGACGCACCTCCGGTGGTCCTGCTGCACGGCTCGGGGGCCAACGCGACCATGTGGCAGGACGATGCCGCCACCTGGTCGCGGCACTTCCGTACGTACGCCGTCGACGTCATCGGCGAACCGGGCCTGAGCGCGCCGTCCCGCCCGCCCCTGGCCTCCGACGCGTACGCGCGGTGGCTGGACGAGGTACTGGACGGACTGGGCATCTCGGCCGCCTCCTTCGTCGCCACCTCCTTGGGCGGCTGGCTGGCCCTGGACTACGCCACCCGCCGCCCCGGCCGGGTGTCCCGCCTGGCCCTGCTGTGCCCCGGCGGCCTGGGAAAGCAGCGGATGGGGCTGCTCTTCAAGTCCCTGCTGCTGCGGCCGTTCGGGCGCTGGGGGGTTCACCGGACGGTGCGCAGCGCCACGGGGCTGCACACGCCCGAGGCAAGGCCGGTCCTCGACCAGGTGGTGCTGACGTTCACCCAGTTCAAGCCCCGCAGGGATCGGCTGCCGCGGTTCTCGGACGACGCGCTGCGCGGCCTGGACGTCCCCGTGCTGCTGATCGCCGGTACCGACGACGCCTTCTTCGACTCGGCGGAGACCGCCCGTCGCGTACGGGAGAACGTTCCGGACGCGACGGTGCGGCTGCTGCCCGGGGTCGGGCACGCGGTCCTCGGGCAGACGGACGCTGTGGCGGAGTTCCTGCGGGGGTGAGGAGGCGCGGGGGCGGGGTACGGGGGCGCGGGTTACGGGCACGTCATGCGATGCCCGTCCACGCGTCAGCTCCGAACGCGCCCTTCACGTCGGACGCGACGGTGGCGGCGTCCACCGTGGCCTGGAGGGCGTACACGGTCGTCCTGCGAGGGCCGCGGACGCTGAGGTGGACCGGGCTGTCGCCGGGGTGGTCCGCGAGGATACGTTTCAGCTCCCGGACGGACTCTTCGGTGATCCGGTGGGCGGGGAGGGCCAGCCGCACGGGCGGGCGGCCGCCGTGCTCGGCGGAGGACACGTCCAGTACCGCGAGTTCCTTGCCGAAGACCTGCACGGTTCCGTCCCGCTCCTCGGCCCTGCCCCGGACGGAGACGACGTTGTCCTCGGCCAGGGCGTGCTGCACGAGCTGGTAGGCGGCGGGGAAGAAGAGCACTTCGACGGCGGCGTCGCGGTCCGTGAGCTGCACGACGGCCCAGGCGTTGCCCTGTCGGGTCACCTTGAGCTGGATGCCGGTGATCAGCCCCGACAGCCGCACCTCTGCGGTGGTGCGGCCGGAGGCGAGCAGTTCGGCGATGGAGTGGTCCCGGGCGCCGGCGAGGATGTGTTCGGCGCCGTCCAGCGGGTGGGCGGAGACGTAGAGGCCGAGCATGTCGCGTTCGGTCGACAGGAGCTGCCTGCGGGGCCACTCCGTGTCGTCGACGGGGAAGTCGAGACCGAAGACCGGCCCGCCGCCCCCGCTCCCGTCGCCGTCTCCGCCCAGACCGGCGAAGAGATCGCCCTGTCCGTGACTCGCCGCCTTCTTGACGGGGATGACCGCGTCGACGGCGTCCTCGTGGACGGCCGCGAGGCCCTTGCGGGAATGCCCCAGGGAGTCGAACGCGCCGGCCTTGATCAGGGATTCCACGGCCCGCTTGTTCAGTGCGGGCAGGCCGGCCTTGCCGAGGAAGTCGGCGAAGGAGGTGAACCTGCCTTCCCGGCGGCGCGCGTCGACGACGGCCGCGATGACGTTCTCGCCGACGTTGCGTACGGACCGCAGCCCGAACCGTACGTCGTCGCCGACGGCGGTGAACTCGGCGACGGACTCGTTCACGTCCGGCTGGAGGACGCGGACACCGTTCTTGCGGGCGTCGGCGAGATAGACCGCGGCCTTGTCCTTGTCGTCACCGACCGAGGTGAGCAGCGCGGCCATGTACTCGGCCGGGTAATTGGCCTTGAGGTAGGCGGTCCAGTACGAGACGAGTCCGTACCCGGCGGTGTGGGACTTGTTGAACGCGTAGCCGGAGAACGGCAGCATGACGTCCCACAGGGCCTTGACGGCTTCCTCGCTGAACCCGTTGCTGCGCATACCGTCGTGGAACTTGTCCCACTCGGCGGCCAGTACCTCCGGTTTCTTCTTGCCCATCGCACGGCGCAGCAGGTCGGCGCCGCCGAGGGTGTACCCGGCCAGCTCCCGGGCGATGGCCATGATCTGCTCCTGGTAGACCAGCAGGTGGAAGGTGTTGCCGAGGATCGGCTCCAGGGCGTCCCGCAGCTCGGGGTGGATCGGGGTGATCTCCTGGCGGCCGGTCTTGCGGTGCGCGTAGTTGGTGTGCGCGTCGGCCGCCATGGGGCCGGGCCGGTAGAGGGCGTTGACCGCGGCGATGTCCTCGAAGCGGGTGGGTTCCATCTGCCTGAGCAGGACGCGCATGCCGCCGCCGTCGAGCTGGAAGACACCGAACGTGTTGCCCTCGGCCAGCAGCCGGTACGTCTTCGGGTCGTCCAGCGGGATCACGACGGTGACCGGGTCGCCGTCCAGGGGGTCCACGGTGGCCAGGCTGACGCCCCGGTTCTCCCGGATGTTCTCGATGGCCTGGTCGATCACGCCCAGGTTCCGCAGGCCCAGGAAGTCCATCTTGACCAGGCCCATGGCCTCGCAGGACGGGTAGTCGAAGCCGGTGATCTTCACGCCGTCCGCGGCGCGCATGTGCAGCGGGATGCGGTCGGTGAGCTTCGTCTTGGACAGGATCACCGCGGCGGCGTGCACACCGGTACCGCGGGTGAGGCCCTCCACCCCGCGGGCGGTGTCGACGACCCGCCGCACGTCCGGCTCACTCTCGTACAGGCGCCGGATCTCGGCGGCCTCCGCGTACCGCTCGTGGGCGGGGTCGAAGACGGCGGCCAGCGGGGCCGGTTTGCCGTTCTGGTCCGGCGGGAGCGCCTTGGTGATCCGCTCGCCGTGGGCGTAGGGGTAGCCCAGGATGCGCGAGGAGTCCTTGATCGCGTTCTTGGCCTTGATCCTGCCGAAGGTGTTCACCATGGCGGTGTACTCGTCGCCGTACTTCTCGGTGACGTAGCGGACCATCCGGTCGCGCTGCCGGTCGTCGAAGTCGAGGTCCACATCCGGCGGGTTGATGCGCTCGGGGTTCAGGAACCGTTCGAAGAGCAGGCCGTGCTCCAGGGGGCACAGCTCGGTGATACGGGTGGCGTAGGCGACGAGGGAGCCGGTGGCCGAGCCGCGGCCCGGACCGAGCGGGATCCGGTGCTGCCGGGCGTGGCGGCAGATGTCCGCCACGACGAGGAAGTAGGAGCTGAAGCCCATCGGGCCGATGACCGACATCTCCGTCTCGAAGCGCTCCAGGATGTGCGGGGGCACCGGACTCCCGTACCGCATCGCGAGCCCTTCGAGGACTTCCTTGCGCAGCCACGACTCCTGCGTCTCGCCCTCGGGCACGTCCGGGAACCGCGGCATCTCGTCGACGTGGTCGAAGACCTCGTCGTAGGACTCGACGCGCTCGGCGACCAGCAGGGTGTTGTCGCAGGCCGCCGGCAGTTCCGCGAAGAGGGCGCGCATCTCGGCGGCGCTCTTGAGGTGGTAGCCGGAGCCGTTGAAGCGGAAGCGGTTCGGGTCGTCCTTGTTCTTGCCGACACCGATGCACAGCAGGCTGTCGTGGGCGTCGGCCTGGTCCTCGGTGACGTAGTGCGCGTCGTTGGTGGCCAGGAGGGGAAGGTCCAGGTCCTTGGCCAGGCGCAGCAGGTCCTCCCTGACCTCCCGCTCGATGTCCAGGCCGTGGTCCATCAGCTCCAGGAAGTAGTGCTCGCGGCCGAAGATGTCCTGATAGGCCGCGGCGGCGGCCCTCGCCTCGGCGTACTGGCCCAGCCGCAGGCGGGTCTGGATCTCGCCGGAGGGGCAGCCGGTGGTGGCGATGATGCCCTCCGGACGTCCGGCGATCAGCTCGCGGTCCATGCGCGGCTTCCCGGCGGGGAACTGGCCCTCGTAACTGGCCTGCGTACTGAGCCGGAACAGGTTCCGCAGGCCTTGGCTGTTCCGCGCCCACATGGTCAGGTGGGTGAACCGGCCGCCACCGGAGACATCCTTCGAACCCTCCCCGTCCGCGCCGACGGCACGCCGGCCTCCCGGCCCCCAGAACTCCTGCTTCCGTACGAACCGGGACGAAGGCGCCACGTACGCCTCGATGCCGATGATCGGCCTGATGCCCTCGAAGCCCTTGGCGACCTGCGCGAACTCATAGGCCCCGAACATGTTGCCGTGATCGCTCATGGCGATCACGGCATGCCCTGCCGGGCCACCTCGCCGAACATCGGCCGCAGCTTCTGCGCGCCGTCCAGCATCGAGTACTCGGTGTGATTGTGCAGGTGGACGAAGGAATCCGGCACCGGTGCATCGCCTCCGGGAGGGAGCCAAGGGGGGAGCCTGCCAAACCGCAGGTTGATCGCCGCACATCAAAGCGAGCGCGGAGAGCCTGGATCAAGCAACCAGGTGGCCGCCCATGCTCAACGATCGGTTGTCCGCCCAGGCCGTCCGTCCGCCTAGGATGTCGGCGTGGATCTCACTGCCGTACGCACCTTCGTCGCCGCCGCGGACGCGGGACAGTTCCAGGAAGCCGCCGCCGACCTGTCGATCACCCCGCAGGCCGTTTCCAAGCGCATCGCCGTACTGGAGAAGGACCTCGCCGTGCCGCTGTTCAGCCGTACGGCCCGCGGGGCCCGGCTCACCATCGACGGGCAGGCGTTCCTGCCGTACGCCCGTGCCCTCCTCCAGGCCGAGGAACGGGCCGCCGCCTCGGTACGGCCGGGGCGGCGGGCGCTGCGCGTCGACGTGATCGGCCGCCGGGTCTCGGTCGCCGGGCTGCTGCGCGGCTTCCACCGTGCGCATCCCGGGACCGAGCTCGACGTGGTGACCCTGTTCGACTCCGACGCGGCCATCGCCGCCGTCCGGTCCGGGGCCATCGACGCGACCTTCCGCGCCGTGACCATGCCGGGCCGGCGGCTTCCCGACGAGGTGCGGGCCACGCCGGTCTTCGACGAACCGCTGATGCTGTTCACCGGACCGGCGCACGAGTTCGCCACCGCCCGCGCGGTCACGCCCGCCCAGCTCGCCGGGTGCCGGATCTGGATGCCGGGCAACATGCCCGGCACCGAGTGGGCCGCCTACTACGACGAACTCGCCGCCGCCTTCGGTTTCACCGTCGAAGCGACCGGCCCCCACTTCGGTATCGAGCACCTCCTCGACACCATCGCGGCCTCCTCGACCCTGGCGACCTTCGTCAGCGAGCAGACTCCCCTGGTCTGGCCGGCCGGCCACGACCTGCGCAGCATCCCCCTGCACGACCCGACCCCGGTCTACCCGCACTCACTGGTCTGGCGCACCGACAACCCGCACCCCGCCCTGACCGCGCTGCGCGACCACCTCACGTCCGCGTACCCCGGGCCCCCCGAGAGCGGGGTGTGGATGCCGGAGTGGGCGCTTCAGGCCCGCAGCCAGGTGTAGACGGCGGTGCGGGCGCCGAACTTCGCGTAACGGCAGACCCGTTCCTTGAACACGGCCGCGGCGCGCCCGGCGAAGTAGAGCCGCCGCGCCGTACCGTCCCCGCGGTCGACCTGGAGCAGCCCGTCGCGGCGGCCCAGGCTCACCCCCTGCCCGGTGTACCCCATGGCGTACGGCTTGGCCCGGCGCCCCTGGACCGTCCGTGCCAGCGTGTCCGCCGCGTGTGCGCCCTGCGGCATGGCCGTCGCACAGGCCGCCCGCGCGCCGGGGACCGCCGCGCAGTCACCGACCACGAAGATCCGCGGATCGGTGACGCTGCGCAGGAATCCGTCGACCACCGCACGTCCGGCGCCATCCACCTCCAGTCCGCTACGGGCAGCCAGATCGGGCACGCTCCCGATGACCGCCCACAGCGTGAGGTCGGAGATGAACCGCCGGCCCGCCCGGAGATGCACCATGTCGCCACCGCCGTCCCCGGCGCCGGGGACGACCCGCGTGACCGTGTCTTCCACGACCTCCGCGCGCAACCGCTCCAGCCCCGTACGCACGCGCTTCCGCGCCCCCGCCGACAGGCTCGCGCCGATTGTCCGCCCCACGAGGCGCACACGGAGGTCGGGCCGCCCGAAGGCGATCTCGGCGGCCGTCTCGATGCCCGTCAGGCCGCCGCCGACGACGGTCACCGCTGCCCCGCCGGGCAGCTCGGCCAGCGCGGCCCGCGCCTTCTGCGCCCCCTCCCAGGTCCCCACCGCGACGGTGCCCGGCTGCGGTACGGCCGTGCTGCCCACCGCGAGGAACAGGTGGTCGAAGGCGAGGCTCGTCCCGTCGTCGAGAGCGACCTGCCCGTCACCGATCTTGTCGACGGTGCCCACCCGCGTCGTGATCCCTTCGCCCAGCATGGAGGCCAGCGGAACCGCCGCGGCTCCGGTCCCCGCGACCTGCTCGTGCAGCCGTACCCGTTCGACGAAGTCCGGCCGGGGGTTGAGCACCGTGATCTCCGCCGACTTCACCTTCTTGGCCAGCCGGTTCGCCGCGATCGTCCCCGCGTAGCCGGCTCCCACCACCAAGACCTTCATGTGCGCCTCCCGTTGTGTCGTCACTTCACACACGGGACGGCTCCGGGCCACGCATCTGTGACAGCGGGCCCGAGTGAACTGCGTCACCCGCGGCCGTCACGGGACGGAGCGCCGCGGCCCCTCCCCTACCCCGTCGACAGCCTCGTCCGGACCAGCGTCACGACTTCGTCGTCCGTGAGGCCGAGGGTGCGGGCCTCGGCCACCAGTTGGCCCACCTGTTCGGTGAGGCGTACGCGGGCCGGGGAGGCGTCGCCGGTCACCACGGCGCCACGGCCGCGGCGGAGTTCGATCAGGCCCTCGTCCTTCAGCCGCTGGTAACCGCGCAGCACCGTATGGACGTTGACGCCCAGGGACTCGGCGACCGCACGGGCCGCGGGCAGCCGTTCGCCGGACTTCACGGAGCCTTCGGCGAGCGCGCCGCGTACCGAGGCGGCGATCTGGTCACCGAGCGGGACCGGGGAGGTGTGGTCGACACGGAAGAGCACATCAGCCTCCTTGGCCGGAGCCGGTCGCGGGGGTCCGGGCCGCGAGCCCGTTCAGGAGTGCCGCCGCGGTGGCCGCGTCGTCGACGGTCACCACGAACGCGCGGCCGTTCGTCAGCCGCAGCGCCAGCGCCTCGCCGGCACGCAGCACGATGCCGCTGCGCCCGGACCGCATCCGGTACCCCCAGCCGCCGAAGTCGATCAGTGGGTTGATCCGCTGGACACCCGCTTCGGCCACACGGGCGAGGGGAATACGCAGACGGGGACGCGGTACCACGGGCGAGGCGACGGTCAGACCATGGTGGTCGACGGTGACCCGTACACCCGCGAACGCGACACAGAGCAGACACGCGACGGCGAAGGCGGCCGCCCCGGCCCAGCTCCCCGAGATGCCGATGAACACACCGGCGACGAGGAGCCCGGGGCCGAGGGCGAGCAGGGCGGGCGAACCGACGGTCCGCGACCAGCTCGCCCGCTCTCCGTCCGCGAGGGTGAGGGGCGGCGTGCTCCGTGACGGCCCGGCCACCTTGTCCGCCCGTACCCGGTCGGGTCCGGCGCACAGCCACCCCACCCCGCCGCTGAGTACCGCCACTCCCAGGGCCACACCCAGATGCTCCAGAGGAAGCCGGACCGCCGACGCGTCACCGGCGTCCGCGTTCGCCAGCAGGCTCGACACCCCCAGACAGCCGAACAGGCCCGCCAGTGCGTAGCCGACACCGATCGCCCAGCGCAGGGCGCCCGCCGCTCCGTTGTAGAGCACCAGTACGCCGATGACGACACCGAAGACGAGTGGCGTCACCGACCACGTCATGAGGAAATCGGAGGCGGCGGCCGCACCGTCACCGGTGCCGTCGGCGCTGAAGTGCACGGCCAGCGGGTCGGGCAGCCGGTCGCGCAGCGTCCAGAAGACCGTGGTGACGGTCGCGAAGGCGAGGAGGAACGGCAGTACGGCGATCAGCGCCCGCCCGGGGCGACGCGCATCGGGCGGCCCGACGGCGGATCCGGCATGCACGGCATTCATGAGCACCCCCATCATTGTTTGCCTAGTAATAGAACAACTATAAGCCCGTCACGGATCAGCCGGTCATGGAGCCACCCCGCCGAAACCGGACCGGCACAACACGCCCTACCCCCACCCGACTGTTCGCCGATCTCATATCTGAGATACCGTCTTGCTCATGGCAGACGACTACCTCGTACGTATCGGCAGGCTCATCCGCGACGCGCGGCAGCATCGGGGCTGGACCCAGACGCAGCTCGCGGAGGCGCTCGGCACGAGCCAGAGCGCGGTCAACCGCATCGAACGCGGTAACCAGAACATCAGCCTTGAGATGATCGCGAGGATCGGCGAGGCCCTGGACAGTGAAATCGTCTCGCTCGGGTATGCGGGACCCATGCACCTTCGCGTCGTCGGTGGCCGGCGCCTGTCCGGAAGCATCGACGTCAAGACGAGCAAGAACGCGTGCGTGGCGCTGCTGTGCGCCACGCTCCTCAACGCGGGCCGCACCACGCTGCGCAGGGTGGCCCGCATCGAGGAGGTCTACCGGATCCTGGAGGTGCTGGGCAGCATCGGCGTCCGCACCCGCTGGATCAACGACGGCAACGACCTGGAGATCGTGCCGCCGGCCGAACTCGACCTGGACGCCATGGACACGGAGGCGGCGCGCCGCACCCGTAGCGTCATCATGTTCCTCGGTCCGCTGCTGCACCGCATGGACCACTTCAAGATCCCGTACGCGGGCGGCTGCGACCTCGGCACGCGGACGATCACGCCGCACATGACGGCGCTGCGCCACTTCGGCCTGGAGATCACCGCCACCGAAGGCACCTACCACGCGGACGTGGACCGCTCCATCTCCCCCGGGCGCGCGATCGTGCTGACCGAGCGCGGGGACACCGTCACCGAGAACGCGCTGCTGGCCGCGGCCCGCCACGACGGCGTCACCGTCATCCGCAACGCCTCCTCCAACTACATGGTCCAGGATCTGTGCTTCTTCCTGGAGGAGCTGGGCGTACGGGTCGAGGGCGTCGGCACCACCACGCTGACCGTGCACGGCGTCGCGCGCATCGACCGCGACGTGGACTACGCCCCGTCCGAGGACCCCGTCGAGGCGATGAGCCTGCTGGCGGCAGCCGTCGTCACCGAGTCCGAACTGACGATCCGCCGCGTCCCGGTCGAGTTCCTGGAGATCGAACTCGCCGTCCTGGAGGAGATGGGCCTCAACCACGAACGCAGCGCGGAGTACGCCGCCGACAACGGCCGCACCCGCCTGATCGACCTGACGGTCCGCCCCTCCAAGCTCCAGGCCCCCCTGGACAAGATCCACCCCATGCCGTTCCCCGGCCTGAACATCGACAACGTCCCGTTCTTCGCGGCCATCGCGGCCAGCGCCCAGGGCCAGACCCTGATCCACGACTGGGTCTACGACAACCGCGCCATCTACCTCACCGACCTCAACCGCCTCGGCGCCCAGGTCAAACTCCTCGACCCGCACCGCGTCCTCGTCGACGGCCCCACCCGCTGGCGCTCCGCCGAAATGATGTGCCCGCCGGCCCTGCGCCCCGCGGTCGTCATCCTGCTGGCGATGATGGCGGCGGAAGGCACGTCCGTCCTGCGCAACGTCTATGTCATCAACCGGGGTTACGAGGATCTGGCGGAGCGGCTGAACTCGATCGGGGCGCAGATCGAGATCTTCCGCGACATCTGACGGGACGGTGCCGCCGCGCCCTGCCTGACCTGCATGTATGCGGGTCAGGAGGGGGTGCGGCGGCTCCTCTGGTACTACGGCGCCACCCCGCGCTTGGAGTTCACCGGCCGGGGCCGGCTTCCGCTCTTCCTTTACCGGCGAGAAGCTCACCGAGAGTCGGGGCCACGAGGCCGTCGCGACCGCCCTGCCCGCGGTCTGTGCGGGCGCCCGCTGTTCACCTGCGTTCCCGTACGGGACGCCCCGCCGCGCCACCACGTGGTCGCCGGGGGAGTCGCCGGCCTCGGCTCGGCCGGCCTGGAGTCCTTCGCCAGGGACATCGGCACCGCCCTGCGTCGCGTCGAACACCACTGGCTGTAGCGGCCGGGACATACTCGACCACCTGGCAGAGCAGGGGCTGCTCACGACCACCACGGAACCGGGGTTGACGCTCGTCCCCGTATCGACCGGGGCCGGTGCGGCCCGATGAGCGCGGCGACAGCACGTTCCCAGGACCGTACGGCTCTCTCGCTCACCACCTCCGACGGCCCCGAACTCGCGCTTCACCACCGGGCGCCCCGGCGCCCACCCACCGCGGCCGTGTTCCACCTCTGGCCAATGACACCCTGACGGTCCGTCACTTCACCGCGTATACCGCTCGGTGAGGGTGCGTGCACCTGCGCGGCGGAACCTGGGACACGGCGTCGGCCGTGCGTCCGCTCTTGCTCAGCCGGTCGCGTCTGGGCCAATCAAAGCTGTACGAACCAGAGTCCGGGCGACAGAGACGGCGGCAGGCCACTCCTCCGTTCGAGCGAGTCGCCCCACGCGGTATGCCCTCCGTTCAAAGATCCACGGCGACCCACAAGATCTGCGGCAGCAGACCACCCTTCTCTTACTCGGCCGACGGCGCCGAAATGGGCAAACTCATGGTCGCAGAAGGGCTCGGCGCCGCCGTCCTACCTGACTACAGCGTGCACGGCGATCCACTGGAACGAAGCGGCACCATCACCTACCGCCCCCTCGCCGACGACAACACCGGATTCCGCGTCGTGCTCCAGCGACGTCACGCACACATGGCACGCACAGCCGCGCACGACCTGCACAGCACCCTTGTACGCCAAGCCGAAAGGCGACGCGCAAACCTGCCTGCACGAAGGAAAAGACAACGATGAGATCTTCGTCGCCCCCCGCAGGCCGCGTCTTCAGCGAGGCGCCGGGGATCAGCCATGCTCCGACAGATCCGATGCCTTGTGGCGAGAAGGATCCGAGCAGACACAGGGGCTGAACAGACGGAAAGGACGAGCCGAAAACCCGCGCAGGGACGCTTGAACCCGCGCAGGGACGCTTGCGCGCACTGGCCGGGCGCTGTGGTCTGCCCGTTTTGGTAACCTTTACTTACCAGCCCTGGTAAGTAAAGGTTACCAAGGAGGTAGTGTCATGAATCCGGTCCCTCAGCAGGCCCTTGAAGCGGTCGGCCGGGCCCGCGACACCGAACTGGCGGTGCGCATCGGCAACAAGGCCCGCGCCGCGCTCGCCCACGAACGCACCGCCTTGGCGGCCCTGGCCGCGGCCGACGCCGGCGCCTCTCACCGCGCCATCGCCGCGACGATGGACATCTCCCATGTCGCCGTCGGCGCCCTGATCGCCAAGGCCCGGGCGCTTCCGCCTCTCGTGGAAGGACGCGTCGGCCGCAGCCCGCTGGACATCGCCATGCGCTACGCCGCCGGCGAGATCGACCGGGACACCCTCGTCCAGGCGCTGGCCACCTGGCCCTACGCCCCGCGCGCGCTCCCTGTGGGACTGCCCGACGGCGGGGCCGCGCTGCCGGTACCGGGCGCCTTCGACGAGGTGCGCGGCGCACTGGAATACGGCTACATCGACCAAGACGTGTACGACGCGATCCTGCGCCGTCGCGCTGAGCAGCGGTAACGCCCGGACCGAGCTTCCTGGCGCACCCGGAGAAGGTGTCCGCAACGGGGCGGTGGTCGTTGCGCAGGGTGGCGGTGTCACGCTGCCTGCCCTGATCTCCAGGCAGCCCAGGCCCTCAGCCGCCGCCTGACCGGTCCATACCTCGACGGCCTGTCGGCACGAAGGCGCGCTGTCGAAGGCTCTCCGGCTGCTCTGCTGGGCGACGGGGTCCAGGCGAGCGGCCCCGTCGGTCAGGCCGAGGCGGCCTTTTTGGCCCTGGTGGCTCCGCCACGGCCACGCAGGGTCACACCGGAT
This sequence comes from Streptomyces sp. NPDC026394, assembly GCF_055567735.1. Lineage (NCBI taxonomy): Bacteria > Bacillati > Actinomycetota > Actinomycetes > Kitasatosporales > Streptomycetaceae > Streptomyces > Streptomyces sp. NPDC026394. The sequence continues at coordinate 212,809 of NZ_JBVHPX010000010.1, forward strand.
TCGCTGAGCATCCGGTGCACGAATCCGTAGGAGCGGCCGGTCTCTTCGGCCAGCGCCCGGATGCTCGCTCCGGAGTCGTACTTCTTCTTCAGGTCTGCCGCGAGCTTCTCGCGCGCGGCGCCGGTCACCCAGCTGCTCTTCTTCAGAGTCTCGACCACCTGTGCCTCCTGGAAAGTGTGCTCTGTACTGTCATTATTTCGCCTCCCGGCCTTCCTGGTCACCCATTCGGCGCGGTCCGTAGGACATCGTTTGCCGTCATGGCGCTGCATTGGCCTGCGGAATTGGAGGGGTCGCCCCCCCCGCGGTCCGGCTCGCGCATTCCGAGCGAGCAGGCAGGCCGAAAGGGGGCGGTATGTCGGCCCGCCTGTCCGGCCGTACGCAGGCGGGGCTTGGTGAACCAAGGATGCGAGGCCGGGGCAGCAGCCTGGGCATGCTGTTACCCCGGCGGTATCATACCGATAGGACATTCAGCCCCGGAAGGCGTGCTTGATCTTTTCCTTGGCTTCCCGGAGGTTTCCCTTCACCTTGTCGCCTGCGCCCTCGGCCGCCGTCTGAGCGTTTCCCGCCGCGCGCCCGATCTCCTTCTTGACGGCGCCTGTGAGCTGCTCGACCTCGGCCTTCTCGGTTGCGCTAACGATATCTCCCTTGTGCAGGTTGCCGGATATGAACGCCGCTGCCCGCGACAGGCGGAGAATCGGGCGGCATGATCATTTCCGCTGATGCGAGTGTGCGTGAGGGCACAGGGTGCAGGCTGTCTGTCGCGAAGGGCGACCGTGCAGTTCGCCTGGTGCTCGCAGTGCCTCTCGCACTGTTCCTGATCGGGCCAGGATTTGCCGCCAAGGCACTCGGGGTGCGGCCATGATGTGGAGGCGGGTCGGTCGGCAGGTGATCCGGTCTGGTTTCCCGCGGGATCAGCCGGCCGAGGCCGTCAAGACGGGTTCGCGGACGATGAGCTCAGAGGCGCTCGCCATCCCCATGGCTTGGACTTCCAGTCCGGGTGCCCGGGCATGGGCGGAGTCTTGGCGTCGTACAGCCAGCTCTTGACATACGGTGCGAGGTCGCGGCCTGAGACCTTGTCGGCGACATCGATGTAATCCTGGGTCGACGTCGCCTTGTCGCGGTACCGGTCGAAAAAGCTCTGCTCGATGCGGCGGAACGTCGAGTCACCGACCTGGTTGCGCAGACCGTGGAGCATCAGCGCGCCCGGAGCGTCTGTATGGAACATCACCGCGGAGGGGGACGTGAGTTTGCCGGCCGGGCCGCTCTCTTGGCGCTCCTTCGCATCGTGCTCGTACAGCGTCAGCGTCGTACCCGCCATTGCCGAGCTTCGGAAAGAGCCGGTCGCCGGCGCTCTCCGCTCCCACTCGGCCGGTGGGCTCACCGGCCTGGGTCGAGGGGGCCACGACGGCGGCCGCAACCGTTCCCGCGACGGCTGCTGCGGAAACGGTGAAAAGCACCTTTTTACGAGGTCTGCGCAACATATCAACGTCCTTGCTCTCGTCTCTTGCCGCGCCCCCTTGCACCGCAGCCCCGTCTCGGGGGCGCCGTAACAGAGGTGTGTCCGACATTACGAACTCAGGCCGCCCGTGTGATCAGCACACAGGCTGAATCGACGTCATACGACAGAGGTATGTGCCGCCCCCGCCTCCGACGGCAGATGGTGTGTCGAGTTGCTGGTGGACGCGGGAACGCGCTGGAGGTGGTCAGCTCTTGAGGATGGCCTGGATGTCGAGGTCGACCATGATTCTGTGCCCGACGGCCGCGATACCGCGCGCGAGCATCTTCGGCCAGGTGACCGTGAAGTCGGCGCTGGGCAGCTCGGTGGTAGCGCGGCAAGCCGCGCGGTTCTCGCCCCCAGCCCGTGGCCCACTCCGAGGTACTCGGTATCGAGCGTGACCGTCCGCGTCACACCGTGCAGGGTCAGCCCACCCACCGGATATCGCCCGGCGATTGCCGCTCTTGTGCTCCATCGTCGGAAACCGCGCTACGTCCAGGAAGTCACTTGAGCGCACATGGTCGTCGCACATCTTGACTGCGGTGTCGATGGAGTACGCGTCGATTACGACGTGCAGGGCGCAGTCCTCCACTCGCTCGCCCGTCCAGATCGCACCCACGAAGCTGTTGAATCTGCCGTGGACATGGGCGAGGCCGATGTGACGCGCGGCCCGAAGGAATCGGTGAGGACCTGGACGTTCATGCCGTGGCGTTTATCTTTCCCGGAGTAGCACGGGGTGGTGGCGGCAATGCGGTCGATCGGCAGCAAAATGCCGTCGAGGATGACGAACGCCTTCGCCCAAATCGTCTTCACCGCCTCGGCCAGGGACGGAGCGAGGGCGGTCAGGGCCTCGACGGCTTCACGTATGCAGCGGTACATGGTCGCGGCCCCGGAACTCGGCGAGTCACCGGCCACCGGTCAACTTCAGTGGCCAAGGACAGTCTGGCCTTGTTCCCGAGGATGAGACAGGGCCGGAACAGCGTGCAGAGCCGGAACTCATCACGGGATGTGGCCGCATTTCCGCGTACAGCGGAGGGGCCTCGCCATGCTGCGGTGAGGTCCTGCCCAAACGGCGGAAGCCAAGGTGCGTCCGTGGTCGGGCGTTGCCAGCCTGATTGCAGTAGCCACCCCTTGACCTGGAGAGACATTATGCGTCTGGGTACCGCTCTCGCCGCAGCAGCGCTCGCCTCCACTGCCGTACTCGGTAGTACTGGGCTGGCCGACGCCCAAGAAGTGGCCAACGACCCCGGCCCCAGCGCCGAATGCGCCCAGGACGTGGAAAATACCGCTGTGGCGCCAGGTCTTACCGGGACGGGCGTCCCGGACGTCCTCAATAGCGGAGACGGGACAGCCCCTAACTGCGACCAGGGAGACCCGCCGGCTCTGGACCTGCTCTGAAAGTCGGCCGACCCCGCGGAACAACAACTCGCCCCCATCAGGCGGCCCCGCCGGGAGGTTGGCACCCCGCCCTGGTCGGAGCCGTCCCCTTCCGGCCAGGGCGGGAAGTTGTTTGTTAGCCGGTCAACGACCACCACCCTTGGGGGCCTCCAGCCAGCGCACGGCGCTTCCCCGCGACCGCTACGGTCAGCTCGAAGGCTGGTTCCGTACTCGTCGCCCGGCGCCACGCCCCAGGCGGCGTGGGCGTCCACCGTGTACCAGGCGGTGAAGGCGGTCCCGCGGAGCGTGCGGGCGGGGACGAGGGCCGGCTGCGACCACCGGCGGGCGGCGTACTCGGAGAACGCGCACCACACGGCGCCGTCGTGATCGGGCCAGGCCAGCAGCAGACGGTCGCCGCGCCCGGCCCCGGTCCGGCCGACCGCCGAGGGCCAGGAGCTGACCGCCGTGGCCGGCGCCCGCTGGACGTTGCGGTGGCTCCACGTCGCGCCGTCGGGTGGGGGGCACAGGCGGATCGCCCGGTCCTGCCCGGCGCCGGTGAAGGTCAGCCATACGCGGCGGGTGTGGGTGGTGGTGGCGCTGGGGCGGGAGGAGGTCATGGGCCAGCCGCCGAACATGGGCCAGCCGCCGAACAGCGTGTGAGCCGGGGGCCCGGAGCCCCCCGTCGAAGGCGGTGTGGAAGAGGCGTTCGTCCGCGTCTTGTCCGTTCCAGTACAGGTGCAGTCCGTGGAGGCCGGCCACGAGTGCGGGGCATGGCTGGAGCGGGCGCCGGGCACCGCGCGCGGACCGCTCCAGCCGTGTCCGTCCCTCACCGCCCACCACAACGCCTGATCGCGTTCGTCCCGCCAGACCGGATACAGCAGGTCGCGCCGCCCCGACAGCGCCGGGCGCTCCATCGACGCCGCGCCGAACACCCGCTGCTGCGGCGTCCCCTCGTCGTCCGCGGGCATTCCTGGGGTCGGCAGACGTGCCCCGTGCGGAGTAAGCATCACCACTTGGCCGATGACGCTGTGCAGCGGCGGAAGCCGTGCGAGTCCGTCGGCCACGATCGGCCGGTTGCGGCATCTGCCGGAGATGTCACCTCGGCCCAGCGTCGCGGTGCAGGTGCTCCACCTCGACGGGCACACGGCGTCCGCCTCACCCCTCTGTGCTTCCCGGAGGGCCGGCATCGCCCGCGGCGCGCATGCCCGTTTCAGTCGAGGGTGTGGTTGGCCAGGACGTGGTCGGCGGTCTGCAGGAGGGGCTGGTTGTGGCGGAAGGCGTGGGCCCGCAGGCGGGCCAGGGCGTCGTCGGTGCTGAGGCGGTGCTTCTCGGCGAGGATGCCGGCGGCCACGTGGACGCTGGCCGGGTAGCCCTGTGGGCCGGGCCGGGGGAGGCGGAATTCGGCGGTCAGCAGGTGGGGGTGCTCGTCGAGGGTGAGCAGGGACAGGATGCGGGCGTAGGCGAGGGCGCGGGTCTTCTCGGCCGGGCTCAGAAGGCCGGGGGCGGTGCGGTAGAAGTCGACGGCGCCGAAGCGCAGCGCGCCGATGACCAGGGGAAGTGCGGTGACGCTGCGCATGTGCTGTTCGGCCGCGGTCTGGGTGAAGGCGGGCCACCGTTCGAAGGCGTGGTGCAGGTCGGCTTCTTCGACGAGGGTGCCGGTGACGTAGGCGTCGGTGCAGGGGCCTTCTCCGGAGACGAGTTGGGCGTCCTCCATGAGTTTGGCGCGTTCGTCGCTGGCATGGCCCAGCATGCGCAGGTCGTCGGCGACGACCAGGGTGATGCCCAGGCAGTCGGCGTTCACGTCGGCGGCGCACGCCTGACAGGCCGCCGCCAAGGTGACGTCGCCGCCGGCGGTGGCGGTGATGCGGTGCCAGACGTAACTGTGGTCGTCGTCATGCATAGGGCATCCCAACGGGTCGGGGATGGCGGGCTGCCGCACCGGCAGGGCTGTGCGGCCTGGCGCGTGCCGGTCAGGGCGGCGGGATCTCGCCGGTGTCGATGTCTGCGGTGGTCACCTGGCGGCACAGATCGGACAGCCGCAGGTGGTTCCTGCGGGCGTGCCGGCGCAGCGCGTCGAAGGCGTCGTCGAGGTTGGTGTCCCAGCGTTCGGCGAGGATGCCCTTGGCCTGTTCGATGACGATGCGGCTGGACAGGGCGGCCTGCAACTGGGCCCGTTCCTGGTTGCCGTGGGCGATGGTGCGGTGTTGCAGGATGGCGATGGTCGCCACGTCCGCCAGCGCCTGCGCCACACGCGCGTCGGCACGGGACAGGTCCTGCCGGCGGGTGTGGAAGAGGTTCATCGCTCCGACGGACCGCTCGCGCAGGCGCATCGGCAGCGCGTGGCTGACGGCGAAACCGGCCTGGCGGGCCTGCTCGGCGAACTGCGGGAAGCTGTCGGTCTGTTCGGGCGAGGCGAGATCGACGTTGAGCCGGGCGACGTGGTCGCGGTGGCATTCCACGCACGGCCCCTCCTCGTGCTGCAGCGCGAAGAGTTCCAGCAGGCGGGCGTGCTCGTCCGAGGCGGCGATCAACTGCAGCCGGCCGCCCGGGTCGGCGAGCATGACGCCGACCGCCGACACGTCGAGCAGCTCGGTGCAGCGGTCGCACAACGTGTGCAGGAATTCGATCAGGTCGAAGTCGTCGACCAGCGTATCGACGGCATCGAGAACGGCTGCCAGCAGGCGTTCCTCTCGATTCATGACTCTTTTCATCCCTTCACCGGTCGGACGCGCCCGGCCCGTCCTGATCATTGCGGAAGTGCACCCGCCGGGCCACCACGTCCTCGGCGACCTCCACCACCGTCCGGCCACGGGCGAAGGCGTAGGCCCGCAGCCGCATCAGCGCCTGGGCCAAGGTGGTCTTCGCCTGCACGCTGACCATCCCGGCTGCCTGATGCACCGCCGCCCGGTACAGCACCGAATCGTCTCTGGTGTCGGCGACGGCCCACTGCTGACCGCCGTCCGCCAGTACGGCGGTCAGCGCCCCCGCCACCAGCCAAGCATCGGCCCGCTCCGTCTCCCTCAGCGGGCCCGGGGCCGTACGCTGCAGGGTCAGCGTGCCCAGACAGGCCCCGCCGAGCAGCAGCGGGAAACAGAACACCGCCCCCACGCCCAGCTCGATGGCCTCGGGCAGCAGCGCCGGCCACCGGCCGGCCGCGACGTGCGCCAGGTCGGGCTCGGCCACCGGCGCGCACATGACGGCCGCCTCCAGAGCAGGGCCCTGGCCGAGGGTGTACTGCAGGTCCTCCAGCCGGGCGCTGGTCCCAGCGGTGGACCACACCAGCTCCCCCAGTTCGCCGGTCACCGGCACCGAGACGGCGACGCCGTCGACTCCGAGCACCTGCGCGCACCGGACCGCGTCTACGCCGATCAGCTCTTCTCCACCGGACGAGGCGCGAAGGTCCCCCAGCACAGCAGCCAAGTCGCCCTTGGATGCCATGCCCGTCACCTCCCGTACCGTTCCGGTCCACGGCTCCTCCAGCTTAGTGTTCCCGCCGCCCGCACAACCACCGCCCGACGGCGCGCGGAATGCGGCGCGGCTTCCCGCCCCCAGGGCGCACGACGGGCGTAAGCTGGGGAGGCGAGGCCGCCCGAACGGATAGTTTCGGGTTGTCTGCACGACACCTGGCCCAGACCCGTCCGGGCGGCATCGGTGAATGCCCACAGATCGGGTCACCACAATGCGCGCACACAGGGCATGGAGCCCTCCGTCGGTAGCGAGCCTGCCGTGACAGTTCCCCGGGCCGAAGCCGTCGTCCTCGCCGCCCGCCACCTGAACGAACCGGCCCCGGCCCGCAGCCTCGTCACGGCGTGCCGCACCGCGCTCGACCGGTCCTGCTCGGTGGGGCTGGCCCTGGCCGTGAACGCCGCACAGGCCCAGCGGGTGACCCTGGCGGCCGCCGGGCCCCTGGCCGCCCCGGGCGAAGCCCTTCAGCTCGACCTCGGGGAAGGCCCGTGCATCCAGGCCCTGGACCAGCACCCCCCCCCGGTCCTCGTCGCCGACCTGCACCACACCGACACCGCCCGCCGGTGGCCCGTCTACGCCGAACGCGCCCTCGCCTGCGGCATCCAGGCGGTCTTCGCCTTCCCGGTCCTGCACGGCCCCCCCGGCACCGGCCGGGCCGGGCTCATCCTGACCGTCTACCGCAACCGGCCCGGCCCGCTGTCCGACGCACAGCGGGACACCGCCCATACCCACGCCCACGCCGCCGACCTGCTCCTGCTGACCGCCCTCGCCTCGGCCGAGGACGACACCACCGATGCCTGGTTCCTGCCGTCCGACGCGGTGATCCACCAGGCCATCGGCAAGATCAGCTACCGCCACTCCGTCACCATCGACCAGGCCCTGGCCCTGCTGCGCGCTCACGCCCACACCCACGACATCAGCCTGACCGACCTCGCCCGGGCCATCGTGCACGACGGTCTGACCCTGCCCGACCTGCCCCGCCCGCCCGCCCCCGGACACCACTGACCCTCCACATCCCCGGCGACCACACCCAAGCTCATGGGAGCGCGGAGGACGCAGCCTCGGCGGGCGACAGCTTGCCGCGGACCCGGCCGGGGACGCAGGTCGTCAGCGGCTGATGACGACGAACCGTCCGGCGATCGTCGACCAGGACGGGCCCGACGTGGGTCCGGGCGGCAGTCGCGCCCCCGCCGCGCATCCCGTGGAGCAGCCCGTCCGCTCGCCTGGTCTTCTAGGCGGATCCGGCGGAGTCGTCGTAGGTGATCAGGTCTCCCGGCTGACACCGCAGGACCTCGCAGATCCTCGCCAGGGTCGAGAAACGGATCGCCTTGGCCCGCCCGTTCTTCAATACGGACAGGTTGACGACAGTGATGCCCACCTGCTCGGACAGTTGGGTCAGTGTCATACCGCGCTGGACGAGAACGCGGTCGAGGTGGATCCGGATCGCCTGGAGTTCCTCATCGGGCATCAGATGGTCCCTTCGAGGTCCTCTCGCATGCGCACGCCCTCACGCATGATCTTCCCCATGATCACTGCGGCGAGACCGGCCAGGACGAGCACCAGCGGCCCGGAGACGGTCGGCCCGGAACCCACGATCGGCGCCATGCTCCCGACGAGCCAGGACTCCGACCAGCCGGCGACGAGCCCGGCCAGCAAGGTGCCCCCGGTGACGAACCAGCCGAGCGCGGAGAGACGCTGCGACACCGTGTGAGTGAACGGCCCCTGCCCCAGGACGGACTTCAGCAGCCGGGAGAAGAGCAGCAGCGCGACGGACGCGAACAGCGGCCAGGGCAGTTGCCTGCCGAGGTCTGCGGCGCGCTGAACTGCGGAGGGGCTGCTCTGGCACAGTCGCGTGGCGCTGCTGGACGCCTTCACGCCTTCGCTGATCGGCAGGCTGCCGTCCAGTGAGGCATTGGCCCAGAAGCCCGTCTGCACACAGACCGCCCCGTCGTCGAGCAGGTGTGTCACCCCCGTGCCGAGGAAGACAAGTCCCCAAAGCACCGCCAACACAAAGGTCCCCGAAGCCAGAGTCCTCGTCAGTCGCGTGTTCATCGCACCCCTACCTATCGACTTTCGATAGGTAGAACACTAGGGGAGCATATCGATATTCGACAAGTTCCTGGCTGCCGACGACACGGACCCGGCAGGCAGAACGACCGACTGACGCGCACGCAGGCCGGATACGCGTCCACCCCACCCGGCTCCCGCCTCGTCCCCCGCAACCGGCGTGACGGCCCCTGGAGCGCGGGACCCAGGTTGCGACGAGTACGGCGAGGATGGTCTTTCCGCCACCAGGGTCAGCGAGGACGGCCAGCCCCTCGGCCAGTCGGGCGGTGACCCCGGCATGGAAGACGCCGACCGGTTCCCACCCGTGGCGCCGCCTCCTTGCAGTAGCCGTAGCCCGCGTCGGCGGCCACCCGGCCGGACTACTGCCGCAGCGCCGGGACACTCCGCCGAGCCGTCACCAGGAGCACCGTTGCGTTACCGGCGCACGGCTGCGGCCGCGCGCACTTCGGCGAGGGCCTGCCGTGCCAGCGGGCCGAAGCCCTCGCTGCTGCCGGTGTCGATCCACCGCTCAAAGGCGATCTCCCAGGCGAGCGCGCCCAGTTGCGCGGCCACGCGCGCGGTCAGGCGCGGGGCTCCGCGCCGATGGAGAGCCTCGATCAGCGAGGCGGTGAGGTCGAGCCTCTTCAGGGCTTCGCGTTCACGCAGCTCCGTATTGACGTTCAGCACGGCCTGGCGCCGGCGGCTGAACTCGCGGCGGTCGGCGGTGAAGAACGTCCGGCCGAGCGCGTCGAGGGCGTCCGCCACCGCGTCGAGCGGCCCGGCCTCCGGCGGCGCCGAGGCGAGCCCTTCGACGAGCGACCCGGTCACCGCGCCCTTGTCGAAGAGCACCTCGCGCTTGTCCGGGAAGTGCCGGAAGAACGTGCTCTTGGTGAGCCCCGCGCGCGCCGCGATCTCGGTCACGGTCGTGTTCTCGTAGCCGTGCTCCTCGAAGAGGTCGAGGGCGGCGGCGGCGAGTCGTCCTGGTGCGTCGGGTTGCCAGCGAGCCATGGGAGCAGTCTACGGGACTTGGTCCCATCACTGCTGTAGGGTCGATGAGACCAAGTCCCATCACTGGCCGAGAGAGGTCACCGATGAGTAAAGCTGTCCGTTACCGGCGCTTCGGCGGTCCCGAAGTACTCGAACTGCAGGAGATACCCGAGCCGCACGCCGCACCGGACGAGGTGCGCGTCCGGGTCACGGCCGCCGGGCTGAATCCGATGGACTGGCAAATCACCACACAGCCCGACATGGCGGCGCGGTTCGGCATCACCTTGCCGGCCGGGTTCGGCAGCGACTTCGCCGGAGTGGTGGACGAGGTGGGCGCCGACGCCACGGGATTCGCGGCCGGCGACCGGGTGTTCGGAGCTGCGATCGGCCGGTCCGTCGCCGATTTCGTACTGGTCAAGACACCTACGGCAACGCTGTGGCCCACCCCGGAGGGCATCGGCGACGAGGTGGCGGGCACGCTTCCGGTGTCCGGCCTGACGGCCTCCGCCGCGCTCGCCGCGATCGGGCTCCGCACCGGGGACACCGTCCTGATCGGTGGGGCGGCGGGTGGCGTGGGCATCTTCGCCGTGCAGTTGGCGAGGCTCGCGGGCGCCCGGGTGCTCGGCACCGCCTCCGAGGGCACGTTCGAGTTCCTGCGCGGGCTCGGCGCCGAGCCCGTGGCGTACGGCCCCGGCCTGGCGGACCGGGTGCGGGCCCTGGCGCCCGAGGGGATCACCGCCGCGACCGACCTGTTCGGAAGGGAGACGGCCGAGACCGCGCTGAAGCTCGGCGTGGCACCCGAGCGGATCTCCGTCGTGGCCGACGGCCCCGCCCCGCCGCCCGGTGTACGCAAGGCCGGCGCCCTCGATGCGGGTCCGGGTGCCCTGGAACGGATCGTCGACGCGATCCGCTCCGGCGAGATCACGGTGCCGATCGCGGCGACCTTCCCGGTCGAGCAGATTCGCGAAGCCGTGACGACGCAGGCCGAGAGGCATGTTCACGGCAAAATCGTGATCGCCCTGTGAACCGGCACGGGGTGGACTCAGCGGTCGGTACGAATGCGGCGCCCACATCTGGAGGTTGATCTCACCGGTGGCGCGGACGAGGACGTCGAGCTGGGCGGGGCCGGGGTTGCTGGGCGGCCACCGATGGGGTGGACACGACGCGTGCGTCAGTGGCCCGTGGTGACCTGCTGGTCGACGCGCAGGGTCAGCTTCAGCGCGTCCAGGGCGCTGGCCGGGGTGATGCGGTTGTCCGCCTCGCCGCGCAGGACGGCCAGGACGTGGTCGATCATCGCGGTGTACTGGTCGGCCGGGGGCAGTTCCACCTCGTGGGCGCCGTCGTTGGTGTAGGCGGTCAGGGTGGCGGTGGGTCTGCCGTCGTAGCCCATGGTGCCCACCGATTCCAGGACGCCGTCGGTGAAGGCGGCGGTGTAGCCGCCGCGCCCGCCCCACGGCATCGGCCGCAGGGAGGAGACCGAGCTGCGGGCGATCGCCCCGTCGAAGGTCATGACCGCCTCGACCGCGCCGGCGTCCGCGTCCCGTTCGACCGCGGTGACGTGGACCTGCCGAGGTATGCCGAGGGCGCGGGTGATCAGGTCAAGGTCGCTGTGCATGGCCTCCATCGGCAACACCTTCGCCCCCAGGGACGCGCCGGGCCACAGCGGCGCCATCGCCGACCAGCAGGTCAGTTCCCGCAGCCGGCCGTAGGTGTTCTCGCGTACGGCGTCGGCGAGGGCCTGGTTGGCGGGGAGGAACCGCTCGAACATGTCCACGAACACGTGTCGGTCGCCGGCCTCGGCGGCGGCCACCAGCCGTCGGCCCTCCTCCAGGGTGGCGGCCATGGGCAGTTCACTCAGGACGTGCTTGCCCGCTTCCAGGGCACGGAGCGCCATCGGGGTGTGCAGCGCGATGGGCAGGCACAGGTCGACCAGGTCGAAGGAGGCGTCGGTGAAGGCGGCCTCCGGGTCGGTGGAGGCGGTGAAGCCGAACCGGCCGGCCACCTCGGCGGTCTTGGCCGCGTCGCGGCCGAACATCACCACGTCCACGTCGTCGCGGGCCGCGTAGACCGCGGCGTGCGCCTGGCCGAAGTTGGTCCCCAGCAGTGCGATCTTCATGTGTCTTCCTTCCGGATGAGAGCGAGGCGGTGCGGCCACGGCCGCGGCCGGTGCCGCGGCCGTGGGCCTGGAAAAGGTGTGCTGGTGCGGTCAGGAGGGCTGGGCCTGGCTGATGCACACGGGCTGGCCGGAGGGGTCCAGCAGGACCGTCCAGTGGTCGCCGGGCTGGAAGTCGGGCCTGGTGGCCCCGAGTTCCAGCAGCCGCTTCTCGGCGGCGGCCACATCGGGAAAGGCCAGGTCCATGTGGAAGGGCAGCTCCTGCTCGGGCCAGGTGGGCGCGGTGAAGGAGCTGGAGGTCCAGAAGACGTACATCGCGTTGCCGACGGTGACGGGGAACGCGACCTCGTTGCCGTGCTCGTCGGGGTAGGGCTGTCCGACCTCGCTGCCCAGCGCGGCGGCGTAGAACTCGGCGAGCCGGCGGCCGTCGTCGGCCCAGATCGCGTACGAGATCACCGAGCCGCTGAGAGTACCGGTGGAGTGGGTGGTGCTCATGGGGGATACATCCTTTCCGTGTTCCCGCGGCCGCCGGGTGTCGGGCCGCGGAGCGTGCAGTCGACGTCGGCGGACCGGGCGGCGGGGGGGGCGCCGGCTGCGGTCCGCTTCCCCGCAGGGGTCAGGCGTCGGCGGTCCGGGCGGGCGAGGAGAACAGCCCGAATCGGTTGCCGCGCGGGTCGAGGAGGCGGGAGAAGGCCGGTCCGTCGGGGTTGGTGTCGGGCCCGTACTCGACGCGGGCGCCCGCCTGCTCCGCCACGGCGGTGGTGACGGCGACGTCGGGGACCAGGAAGCAGGGCATCATGTAGTCGGCCCCGGCCCCCTCGGCGCTGCCGCCGCTGTGGTCCCACAGGCCGCCGGACGGCCACTCGGCTCCGGGGCCGAAGATGCTGAAGTACGGCTTGCCGCCGGCCGTCTCGTCCTTCTCGATGCGCCAGCCGAACGCGGCGGCGTAGAAGTCGGTGGTGGCCTGAAGGTCGGTGGTGCCGATCTCGAACCAGGCCATCGCGCCGGGCTGCGGCGCGGTCGCGGCCTGCTGCATGTGCTCCTCGGTCGCCTGCGCCCGCTCGGCGAGCCGGGCCGACTCGCCGCGGGAGAACAGGGACAAGACGTTGCCGCGCGGATCCTTCAGACGGGCGAAGACCGTCACGTCCGCCACCTGAGTGGCCGGCACCACGACCGTGGCGCCCAGCCGGGTGAGCTGGTCCACGTCCGCGGGGACGTCGGCGGACAGGACCGAGAGATTGATCGCCTCGCCACCGGTGTCGCCCTGCTGGACGGCGCCCATCGGCCAGGGTGCGCCCGGGGCGAAAACGCGGGTGTAGGTGCGGCCGTCGACCGAGGAGTCCGGGTCGGCTTCGAAGCTCCAGCCCAGCAGCGGGCCGTAGAAGCCGGTGACGGCATCGGGATCAGTGGTGCCGATCTCGAACCAGACCACCTGGCCGGGAGACAGGAAACCCATGATGAGAAGGCCTTTCGCGGGTGCGGTACGGGGTGGCGAGGGAGCGGGAACGGCTGTGGTGTCGAGCCTGGTCCACCACGGCCGGCGCCGCCCGTCTGCGCGGTTCGACCGCTTTCGAGGGTGTTCGGAGGGGTTTGTTCTCGGGTATGCCCTCACGCTAGGAGGCTTTTAGGACACCTCACGTCCGTAAAGGGCGCCATTCTGGAAAACATGACGAGCGACCTTCCCGCACGGATGCTGCGCCTGCTGTCCCTGCTGCAGACGCGCCGCGAATGGTCCGGCACCGAACTCGCCGAGCGCCTCGGCGTCACCACCCGCACCATCCGCCGCGACATCGACCGCCTGCGCGAGCTCGGCTACCCCGTCGAAGGCACCACCGGCCACGCCGGCGGCTACCGCCTGGCCTCCGGCACCGCCATGCCGCCCCTCCTGCTCGACGACGACGAAGCCACCGCCACCGCCGTCGCCCTGCGCACCGCCGCCGGCCACCTCACCGGCATGGAGGAAACCGCCCTGCGCGCCCTGGCCAAACTCGAACAGGTCCTGCCCCACCGGCTGCGCACCCAGGTCGCCGCCCTGCACCAGGCCACCGCCACCATCGACTGGAGGCAGCACGTCCCGCGCACCGACCCCGCGGTCCTGGCCCTGCTGGCCGCCGCCTGCCGCGACCACGAGACCGTCACCTTCGACTACACCACCCGCGGCGGCGCACAGGCCCCCCGTCGCGTCGAACCCCACCACCTCATCGCCTCCGGCGGCCTGTGGTACCTCCTCGCCCGAGACACCGGCAAGGATGACTGGCGCATCTACCGCCTCGACCGCGTCGCCCGCCTCTCTCCCACCCGGCACCACTTCGACCCGCGCCCGGTACCGGGTGACGACCCCGCCGCCTACGTCGCCGACAAGATCGCCACCGCCCCCGTCCGCTACCGTGCGACAGCCACCGTCCACGCCTCCGCCGAGACCGTCCGCCGCCGCACCTGGGCGCTGGCCGGCCGCATCCGGCCCCTCGACGAGAAAAGCTGCACCGTCGACTGTTCCAGCGACCACCTGACCGGCGTCGCCCAGACCCTCGCTGCGCTCGACACCGACTACACCCTCGACGCCGGCCCCGACGTCACCGCGTATCTGCGCGAGACGGCCGAACGCACGGCTCGCGCCCTGATCGACTGAACGGGCGCGGGAACCCTCGCGGTCTGTGCCGGCCCGGAGGTTTTTGGGCCGCGCGGGTGAAGGCAGGCATAGCAGGTGCTCAGCGGGGGAGGATGGCGGCGTCAACGTGGGGAGAGTCATGATTCCGCCGCCTCAGTTCCCGGCCGCCGGTACGGGCGCGGTACGTGGTCCTGGCGTCCAGGGCGAACTGATTCCGCCGTCCGGCACCGACGGCCCGGTGCGGCCGGACCTCGCGGAAGTGGTCCGAGTCGCCCGGCGGATGCGCGAGCGCTCACAGCAGCAGCGAGCCGATGCCCGACGGATGCGGCGCGACCTGCGCATCCTGCTCGCCCGAGGCACCACTCCCACCGCACGTGACCGCCTGTGAGTCCCACCGGTATCGGCTCCTCGTACGGGGCAGCCGCCAGCGCCGGGTCACCGGGGTAGCGGGAGCACCTCGGTGAGGAGGCGGGACCAGCCAGATCCGGGGGGCAAGTCCTGGACGGATCAGAACGGTCGAACGCGCCACTCAATGGCCGCAACCGGGCAGCCGGGCATTCGCCGTCTGCACGGGTCAGCGCCTCACAGCTACCCGTCTGGGCAGGCCACGGAGCCGCCCGGTACACCTGAGGGGCGGGCGTCAGGAGGCGGCCCTGCACCTCACCGGCCGCTGAACAGAAACCGTACGTAGCGCGCGTAGGTCAGCCCGCTCTGCCGGCTTCGGGCCGCCTCCAGGGCGACGGTGAGGGCCCCGTGAAGGGCGCTGCTCTGCTGGATTTCAGCGGTACGACGGCTGAACTCCTGGCGTTGTCGGCGGGCCCTGTCCCCGGCGGTGGTGTTCTCCCTGGCGAGTTGTTCGCGTCCCTCCTCCAGGCGCTTCTTCGCCTGCGTGCGGGCAGTGTCGGCTTCGGACTCGACGGCGGTGCGCCGGGTCGTGAGCCGGTCCCGGCGGTGGGCGATGTTCTGCTCGACCGGCTGCTGCTCTGCCGAGCTGAGGGTGGTCGGCTGCCGGGCCACGGCGGAAGCGATCACTTCTCGGCGCCAGGCGACCAAGGCGGCGGCCTTGGCCTCGCCGATGCCGCGGACGTCGGCGCGGTGGCCGCCAGGCAGGACGAGTACGGCTCCCGTGCTGTTGTAGGAGCTGTTCTGTACGGTGCGGTAGCCGGTGAAGTCGGCTGCCGTCCGGATGCCGTGCTCATCGGCGAGACGGGCGACGAGCTTCGGGCCGACACCGTGCGGCGGTGACTGTGCGACGAGCCGCCGGGCGAGCTGGGCCTGGACGTACGCGGACTGCTTGTCGGCCAGGGCCTCGGCCAGGGCCCTGCGGCGTTCCTCCGAGAGGCCGTCGATCTTCTTGGCGATGTCACGGAGCTTGCGTGTCCTGCGCTGCTCGGTGTCCTTGAGCGCGGCGTGGTACTGGGCGGTGAGCTCGTCCTGGGCCCGTGGGTAGGCAGCCTGGCGGTGTGTTTCCGCTGCTTCGAACTTCGTCCGTTCCTTGCGCAGCTTCGCGGCGGCTTTCACCGGGTCCCCGACCTGGGCCAGTTGCTTCGTCAGGGCGGCCAGGTCGGCCCGTGACCGGACCCGTTCGGTACGGCGGCTCCGGGCGAACGCGGTGGCTGTGGCGGCGAGGGCCAGCGGGGCGACGAGAACGGGGGAGGCCGCCGGAGATCCGGCGAGAGGCAGGACGAGAGGCAGGAGGAGCGTCGCCATGAGGGCGAGGCACCACAGCACGACTGCGACGACGTCTAGCGCCGTGCGGGTGTGGAAACCGTCCGGCGAGGCCGTGACGGGAGTGGCCGGTGTGGTCGCGGGCTGTTCCGCGAGGTGCCCGGACATCCAGCCGGGCAGTCCGCCGGCGCCCGGAGCGGTCGGGCCCGCGGCCGGCGGCGTGGGGCTCGCCGTGGCGGAGGTCCGCGGTCCCGGTACGGCCCGGGCCAGTGGGGGAAGCAACTCCAGCGGCTGGAAGGCCAGCGATCTCACCTGCTCCGCGAGGTCGCTCACCGTCCGGTCCGTGTGGGCGAGCAGTGTCCGCAGGCCGGTGGAGCCGGCCGGGCTCGTGAAGTCTTCCTCGGTGAGGAGCAGGAACTCACCGCTCGGCTCGTGCAGCCGGTTCCACAGGGCGGGATCGGCGGCGATCGCCTTGAGCGACAGGAAGATGACCCAGGCGGAGAACCGGTCCAGCTCCGCGCCGAAGTCGTCGCTCCCGCGCAGCGGCGACTGGTAGTTGCGGTGGCCCCGTTCGGTGCCGCCCAGGCCGGCCAGGGCGGGGACGTACATGCCGTCGTAGTCGACGAGACGGAAGGTGCCGTCGCTCGCGACCAGCAGGTTGCCGTGCTGGAGATCGCCGTGGGCGATGCCGTGGGCCGACAGGTCCCGGGTCAGCGCCTCGAACCGGTCCGCCAGCCCGCTGACGGCCGACCGGTCGGCGTGGTGGGCGTCGAGCCAGGCGGACAGCGTCACGGCGTCGATCCAGTCCATCTTGAGGACGGGGTAGAGGTCGTTTCCGACGCGAACGGCGTCGGTAAGGTACTCGAAGCCGAGTTTCCACGGCTGGGAGAGCCCGGCCGGGTCCAGCAGCGCGAGCCGGGAGCTGATCGCCTCGTACCGCTGCTCCTGGTCCGGGACGTGGCGGGTGAAGCACTTGACGGCGTACCGCTGCCCCGAGGCGGCGGACGTCAACGAGAAGACGCTCGCGAAAGCGCCGGACACGGCACGCGGCAGGCCGAGTCCGGTCAGTTCGGCGCGGGCGCCCTTCAGTTCGGGGTGCTGGAAGCACAGCCGTGTGTGCTGCAAGGCCTCCGCGTAGGCGGCACCGCTGGGGAACTGCCGCTGCGGGCCGGTGGGCGAGCCCACTGTCACCTCCCTTCGAAATCGATCCGTACGACGGCCACGTCGTCGTTGCGCAACTGCCGGCGTTCTCTGAGGCCGTCCAGCCAGGTGCGGAAGGCGTCCAGGTCGTCGGGGCCGGAGAAGTCCAGCAGTTCGCGTACGGCGCTGTCCTGGTCGGCGGCCGTCAGGAACCACGCGGCCAGTGCGTCGGTCATCAGGAACAGCCGGTCGCCGGGCTCGCACCGCCCTCGGGCGAACCGGGCGCGGCGGGCCAGCAGTCCGGCGTCGTGGTTGCGGCTGCCGAACAGATCGGGCGCGGTACCGAATTCCTCGGGCGTCGCTACGGGGAACGCCTGGAGCAGCCGATCGTCCCGTAGCTGGAACAGGCAGCTGTCGCCCAGGGCGGCGGCCCGCCAGCGCCAGGCCGCCGGCTCGCACGCGTCGGGGCCGGGGGTGAGGGCCGGGCCAGGGCCGGGCTCGGGGTCGATCCGTACGGTGAGCAGGGTCGCGTACGCGCCGGCGGCGAGCTTGGTGTGCTCGTACCATTTCAGCGGGCGTCCGTCCGCGACGCGCGCCCGCGTGTAGGCCGCGAGCCAGGGCTCCCACCGTGCCACGGCCGACGACGCGAACCTCTCGAACGCGGCGCCACCCGCCAGCAGTTCGGGGCACTCCATGGCCTGCTCGGCCGCCGCGCGGGACAGCAGCCGGGCCCAGTCCTTGGCCAGGGCGCTCTCCGTCGCCCCGTCGCAGACGCCGGCGGTGAGCGGTCCGCGCAGCATGTCGTCGTGCGCACAGCCCGGGAGCACCGCGACCGCGTCCTCGCATTCCGCTTCCGTGCTCCCGTACTTGGGAGTCACGAGGTGCGTGACGTACACGCAGGAGAGCGACGTGGTCACCGCAGCTCGGTGGCGCGGGTGCCGATGTCGAGGAACTGGACGACCGAGGTGATGTCCGCGTTGTAGACGAAGCCGCGGGTGGTCTCGCTGACCCGCTGGCCCTGCGAAGCGGCGTACGCGCGCATGTGGCCGGGCAGCGGGCTCGACATGGCGAAGAGGGTGCGGGCGTAGCTGTCGGGGAGCCCGTCGGCCGTGTCGGGGAAGGCGGTGGGTGTTCCGCCCGCGGCGGAGACGTGCAGGTTGAACAGCAGAGCGGCGCCGTCGGCCGTGGCGTGCGAGGTGACGGCCTCGGCGGCCGCGCTGGGCTCACCGTCGGTCGACTCGCCGTCCGTGAGGTTGATGACGATCGGCGGGAATCCGGCCGGGTGGCGCTCGGTCCAGTCGGCCACGAGGTTCGCGGCGTACCGCAGGGCCCGGTTCATCGGCGTACCGCCGCTGGCGACGGGGTCCATCCACAGCGGGAAGCTGACCGTCGTCTCGACCAGGCCGCCCGCGCCGTCGGGCACCCGCTTGCTGCGTTCGTCGATCCGGGCCGGGTGGTCCGCCACCTCGCTGAGGGGAACGATGTCCCGGCCCGCGAGCGAGCCGGCGAACGCCGAGCCGACGGTGGCGCCGTAGCCGATGACGGCGACGTGGAAGTAGTCCCGCACACCTTCTTCCTTGGCGCACTTGACCGACAGTTCGGTGAGGAGCCGGTTGATGGCGTCGGCGACGACATCGGCCTTCTGCTGCGGGATTTCCCCGCCGATGGGATCGCTCATCGAGGTCGACTGGTCGACGAGGAAGATGATGCTCGTCGGATTGCTGCGGCTGATCTCGGCCGTGTACGGCACGGTGCGCTCCCGGCGGGTGGCGAAGGCGAGGAAGACAAGGGGGTTGTCGGGAGGAAGCCGCCGGGAGGAGGTGGTCGGAAGGAACGTTCACGGCGCGGTGACGTCCCGGTCCCGGAACGGCGCATGCCGAGGACGCGGGCCCCTGTCAGGCCCCGCTCCCACGAGGTGCCGCTTCTGCGAGATCCCCCCCACGAGACTCCCCGATGGCATCGTAGTACCGGCGCTTCGGCGTACGGGAGGGAACGGCCGAAGTGGGGCCCGCTGGCGGAGGGCTGGCCGCAGCCGTGCCGCATGGGGGCGGGGGGCATACTGCCGTCGGCCACGCCGATCACCTCGCGTTGCCCGCCCACGCGCCACCACGCGCTTCCAAGCGCGGAAAGGACCACCTCGTGCTCGCATCCCTCCCCCTCGCCTGGCTGTTACTCATGGCGGCCGTGGCGACCTTTGTCTTCTCTTTCGCGATGGCCGCGTGGATACCCGGGCGCAAGGGGAGAGTTGTGTTCCCTCTCGTCTCCCTCGCCTGCTGTCTCGGCATGGTGCTGGTCGGGCAGTTCCAGTATCAGCACTGGTCCCCGCAGCACATGCTGGTGCTGTACTCGTTCGCCTGGGTCGGCATCACGATCGGTCTGTTCCCGTCGCGGAAACTCATGTACCGCTACGCCGAGGAGATCAGCCGGGGCGTGAAGCGGGAGAAGTACCCGTTCCCCGCGCGCTACCTGGTGGCCGCCGTCGCCTCTGTCGTCGTCATGAGCTTTCTGGCGTACGGCCTGACGCGGTAGCTCCGCGGGGCGGACGGGCGCGGGCAGCCGTTCAGCGGACGAGGCGGAAGAGTTCGTACAGGTCGTCGGTGGTGCGCGCCGCCGCCAGCATGCGGCGGAAGCCCGGGTGGGCGGTGTGGCGGGCGAGGACGGAGTAGGCCCGTACGCAGCCGGCGTCGCGGAGCTTGCGGGGGGCCGCGAGAAGGAAGACGTCGCGGACCGGGCGGTCGTCGGCGCCGTGCCAGCCGAGTTCGGCCGGTACCCGCGCGAAGGCGGCCGCCGGGCCGTTGACCGCCCGGCTCCGGGCGGCCAGCAGGGCGATGCCGTGGAAGCCGTTGGCGCCCTGTGCCATGCGCAGGCGTACCGCGCGGACGAAGGCGCGGACGTCGCCGAGGGCGCCCGCGGCGTGCAGGCCGCCGGCCAGGGCTTCGAGGAGTTCGTCCCGGGTGGCGGCCTGTGCGCGGGGGTGGATGTGCCGCTTGTCCAGGTAGTCGGCGAGGCTGCCGGTGCCGCCGGCCACCGTACGGGCGCGGGTCATGCCTCGGCCGGCTCCGGTTCGGGAGCGGTCGTCGTCGTGCGGGCCGGGCGGAGGATTCCGGCGGAGAACACCGCTGCCACGCAGAAGGCGACGGGCAGGAAAAAGGCCAGGTTCAGGGGCACCAGGTGGGTGAGCGGTCCGATGATGGCGGGGCCCGCCAGCATTCCGACGTATCCCATGCCCGCCACGCGGGACACATTCGCGCCGGACGACGCCGGGTCGACATTGCCCGCCGCGGTGAAGAACTGCGGAATGCACCCGGACAGGCCGATACCGAAAAGGGTCCAGCCGAGAAGGGCCAGGGGCACCCAGGGGGAGAGCGAGGCGAGGGCCAGGCCGAGGGCCGCGAGGCCGGCTCCGTACCGTACGACGAAGACCCGGCCGAAGCGGGCGACCACCCGGTCGGTGACGAACCGGCCCACGGTCATGGCGGTGGAGAATCCGCCGTACGCCAGGGCCGCGGTCGCGGCGGGAGCGTCGAGCACGTCCTTGAGGTGCAGCACACTCCAGTCGTTCGCCACGCCTTCGCACAGCATGAGCATGAAGGCGAGCACGCCCAGCGCCCAGACCTGGGACGGGGTACGGCGCCTGGCGGCCGGGACCGGGGCCTGCGAGGTGCCGGGTTCCGCCGTCTTCGGGCCGGTCGGAGCCGGTGCGGGCTTCTCCGGGGGCAGCATGCCCGGCACCAGCGCGAGTGTGATCAGTACGCCGGCCACCGCCACGACGGCGAGGGTGAGGGAGGGCTGCCAGTCCCAACTGATGGTGCGGGCGCCGATCAGGGCGGCGATGACACCGCCGACCGAGAACACCGCGTGAAAGGCCGACATGACGGGACGGCCGTAACCGCGCTCCACCTGAACAGCCTGTGTGTTCATACTGACGTCCAGGCAGCCGTTGCCGAAGCCGAGCGCCAGCAGGGCCGCCGCCAGGGTCCACGGCGAGTCCGCCAGGCCGGGCAGCAGGACCGTGGCGCTGCACAGGGTGCCGCCGGCCAGCACGACGGTGCGGCTGCCGAACCGGTCGGCCAGCGCCCCGCAGATCTGCATCCCCGCGAAGGCGCCGCCGCCCAGGAAGAGCAGCAGCCAGCCCAGGACGGCATGGGTGATGCCGACCCGGTGCTCGATCGCGGGGATGTGCACGATCCACATCCCCATGACGAAACCGTTGAGCGCGAAAGCCAGGAAGGTGCAGGCGCGCGCCGTACGCAAGCGCCGCGACGGCGGCGACCCGGTGGTGGGGGCAGTCGATTCACTCATCACGGCTGACCATAACGCACACCGAGTATGTGCGTAAGGGGTTTCGGTGACTTCCGGCACGTTCTCGGCCGGGGTGGGGCGGCGACGCCGGACGGCTCTGCGGTGGCGGCCGGTCGTCGTCCAACTGAGCACCCGTGCGTCGGAGTTGACGGTCGAGCCGCGGCGGGGGCGTCACACGTGCACGATGTTCACGCCCGCCGCGCGCATCTCCTCGACCACCGTCGTGCCCTGGGGCGCGTCGGTCACCACCACGTCGAGCTGTTCGACCGAACAGATCCTGCCGAGCGCCACCCGCCCCAGCTTCTCGGCGGTGGCCACCAGGATGATGCGCCGCGCCGCCCGCGCCGCGACCCGCTTCACGTGCACGTCGTCCAGGCTGTAGGCGGTGGCGCCGCTGGCCGCGTCCACCCCGCAGCAGCCCAGGATGAAGGTGTCGTACCGCAGGTCCTCGAAGGTGCGCAGGGCCGTCTCGCCGTAGAAGGACAGCTCTCCCGGCCGGACCTGCCCGCCGGGGAGCAGCAGGCGGATGCCCTCGTGTTCGGCGAGCGGCATGGTCGCGTGCAGGGACAGCGGGGTGACGGTGAGCCGGCGGCCCGCCATCGCGTGGGCGACGGCCACCGCCGTGGTGCCGGTGTCCAGGGCGACGGTCTCCCCGTCGTTGAGCATCCGCACGACCACGTCCGCCAGCTTCGCCTTGGTCTCGCTGCCGACCATGGACCGCACCGCGTACGGCGGTTCCACCCCGCTGAGCAGGGCGGTCACGGCGCCGCCGTGCACCCGGCGGAGCGCGCCCCGGGACTCCAGGAGCTCCAGGTCCCGGCGGATGGTCATCTCCGACGTCTGGGTGGAGCGGGCGAGTTCGGCCACGGAGGCCCGGTTGCGCTCGGCCAGCAGGGCCAGGATGAACCGGTGGCGTTCGGAGACATTCATGCCGCTGATGTAGCACATCAACACGCCCGCTGCGAGTTGCTTCCCTTCCGCCCGTAGGGCTCCCGGGCCTGCCGGAGCCTCGGCGGTTGACATCCGACCATGCTGAGTGTGTACTCACACGCACACTGTGTGCATACGGGGCCGGCTCCCGGAGAGGTGATGTCATGACCGCGGTGCTCTTCGACATGTTCGGCGTGATCGCCCGGCAGCAGTCCCCCGCCGCCTACGCCCGGCTGGAGGAGACGGCCGGACGGTCCGGGGCCGCCTTCTGGGAGAGCTACTGGGGACTGCGGCAGCCTTACGACCGGGGTGACCAGGACGGTGCGCGGTATTGGCGGACGGTCGCCGAGGCGCTCGGAACGCACTTCGACGAGGAACGCGTCGCGGAACTCATCGCCGCCGATGTGGCGAGCTGGAGCCGGACCGACGACGAGATGGTGGAATGCGTCGCGGGACTTGCGGACAGCGGCACCACCCTCGGTCTGCTGTCGAACATTCCGGAGGAATTGGCGGCGCACTACGAGGAGACCCAGGAGTGGCTGAAGCACTTCTCGGTCCTGGCCTTCTCCTGCCGCATCGGACACGCCAAGCCGGAGCCCGGCGCGTACACGTGGTGCAGTACGGCGTTCGGCCTGCCGCCCGAGCGCATCCTGTTCGTCGACGACCGGGCGGACAACGTCCGGGCGGCCGAGGCGCTGGGGATGCGCGGGCACCTGTTCACGTCGCTCGCGGAGCTGCGCCCGGCGCTGAGCTGACGACACGCTGAGCCGACGACAGCCGGCCGAGCGATCGACCGTGCGACCGGCCGCCCCGGTGCGGCCAGTGCCACCGGTACGGCCAGTGCGACCGGTGCGACCGGTGCGACCGGCGGAAGCCCGGACCGCCCTTCCATACCGGCGCCGGGGCGGGTGACCTGACACTCCCGCCCCGGCGCCTCGCCGTGCGACGCGCCCGCCCCGGCCGACGCCCCGACGCCCCCCGGTCCGGCCTCCCCAGCCTCCGCAACTTCCCCGATCGCTCCGGCCTCCCCACCCGCTCCAACCACTCCCACCGCTCCACCCGGCCCGAACAAACACGCCGCCCAAGTTCTCATCAATAGTGTTTGAAATTTGCGTAAGGCCGTGAAACGAACACCCCAACCCTCCGTATGCCGCCCCTTAGAGCCTTGTCGAAGTCTCCTGCGGCCCCGGCGACAGAACTCCGCCACCGCCCGGCCGAACTCCGACCCTCCCCCACACCACCCCGTCTGTGCAGCTCACGCACCCCATCACGGCTTCCCCCGCGAGGCCGGCCGACCGCCGATCTGATGGAATCCAGCCGATTCACAGATGATCAAGCGAAACGAACATCCTGACTGTTAGTGTCGTTGGCGTCAGAAGGTGAAGTGCCCGGCCGGGGACCGACCGCCCCGCGGAGTCCGGGCCCGCCACCGGAGAGCACGCCACCCCTGCCACCACCCCGCCACCGGCCGGCGTTCAGGCCCGCGCGAGTGGCGCAGGTCAGGGGCCGGGCAGGCGTGCCCATGCATCCCGTCACCCATATCTGGCAACAGCATGTCTTCTTCGAGGAGAAATGTTCATGGACGCCACAAACGTACGTGATCTGCTCTATTACCCCGTCAGCGCCCAGAAGATGGTGCGCGGTGAAGGGATCTACCTTTACGACGAGGACGGCAACGAATACCTCGACTGCGCCTCCGCCACCTTCAACCTGAGCCTCGGGTACTCGCATCCGGCGGTCATCCAGGCGATGAAGGACCAGTTGGACGTCTTCACCCATCTGACCTCCTCCGTGCAGAGCGACCCGATCAACGGCCTGGTGCGCCGGCTGGTGGAGGTCTCCCCCGACAACCTGACCAAGGTGCACCCGAAGGTCTCCGGCGGTTCCACCGCCAACGAGGGCGTCATCAAGATGGCGCAGCACGCCACGGGGCGCTCGGAGGTCATCTCCCTGTTCCGCAGCCACCTCGGGCAGACCATGATGATGACCTCGATGTCGGGCAACGCCTTCCGCAAGGAGCCGTTCCCCTCGCTCTTCCCGCGCACGCTCCAGGTGCCGGACCCGTACTGCTTCCGCTGCTTCTACGGGCAGCAGCAGGGCAGTTGCGGGATGATGTGCGTCGACCGCATCGAGGACTTCCTGGAGTACGCCAGCACCGGCCAGGTCGCCGCCATCATCGTGGAGCCGATCTCCGGCAACGGCGGCAACATCGTCCCGCCGGACGGCTATTTCCCGAAGCTGCGGGCCTTCTGCGACGAGCACGACATCGTGCTGATCTTCGACGAGATCCAGACCGGCATCGGCCGTACGGGGCAGATGTTCGCGGCGCAGCACTTCGACGTGGAGCCCGACGCCATCACCACCGCGAAGGGGCTCGGCGGTTCGGGCGCGCAGGTCGCGGCGATCCTGACCAACGAGCGGCTGGCGGGCCTGCCGGCCAACCACCACTCCTTCACCTACGGCGCCAACCTGCTGGCGGCCTCGGCGGCCAACGTCACCCTGGACATCGTCCGGCAGCCGGAGTTCCTGGCCAACGTCCGGGCCACCGGCAACTACATCCTCGGCCGGCTCGCGGACATGCAGACCCGTCACCCGGCCATCGCCGACGTCCGCGGCGTCGGCCTCATGATCGGTTTCGAGATCGCGCACCCCGACGGCAAGCCCGCCGTCAAGCTGACCAACCACCTGGCGAGCGCGGCCGGGCAGCACGGACTGATCCTGCGCACCTCCCGGTACGGCTACGGCAACGTGCTCAAGATCCGGCCGCCGCTGATCCTCACCCTCGACCAGGCGGAGCTGCTGTGCGACCGCCTGGAGAACCTCTTCCGCGCGGAGCTGGCCGCATGACCCGGCTGAAGAAGCTGCTGACGGGACTGGGGCAGCACGTCAGGGCCGAGCTGATGACCTACGCCGATCAGGGGCTGGCCCGGCAGGTGCACGGCGACTCCCCCGGCGGCGACGCGCAGTTCGACGTGGACGAGGTGGCCGAGCGGGCCGTCCTGACGTATCTGCGCGCGCACGCGGACGTACCGCTCGCGGTCTACACCGAGGACGGCTCGCTGGTCGAGCTGGCACCCGATCCGCGGTACGTGCTGGTCGTGGACCCCATCGACGGCACCCGGCCGACCTCGGCCGGGCTGGAGATGGGCATGGTCTCGATCGCCGCGGCGCCGCTGGCGCGGTCCGCGCCGACACTGGACGACGTCACCGCGGCGTACCTGCTGGAGATCAAGTCGGGTGCATGGATCTACGGTGACGACGACGAAGGACTGACGCACGGCGGCTTCCCGCACGCGCTGCCCCGGCTCAGCCGTACCACCGACCCGGCGAAGATGTTCTGGTCGATCGAGTTCAACGGCCACCCCATGCACCTGATGACGGCGGCGTACGCGCATCTGGTGGACCGGTCCGCCAACACCGGCGGCATCTTCGTGTTCAACAGCGCCACCTTCTCGATCTCGCGCATCATCACCGGCCAGCTCGACGCGTACGTGGACATCGGCAACCGCGTCCTGCGCGACCACCCGGCGACCGAGCCGGACTTCCTGGCGGCCGGGCGCGGCTCGATCCTGCACCTGTTCCCGTACGACATCGCCGCCGCGACCTACCTCGCCAAGCGCGCCGGGGTCACCATCACCGACGCCTACGGCGACGACCTGGGGACCACCCAACTGCTCGACCTGGACCCGATGAACCAGAAGTCGTGCATCGCGGCGGCCACCCCCCAGCTCCACAAGGAACTGCTCGGCGCCATCCGGTGGGACCTCCCCGGCGCCGCCCCCACCACCGCAGGAGGAACCCGGTGAAGGCCCTGATCCTGAACGAGCGGCGCACGGTGTCGCTGGTCGACCACCCGAAGCCGGAGGCTTCCGCGCCCACCGACGTCGTGGTGCGGGTCGTGCAGACCGGCATCTGCGGCACCGACCGCAGCGTGCTCGTGGGCAAGTTCCCCGCCGTGCCCGGTGTGGTGATGGGGCACGAGGCGGTCGGCACCGTGGACGCGGTGGGGGCGGCGGTGACCGCGCTCAAGCCGGGCGACCGGGTCATCGTCAACCCGACGCTCTACTGCGGCGGCTGCCCGTCCTGCCTGCGCGGGCACTGGG
The DNA here is from genome assembly GCF_055567735.1 of Streptomyces sp. NPDC026394. Classification (NCBI taxonomy): domain Bacteria; kingdom Bacillati; phylum Actinomycetota; class Actinomycetes; order Kitasatosporales; family Streptomycetaceae; genus Streptomyces; species Streptomyces sp. NPDC026394. The sequence continues at coordinate 239,043 of NZ_JBVHPX010000010.1, forward strand.
ACTTCTGTGCCAACAAGGCCGGTACGGAGGTCGGGCTGGACCTGGACGGCGCGTTCGCCGAGTTCATCCGGCTGCCCGAACGGTTCGTCCACACCATGCCCGAGGGCATGGATTTCGACCGCGCGGTGGTCGTGGAGCCGCTGGCGTGTGCGCTGAACAACATCGAGGCGGGCCGCCTGGAGGCAGGCGAGACCGCGGTGATCGTCGGCGGCGGGCCGGTGGGCGTGGTCTGTGCGATGGCGGCTCAGCACTACGGTGCCCGGGTCCTGCTGATCGAGCCGGACCCGTACCGGCAGGAGCTGTGCCGCAAGGTGTTCGCGCAGGACGGTGCGGGCCGGGTGACCGTGCACACCCCGGACGAGGCCGAACTGGCGCGACGCGGCGACGTGGTCATCGACACCGTGGGCAACCTGCTGGAGCAGAGCCTGGGGTACGCGGCGGCCCGCGGACGCGTGGTGATCATGGGCTACAACAGCAAGGCCTCGGCCACCGTGCGGCCGCTGGAGATCCTCCAGCGCGGTCTGCAGATCATCGGGGCCGGTGACTACAACAGCCAGGTGTTCCCGAAGGCGATCGAGCTGGCCCGGTGGCTGCCGCTGGAGCGGCTGGTGACCCACCGCTTCCCGCTGGAGCGGCACGAGGAGGCGTTCGCGGCGCTCGCCGCGGCGCCCGGGACGCCGTACTCGGCGCTCAAGGTGGTGCTCGTACCGGAGTGACGCGGTCCGGTCCCGGGCCCCTCCGGCCGGACGACGAAGCCGGCCGGAGGGGCCGACCGTGCGGGCCGGCCGGCGGGGCCGTCAGGAGAAATCGACGGCGGCCAGCACCGGGCCGGCGGCCAGCAGGGCGTACTGGACCCACACGGTGTCGCGCCGTGCCCGGTAGCTCATCGGGACGGCGAGCGCGACCAGACCGGAGACGAGGGACAGCCACATGACCGTTTGGGCCACGCCCACCAGCGGTCCACTCGCTCCGTCGCCGCTGTGCGCCTGGTTGAGGACGATGATCGCGAACAGCACGTACGCGACGCCGAGCAGCGGGATGCCGAGGGCGGCGAACACCCGCAGGGCGGTCGTGGAAGGGGCGAACGGATCGGGCGCCGACAGGTCGGCGGAGGCGGGCGAAGGGGCTGGTGCGTTCATGGTCGTCAGCCTGCCCGGGACGGGACGGCGCGGTATCGGGTCGGGTACTCAGGGCCGGGCGGGCACGTACTCAGTGCCCGTCAGGTCTCGTACGGGGGGTCCGCCCGGCTGGAGGGGCCGTTGTCGAGGACCGTACTCAGAGGCCGCCCCTGGTGCCCGTCCCCAGCGGCCGTCTCCAGCGGCCGTCTCTAGTGGAACTGCTCCTCCTCGGTCGAGCCGCGCAGCGCGGTCGTCTCGGAGGCCGGGTTGACGGCGCCGGCGACCAGGTCGAAGTAACCGGTGCCGACCTCGCGCTGGTGCTTGACGGCGGTGAAGCCGTGCTGCTGGGCGGCGAACTCACGCTCCTGGAGGTCGACGTAGGCCGTCATGCCGTGTTCGGCGTAGCCGCGCGCGAGGTCGAACATGCCGTGGTTGAGGGAGTGGAAGCCGGCCAGGGTGATGAACTGGAAGCGGTATCCCATCGCGCCCAGCTCCCGCTGGAACTTGGCGATCTGGTCGTCGTCCAGCGCGGCGCGCCAGTTGAAGGACGGCGAGCAGTTGTACGCCAGCATCTGGTCGGGGTGGTGGGCGTGGATCGCTTCGGCGAACTCGCGGGCCTGGGCCAGGTCGGGCGTGCCGGTCTCCATCCACAGCAGGTCCGCGTACGGGGCGTACGCCAGGCCGCGGGCGATGGCGGGGGCCATGCCGTTCTCGACGCGGTAGAAGCCCTCCGCGGTGCGTTCCCCGGTGCAGAAGCGGGCGTCGTTCTCGTCGACGTCGCTGGTCAGCAGGTTGGCGGCGAGGGCGTCGGTGCGGGCGACGAGCACCGTCGGCACATCGGCGATGTCGGCGGCCAGGCGGGCCGCGCCCAGGGTGCGCAGGTGCTGGGAGGTGGGCACCAGGACCTTGCCGCCGAGGTGGCCGCACTTCTTCTCCGAGGCGAGCTGGTCCTCGTAGTGGATGCCGGCCGCGCCCGCCTCGATCATCGCCTTGGTCAGCTCGAAGGCGTTGAGCGGGCCGCCGAACCCGGCCTCGGCGTCGGCGACGATCGGCACCAGCCAGTCCGTCGTGTTTCCGGCCTCCTCGGCGGTGGCGATCTGGTCGGCGCGCAGCAGCGCGTTGTTGATGCGGCGCACCACCTGCGGCACCGAGTTGGCCGGGTAGAGACTCTGGTCCGGGTAGGTGTGACCGGCCTGGTTGGCGTCGGCGGCGACCTGCCAGCCCGAGAGGTAGACCGCCTGCAGACCGGCCTTGACCTGCTGCACGGCCTGGCCGCCGGTCAGCGCGCCGAGGGCGTGGAGGTAGTCCTGCTCGTGGAGTTGCCGCCACAGGCGCTCGGCGCCGCGCCGGGCCAGGGTGTGCTCCTCGCGGACGCTGCCGGAGAGCCGCAGCACGTCGGCGGCGCTGTGGGTACGGGTGGTGCCCTGCCACCGCGGGTCGGTCGCCCACCGCCGGGCCAGTTCCTCGGCCGTCTCGGTACCTGTCTGTGCCATGACCATCTCCCGGGTGTTCGCTCGGACCGCTGTGCTGAGCCGTGGACTGCTCTGTGGTGGTGGGTGGTGGGCTGCTGTGGTGGACTGCCGGTGAAGGGTGCGAATCCTCGGCACCGCGTGCACCGAGTGCCGTAGCAGCGCCACGAATTGCTGAGGTGCGGCCCGCCGGAGGTCCCGGTGGCGGGGTGAGCAATGCTGCCGGGGGGCCGCACCACCGACTCTGGCAGTGGCACTTGGTGCCATCAACGGTGGCCCGCAGCCAAGTTCTGCCCATCTTGTGGCACCTTTCTGCCAAGGTTGCGAAGGTCCGTGACCGCCGTACGGCGACTAGGGTGAGCCGGGCGGCAGCGACGGAGGGGACACCGTGAGCAAGATCTACGCCGGGGCGCGGCTGCGCCGGCTGCGGGAGGAGCGCGGGTTCAGCCAGGCGGCGCTGGCCCGCGTCCTGGCCATCTCGCCCAGCTACCTGAACCAGATGGAGCACGACTCACGGCCGCTGACCGTGCCCGTACTGCTGCGGCTGACCGAGACCTTCGGGGTGGACCCCGGCTTCTTCTCCGAGCGCGACACCAGCCGGATGCTGGCCGACCTGCGCGAGGCGCTCGCCGACGAGCTGGCCGCCGGCCGGATCTCCCCCACCGACCTGTCCGAACTCGCTTCCCGGCAGCCCGCGGTGGCGTCGGTGCTGCTCGGCCTCGGGCGGCGCAACCTGGCGCTGACCGAGCGGCTGGCGGAGGTGGCGGAGGGCCGGGACGGCGGCGGCACCGACCCGGCCGCGCCGCTCTCCCCGCACGAGGAGATCCGCGAGTTCTTCTACCGGCGGCAGAACTACCTGCACGAGGCCGACACCGCCGCCGAGGAACTCGCCGCCGAGCTGGGCATCCGCCCCGGTGAGGCGGGACGCGCCCTGACCGCCCGGCTCACCGGACGGCACGGCGTACGCCTCGTCGACACGCCCGACGGGCCGCTGCACCACTACGATCCGTCCGCCCGGGTGCTGCGCCTGTCGGCGGGACTGCGGCCCGGGCAGCGCGCCTTCCGCATGGCGACCCAGCTCGCGCTGCTGGAGGCCGGCGAGGAGCTGTCGCGGCCCGCCTCCGAGGACTTCGAGGAGGGCACGACGGCCTGGTCGCTGGCCAGGATCGGGATCGCCAACTACTTCGCGGCGGCGCTGGTGCTGCCGTACGGCCCGTTCCACGCCGCGGCCGAGGAGCTGCGGTACGACATCGAGCGGCTGACCGACCGGTTCGGCCTCGGGTACGAGACGGTGTGCCACCGGCTGAGCACCCTGCAACGGCCGCGCCGGCGCGGGGTCCCGTTCTCCTTCGTCCGCGTCGACCGGGCCGGCAACATGTCCAAGCGGCAGTCCGCCACCGGCTTCCACTTCTCCCGGGCGGGTGGTACCTGCCCGCTGTGGAACGTCTACGAGGCGTTCACCGCGCCCAGCCGTATCCACGTGCAGATCGCCGCCATGCCGGACGGCCGCCGCTACCTGTGGACGGCCCGCACCGTCACCCGGCACCGCGGCGGCTGGGGCGATCCGGGCAAGACCTTCGCCATCGGCCTCGGCTGCGAGATCCGGCACGCCTCCCGGCTGGTCTACTCCGACGGCCTCGACCTGGACAACGCCGGTGCCGCCATCCCCATCGGCATGGGCTGCCGGGTCTGCGAACGCCTGGAGTGCCCGCAGCGCGCCGTGCCGCCGCTCGGCCGTCCCCTGGCCATCGACGAGAACAGCAGCACGTTCGTGCCGTATCCGGTGCGGGAGGGCTGAGGGGTACGGGACGGCTGAGAGGCGTACGCGGTCCCAGCGGCCCGCCCCGGGGCACCCGGAAGATCACCGATCCCCCTGGACTTACTAGGACGTCCAACTATATGTTCGTGACGTAGGCCCGCGGTGCAGGGAAGCCGGTGCGAATCCGGCGTGGTCCCGCCACTGTGACCGGGGAGTGCGACGCCGAGCAACACGCCACTGACGCGGGTGCGTCGGGAAGGCGGGCGGCGCACGACGATCCGGAAGCCAGGATACCGGCCGCGGGTGTTGTTCCGTGTTGTCCACGAGGATGGAGCAGACACGCATGGCATCGGTGCGTACCCACAACCCAGGTGATCCGGCCCGGCCCGCGGCACCGCCCGCGCGCTGACGGTTCCACGCCTTTCGCGTCCCACGGCCCCGCCACGGTCCGCGCGCCATCCGCGCCGCCCGTGGGCCCGGCCGTGCCATCCCCGGATCTCACCTGACGAGAGCAGGCCCCCATGGTCCGAGAACTGACCCATTTCATCGGCGGCGAGCACGTACCGGGAACATCGGGCGCGCACGGCGAGGTGTACGACCCCAACACCGGCACCGTGCAGGCCCGGGTGCCGCTCGCCGGCCAGGCCGAGACGGCGGCCGCCGTCGCCGACGCCGCGGCCGCCCAGCCCGAGTGGGGCGAGTGGAACCCGCAGCGGCGCGCCCGCGTCCTGCTGAACTTCCTGCGCCTGGTGGAGGGCGAGCGGGACGCGCTGGCCCGGCTGCTGTCGAGCGAGCACGGCAAGACGGTCGCGGACGCGCACGGCGATCTCCAGCGCGGCCTGGAGGTGGTGGAGTTCGCGGCCGGCGTCCCGCACCTGCTCAAGGGCGAGTTCACCGACAACGCCGGTACCGGCATCGACGTGCACTCGCTGCGCCGCCCCATCGGCGTGGTGGCCGGGATCACCCCGTTCAACTTCCCCGCGATGATCCCGCTGTGGAAGGCCGCGCCGGCCATCGCCTGCGGCAACGCGTTCCTTCTCAAGCCGTCCGAGCGGGCGCCTTCGGTGCCGCTGCGGCTGGCCGAGCTGTTCCTGGAGGCGGGACTGCCGCCGGGCATATTCAATGTCGTCCACGGCGGCAAGGAGGCGGTGGACACGCTGCTGGCGGACCCGCGCGTCGAAGCGCTGGGCTTCGTCGGCTCGACGCCGATCGCCGCGCACATCTACGCGACCGCCGCCGCGCACGGCAAGCGCGCCCAGTGCTTCGGCGGCGCCAAGAACCACCTCATCGTGATGCCGGACGCCGACCTCGACCAGGCGGTGGACGCGCTGGTGGGCGCCGGGTACGGATCGGCGGGTGAGCGCTGCATGGCGATCTCGGTCGCCGTGCCGGTGGGCGAGGAGACCGCCGACGCGCTGGTGGCGCGGCTCAAGGAGCGGGTCGGCACGCTGCGCGTCGGCCGCTCCGACGACCCGCACGCCGACTTCGGGCCGCTGGTGAGCCGTGACGCGCTGGACCGGGTCCGCGCCTATGTGGACCTCGGCGTCACCGAGGGCGCGGAACTCGTCGTCGACGGACGCGGCTTCACCCTGCCCGGCCACGAGGACGGCTTCTTCGCGGGCGCGTCGCTCTTCGACCGGGTCACCCCGGACATGCGGATCTACCAGGAGGAGATCTTCGGCCCGGTCCTGTCGGTGGTACGGGCCGCGGACTACGAGGAGGCGCTGCGGCTGCCCACGGAGCACCCGTACGGCAACGGCGTGGCCATCTTCACCCGCGACGGCGACACCGCGCGGGACTTCAGCCGCCGGGTGGACACCGGCATGATCGGCGTGAACGTGCCGATCCCGGTGCCGGTCGCTTACCACACCTTCGGCGGCTGGAAGCGGTCCGGCTTCGGCGACCTGAACCAGCACGGCCCGGACGCGATCCGCTTCTACACCCGTACCAAGACCGTCACCTCGCGCTGGCCCCCCGGGGTCAAGGAAGGCGCGAGCTTCACCCTCCCGACGATGGGCTGAGCGCGATGAGCGTCATGACCACCGCCACCACGGCCGCCTCGCTGACCTCACTCACCGCCGACCAGCTCGCCATCGTCGAGACGACGCTGGACTTCGCGCAGGAGCACATCGCGCCGCACGCCGTGGCCTGGGACCAGGACAAGCACTTCCCCGTGGACGTGCTGCGCAAGGCCGCCGGGCTCGGGCTCGGCGGGATCTACGTACGGGAGGAGCACGGCGGGTCCGCGCTGAGCCGCGCGGACGGCGTGCTGGTCTTCGAGGTGCTGGCCACCGCCTGCCCGTCCATCGCGGGCTATCTCTCCATCCACAACATGGTCGCCTGGATGATCGACCGGTACGGCGACGACGCGCAGCGCGCCCGCCGGCTGCCCGGCCTGTGCTCGATGGCCGACCTGGGCAGCTACTGCCTGACCGAGCCGGGCGCCGGGTCGGACGCCGCGGCGCTGCGCACGCGTGCGGTGCGCGACGGCGACTCCTACGTGCTGACCGGAGTGAAGCAGTTCATCTCCGGCGCCGGGACCTCGCAGGTGTACGTGGTGATGGCCCGTACCGGCGAGGACGGCCCCGGCGGCATCTCGGCGTTCCTCGTGGAGCGGGACGACCCGGGGCTGTCGTTCGGCGCCAACGAGAAGAAGATGGGGTGGAACGCGCAGCCCACCCGGCAGGTGATCCTCGACGAGGTGCGCGTCCCCGCCGGCCGGCGGCTCGGTGCGGAGGGCGACGGCTTCCGTATCGCGATGAGCGGGCTGAACGGCGGCCGCCTGGGCATCGCCGCCTGCTCCCTCGGCGGCGGGCAGAGCGCGCTGCACGCCGCGCAGGCGTACCTCGCGGACCGGGAGGCGTTCGGAGGGCGGCTGCTGGAGGCGCAGGCACTCCAGTTCCGGCTCGCCGACATGGCGACCGAGCTGACCGCCGCCCGCGCGCTGGTACGGCAGGCGGCCGAGGCGCTGGACCGGGCGGACCCGCAGGCGCCGCAGTTGTGCGCGATGGCCAAGCGGTTCGCCACCGACACGGGTTACTCCGTCGCCGACCGCGCGCTGCAACTGCACGGGGGCTATGGCTACCTGAGTGAGTACGGCATCGAGAAGATCGTCCGCGATCTTCGGGTGCACCAGATCCTGGAAGGGACGAACGAGATCATGCGCTTGATCGTGGCCCGCGGGCTGACCGGGGCGAAGACCGGCGGCGCCCGCGCCGGGACGGGGGCCGCCCGATGACCGACGACTCCGTACTGCTGCGGATCGAGGGCGGCGCGGCGTACCTCACGCTCAACCGGCCGAAGGCGCTCAACGCCCTCGACCACGCCATGGTGCGCCGGATCGACGCGGCCCTGGACGCGTGGGAGCACGACCCGACGGTCGAGACCGTCGTGATCACTGGAGCGGGCGAGCGCGGCCTGTGCGCCGGCGGCGACATCCGCGCCATCCATGCGGACGCGCGGACCGGCGACGGCTCGGCCTCCGCCGCGTTCTGGCGCGACGAGTACCGGCTCAACGCCCGGATCGCGCGCTACCCCAAGCCGTACGTCGCCGTCATGGACGGCATCGTGATGGGCGGCGGCGTCGGCGTCTCGGCGCACGGCAGCGTACGGATCGTCACCGAGCGCTCCCAGGTCGCCATGCCCGAGACTGGCATCGGCTTCGTACCGGACGTCGGCGGCACGTACCTGTTGGCACTCGCACCCGGGGAACTGGGCACGCACCTGGCGCTCACCGGGGCACCGGTGCGGGCCGGTGACGCGCTGCTGTGCGGGCTCGCCGACCACTTCGTCCCGTCGGAGCGGGTGGCGGGGCTGCTGGCGGACCTCGCCGCCGCCCCGGTGCCCGAGGTACTGCCCCGGTACGTACAGGAGGTGCCCGAGGGCGAACTGGCGGCCCACCGCCAGTGGATCGACCCCTGCTACGCGGCCGGCACCGTCGAGGAGATCGTGGACCGGCTGTTCAGCAGCGGCGTCCCGGAGGCCAAGGAGGCCGCCGAGACGATCCTCGCCAAGTCCCCCACCTCTCTGAAGGTCACCCTGGCCGCACTGCGCCGGGCCCGCGACCTGGGGCCGCTCGAACGGGTACTGGACCAGGAGTACCGCGTCTCGTGCGCGGCGCTGGCCGCGCCGGACCTGGTCGAGGGCATCCGCGCGCAGGTGATCGACAAGGACCGCGCGCCGCGCTGGTCCCCCGCCGGGCTCACCGAGGTCACGGACGAGGACGTGGCCCGCTTCTTCGCCCCGCTCGGCGCCCGCGAACTGGGCCTCGCCGGCGGCGCCGGTACGCAGGAGGTGCCCTGGTGACCACGGAAACACGCCAGGGGGATGGCGCGCCCCTCACCCTCGGATTCGTCGGACTCGGCAACATGGGCGGCCCGATGGCCGCCAACCTGGTCAAGGCCGGTCACCGGGTGACCGGTTTCGACCTCGTACCGGAAGCGCTGGCGACCGCCGCCGAGGCCGGTGTCGAACCCGCCGTTTCGGCTGTGGCTGCGGTGGCGGACGCGGACGTGGTGCTCACCATGCTGCCCGCCGGACGGCACGTCCTGGGCCTCTACCAGGACGGCGGGCTGCTCGCGGCAGCCCGCCCCGGCACCCTGTTCGTCGACTGCTCGACCATCGACGTGGCCGACGCCCGTGCCGCCCACGAGGCCGCCGTACGCGCGGGCCACCAGGCGCTGGACGCTCCGGTCTCGGGCGGTGTGGTCGGGGCCGAGGCCGGCACGCTGACGTTCATGGCGGGCGGCGGCGCGGCGGAGTTCGCGCGCGCCGAGCCGCTGCTCACGGCGATGGGCAAGAAGGCGGTGCACTGCGGCGCGGCGGGCGCCGGGCAGGCCGCGAAGATCTGCAACAACATGATCCTCGGCATATCGATGATCGGCGTCAGCGAGGCGTTCGTCCTCGGGGAGAGCCTGGGCCTGTCCCACCAGGCCCTGTACGACGTGGCGTCCACCGCCAGCGGCCAGTGCTGGGCGCTGAGCGTCAACTGCCCGGTGCCGGGCCCGGTCCCGGGCAGCCCCGCCAACCACGACTACCGTCCGGGTTTCGCGGCACCGCTGATGGCCAAGGACCTGGGCCTGGCCGCCAACGCGGTCCGCTCGGGCGGCGTGGACGCTGAACTCGGCCTGCGCGCCGCCGAACTGTACGCGGCGTTCGCCGAGGGGGACGGCGCGGCGGAGGACTTCTCCGGGATCGTACGCACCATCCGGCACCGCTCCGGCGGCGGCGCGGACCCGCAGGAAACCGACCAGAACGGAACAACCGCCATATGACCGGCGCCACCACACCCATGAACGCCCGTACCCACCCGTACGAGACGATCCTCGTCGAGCGCACCGGCCGTACCGCCACCCTCACCCTCAACCGCCCCAAGGCACTCAACGCCCTCAACCTCCAGGTGATGACCGAGGTCGTGGCGGCCACCGAGGAACTGGACCGCGACCCGGACATCGGCTGCATCGTCATCACCGGCTCGGCGAAGGCGTTCGCCGCCGGAGCCGACATCAAGGAGATGCGCCCGCAGTCGTACATGGACATGTACCTCAGCGACTGGTTCACCGCCTGGGACCGCCTCGGCGCCCTGCGCACCCCCACCGTCGCGGCGGTGGCCGGCCACGCGCTGGGCGGCGGCTGCGAACTGGCCATGCTCTGCGACATCCTGCTCGCCGCGGACACCGCCGTCTTCGGCCAGCCCGAGATCAAGCTGGGCGTCATCCCCGGCATCGGCGGCTCCCAGCGCCTCACCCGCGCCGTCGGCAAGGCCAAGGCGATGGAACTCTGCCTGACCGGCCGCACCATGGACGCGACGGAGGCCGAGCGCGCCGGCCTGGTCTCCCGGGTGGTACCGGCCGCCGACCTCCTGACCGAGGCCGCCGCCGTGGCCGAGACGGTGGCGGCCATGTCCGCGCCGGTCGCCATGATGGCCAAGGAAGCCGTCAACCGCGCCTTCGAAACCACCCTCGCCGAGGGCGTCCGCTTCGAACGGCGCCTGTTCCACGCGGTGTTCGCGACAGCGGACCAGAAGGAGGGCATGACGGCGTTCGTGGAGAAGCGGGCGGCGGAGTTCAGGCACCGGTGAGCGCCCTCGGGGCCCGCCGCGCCGGGGCGGGCCCCGACCACCGGATACGGCACATGCATCCGTCACCGGTCCGGGGCGACGCTGAGCCGACCGGCCGTCGGAGGGCTGGCGCTGCTGGGCGCAGTCGCGGCGTTCGTACAGGTGGCAGCCGGGGCCGATGGGGCCCACCGGCACAACCCGGTCGATGTCCTCGTCCGCGTCGGTCTGAGCCATCAGCGCGGTGCGCACTCCCTCCCAGGTGCCGTCGGTGGCTCACCACCGCAGCCGGTTGCAGGCGCCTCGACGGTTGCCGTACTTGTCCGGCAGGTGGCCCCGCTGTGTGCCGGTCTGGGACTCGAAAGGCGATCCAAACGGAACTGCACAGTCGGCACTGAGGCTGCTTCACCAGCCAAGCGGCACCGGTGTGAGCAAGCCGGAGCCCTTCGCCCAGGCCGATCGCTCGCCGGTCGCGGTAGACTGGGTGTCACCGAGAGCATTTCGCACGCTGGCTCAGAGCTGGAGTCGCTCTCGGAGAACGACGACCCCCAGGCAGACGACGTCGCCCGTCGTGGTGCCTCTCAGGTGGGACCGAGCCATGACCGTGCTCGACGAACCAACGACTGCTTCCACCGGCCCCCGGGCAGCCAGGATCCTTCTGACGCCGGCGGATCGCCGCAGTGGCCCGCTGGACGGCGCCTGGTGGCCCTGCTCCCGCGACCTGGCGCGCGAACTCCCTGACCTCACCGCCGCCTTGGACCCCCTGTGGGGCCGCATCACACATGTCACAGTGAACCCGGCCTGCTGGCCGGTGATCCCGCGCAGGGTGCCCGTCAACGGACATGTGGTCCGGGTGGGCGCGTTCGGGGCCGAACAGGACCCGCACGAGCTGTTCCTCGCCTCGTACACCGTGGGGCGCTGGGACCTGCTGATCGTGCCGCCCGAAACCGCTCCCGACCGTGCGGCGGCCCTCATGCGCGCGGCCGCCGATCCGCACAACACCCGCACGGCGAGCGGCCTGTTGGAGACCGTCGGTCCGCTGAACGTTGCGTGTAGCCACCGGACAGCGGGTACTCGGACCGTGCCGCCCGGCACAGCCGAGTGGGAGAGCGAGGGCGGAGCCGTCCGCACGGCCCCGGCCCCGACCAGGTAGAACGGGCTGTCGCGCGTTCGGCGGGTCGCCACGGTGACCGCGGCGCCTGAGCAGCCCGCTGCTCGGCCCCGGCTTCGCGACCGCACCGCACCGCACCGCACCGCACCGCACCGGAGGAATCCTCTTCGGCCGCCCCCTACGGACCACCGCGCCCCCGATGCCGCCTCCGTGCGGCCCGGAAGGATATTTCATGACAGACCACCCACTGACCGACCGCCCCGAGCGCACCACTCCCGCTCCGCAGCCCGCCGAGGCCGCCCAGGAGTCCTTGGTGGCACCCGGTTACGCCGATGTCCGCATCGAGGCGGCGTCTCCCGAAGCGGCCCGGCTGGTCGCCCAGACGCTGCGCGAGCGCTACGCCGGCGCCGAGCAGCGCAGCTATCCCGACGCGCCCGACGGCGGCACCAGGCTCCACCTGACGGTCGACACCACCCGCACCCCCGACGCCGCAGAAGCCCCCCGGCCGTGGCCGATCGCCGGCCGGCCCCACCACGACGAACTCGTGAACGGCGTCCCGTGGAGGTCCGCACCCACCACCCCGGACGAACCGTCCGGAGAGAGGCTGACGCCATGACCACCACCAGCGTGCCCCCGACCGCCCCTCAACGGTCCCTTCCCGCCCGGCTCGCCCTGCTCCCGCAGGGCACCGGCTTGCACCGGATCGACGGGGCATGGTGGCCACGCACCCGCCACCTTGCCACCGAACTGCCGCCTCTGCTGGATGCATTGGCCCCCCGCTGGGGCCGTATCACCCGGGTCACCGTCGACAGCTCGATGTGGAACTCCGGCCCCCACCGCCTGGTGCTCGGCCGACGGGTGATCCACATCAGCCGGTCCGTCGGGGTGGGGCACCACCACAGCGTATGCCTGCTCACCCTGGGCACCGGCCGGTGCGACCTGCGCGTCATAGCGCCCGATACCCCACCGGACCGGGCCGAGCACATCATGACCGCCGCCTCCCGCGCGGGCGGGGACACCGAAGCGCCGGCCGCCCCAGCGGGCTACGGCCCGCACCGTCTCCCCACCTGACGGTTCCCGCGGCCGTACTCAGCGTGCCGCCTCCCGCCGTTCCCGCACCTTCCTTCCCCACAGGCCCAGGACCCCGGCCGCACCTGACCCGTCCGACCAGGCCGAGGAGCCATGTATGACCACGACCACCGCGCCCCAGGCACCGCCCGAACGGCACGGGAGCCCACACGCTTATGACGGGTCCTCCCCCTTCCCGGAGGGGCGGCCCGGCCCCCGCACCGGTGCCCAACGCCTCCAGATGCTTCTGACGGGGACCATCGTGGCGTTCCCGCTGCTGGCCGTGGTCCTGGCCGGCTGGGTGCTGTGGGGGCGCCTGCTCGGGCCGGCCGACCTCCTCATCGCCTTCGTCTTCTACGTCGTCACCGGTCTGGGCGTCACCGCGGGATTCCACCGGGGCCTGACGCACCGCGGTTTCACCGCCGCCCGGCCGCTGCGTCTCGTCCTGGCGGTGGCCGGCTCGATGAGCTTCCAGGGCGACGTGATCGGCTGGGTCGCCACCCACCGGCGCCACCACGCCTTCACCGACCGCCCCGGCGACCCCCACTCACCGTTCCGCTACGGCACCAGCCTGCGCGGTCAGCTCCGCGGCCTGGCACACGCCCACGTGGGATGGCTCTTCCACCGCGAAACCAGCGCCACCGTCCCCGCCGAACGCTACGCACCCGACCTGCTCGCCGACCGCGGGCTGCGCACCGTCTCCCGCGCCTTCCCGGCCTGGTGCGCCCTCAGCCTCGCGCTGCCGTTCGCCATCGGCTGGGGCGTCGGAGGCACTCTGCACGGCGCCCTCACCGCGCTGCTGTGGGCCGGCCTGGTACGCATCGCCCTGCTCCAGCACGTGACGTGGAGCGTGAACTCGCTGTGCCACATGGTCGGCACCCGCCCGTTCCGTACCCGCCGCCACGACCGCGCCACCAACCTGTGGCCGCTGGCCCTGCTCTCCTTCGGCGAGAGCTGGCACAACCTCCACCACGCCGACCCCACCTGCGCCCGGCACGGCGTCGACCGCGGCCAGCTCGACCCGACCGCCGCCGCCATCCGCCTCTTCGAACGCCTCGGCTGGGCCACCGACGTCCGCTGGCCCACCCCCGCCCGCCTCGACCACTGCCGCCGATGACCCGACCGCCGCGCGGCCCGCTCACCGGTCCCGGTACAGCTCCTTCGCGATGACCGACCGCTGGACCTCCGTCGCCCCCTCGTAGATGCGGGGCGCCCGCACCTCGCGGTAGAGGTGTTCCAGGAGGTGGCCGCGGCGCAGGGCGCGGGCGCCGTGGAGCTGGACGGCGGTGTCCACGGCGTGCTGGGCGGTCTCGGTGGCCAGGAGTTTGGCCATCGCGGAGCGCTTGGCGATGTCGGGGGCGCCGCTGTCGTACGCGGACGCGGCCGCGTAGACCAGGAGGCGGGCGGCCTCGATCCGGGTGGCCGTCTCGGCGAGCTGGTGGGAGACGGCCTGGAGGTCCTTGAGCGGGCCGCCGAACGCGGTGCGGTCCGCGGTGTGCGCGAGGGTGGCGTCCAGGGCGGCCTGGGCCATGCCCACCGCGAAGGCGCCGACGCTCGGGCGGAAGAGGTTCAGCGTGCGCATCGCGACGCCGAAGCCACGGTCCACCTCGCCCACCACGTCGTCACGGGTGGCCGGGACGCCGTCGAAGGCCAGGGTGCCGATCGGGTGCGGGCTGAGCATGTCCAGCGGGGTGCCGGACAGGCCGGGGCGGCCGGCGGGTACGAGGAATGCGGTGATGCCGCGGGAGCCCGCGCCGCCGCCGGTACGGGCGAAAACGGTGGCGAAGTCCGCCTCGGGCGCGTTGGAGATCCAGCATTTCTCGCCGGTGAGCCGCCAGCGTCCGGCGCTCGGCGGTCCGTCCGGCTCGGCCGCCAGGGTGAGCGCGGCGGCGTCGGAGCCCGCGGCCGGCTCGCTCAGCGCGAAGGCGGCCACCGCGCGGCCCGCGACCACCTCGGGCAGCCAGCGGTCCCGCTGGGCGGCCGTACCGGACTGGACGACCGGGTAGGTGCCCAGGCCCTGGAGCGCGAGCGCGGTCTCGGCCTCGGTCGACTCCTGGGCCAGCGTCTCGCGCAGCAGGCACAGGTCGAGGGCGCGCACCGGGCCTTCGGCGGGGAACATGCGGCGCAGCAGGCCGAGTTCGCCGAGGGCGGCCACCAGGGGCCGGTTGACGCGGCCGGGTTCGCCGCGTTCCGCCAGCGGGCGCAGTCGCTCGGCGGCGAGGGCGCGCAGTTCGGCGCACCACTTCCGGTCCTGCGGTTCCAGCGCGAATGCGGTCACGGGCGGCTCCCTCGTCTCGGGCCCGGGGTGGCCGGGCGGGTCGCTCGGGGCAGTGCGGGGTGGGGCGGTGCGGTGCGGGGTGCTGCGCGGTCGGGGTGCGGCGGTGCCGGTGGGCTGTGCGGTACGGCCCGCGCCGCCGGACCGTATCGCGCTCTGTTGACTGTCGTCACCGACACGTTACGCTGACGGCGGGCCGGCACGGCAGTACCCGGACGGTTTCCCCAGCACGTCACAGCCGGGGCGCCGGGCAGGTCCGAGCAAGGTTCCGAGCGTCCCCGCCGTCGTCCGCAAGGGGGCACACCGGCATGGACCTGACGCCTTCGGCGCACATCGACACCTTCACCCGCGACCACCTCCCGCCGGCCGGACAGTGGCCACGCCTCACGGACCTCGGCTACCCCGGCCGGCTCAACTGCGGTGCCGAACTGCTCGACGCCACGATCGAGCGGCTGGGCACCGGCCGCCCGGCCTTCCGGGACGCGTCCGGCGCGGTCTGGACGTACGGGGAGCTGCGTGACCGGGTGGACCGCATCGCGCACGCCCTCACCGACGACCTCGGCGTGCTGCCCGGCCACCGGGTCCTGCTGCGCGGCCCCACCACTCCCCTGCTGGCCGCCTGCTGGCTGGCGGTGATGAAGGCGGGCGCGGTGGCCGTGACCGTGCTGGCCGCACAGCGCCCGCACGAGCTGGCGACCCTCTGCGGCCTGGCCCGGGTGCACCACGCGCTGTGCGACGTACGGGTGGTCGGGGACCTGGCGGCGGCCGGGGTGCCGGGGCTGCGGATCATCCCGTACGGCGGGGACGGCCCCGACGACCTGCTGCGGCTCGCCGGGCGGCACCCGGGTCCGTACGAGGCGGTGCCGACCGCGGCCGACGACGTCGCGCTGATCGCCTTCACCTCGGGCACCACCGGACGGCCCAAGGGCTGTATGCACTTCCACCGCGACGTGCTGGCCATCGCCGACACCTTCTCCGCGCAGGTGCTGCGGCCCACACCGGACGACGTGTTCGCCGGCAGCCCGCCGCTCGGCTTCACCTTCGGGCTCGGCGGGCTGATGATCTTCCCGCTGCGGGCCGGCGCGTCGTCGTACCTGGCCGACTGGGGCGGCCCGGAGCAGTTGCTGCGCGACATCGCGCGGCACCGCGTGTCCGTTCTCTTCACCGCGCCGACCGCCTACCGGATCATGCTGCCGAAGCTGCCCGGACACGACATCTCCGCGCTGCGCCGCTGCGTGTCGGCGGGCGAGAACCTGCCCGCCGCGACCTGGCGGGGGTGGGAGCGGGCGACCGGGCTGCGCCTCATCAACGGCATCGGCGCGACGGAACTGCTGCACATCTTCGTCTCGGCCGCCGACGAGCAGGCCAGGCCGGGGACGACGGGCCTGCCGGTGCCCGGGTTCGAGGCGCGGGTGGTCGACGCGGACGGCCGGACGGTGCCCGACGGGACGCCGGGGCTGCTCGCGGTGCGCGGCCCGACCGGCTGCCGCTATCTGGCGGACGAGCGGCAGCGGGAGTACGTACGCGACGGGTGGAACCTGACCGGTGACACCTATGTCCGGGACACGGACGGCTACTTCAGCTACGTGGCACGGGCCGACGACATGATCATCTCGGCCGGGTACAACATCGCCGGACCCGAGGTCGAGGACGCCCTGCTGCGCCATCCCGACGTCGCCGAGGCAGCGGTCGTCGGGCGGGCCGACGCGGAGCGCGGCCAGGTCGTGGTGGCCCACCTGGTGCTGCGTACGGGGGTGCCGCGCGGCGCGGAGACCGAGGCCGAGCTGCGCGCGTTCACCAAGGCGGCCATCGCGCCGTACAAGTGCCCGCGCGAGATCGTCTTCCACGACGCGCTGCCCCGGACGCCGACGGGCAAGCTCCAGCGCTTCCGGTTGCGTGGGGGCGCGGGCGGGAGTGCGGGAGGCGGCGGTACGGCGGACACGGGTACGGAAGGCAGGGGCGCGGACGGTGCCGCCGTATGACCGGTGGCGTCCGGGACGCCGGTACGCGGTGCCGTCGTACCTGCCGCGCCTGCCGCGCCCTTTGTACCTGCCGTACCGCGTCCCGGCGGCTGCGGTTACGATCGCGCCCTGAGCGGCCACGGTCCGGCTGCCGTTCGCGCGCACCCCTGCGTCCCGGGGCCGCGGGCCGGAGCACGACAAGGCGGGAAACGACCACGTGAGCGACCTGTACGCGCATGGCACGCCGGGGTCCCTGATCGTCACCTTCTACGGTGCGTACGGGCGCGGCCGGCCGGACGGTCCCGGTGGTCCGGGCGGCTCGGGCAGCTCGGACGATCCGGGCGGCCCGCCGGGCCCGGTGCCGGTCGCCGCGCTGATCAGGCTGCTCGGAGTGCTCGGCGTCGACCCGCCGTCGGTGCGCTCGGCGGTCTCCCGCCTCAAACGCCGCGGTCTGCTGGTCGCCGCCCGTACGGAGTCGGGAGCCGCCGCGTACGGGCTCTCGGACGCGGCGCACCAGCTCCTGGACGACGGTGACCGGCGGATCTACGGCCGGCCGTCCCCCGCGCCGTCGGACGGCTGGGTCCTGGCCGTCTTCTCGGTTCCCGAACAGGAGCGGCACAAGCGGCACTTGCTGCGCTCGCGGCTGGCCCGGCTCGGCTTCGGCACGGCGGCACCGGGGGTGTGGATCGCGCCGTCCCATCTGTACGACGAGACCCGGCACACCCTGGACCGGCTCCACCTTTCGTCGTACGTCGACCTGTTCACGGGCGCGCACGCGGGCTTCGAGCCGACCGCGGACGCGGTGGCGCGCTGGTGGGACCTGGAGTCCCTGGCCGGCCGGCACCGGGCCTTCCTCGCGGCCCACGAGCCGGTGCTGCGCCACTGGTCCAGCCGCCGCCCCGTCCCCCCCGAGGCGGCGTACCGCGACTACCTGACGGCGCTCGACGCCTGGCGCCGCCTCCCCTACGCGGACCCCGGCCTGCCCTCTCCCCTCCTGCCCGAGGACTGGCCGGGCGGCCACGCGGCGGACGTCTTCGGCCGACTGCACACCCGGCTGCGGGCGGCGGGCGCCCGGTTCGTGCGGACGGCGCTGGACGGACCGGGCCGGGCGGCGGCCACCGCCTGACGCCCGCGCGCGGTCAGCGCCTTCTCTGGTGGGAGGCGGTGGCGGCCATCGGCCGCGGCCGGGCGGCGGCGATGGTGGAGACGACCTCCTTGAACGAGCCGCACATGCGAGTGCCGGCCACCGCGGCCAACTCACCGAAACTGCCCACTCCGTAGGTGACCGCGACCGGTTCCATGCGGGCCGTCACCGCCATCCGCATGTCGCTGACCGTGTCACCGACGTACGCGCTCTCCCACGGCGCCACGCCCAGGTCCGCGGCGGCCCGCAGCACCATCTCCGGGTGCGGCTTGCCGCGCCGGACCATCTCCTGGCTGACGACGGGGCCCAGCAGGTCCCGGATGCCCAGCACGTCCAGCAGGGCCTCGGCGCCGCGGGTCCCCTTCGAGGTCGCCACGGCCAGCTCGATGCCGTGCGCGCGCAGCGCGGACAGTCCGGCGGCCACTCCGGGGAAGAGCAACCGGGGCCCCTCGCGCAGCACTTCGCACGCGAACAGTTCGCGGTAGCGGCCGATGGCGGCCGCTACCGCGTCGTGGTCCTCCGGCATGCCCAGCAGCTTGCCGAAGGCCGGTCCCGGCGGCTTGCCGATCGCGGCGGCGGCCTGCCGGGACGTGACCGAACGGCCCTGTTCGGAGGCGACCTTGACCAGCAGCCTGCTGATCGCCGGCAGGGTGTTGGCGAGGGTCCCGTCGAGATCGAAGACGGCGGCCCTGATGGTTTCGCCGACCGCGGCCCGCGCGGCACCCCCGGGACGTGGCACGGCTCCCGCTGAATCACGCATTGCTCGACACCTTCCGATTTCCTGTGAGCCTTGTGCATCTGTGGGTCCGGTCGCCGTCTTCGACGACGGCGCCGGACGCGGGAAGACGTGCCGACGGCGCCCACCCGGCAAGCGGCGGACGCGCCGGTGCACACCGGTGTCCAGGAGCGGCGCGCCCGCGCCGGAGCGGTCCGCTCCGGCAGAGCCCCTCCCCTGCCTCGCCTCCGCCAGATTTAAAAACCGTCTGCGCTGTTTGTCAATGCACCCTGCGGTACCCACCGCCCCCGGCGACAACGACCCATGTCGCCCCGGTGGCAGCGGAACTGATACCGATTGACACAAACAGCAAACACGTTCACACCACCAGAATCAGAAGGTCACCGAGACCACAACAGCCACTCTCTGGTCCAGTTTCCGAACCGCATGGTTGGTTTAGTATGTAGAATGCGGTGCGCTCACAGCCGGACTAGAGACAGGACGGACACTGTGCCGACGCAGCATCGAGCGATACAAAGCCGCCAGGCTCTCCTCCGATCGGCCGCCGAGGCCTTCACCGAGAAGGGCGTGCCCGCCTCGGGCATGGTCGACATCAGCCGACGCGCCCGGCTGAGCAAAGGAGCCCTCTACTTCCACTTCGCGTCCAAGGAAGACCTCACGTTCGCGGTACGGGACGAGGCCCTCGGCGCCCTGCGGATCCTGGAGGACGAACTGGCCCGCACTCCGCACCCGGCCCCCGCCGCCGTACGGGACTTCGCCGTCGGGCTGCTCGGCCGGGTGGACACCGACGTCGTCGTACGGGCCGGACTCCAACTGCGCCCGGAAACCGCGCCGGGCATCGCCGAACCGGAGCTCCAACAGCGATGGTTCGCCCTCTTTCTGGAGAAGATCACGGCCGATCAGGCAGCCGGGAAGCTGCCGCCCGGCGACGACCCGCGGCGCTCCGCGCGACTGCTCACCGCACTCGTCGTCGGCCTGCTGCACCTGGGCCAGGAAGACCGTACCTGGTGGGAGAAGGACGTCGTCACGGACCTGTGGGCACAGTTACTGCCCGGCGGGGCGGAGACGGTGGCCGAGCCCGTCCCCGAACCGGCCCACTGACCGGTCCGCAGCAGCTCACCACCCGGCCGGTACCGGCTCTTTCACCACTCGACCAGCACCGCGCCCGTATGACAGCCCCGCGTCAGTTCGCACAGGGCCCGCGGTGCCTGGTCGAGACCCCGTACCCGGGTGTGGGCGAAGACCAGGGAGCCGTCCCGCAGCCCGCGCCCGAACTCCGTCGTCCACTCCCGGACCAGATCGGGGTGGTCGACCATCGAGAAGCCCCGCATCGCGACCCGGCGCGTCACCATGAGTACGGAGTCCACCTCGACCGGCGCCGCCATTCCCGCGCCGCCGCCCAACTGCCCGGAGAGCGCGCCCACCAGAGCGAACCGCGCGCCGGTACGGGCCACGGAGAGCGCCGCGCGCAGTTGTTCGCCGCCGACGAGATCCAGCAGGACGTCGATGCCGTCCGGCGCCGCCCGGCGCAACTGCTCCTCGACCGGGCCCGCACCGCGGAGCACCACGTCGTCGTAGCCGAGCGTCTCCCGGAGGTACGGGACCTTGTGCGCGGACCCCGTGCTCCCGATGACCCGGGCCGCGCCCAGCCGTTTGGCGAGCAGTCCCGCCATGCTCCCGACGCCGCCCGCCGCTCCCGTCACGAACACGGTGTCGCCCGCCCCGACCCGCGCGGCGCGGGTCAACGCGCCCCAGGCGGTCGCGCCTTGGGACAGATGCGCGGCGGGATCGGGCAGCTCCCCCGGTCCGACGCGCCGGGCCCGGTCCTCCTCCACCGCCGCGAACTCCCGCCAGCCGTACGGGTGCACCACCAGGTCGCCCGGCGCGAATCCACCGTCGGACGCCCGTACGACCTCGCCCAGCGCCGGCCCCCACAGCGCCTGTCCCGGAACGAAGGACGGCATCGGCAGCTCGGCGTCGGTCATTTTCGTGCACATGGCCGCCGTCACCGTCATGATCCGGTTGCGGACGAGCAGCCGGCCCGGTCCCGCGGTGGGTACCGGCGCCTCGGCGAGCGTGAAGTGCTCCGGCCCGAGGGCTCCCCGGAGGCGGGCGGCGAGCCGGACCTCCCGGTGGGTGGCGGGAACGGCCGGGGCCGGGGAGACGGATGGGGCTAACCGGGCGGACGGGCCCGACGGGTCGCCGGGGGCGAGGGGTTCGGGTACGGCGTTCGGTGTGGTCACGACAGAACTCCTGTGGGTCGGCGGCTTCCGGCGGCCTCCGGCGGAGGACCGCCCGACCAGCCGGTTTCAATACCGCATGGTTGGCTTTTTTAACGTGCCGAAAATAGACTGACGGACCGGACTCGTAAGGTTGCCCCCAAGCACGACACCCCCCTCGAAGAGCACTCGAAAAGCATACGGAGGACGATCGGTGGTCAAGCAGGAACGCGCAGTGCGCACACGACGTGCCGTCCTCGAAGCGGCGGCCCAGGTCATCGGCACGCGCGGGTACGAAGCGGCCACGATGGCGGAGATCATCCAGCGGGCCGGCGTGACGAAGGGCGCCCTGTACTTCCACTTCGCCTCCAAGGACGCCCTCGCCCGCGCCGTCATCGCGGAACAGACCGACCCCTTCATTCCGCAGGTCACCGACTCCCGGCTGCAGGACGCCATCGACTTCACGCACCAGGTGGCGGTGGGCCTGCGGGACGACCCGCTGCTCCAGGCCGGCACCCGGATCGCCGTCGAGACCACGTTCACCGACGAGCCGCTGGTCCCCTACCAGGCATGGATCGACATCGTGACGACGATGTTCGCCGACGCCAAGGAGAAGGGCGAACTGCTCCCGGCGATCGCGCCGGACCGGGCGGCGGAGTTCTTCGTCTCCGCCTACATGGGGGTGCAGCTCTTCTCGCACGCCGCCTCCAACCGCCACGACCTGCCCGAACGCGTCACGGCACTGTGGAAGCACATCCTCCCCGGGCTGGCCTCGCCGGGCGCGCTGAGCCATCTCGACCCGCACGGCCGCTCGGTACGGACCGCGGCCTGACGGCCCCTCGGGCCGCACCCCCCACACCGGCCGCCGTCCCGCCCCTCCCCGTCACCCCCTCCCGCACCGGCCGCCACTCTTGGTAAGAAAGCCGGTGGAAGCACTAGAAAACAAACCATCCGGTTTGTATCTTAGGCCGCGTCGGTCCGCCACCGAGGCCCACTCCGTCCGAGCGGAGTGAGCCGCTACCAGGGAAGGAATCCGCATGGCCAGCGCCACGCTCACCGCGCCGTCCACCGCAGCAGACCACCGTCCGTCCGCCGGACGGGAGCACCGCAGCCTCTCGGACCTGCCGCCGCTGACGACGACCGTGCCCCGGCAGTACGTGCACCGGACCGCCGTGTCCGAGGTGTTCCTGACCGACTGGCGCCGGGCGGGGTCCGGGGCCTGGGTGGTGAGCGCCCAGTGGCCGCGGGCGCACAGTTTCTACGGCCCCGTCGACGGTCTGCACGACCCGATGCTGCTGGTGGAGACGATGCGGCAGGCGAGCATCCTGCTGGCCCACGTGGCACACGGCGTACCGCTCGACCACCCGATCATCTGGCAGGACCTGCGGTACTCCGTCCATCCCGAGGCGCTGCGCGTCACCGGCGCTCCCGCCGAGATAGAACTGCACATCACCGACCACGCCCTGCTGTACCGCGGCAGGCGGCTGGCGGGCGCGCGACTGCGGTACCACGTCCTGCGGGACGGCGCCGAGCTGGCCACCGCCGAGTTGCACTTCGCCTGTCAGACCCCCGCCGTCTACCGCCGGCTGCGCGGCGAGTACAGCGACCTCCAGCGGGCCAACGCCCGCACCCTGGACCTGGCCGAGCCGGTCGCGCCCCGCCTCGTGGCACGCGACCGCACCCACGACGTGGTCCTCTCCCCCACCGGCCACGCCAACCGCTGGCAGTTGCGGGTGAACACCGCGCACCCGGTGCTCTTCGACCACCCCGTGGACCACGCCCCGGGCATGCTGATGGTGGAGGCCGCCCGGCAGGCCGCGCACGCCGCCGCCGGCCCCGGCTTCTCGCTGCCCGCCGACATGGAGTGCTCCTTCCACCGCTACGGCGAACTGGACGCCCCGTGCTGGGTCGAGGTGACCCCCGGCCACGACGGACGGGGCCGCCGCCTCCTCGACATCGACATCCAGCAGAACGGCCGGTCCGTCTTCACGGCCCGCACCGCGAGCCGGTCCGCCCCCGGCCGGCCCACCCCCACCGGCTGACCGCTCACCCCAGCGTCAGCCGCGGCTTCGGCGCGTCCGTACGGCCGGTGGGCGGGGTGCGGCTGCCGGCGCGGTACGGCAGGGGCCACGGCGCTCCCGGCCCGGTGTAGCCCTGTTCGGCGGCCGCGTGCAGGGTCCAGTGCGGGTCGTACAGATGGGGGCGGGCCAAGGCGCACAGATCGGCGCGGCCGGCCAGGACCAGGGAATTGACGTCGTCCCAGGAGGAGACGGCGCCCACCGCGATCACCGGGACGCCCAGGCGGTTGCGGATGCGGTCGGCGAACGGGGTCTGGTAGGAGCGGCCGTACTCGGGCTGCTCGTCGGGGACGACCTGGCCGGTCGAGACGTCGATGGCGGCGGCGCCGTGGGCGGCGAAGGCGCGGGCGATCTCCACCGAGTCCTCGGCGGTGGTGCCGCCCTCGGCCCAGTCGGTGGCGGAGATCCGTACGGTCATGGGCCGCTCGGCTGGCCAGACGGCGCGTACCGCGTCGAAGACCTCCAGCGGGAAGCGCAGCCGGGCGGTGAGGTCGCCGCCGTACGCGTCGGCGCGCCGGTTGGTGAGCGGGGAGAGGAAGCCGGAGAGCAGGTAGCCGTGGGCGCAGTGCAGTTCGAGGAGGTCGAAGCCGGCGCGGGCGGCGGAGCGTGCGGACCGTACGAACTGCTCGCGGACGCCGGCCAACTCGGGTGCGGTCAGGGCGTGCGGTATCTGGTTGACGCCGGGGCGGTACGGCAGCGCGGAGGGCGCCACGAGCGGCCAGTTGCCGTCGGGCAGCGGCTGGTCGATGCCGTCCCACATGAGGCGGGTGGAGCCCTTGCGGCCGGAGTGGCCGAGCTGGACGCCGATGGCGGTGCCGGGCGACTGCGCGTGCACGAAGTCGGTGACCCGGCGCCAGGCCGTCTCGTGTTCCGGTGCGTACAGGCCCGTGCAGCCGGGCGTGATGCGGCCCTCGGGGCTGACGCAGACCATCTCGGTCATCACCAGTCCGGCGCCGCCGAGCGCGCGGGCGCCGAGGTGGACGAGATGGAAGTCGCCCGGCGTGCCGTCGCCGTCGGCGGAGTACATGTCCATCGGGGAGACGACGACCCGGTTGCGCAGGGTCAGGCCGCCCAGCTCGAAGGGGGTGAACATGGGCGGCGTGCCGTCCGGGACGCCGGCCTCCTCCTCGACCGCCGCGACGAAGGCCGGGTCGCGCAGCCGCAGGTTGTCGTGGGTGACGCGGCGGCTGCGGGTGAGCAGGTTGAAGGCGAACCGGCGGGGCGGCTGGCCGACGTACTCCGCCAGTTCCTCGAACCAGGCGAGGCTGGCGCGGGCGGCCCGCTGGGTGGAGGCGACGACCGGTTGCCGCTCGGCCTCGTACGCGGCCAGCGCCTCGGGGAGACCGGCGTGCTCCTCCAGGCAGGCGGCCAGGGCCAGGGCGTCCTCGACGGCCAGTTTGGTGCCGGAGCCGATGGAGAAGTGCGCGGTGTGCGCGGCGTCACCCAGCAGGACCGTACGGCCGTGCGACCAGCGCTCGTTGACGACGGTACGGAACGCGGTCCAGGCGGAGTTGTTGGAGCGCAGCGGGCGGCCGCTCAGCGCGTCGGCGAAGACCTTGGCGCACCATTCGGCGGACTCCCGTTCGTCGCAGCGGTCCAGGCCGGCCCGGCGCCAGACCTCCTCGCGCAGCTCGACGATCACGGTGCTGGCGCCGTACGGGGGCTCGGTGCTCGCCCGGGCGTACGGGTAGCCGTGCAGTTGGACGACGCCGTGCTCGGTCTCAGCGATCTCGAAGCGGAACGCGTCGAGGGCGAAGTCGGCGGCGAGCCAGATGTAGCGGCAGCGGTGGGTGGTGACGCGGGGCCGGAAGACGTCGGCGTGGGCGGCGCGGGTGAGGCTGTGCACGCCGTCGGCCGCGATCACCAGATCGTGCGTGGCGGCGAGTTCGGCGGCGGGCGGGGCCTGGGTACGGAAGTTCAGCCGTACGCCGAGGGCTCGGCAGCGCTCGTGGAGGATGCGCAGCAGCGTACGGCGGCCGAGGGCGGCGAAGCCGTGCCCGCCGGAGGTCAGAGCGTGCCCGCGGTGCACGATGTCGATGTCGTCCCAGCGGACGAACTCGCGCTGGAGCGCGCGGTGAACCTGCGGGTCGGCGTGTTCGATGCCGCCGAGGGTCTCGTCGGACAGCACGACGCCGAAGCCGAAGGTGTCGTCGGGGGCGTTGCGCTCCCAGACGGTGATGTCGCGGTCCGGGTCCAGGCGCTTGAGGAGGGCGGCGGCGTACAGGCCGCCCGGGCCGCCCCCGATGACGGCCACCTTCCGGGCGGCCACCCCTACTTCCCCTGCCA
The DNA here is from genome assembly GCF_055567735.1 of Streptomyces sp. NPDC026394. Classification (NCBI taxonomy): domain Bacteria; kingdom Bacillati; phylum Actinomycetota; class Actinomycetes; order Kitasatosporales; family Streptomycetaceae; genus Streptomyces; species Streptomyces sp. NPDC026394. The sequence continues at coordinate 264,322 of NZ_JBVHPX010000010.1, forward strand.
CTTCGGGGGCCGCTTCTCGGTGAAGGCGGCGTGGAACTCGGCGTAGTCGGCGCTGTTCATCAGCAGCGCCTGGGTGGCGGCGTCCATCTCGACGGCGGCGCCCAGCGGCATGTCCAGTTCGGCGGTGAGCAGCGCCTTGGTCTGGGCGTGGGCGAGCGCGGGCCCTTCGGCGAGCCGCTGGGCGAGGAGGTGCGCGGCGGTGTCCGCGCGGCCCTCCTCGGCCAGTTCGCTGAGCAGGCCGATGCGCTCGGCCTCGGGGGCGCGGACCGGTTCGCCGAGCATCAGCAGCCGGGTCGCGTGGCCGAGGCCGACCACGCGCGGCAGCAGGTAGGCGGCGCCCATGTCGCCGCCGGAGAGGCCGACCTTGGTGAAGAGGAAGGCGAAGCGGGCCGAGGGGTCGGCGACACGGAAGTCGGCGGCCAGGGCGAGCACGGCACCGGCGCCCGCCGCGACCCCGTGCACCGCGGCGATCACGGGGAACGGGCACTCCCGTACGGCCCGGACGACCTGGCCGGTCATCCGGTTGAAGTCGAGCAACTGTGCGGTGTCCATGGCGAGCGTGGCGCCGATGATCTCGTCGACGTCGCCGCCGGAGCAGAAGCCGCGGCCTTCGCCGCCGAGGACGAGGGCGCGCGCGGACCGTTCCCTGGACAGCTCGGTGAGCAGGTCCCGCAGGTCGGCATAGGCTTCAAAGGTGAGCGCGTTGAGCTTGTCCGGGCGCGCGAGGGTGACGGTGACGATGCCGTCTTCCCTGGTCACGCGGATGTGCTGCCATGCGTCGGTGGTACGGGCGGAACCTGTGAACGGGCTCATCGGGCAACTGCCCCCTTCAGCCGGACGGCTGGTGCAGACACGCAATCGCGCTTCGAAGCTATCACCGTTACGTGACTGTCGTCACGAGTGCGCGATAACCGGCCGGTGGCGTCGGAGGCGGGCGCGGCGGAAGCGGAATGAGCGCCTGCGCGCTGCGGGGCCTGCTCGCCCGGCTGCCGCAGTGGTGCGGCGCTCCCGTCAGCCGACCGTGCCGCGGTGGCCCGCGGCGGCGGTTTCCCGGCCGTCGCCGGCGGGTTCCGCACCGCTCCGCCCCAGCCGGGAGTTCCGCCGCCCGTACAGCGCGTAGACGAGCGCGCCGACCACCAGGAACCCGGCGAACTGGAGCCAGGTCGCCGGACCCGTCCCGTAGATCAGGTAGCCGCAGAAGGCGATGCCCAGCACCGGGCTGAGCGGGAAGAGCGGCACCCGGAAGCGGCGCGGCAGGCCGGGGCGGGTGCGGCGGAGCACCATGACGCTGACGTTGACCACGGCCATCACGGCGAGCGTGCCGATGGTCGTCAGATTCATGACGACGTCCAGCGGGACCACCGCGGCCGGTACCGCGAAGAGCACGGCCACGATCCAGGTGCCCGCCACAGGGGTGGAGGTCTTCGGCGAGATCCGTTCGAAGACCCGCGGGACGAGCCCGTCACGGGACATCGACATCAGGATGCGGGTCTGTCCGTACATGACGGCCAGGACGACGGAGGCGATGGCGACGACCGCGCCGAAGGCGATGACGCCCCCGCCGACGGCGGAGCCGGTGACCTGGTTGACGACGAGTGACAGGGCCGCGGGCTTGTCGCCGACCTCGTCGGCGGAGAGCGCGCCGATGGCGGAGAGCGCGACCACGCAGTACAGGACGGTCACCAGACCGATGCAGATCATGATCGCGGTGGGAATGTTCCGGCGCGGGTTCTTCACCTCTTCGCCCGCCGTGGTGATCGCGTCGAAGCCGATGTAGGAGAAGAAGGCGACCGAAGCGCCGGAGGTGACGCCGGCGATCCCCTCGGGGGCGAACGGCGTGAGGTTGCCGTCCTGGAAGGCCGTGAAGGCGATGGCGCAGAACAGGACGAGGACGCCCAGCTTCAGCACGGCCATCGCGGCGGTCGCACGGGCGCTCTCGCGGATGCCGCGCACCAGCAGCACCGCGGCCAGCAGCATCACCACGACGGCCGGGATGTTGACGATGCCGCCGTCGCCGGGCGGGCTGGACAGGGCGGCGGGCAGCTGCCAGCCGACGAGGCTGTTCAGCAGCTCGTTCAGGTACTGCCCCCAGCCGACGGCGACGGCCGAGACGGAGACGCCGTACTCCAGCAGCAGGCACCAGCCGACGAGGAACGCGGTGCGCTCGCCGAGCGTGGCGTACGCGTAGGAGTAGGAACTGCCGGACACCGGGATCGCGCCGCCCAGCTCCGCGAAGGAGAAGGCGGTGAAGACGCAGGTGACGGCGGCGAGCACGAAGGAGACGAGGACGGCGGGGCCGGACCGGGCGACGGTGTCGGACAGGCCGACGAAGATGCCGGTGCCGACGATGGCGCCGATGCCGAAGCACACGAGCTGGAAGAGCCCCATGGTGCGCTTGAGGCCGTGGCCTTCGAGATCCGCGCCGGATTCGGCGACGAGGACGTCGGGGGACTTGATGCGCAGTCCGGACGGACCTGACGGAGGCATGGGGGTGGTTCTCATCTCTGGTGGAGCGTGGTGCGTGGTGCCTGGTGCGGTGCGCGGCGGGGTGGGCCGCGTACCGGGCGGGGCCGGGGCCGGTGGGCCCGTTCCCGTGCGTCCGTTCGATGGTAGCCCGTATGCCTGCATGATCGCCCATGGGGTCGTATAGCCATGCAATACGGGCGCGCGGGGCCGCGCGACGCCGGGCCGCGCGGCCGTGGCGACGGCTCTCAGGCCATGGTGGCGACCAGGACCGCCTTGATCGTGTGCAGCCGGTTCTCCGCCTCGTCGAAGACGACGGAGTGCGCCGACTCGAAGACCTCGTCGGTGACCTCCAGGGAGGTCAGACCGTGCCGCTCGAAGATCTCCCGGCCCACGGCGGTGCCCAGGTCGTGGAAGGCGGGCAGGCAGTGCAGGAACTTCACGTCCGGGTTGCCGGTGGCGCGCAGCACGTCCATCGTGACGGCGTAGGCACCGAGCAGCGCGATCCGCTCGTCCCAGACCTCCTTGGGTTCACCCATCGAGACCCATACGTCGGTCGCGACGAAGTCCGCGCCGCGCACGCCCTCGGTCACGTCCGCGGTGATGGTGACGCGGGCACCGCTGTGCGCGGCCAGCTCCTTGGCCCGGGTGACGACCTCCTCGTCCGGCCACAGGCCCTCGGGCGCGACGATGCGTACGTCCATGCCGAGCAGCGCGCCGGTGATCAGGTAGGAGTTGCCCATGTTGTAGCGGGCGTCGCCCAGGTAGGCGAGGGTGACCTCGGTCAGCGGGCGGCCGGGCACGTGCTCCTTGATCGTGAGCACGTCGGCGAGCATCTGGGTGGGGTGCCACTCGTCGGTCAGGCCGTTGAAGACCGGGACGCCGGCGTACGCGGCCAGCTCCTCGACGACCGACTGCGAGCTGCCCCGGTACTCGATGGCGTCGAACATCCGGCCGAGGACCCGGGCGGTGTCCCGCACCGACTCCTTGTGCCCGATCTGCGACCCGGCGGGGTCCAGATAGGTGGTCGAGGCACCCTGGTCCGCGGCGGCGACCTCGAAGGCGCAGCGGGTGCGGGTGGAGGTCTTCTCGAAGATCAGGGCGATGTTGCGGCCCCGCAGGCGCGCGACCTCCTCGCCCGCGCGCTTGGCGGCCTTCAGCTCGGCGGCCAGGTCGACGAGGCCGTGGAACTCCTCGGCGCCGAAGTCCAGCTCCTTGAGGAAGTGGCGGCCCTTGAGGTCTGTCGCCATGGGGTGGGCTCCTAGGTCGCGGCGATCGGGACGTTGGAAGTGTATACGACAGCCCGTATCTCTATACAGAGAGGCCGCCGGTCCCGGCCCGTAAGGGCGCCGCACCCTCCCGCTGTTCTTCCCCGCCGCGGGCCGCTCCTCCCCTACACGGGGTCGCGTTCCACCGGGCAGCTCATGCAGCGCGGTCCGCCCCGGCCGCGCCCCAGCTCGCTGCCCGGAATGGTAATGACCTCGATGCCGCGCTTGCGCAGGAAGGTGTTGGTGGTGACGTTGCGCTCGTACGCCACCACCACGCCCGGCTCGACGGCCAGCACGTTGCAGCCGTCGTCCCACTGCTCACGCTCGGCCGCGTGCACGTCCTGCGTCGCGGTCAGCACCCGGATGTCGTCCAGGCCCAGCGCCGCCGCCATGGCCCGGTGCATGTGCTCCGGCGGGTGGTCGGTGACCTTCAGCTCCTGGTCACCGGCGCCCGGCTCGATCGTGTAGGAGCGCAGCATCCCCAGCCCCGCGTACTGCGTGAACGTTCCGCCGTCCACCATCGTCATGACCGTGTCCAGGTGCATGAACGCCCGCCGCTTGGGCATGTCCAGCGCCACGATCGTCCGGGCCGACCCCGCCGCGAACAGACCGCGCGCCAGCATCTCGACCGCCTGCGGGGTGGTCCGCTCGCTCATCCCGATCAGCACGGCCCCGTTGCCGAGCACCAGCACGTCGCCGCCCTCGATGGTCGACGGATAGGCCGCCTGGCCCTCCGACCAGACGTTGAAGCCGCCGCCGCGGAACAGCTTGTGGTGCCGGTAGATCGCCTCGTAGTGCACGGTCTCGCGCTGCCGGGCCGGCCAGCGCATGGCGTTGATGGACACCCCGTCGTAGACCCACGCCGAGGTGTCGCGGGTGAAGAGGTGGTTGGGCAGCGGGCGCAGTACGAAGTCGTCGAGGTCCATCACATGGAAGCGGACCGAGGTGGGCTCCGGGTGCGCCGCCAGGTACTCCCGCTTGGTCATCCCGCCGACCAGCGCCTCCACCAGCTCGGGGACGGCCATCGCGTCGAAGACGGCCCGCAGGTGGTCGGTGGCCAGCGGTCCGTACTCCTTCTCGTGGAAGACCCGGTCCAGGACGAGCGTCCGGGCCTCGGGAACCTGAAGGGTCTCGGCCAGCAGATCCGCGAACAGGTGCACCTCGACCCCCCGGTCCCGGAGGATGTCCGCGAAGGCGTCGTGCTCGGCACGCGCCCGGCGCACCCACAGCACGTCGTCGAAGAGCAGGGCGTCCTTGTTGGTCGGGGTGAGTCGCTTCAGCTCCAGATCGGGGCGGTGCAGGATGACGCGGCGCAGCCGCCCGGCCTCGGAGTCGACATGGAATCCCATGTCCCCATCTTCGCCGCTGAAGGCCCCGACGGAGGGTCACGGAACGGCCGCGCCACGGGTTTCCGCGTCCGCCGTACGACCGTGGTCCGGGCCCCGGCGCGGGGCGTACCGGGCGGGCAGGCCGCCTAGGAACCCGTCAGGGCGATGACGGCGATCATGATCACGGCTACGGCCACCACCATGAGGAGCGCGCCGACCCATATCCGGCCGGCCGGAGCCTCGTCCCGGTCCGGGTCCGGGTCCCGTGCGCCGCCCGGCGCGCGGCCGCCGCGGGAGCGCGGTACCCAGGACCGGAGGCCGCGTCCGGCGCTCCGGCCGGCGAACCCGCGGACGCCTCGCCGCGGCTCTTCCCGCACCGAGGAGGCCGCCGTCGTCTCCGGGACGGTGTGTGTCGCGGCCCCGAACAGCGCCCGCCAGCCCTGCTCACCGAAACCGGTGGGCCTGCCGTCGTCGAGCAGGTGCCCCAGCGCCTCACGGCCCAGTCCTTGGTCGCCGTTCCACAGGTCCGGCAGGACCTGGCGCAGCAGGGCAGGGATCTGGCCCTGGTCGCCGTACGGACGCACCAGCCCGTCGTACAGGCGCACGGCGGTGTGCACCCGCCCCTGGTCGGCCGGCCCGGTGACCGGGTACTCGGCACGGCGGTCCCCGTGCGGGCCGAGGAACAGCCGGGCCCGGAGCAGCCGTTCGCCGAGCTCGTGGGCGTCGGCGGCGGAGCGGTGCGGAGCCCGGAGGATCAGCACCCGGGCCACGCGGTCGGCCTGCTGGGCGGGGAGGCCGCCGCCGAGCACCTCCAGGAGCACCCGGTCCGCACTGTTGGCCAGGTACTCCCCGGCCTCCGTGCCGTCGCGGCGCAGGACGTCGTCGAGCACCTGGGCGCTCACCCCGCGGGCGAGCCCGGCGTCGGCCCGGACGGCCGGTGAGGCGGGCCGGTCGTAGGACCGGCCGTCCCCTCCGTCGCGGGACCGTTCGTACGCCTGGCGGTCATGGTCCCGATCGTGGCCTCGGTCCTGGCCGCGATCTCGGCCCCGGCCCCGGTCCCGGTCCTGACCCTGATCCCGATCCTGACCGCGATCCCTGTCCCAGTCCTGGTCCCGGCCCTGGTCCGGTGTGCGGCGGCGCGTCGGCCGCTCCTGGTCCTGATCCTGCCGCATGTTGTCGAACACCGTGGCGTCGTACGGCTGGCCGCCGTACGCCGCGCTGTCGTACCGCTGCTCCTCCCGGGCCCGGTCGTACAGCGGTTCACGTGGCTCGGCCGTCCGGCCGGTGCGGGTGCGGCGGTGGTCCCCGGCGTGACTGAGCCACTTCAGTGCCTCGTGCACCAGGCGTACCCGCTCGTCGAGGCGTTCCTTCTCGAAGACGTGCAGCTCGGCCAGAGCGCGACGGGTCTCGCGCAGCGCGCCGGGGTCGTGGCGGATCTCCATGTAGTGCTCGGCCAGCCCGGCGGCGGCCTCTCCGGCCGGGTCACCGTGGTCCGGACGGGCGGGGTCCAGGCGGGTCAACTGCTGGTCCTGAGTGGCCGACACGGGCCAGCGCGGGACGAAGACGTAACGGAACGGTCCGCCGTCCCGGGTGTCGTGGGTGGCGAACGACCAGCCGGGCAGCGCCCGGCCGGTCAGGTTCCACAACGCCCACAGAACGTGGACCGGGCCGTCACCGCCGGTGTGGTCCCGCACGGAGAGCCGCTGCCGCGGTTCGCGCAGGCGCCCGGCGAGCACCGTCGTCAGTTCCGCGTCGAACAGACGGGCCCGCTCGGTGAGTTCCGGCGCCGCCCGCTCGGTGGCCGCCCGCAGGGCCTGGGCCGGTACGCACTCCAGGGACCGCCCCTCGGCCTCCAGCAGGTCGATGCCGCTGCCCTCCCAGCGCCAGGAGTGCAGGCCCAGGCAGCGGCCGGGCGTCAGCACGGACGGGCTGCCCAGCAGCGCGTGGGAACAGGTGGTGGGACGGCCGCCGTGATCCTGGCCGGGGATGCGGCGAATCAGCAGGACCGAACTCTCGGCTCCCCGCTCCCCCCGCAGCTCCACCCGGGCCAGGCTCTCGCGGGCCCCGTCGCCGGGCACGCTCAGCAGCGTGGCGACCTTGCGGTAGATGGGCCCCAGCCCGTCCCGGTTGCCCGACCAGGCGACCGGGCCGACGCCCGCGCCGCCGACGGCGAGGTCCGCGTCCCAGCGGAAGACGATCTGGTGCACCGGCGCGTCGGTCCCGCTCACAGTCCCACCTCCTGGGAATCGGCTCCCGGCAGGAGCCCGCACATCGCGAAGATCGACAGCAGCGGGGCGAGCACCCGCCTCGGCCGTACGCCCTGGGGGAAGCCGCCCGCGTCCTCCTGGCCGCCGGTGGCCGACGCGAAGTGCAGGGTGCACCGCGCGCAGTCGCTGAACGGTTTGAGCCAGGCGGGCCCGCCGTGGTGGCGCAGGAAGGCGTACACGTCACGGCTCTCCTCGCGCAGGGCCCGGGCCGTCGGCCGGGCGCTCTCGGGTGCGGTCAGCCAGCGCGCCACGGCCGGCTCGAAGCGGATCAGGTCGCTCTTGCCCACGACGACCGCGGCCGCCTTGTCCACGTACGGCCGCCCGTGGCGCGGCAACCGGTCCAGCACGGTGCCGAACGAGCGGTCGCCGAGGTCGTCGGTGCGCTGCTTGGTGCGTTCGCGTACGGCGTCCAGGTACGGCAGCGGCAGCGCGCGCAGCGGGTCGACCACGAAGAGGAACGCGTCGACGGCGGCGAGGAACCGGGTCACCCGGCCGGTGCGTTCCAGGTCCTCGCCCGACAGGTCGAAGAAGACCACGGGCCGGGGTCGGTCCGTGCCGCCCCCGCTGACCAGCAACCCGTCGGCGAACTCCGCGAAGTCCGTCTGCTCGGTGTGCGCCAGCAGCTCGCCGGCCCGCAGCTTGAGCACCCGCTCGTCGAGGTAGGAGCGGTGCGAATCGGTGTGCAGCGCAGTGGCCTTGAGGCCGTGGGCGTCCAGCGCGCCGCGCTCCACCTCGCCGATCATCGAGGCGAGCAGATGGGTCTTGCCGGCGCGGGAGCTGCCGACCAGGGCCACGGTCAGGGGTTCGCCGTTGCGGAGGTAGGGCGCAGGCAGGAAGTGACGCTGCATGCCGCCCGAGTTGGAGCACTCCTGGAAGGCCTCGCGCAGGGCGTCCTCGCGACGCAGCTCGTTGTCGTCGTTCTCGATGTCACGGGAGACGAAGTTGTTCTCGTGATCCCGCACGAACAGCCGCGTCCTGTCGTAATGGATCGTGTCGAGGCAGTGCGGACACACCACGCGCCGGGCGCCGGACTCTTCTTCCCACGTGCTCACCGGCGCCCTCCCGTGCCCGTACGGCCGGTGCCGAACAGGGCGGCGCGCAGCCCGCGGCCCGGCGCCCGGGCGCCGTTTCCCGCCGCCGCCTCCTGGTCGCCGTTCAGTCTCAACTCCGTTCTTTTGCGCGACAGTTCTTCGTCGAAGGCGCGGCGCCCCGGCTCCAGGGGGTCGGCCGGCAGGGGGCGGCTCTGGAGCGGGTCCTGCCGGTTGAGCATCCGCAGCACCTCGACGGGGTGACCGCGCTCCGCCGCCCTGGGCGCGAAGGCGGTGGACAGCACGCCGAGCGCGGGCAGCCGCGCCAGGTCGCGCGGCGGCCCGTCCGGCTCCCCTTCGCGGCCGGTGACCAGGTGGTACATCATCTGGGCCACGCTCCACAGGTCGTCGCGCGGGTCCGCGGCGCCGTGCCCGGCACGCTGCTCCGGCGAGGCCCAGGGTGCCTCGCCCAGCGCCTCGCGGGGGTGCCCGGCGCGGGTGGCCAGACCGGGCTCGGGCAGCCGGACGTGGCGGCCGTCCCACCGTACGGAGTGCGGGGTCAGCCCGCGGTGCACGACACCCACGGCCTCCAGCAGCCGTACGGCCAGCACCAGTTCGCTGCGGATGCGCTCCTGCTCCTTGACCGTGGTGCGGCCCGCGAGCGCCGCCAGCGGGCGCCCGCGCGCGGGTTCGTAGAAGACGAACGGCTCCCGTACGTCCAGGTGGTAGCCGCCGAGCCGGGCGAACAGCCGGTGGTACGGGGCGTCGCCGAACGCCCGGCGTACGGCGAGGCCGACGCCCACCTCCGCCTCCAGCCGGTCGCGGGCCCGGTGGTCGCCGCGCACGGTGTGCGCGAGGCGGTACTGCATCACCCGCCAGTCCTCGCCCAGGGTCATCGGCCGGGTGCGCAGCCCGTGCCGCTGCTGTCCGGGCGGCAGGTCTCCCCAGTAGGCCGCCGGGAGCCGGGCGAGCGAGCCTTCATCCGTGAAGAAGGCCAGTTCCACGCGGTCGCGGGCCGGGCGGCCGCCGCCCCGCGCGGCGGCCGCCCCGGGCACCTCGTCCTCGGGCTCGGTGCCGCCGTCCGGCCCGCGGTCAGGCGCCCGCGGCGCGTCCTGCCGGTCCGCCCACTCGTCCATGACGTCCCCTCATTCGTTCGCGTTCGCGGGCAGTTCCGGCCCGGTGGTGCCGCCGTCGCGCAGCCGGACCGTGCGCACCGAGCCGGTACGCAGCGGCAGCAGCCGGAAGACGCCCGCGTACCGGCCGGCCGGGGTCCACACCATGTCGTCGGTGCCGAGGGGGTCCTCGGCGTGCCGGGTCGCGTCGGGGGCGAAGCACACCCCGCGTCCCGCGTACCGGTCGCGGGAGAGCAGCCGGCGGTGTTCGGCCGCGCAGAGCGGCACCGTGCCGGTGCCGTCGCCGTGTTCCCGGAGGATCCGGGCGACCCGGTCGGGTGCCAGGCCGAGCAGGACGGCCGGGTCCGGCCGGGACGCGGGGTCGCGGGCGAACGCCGGGGCGGCGGCGACGCCGTCCCGGGCCAGCCGTGCGGTCTCGTCGTCGATCAGCGCCCGTACCTCCCGGTCGAGGGGCAGGGCGGTGGCGGCACCCGGGTCCCGCTCGATGGCGCCCCAGTACGGGTCCAGGAGCCCGGCGACGCCGTCGGCGAGGTCGCCGACGAGGGTGGCGACCAGTTCGGGCCCGCCGTCGCCCGCTTCGCGCTCCAGCCAGGGCACGGGGATGTCGTGGGGCGGCGGTGCGGCCGGGGCGGCGGGGCCGGACGCCGCGGCGCTGTCCGGCGGCCGGGGCGGCGGCACCGTGTCGGCGAGCGGGTCGCGCCAGGGGGCGCCGCGGCCGGCGGCCGGTCCGCCGCCGGGCTCCGGATCCCCGTCCCAGTCGTCCCAGTCGTCCCACCCCTGGGCCGTGGAGTCGTCGTACCGGGGGCCGGCGTCCTCGAAGGAGTCGTACGCGCCCGGCGCGGCGGCGCTCCGGTCGTACGGCGGGCCGAACCAGTCGTCGTCCAGCAGGTCGTCGGCCGGCGGGCCGGCCGCCGGGCCGCCGTCGCGGTCCGCCACGGGTACGGGATCGCGGCCCTCCGCGGCGGCCGCCGCGCGGCGGATCATCCCGGCCACCGCCCGCGCGCCGTCGGCGCAGTACAGGCGGGCGTCCGCGAGCAGCCAGTCGTGGGTGACGGCGTCGGCCAGCAGCCCGTCGAGGGAGTCCAGGACGTCCCGCCCCTCGGAGCCGCCGCCCGCCGCCCACCACACGTCCAGGGCCTCGGTCCAGCGGCGCACCGCCAGCAGCGGCAGCACGATCAACGCCACCAGCAGGGTGCTCAGTCCGAGCCACGCCGGCACCGCGAGCACCTGGCCCAGGGTGATGCCGGCGGCCGCGCCGAGCAGCCCGGCGCCCGCCTGCGCCAGGGCGCCCGACCGTCCGCCGCCGTCGAGGTGCCCGTCCCCGGTGCGCCCGGGACGGCGGGCCAGGGCGAGCGTGGTCAGCCCGGCGGCGGCCAGCGCCGCCAGCGGTCCCAGCACCCAGCCGGGACCCGGCCACAGACCGGCTGCGGCGGCGACGGCGCAGCCGCCCGCCAGTTCCGTGACGGCCGCGCCGGGCACCTCGAACGGCCGGGGCCCGGCCATCCGCCGCGGCAGGCCGGGCGGGCACAGCTCGTCGAGCCGGCCGAGGCGGGCCGCGCTGCCGGTGGGCGTGGCCAGGTCGGCCACCGCGCCGAGCCGGGCCGCCGTCGAGCGCAGCGGCAGCCGCTGCGCCAGCAGGCCCTGGGTGTAGTCGCGCAGGCCGGGGCCGATGCGTTCGCGGTCGGCCTCCGGCACGCGGGGCAGGTCGATGCCGCGCTCGTACAGCCGTCGGCGCTGTTCCGGGGGGAGGCCGACGCCGTCCCCGTCGCGCAGGGTCTCGGCGACGGTCTCGCGGTACGCGGTCAGTTCCGCCGCGGCCGCGTCGAGGCGCTCGGCGAGGTCCACGTCCCCGGCCGCGCCGCGCAGCAGACCGCCCGCGCCGCGCTGCCGCCCGTACGCGTCCTCGGCCTTCAGCAGCGCCGACTCGCAGGCCCAGTAGCGCTCGTCGGCCTCACCGCCCGGCCGTCGCCATTCCTCGCTGTGCACGGGCTCGGTCGTCCCGGCGCCGACCAGGGGTGCCAGGACGGCGGGCACCCCGCCCGCCTCCGGGTCGGTGACCGCGATCCGGCCGCCGGGGTCGTCCTGGCCGACCAGGCCGGCCAGCGCCTGCCGCCGGACCCGGTCGCGGGCCGGGTGCGAGAGGTCGTGCTCCAGGACGCGCAGGGCGGGTACGGCCACGCCGTCGGGCAGCCCCGACACCGCGTTCAGGACGGCGTCGAACACCGCGGGGGCGGCGAGGATTTCGAGGAGCGGGCGCAGCGCGCCGTCGTCCTCCTCCGGGGTGGGGGCGGTCGCCGTGCCGCCGTGCGGGTCGAGGATCCACAGCACGCCGACGGCGGGTGGGCGCAGCGGTGAGGGGCGGTCCAGGGCCCAGGGCGTCGGCGCGGGCGGTACCGCGACGCCGTCGCCCGGTTCCGCGGGCGGGACGCCGACGGCGACGCACAGCGCGTGGCCGGTGCCGTAGGCGAGGACCTGTTCGTAGACGTGCTGGTGACGGGTGAGTCCGGTGGCGGTGTCCACGAGCAGGAAGCGTTCGGCCTCCTGGGCGGGGGCGCCGCCCAGCGCGGTGCGGACGGCTCTGTGCAGGCCGTCCGCACCGTCCAGGCCGGCGTGGTCGCCCCGCAGGTCGAGGGTGACGACCGGTGCGGCGGTGCGGGCGCTCACAGCAGGTCCTCCTCCCTCGGCTCCTCGTCCCACGGGTCGGCCCACAGGTCGTGCTCGGCCGCGTCTCCCGGGCGGTCCGCGTCGGCGGGCTTCGCCGGCGACCCGTGCAGTTCCTTGGTGTGCGGTTCGTGCGGCTCGTGCGGGTCCTTCGCCCGCGGGGGCGGGGGCTCGTGCGGTTCCGGTTCGTACGGCTGGGTGTGCCGCGTACGCGTGTCACCGGCCGGATCGTGGCCGTTGGCCCGGTGCAGGCGCGACGCGGCGGTGCCGGTCTCCCGGAGCTGGGCCTGGGCCTGGGCCAGGGCGCGCAGCGAGGGCCGGTTGGCCCGCAGGCTCCTGGGGAAGCGCAGGTCCAGGGCGCCGTCCAGGGTCGTGGTCCAGAAGTGGGACAGCGGCTCGATCCAGTCCTGCTCGTCCTCGTTCAGGTCGTGGGCGCGTTGCCGCAGCCGTGCCGCCTCCGCCGGTGCCACCCGGCGCAGGAAGGTCCAGAACAGCCGGTCCGGCTCCCTCGGTGTGGTGCTCAGCCCTTCCGGCAGGGACTCCATCAGCACCGAGCAGAAGTCCTTGACCGCCGATCCGGCGTCCAGCAGCGCCCAGCGCTCGTACGCCCGCAGCAGGTCGGACCAACTGGAGACGTCCCGGTCGTACGGCTGGAGGGCGAGGGTCATGGTGGCCGAGTCGCCGCCGCGCAGCCGGAAGCAGACGGACTCCGGGGAGAGCGGGTCGCCGGTGACCTCGACGCGCCCGTTCCACATGGCGCTCAGCATGCGTTGCAGCACCCGCTGCCGGTCGCTCTCCGTGCTGGCGAGCCAGGAGTCGCGGTAGCCGGTGCGCTGCCGCCACTGGAGGTGGTCCTCGCGGCCCTCCCGGTCCCTGGCCCGGCCCCACAGGCGCAGCACCTGCCGTACCTCGGAGATGTCGGTCAGGCTCATCTCGCTGCGGAACAGTACGACGGTGATCGACTCGGTGACCACGGCGCGGAATTCGGGCGGCAGCCGGTTCTCGTCGCGCGGCAGCAGCAGCGACTGCTCCAGGAAGCGGTCCACGCTGCCCTTGGCCTTGGTCTGCGGGCGGACGATGAGCGTCTTGAGCTTGCCGGTGCCGTCCGGGGTGAAACCGGCCGGCAGCAGCCCGGCGAGCTGGGAGCGGAACTGCTCCAGCCACTTCTCGTCGACCGCGTCGGCGGCCTCCTCGTCCCCGGAGGCCGCCGCGAGGAGGTCGCCGAGGGAGGGCAGCAGCGGCCGCTCGTGGTGCACGCCGGCCTCGCCGAACAGCTTCTTGATCCGGCCCTCCAGGACCTGCTTGACCTCCTTGACGACGGCGCGCGGCGAGCGCTGGACGGCTTCCAGGGCGCGTTCCCAGTGCCGCGGTTCGACGATGCGGACGAGCAGCGTGGCCTCGTCCTGGCTGTCCGGGATGCCCTCGCGCTGGAGGAGGCGGGTCAGGACGTCGTCGTAGAACGCGTCGAGGGAGTTCTGCGGCGGCAGGAGGTACGACACGCCCGTACGGTCCTCGCGGTACAGCTCCCGGCGCCGCTCGCGGAACAGGCCGTTCTCCCCCTCCTCGTGGTCGCGGAAGGCGCGTACCAGCGCGGAGAGTTCCTTCATGGTCCGGTCGGCGATCGGCCGCCAGCGGGGCTCCTGCGCCTTCCACCGCTCGTGCCACGTCCGGTTGGTCGCCCAGCGGTACCAGGCGTCCTGCTCCTGGATGGCGTTCTCCACCTCGGGGTCGCCCCAGCGCGCGGGCACCACGCCGGCCATCCGGCGGCCGATCCTCGGCACCTGCGGCGCGTCGTTCTCCACCCCTTCGGGGCGCTCGGGACGGTTGCGCCGGTTGTCGAGCATCCCCGAGAAGCCCTCCCGGGCCACCCGGTCGCGGTCGCCGGGGTTGCCGGTGAACACCCGCTCCAGCCGGAACGGGTCGTGCTCCTTGAGCAGATGCAGCAGTCCGCGGCGCGGGTTGAAGCGCTCCGCGCTCTCCACCGTGCGGCGGGCGAGATCCTTGTCGAGCGCGCGCAACTGCTGCTCCATGTTGGCACGCCGGTGATTCAGCTCCTGGCTGATCGCCCGCACGCCCTTGGGCACCTGCTCGGGCGCCCGCACCGGCCGCGGCTCGCGGACCCACACGTCCTCGATGCCGGACTCCTTGAACGCCTCGACGACGAGGGCGCGGTGGTCCTCGCCGCCCTGCCGGGCGCGGTCCAGCAGACCGCGGACGGCGCAGGCCAGCATCCGGGCGGCGACGATCTCGGCGAGTTCGTCGACGGGGACGGTCATGGAGGCCGCGAGGCTGGTGGACATGCCCTGCAGGCCGATGCCGGTGGCGGCGGCCGCCGACCGGCTGGCCCCGCGGTTGACGAAGCTGGCGGCGAAGGACTGGTAGGCGTCGTCGGCGCGCCCACGGCCGTTCTCCTCGCCCAGGTCGGTACCGATCAGCGAGGTCACCATGGCGGTGATGGAGCGGCGCAGGTCGTCGGGGCGCATACCGGCGGTACGGCTGAAGAGGAACGCCGTCTGGACGGTGGAGGTGCGCAGGCTGACCGGCACCATGTCGGGGTACTTCACGCTCAGCGAGCCGCGCTGCTCCACGTCGCCGAGGTCGGGGGTGGCGTCCGCCGCGTTCTGGTCGTCGACCAGGTGCGAGAGGTCCACCAGGGCGCGTGCGGCGTTCAGTTCGGCCTCCCGGCCACCGCCGGCCTCCGGCGGGAACGCCGACGGCATCACGACCAGCGGGTAGATCTTGGCGCCGGGCAGGTTCACCGAGTGGAAGGCGTGCCCGAGCAGGTGCAGGAAGTCGTAGAAGATGCCGGCGCCGGTGCCGCCCGCGACGGAGAACGCCACGAACACGTCGTAGCCGCGGATCTGGCCGCCGCCCAGCTCCTGGAGGTCGCCCGCCGACTTGCTGAGCGCGTCGATCGCCGCCCGCAGCGGGCCGAGCACCTGGTCGGGGCCGTTGCGCAGGGTGGCGAACAGCGCGGCCCGGCCGACGGTGGGCAGCTGGCCCGCGCCGGTGTGCAGCGGGGAGACCCGGGGCTCGTCGACCCGTGGCGGCAGCCAGCCCACGGTCTCGTCGTGCTGCGCGATGCGCAGCATCCGGGTCATCTCGGGTGAGTTGTCGTAGGTGGGCAGCAGGTTGTGCACGGCGCGGGAGGTACGGGCGTACGCCGCCGCCTCCGGACCGCGGGCGCTCAGGTGCGGCAGCCGGTCCAGTTCGGCCTCGCTGAAGTCCGCGTAGACGAACTGCAGGCAGTCCGGCAGTTGGAAGGGGACCCGTTGCTTGCCGCGGCCGACCAGGTCGGTACCGTCCGGGCCGCACAGTTCGCGGCGCAGGTTCCGCTCCAGTTCGGCGCCGATGCGGGCGCCGGTGCCGCCCAGCCCCACGAACAGCATGGGCTGGTAGATCTTCATGTGGTCGCTCCCCTCGTCCGCCCGTCGTGGGCGGCCTGTGCTGCGAGATGTGGTGCCGCCGGTGGTCCGGGCGGGCGGCCGCCCGGGCCTCGGCGCCGTGGCGCGGGCGCCTCAGAACGCGGAGTCATAGCCGGACGATCCGCCCGCTCCGCCTGGACCGCCGCCCGAGCCGCCCGGGCCGCTCGTCCCGGCCGGTCGGCCGGTGCCGTCGGCCGGGGCGCCGCGCCCGCCCCGCCCGTTCACTCCGCCGGGTGCCGCGGTGCCGCCCCGGCCGGTGCGGCCGCCGAACAGGCCGGCCGTACCGCGGGAGCCGGCCGCCGTGCCCGGGCGGCGTCCCTGGCCGGTACGCCCCCGGCCCGTGGGTGCCCGGTCCGCCCGGCTTCCGCCGCGTACGGACAGTTCCAGGTCGTGGGCGAGCCGGGCGGGCGCGCCGCGCGACACGGTCCGTTCCTTGCCGTCGGGGCCGCGCAGCCGCAGCCCTTCGCCCTTGCGCCGGAGCCGGTACACCTGCGCCGCGCGCTTGTTGCGGAGCTGCAGGCCGGGGCGGTCCGAGGAAGGCTCCTCCACCGCGAACCAGAACTTCTTCGTGCGCTGACCGCGCACCTCCAGTTCGTCCAGCACATGGCCGCCGCGCCGGAGTTCCAGCGTCAGTCCCCCCAGCGAGCTGCGGACACCCCCGTACCAGACGCGGATCGCGACGACGGCGGCGAGGGCGAGCAGCAGCCCGGCGCCCCCGATGACCGCCCACCACCACCGGTCCCACCAGGTGGGCGCCGGGGTGACGGTGACGGTCAGGAAGGCGGAGCCGATCTCGCGGCCTCCGTCGGTCCGGTCGGTGACGGTGATCCGGCCGCCGGCGTCCCCCGGCGGCGCGCCCGCGCCGAAGGACACGGTGAACGGCACCGGCTCCTGCGCGCCGGGCGCGACGGTGACGGTGGCCGGGCTGATCCGCAGTGCCGCCGCCGTGGACTGGTCGGCCAGGCCGAGGCGCAGGGTGTGCGGACGGCTGTCGTTGTTCCGCGCGACCAGCTTGCCGGTGACCGAGCCGCCCGGGTGCACGTCGTGGCCCTCCAGTGTCACTCCGGCCGCCACGGGCGCGGCACCCGAGGACACCCGGGTGTCGTAGGGCCGCCGGTCCCCGACCACGCCGGGTGCCGCGATCGCGCCGGTCAGCCGCAGCGCGCCGGTGGCCGTCTTCGGCACCGTCACCGACGCCCCGTACAGCACGTCG
This sequence comes from Streptomyces sp. NPDC026394, assembly GCF_055567735.1. Lineage (NCBI taxonomy): Bacteria > Bacillati > Actinomycetota > Actinomycetes > Kitasatosporales > Streptomycetaceae > Streptomyces > Streptomyces sp. NPDC026394. The sequence goes on from NZ_JBVHPX010000010.1 coordinate 281,108, forward strand.
CCCGCCCGGTCGTCGGGGCCCTCGCCGTCGTCGCGCAGCGGGACGTCCACCGGCTCGAAGCCGTCACCGGACAACTGGGCGGCGGCCCGTACCCCGGCCAGTTGTCCGGGGTCGGTGATCACCACGCCGCGCCGGGTCTGCAGCCGCATCCGTACGACGACGTCCTCGCCGGGCCTGGGCGCGGACGGCTCCAGGGTGACCGAAGAGCGCAGCACGCCCTGCCAGATGGCCCGTACGGTGGCGGGCTGGTCCCGGTGCCCCGGCGGCGCCGACAGCCGTACGCGCCAGGTGCCGGGCAGCGGGTCCTTGACCCGCAGCGCCTCGACCGGCCCGTCCTGGCCGCTGACTTCGAAGCGGGAACCGTCGAAGTCCCCTTGCAGGGGCACCTTGCGGCCCTTGGGGTCGTAGTAGGTGGCCGTCACCCGCGGGTCGCGCTTGGTGACGGTGATCGAGCCGTCGGTCGCGATGGGCGGGATGTCCACCGTCAGCTCGCCCGGCGGCTTGCTGCTGGTGCCCTCCTCCACGCGGGCGCAGCGGGCGGCGGCGAACGCGCTCTGGAGCGCCTTGTCCACGTCCGCGGCGCCGTCGACGACCTCCGGCCGCGGGCGGGAGCCGGGCACGTCGGCACAGCCGTTGCGGTAGCCGCCGTCGGCCATCTGCCGGAGGGCCTTCTCGTCGATGCCCTTGCCGAAGCCCAGCGGCCAGATCTGCACCTGTTCGCGGCGCGCCCGGTCGAGGACCTCGCGCAGCCGCTTCTCGCCCTCCTGCTTCCGGGCGGCGGGGTCGGCTCCGTAGGCGGGACTGTCCTCGACGTTCAGCCTGCCGTCGGTGAGCAGGAAGACGACCTTGGGCGTGCCCTCCCTGCTGGTCTCCTTCAGCCGGGTCAGGGCCTGGGTGAGGGCGGCCGGGAAGTCCGTTCCGGGGCCGAGACCGGCGCCCTCGCGGTCGGTGAGCCGGCGGGCGCATTCGCTGATGCGCTGCCGTCCGGCGGCGTCGACGACGGTGGGCGGGCACACTTCCCGTACGGGCTGCTGCCCCTCCTTCTCCGCGCTGCCGAACCCGATGACGCTCGCCCGGGACCGGTCGGAGATCTCGCCCTGGCCGATCAGCGCGGCCGCTTCCGCCTCGCGGGCCAGCGCCTCCTCGCCGATGCTGGCCGAGGCGTCCACGACGACGGAGAAGCCGACGGGCGTGGGGCCCACGGACGGTGCGGCGGGGGCGGGCGCGGCCCATGCGGGCGGCGGCCCGAGCGGCACGGTCGCGCAGAGCGCGGTGAGGGCGGCGACGGTGGCGCGGCGCACTCTGCGCCGCGTCCGCGCGGTCGCCGGTTCGGTCCGGTGCGGCATGTTCACCACAGCCCTCCGGTCAGGGCGCAGCAGCCGCCGGCCGCCAGGCAGCCGACTCCCCAGCGCAGCCAGCGGTACTTGGCGCCGAGGATGCGGCCGAGCGCGCACGCCTGCTCGACGGCCCACTGCCCGGTGTCCCGGCCCGCGAGGGCCACCCGGGGCAGCAGGACTTCGGCGGTGGCCCCGCCGGTAAGCTGCGGGAAGAAGGTCAGGTGACCGTCGGCCGCGGTACGGGTGCGGGGCAGCACCGCCACCACGAACATGGCTATGCCCAGGGTCCACAGCGCGGCCCCGGCGAGCAGCAGGGCGGCGCGGGTGGCGGGCATCGCCGGGAGCTGCCCGTCGCGGCCGAGGAGCAGGACCAGCGCCGCGGTGGCGCCGGTCATCATGACGGACGCCTTGGTGTCGGCGCGGTTGATCTCTTCCCGTACGACCTTCAGCAGGCGTTCGGCGACGAAGTCGCTGCCGGTGCCGGGGGCCGGGGCGGGGGCCGCGGTGGTGCCGGTACAGGGGCAGGCCCTGGAACAGCGGCAGGGGCCGGGGTCGGGGCCGCGGCCGGTGCCCCGGGTGGGCGCGGGCGGAGCGCTGGTGGCCATCATTTTCCCCAATCCAGACCTTCGCCGCGGCCGCGGCGCGGCGCGGGGCGTTCCCGGTCGTCGTCGCGGTGGTCGTCGTCCCGTTCGTCGCGCCGGTCGTCCCGGCGGCCGTCGTACCGGCCGTCGTACCGCTCCCCGTACCGGTCGTCGGGGAAGTCCCCGTGCCGGCCTGTGCGGTAGTCGTCGCGCTCGGCGGCCGACTGGACGCGGTCGGGCTCGTAGACGCGGCCGCGGTCGTCCGTCTCGTACGGCTCGTCCTCATACGGCCTGTCCTCGTACGGCTCGCCGTGGCGGTCGCCGTACCGGTCGTCGGCCTGCCCGCCGTCCTGCCCGACGCCGCCCTGCCCGTCGCCGCCGTAGCCGTCGTCGTGACGCCCGTCGCCGCCGTACGCGTCACCGTCCGGACGGCCGCGCCGCCTCGGCTCGTGCCTGTCGTACGCCGCCTCCCGGCCGGGTCCGGGGCCCGAATCACGGTCCCGTTCCGGCTCGGAGCCCCGTCCGAAGTCCCGTCCGGAGTCCCGTCCGGGGCTCCGTCCCGAGTACTGTCCGGAGTCCCGTCCGACATCCCGTCCGGAGTCGGGCCCGGGGCCCGCTTCGAAGTCCGGTCCGGCGTCCGGATCGGGCTCGTGCGCCCAGTCCATCCGCTGTCGTCCGCGGACCCGCTCCTGTTCGCCGCGGGGCCCGCCGCTCTCCAGCGCGCGCCGCTGCGGCGGCTGCTCCAGGAAGGTGTCGGCCGCACGTCCCACCAGGCCGCGCGTCGACGACCGCATGAGGTCGATGGCGGCCAGGGTCTGGTCGTTGAGATCGTGGCGCTCGATCAGGCCGCCGTCGACGAGGCGGAACACCGTGTCGATCGACAGGACCCGTTCCTCCCGGCGCTCCCGGCGGAACGCCTGCTGGATGTCCCACTCGTGGGCGGAGTCGCGCGCCATGAAGTACGCGAGCTGCCGGTCGTCGCCGCCACTGAGCATCTCCTGCAGCTCGGCGGCCCTCATCCGGATCAATTCCTGTTCCTGCCGTTCCTTCCTCAGTGCCTCCACGTGCTGCCGGCGCGCGAGGTCGCCCTCGTGGTCGATCTCGGTGCGCTGCCGCTCCGCGCTGATCCCGCGTTCACTCAGGTCGATCCGTACGAACACCTCGGTCTCCAGGCCGAGTTCGTGGCCGAGGCGCAGGTCCGCCAGTTCGTTCTCCACCGCCCGGTCGGCCCGTTCCGCCTCGCTGATGCGGTAGCGCCTGGTCACCCCGCGCAGCCCCCGGAGCAGGACCGGCGAGAAGTACTGGGCCAGGTCCCAGACGTTGGCGCGGACCGCCGCGTACGCGTCCACGACGCGCCAGCGCACCTGCACCTCCGCGCGGAAGGACTCCGCGTCGCCGGCCGCGGGCAGTTCGGTGCGGAACTCGGTCAGATGGCGGCCGACCCGCACCTCCATCACCTTGAACGAGCCCCTGAAGAGCGGCTTGTTGACGTCCTCACGGTGGTCCGGCCACACCACGCTGTGGCCGCCGTTCTCGTACATGAGCACCGCGGCCACCTGCACACTGGGCCGCCGGAACCGGCCGGACGACTCGTACTCCTGCACCAGCGGCCCCGGCACCGCCCCTCCGGGCCCCTGGCCGTGCCCCCCGGCCGCACCGGGCCCCGGACCCTGCCCGTGGCCGTGCCGCGCGCCGTTCCGGCCGTCTTGCGTCATCGTCGTCCCTCTCCTTCCAGCACCGCCCGCATCCGCGCGGCCGCCCGGGGGGCGAGCGGTTCGTCACTGTCCCGCTCCAGCCGGGCGACCAGCAGCAGCAACCGGTCCCGGTCGCGCCGCCCCTCCACCAGTCGCGGCAGGAACCCGCACAGCACGTCGAGCTGCCGCGGGTCCTTGGCCGCCCGCCGCATCCAGCCGCCCAACTGCTCCTGTGCCGCGACGCCCGCCCGCGCCGTGTTCAACGTGCTGTGCACCAGGTCCGCCAGCCACGGCGCCCGGTCGGGGTGGGCCGCGACCAGGGCCGCCGCCAGCGGCCAGGAGCCGTAGGACTCCTGGACGGGACTGTCGCCCCGGAGCCCCCACAGGTGGGAGGTCCGGGTGGACAGCGCGCGCAGCACCACCATCAGCGCGAGGTTCTGCCGGTTCTGCCGAGGGTCGCCGAGCCAGCGAGCCAGCCGCCTGAGCACCACCTCGGGTTCGGACCCGGCCAGCAGCCGCACCACGCTGTACGAGGCGGCGTCGGCCGGCTTGCCGCCGTCCTCCCGGCAGCCGATGCGCGCCAGTTCGTCCAGGGACTCGGCGACCGAGCCCGCCGCCATGCCGTAGCCGTGCGTGAACGCCGCGGTCTCGCAGGCGGACCGGTCGTCGCCGCGTGCCCATTCGCGCAGCAGGCCGCGTACGGCGGGCCGCACCTGCGGGTCGCGGGACGTCTCGGCCAGCGCGGTGGCCGCGGCCATCTGCTGCACCGGGCGGTCGGCGCGGGCGAGCGGCAGCAGCAGTTCGGAGAGGCCGTACAGGTAGTCCCGTGCGCACAGCGTGCCCGCGGCCACCGCGGCGCGCACCCACATCTGGGGGCGCTGATCGTCGCACAGGGAGCGCAGCCAGCGGGTCAGCGGGCCGCGGACGTTGTGGTAACCGTCCCAGGCCTCGTACAGGACGGCGGTGGCCAGCTTGCGCCCCTGGAAGCGCATCGCCCGTACGGGAAGGGCGGCGTCGCCCAGATCCTCGACGACCTGCTCCGGTACGGCGCGCGCGGCGGCCAGCCGGGCCTCGGTCTTCGCGGTGAACAGCGGGCGGCCCGGTGCGTACTGGGGGTCGAGGGTGACCGCCAGCTCCCAGGCGAGCAGTTCGGCCGCCTCGGTCACCAGGCTCTCGGCGGAGCCGTTGAAGGCCGCGAGCGAGAGCCGCAGGGCCGCGGCGCGCAGGGCGGGCAGCGCCTCGGGCAGGGTGCCGGGACGGTCGGCCCCGGCGAGCCACTCGCGCGCCTGGCGTGGGGCGAACGTGGCGCACTGGGCGAGCAGTTGGGCGTCGTCGGCCTCGCCCCTGGCGTACGCCGCGAGGTGGTCGGCCAGCCGCGCCGCCTCGCCCGGCCGCAGGGCGTCCAGGCCCAGCGCCTGTTTCACGTCGGGGCGCTCGGCGACGTCCAGGGCCAGTCGGCACAGCTCCGGACCGACGTCGGAGAGCTGGTCCTTCACATGCTGTTCCAGTACGTCGCCGGCGGGCGGGGGCGTGCACTGCGCGCCGTAGCGGCCGCGCACCAGGCGGTCGGCGAAGTCACCGGCGCCCACGACCAGGACGCCGTACGCCCCGCGCCGGGCGAGCAGCGCACTGAGCCGGTCCAGGTGCAGGTCGGAAGGTTGTGGTCCGGCGTCCTTCCCCGGGCCGTGGCCGGCGCCCCGGCCGCTGCCCCCGGAAGCGGCCGGTACCGCGCCGGCGTCCTCGGCGGGCAGTTCGAGCAGGTAACCGCGGCCGGTCGCGAACTTCTCCTGGCCGACGCTGTCGAGCGCGGTGGCGGGGTCCAGGCGGGACACCTCGGTGGCGACGTCCCGGAGGAGGGCGAGTCCCGTGGAGGTACGGCCGGTGCCGTGCTCGCCGCAGAGTGCCAGCAGGTGAGTGCGCCGCAGCCGGATCTCCATCGCGTCGTAGCCGGGGGGCGGGCAGTAGACCCGCTCCAGGCGCTCCAGTTCCTCGGCCGGCACCGGCCCGTCGACGAACACGTCGTCGGTGCCGATCCGGACCTGCGTCTGGTAGAAGGTGTTGCCGTCGAAGACCTGGCCGTCGCCCTCGATGTGCAGGCTGGTGCGGGCCTCACGGGCGGTACGGGCACCGCCCGCCTCTCCCGCGCCGCCCAGCGGGCTGCCCTTGGGGGCGTCCAGGCGCGGCTTCTCCTCGGGCGGCCCGTCACCGTCGGCCGCCCGGCCGTCCCTGGCCGCCCGCGCGTCGTCGTCCCGGCCGCCCGGCCGGCCGTCGGGCTGCGGCGGGGGCCGCTCACCGGCCGGCGGCGCCCCCTCGTCCCCATCGGTCACCTGTCGCCGCCTTCCGGTGCGGCTCCGGTGTGCGGGGCGTCGTCGGCGGGCGGTTCGGGGGCGGGCGTACGGGGCGGGGCGGGGGCCTTGTTGATGGCGACGAAGTCCCCGTTGGTCCGGATGGTGTTGTCCCGGAAGGTCTGCTGGTCGCCGCCTACGTACTCGAAGGTGTACTTGTTCGCGTACGGGGCGGGCGCCGGAGCCGTACCGACGGCTGCCCCCGCCCCCTTCGGGCCGGAAACGGGCGGCGGGACCGTACCCCCATGCCCCGCCCCGCCGCCCTGCTCCGGCGGCGGGTCCTGGACCGCGCGCACCCCCGTCGCGCACGGCCGGTCCCGCGCCGGCACCCCCGGTGACGGCGGTGCCTCGTGCGACGTCTGCGCCGGTAGGGGCGGGAACGGCAGCCGGGGGACGTGGAACCACGCCTCGACGTCCGTCTCCTTCTCCGACACCCGCGCCCGGCGGTAGTGCTCGGGCTCGATGCAGGTGCCGCCTTCCGTCACGACGTCGTCGTAGAGCGAGCCGGACACGACGAAGAGCAGCGGCGACCGTTCGGCCAGCCGCATGACGCCGCGGGCGGTCTCGCTGTCGCACAGCCGGCAGGTGAGGTCCACGGCGCGCCCGGCCAGCCCCTTGGTGTCCTGGGCGACCGGGCCCGCGTGCATGGCCACACGCATCCGCAGCGGCTCCAGACGCCCTTCGTTGACCTGGCGCAGCTTCTGGTAGACGCCTTCGAGCCAGGGCCCCACCAACTGCGCGGACGGGACGTCGGGGGCCAGCGCGACCAGTACGCCGTCGCCGCGGTCCTCCATGTGGTAGGCCCCCTCGGTGATCCCGGCGGCGGTGAACCCGGCCTCGAAGACCTCGTACATCGCCTCGCGCATCCGCAGCTTCGCCCGCCAGCCGAGCAGTCCGGATCCGCAGACATCTCCGTTGACGACGAGTCGGTGCAAGGCTTCCGTGCTCACTGGACCTCCAGGTTCGTGCCGACATGAAGCAGCATGGCCGGGGCGGGAAGGCGGGGCTGTAGCCGTTTACACAGCCGGCGGGGATTGCTCGGGACGTATGGGGACGGGGCCGGCCGGCGTACGGCCGCCGACCGCGCGCCCCTCGGCGAGCAGCCGCAGCAGCGCGAGGTCGAGCACGGCCAGCCGCCGGGGGCCGGTCTGCACGACGCCCTGCTCACGCAGCAGGCGCAGCGCCTTGGCCACCGCTTCGCGGGTGGAGCCGACGGCCGCGGCCAGGTCGTGCTGCGGCAGCGGCAGGTCGACGTCCACGCCGCCCGATCCGGGGGTTCCGGTGCGCTCGGCCAGTTCGGTCAGCCGCGCGGCGAGCCGTTGCAGCACCTTCTCCGAGGCCAGGGACCGCCGTTCGCCGTCCGAGCTGCGCAGCCGGGAACTGAACTGCCGCATGATCAGTACGGTCGCCACGGGCCGCGCCGCCAGATAGCCGCGGAACCGGTCGCCGGGGACGACGACCCCGTCCACCGGGCCGAGCGCGGTGACGGTGGCGCTGCGCGGCCGGTGGTCGACGGCGGCCTGGTCACCGACGACCTCGCCGCTGCCGCGCAGCGCGAGGATGAGTCGCACGCCGCGCTCCGTCTCCAGGGAGACACTGGCCCAGCCGTTGACGATCGCCACCACGAAGGTGCTGGTGTCGTTCTCCCTGAGGACGACCTCGCCCGGCGCATAACTCCGGCCCCGGCCGAGCGCGAGCAGCGCCCGCCGGTCCTGTGCCGGCAGCGCCGTAAAGAAGGGCCTGCCGTCCTCGAAGAGACTCATCCGCCTCCTCCCCCCGCTGGTCTCGCTCACCCCGGCCCCGGCACCCGTCGGCACGGCGGGCGTGCCGCCTCTGTGCATCTGGTCGCCCCAGGGCCCCGGCCCGGTTCCTCAGCCTGGCCGAGAAATGGGCTCGTCTCTGAATTTCTTTCGTTACAGGCGGGGTTCTTGCGCAAATTGATCGAGCTGCGCTCGGTTGAGTTACAGAAGGTTAGGGTCGTGATCGGGCCCCGTCAACGCTTTCTCAGACCCCAACTGCCGCAACATACAAGGGATTTGACATCCCCGAACACGTGTGCCTCACTCGGCCCGGATGCGATCATGGCTCGCCGCACCCCTGGGAACCGGGGCGGCCACTTGACGCGCCACACGCCGGGCCGTCACTCTCCGACTGCGCACGGCGCTCCGAGGGGGGAGCGCTCGCCGTGGAGGGCGGACACACGATGGACGGGCGACTCGACGAGGTGGTGCCCGCATCGGTCCGGCAACAGGTCCGGGCAGCCGAAGCCGCACTGGGCAAGACGGCCTCCGCCGGCCTGCCCGCGCCGGTACGGATGGCCTGCGCTCAGCGCCTCGTCGCGGTGGTGAGCACTCTCTGCGGCCGGCTCTGCGAGAGCGCGACTCCGGGAGCGGAGAACTTGCTGAGCGCTGCACGGTGCTGCGGCGGCGCCGGTGCCGTGCTCGCCGGATACCTCGGAGAGCATCTGATCGAGAAGTACGGCAGTGCCGCCCGTGCCTGCGATCTGCCGGCGGTGCGCGAAGGCTCGCTCACCTTGCGGTGGCGAGCGAACGACATGGACATCGCGGAAGTGGCCGCATGGCTGGCGGGCTCGGTAGCGAAAGCGGACGCCACGCTTGAGGAAGCGGCCCAGTGCGCCACGGCCCCGAAGAAACTCCGCGACGCGGCAGCAGCCGCCGCTGAGTACTCCCACCAGGCGTGGGCCTGGCTCGGTGGTGACAGCGGCGGCTGGCCGTGACGAGGGCGGGCACGGCCTTGCCGCTGGGCCCCCGGACCGGCACGGGCCCCGGACCGCTGCCGCCCCCGGCCCCGGACCCGATACCGGCTACAGCCGCGGATCCACCGGCTCCGACTCCAGCGCCAGTACCGCGAAGACCGCCTCGTGCACCCGCCACAGCGGCTCGCCGTCGGCCAGGCGGTCCAGCGCCTCCAGGCCGAGGGCGTACTCGCGCAGCGCGAGGGAGCGCTTGTGGCCCAGGTGGCGTACGCGCAGCCGTTCCAGGTTCTCCGGGCGGGTGTACTCCGGACCGTAGATGATCCGCAGGTACTCCCGGCCGCGGCACTTGACGCCCGGCTGCACCAGCCGCCCGTCGCCCTTGCGCACCAGCGCGCCCAGCGGCTTGACGACCATGCCCTCGCCGCCCGCGGCGGTCAGGTCGAGCCACCACCGCACGCCCGCCGCGACCGACGCCTCGTCCTCCGTGTCGACCACCAGACGGCCGGTACGACGCAACAGTCCCGTTCCGTCGTGCTCGACGAGCCGGTCCAGCCACGCCAACTGCTCGTCGTGCGGTACGGCGGCCAGGCTGCGGCCCGGTGCGGCCAGGATCTGGAACGGTGCCAGCCGTACGCCGTCCAGGCCGTCGACCGGCCAGCAGTAGCGCCGGTACGCCTCGGTGAACGCGGCCGCTTCGACCGCCCGTTCGCGCTGTCGCGCCAGCAGGTCCGGCACCTCCACGCCCCGCGCGGCAGCCGCCTCCAGCGCGTCCAGCGCCCCGGGGAACGCGGCACCGGACGCCGCGCCGACCGCCGCGTACTGACCGCGCAGCAGCCCGGACGCCTTCAGCGACCAGGGCAGCAACTCGGCGTCCAGCAGCAGCCAGTGTCCGGAACCGGCCGCGGCGGGGTCCGCCAGTTCCTCCCACAGGCCCGCGCCCTCCACGGCCTCCCGTACGGACTTCAGCACCTGCTCGGTGGCGGCCGGGTCGTCGAAGAACGGCCGCCCGGTCCGCGTGCAGACCGCGCCGCTCACGCCCGCCGCCGCGCCGAACCGTTCCCGCGCCGCCCCCTCGTCCCGGCACACCAGGACCACGGCCCGCGAGCCCATGTGCTTCTCCTCGCACACGACCTGCCGTACGCCGTCCGCACGGTACGACGCGAACGCCTCTGCCGGGTGCTCCAGGTAACCGTCCTCCCTGGACGTCGCGCAGGGCGCCATCGTCGGCGGCAGGTACGGCAGCAGCCGCGGGTCGACCGCGAAGCGGCTCATCACTTCCAGCGCCGCCGCCGCGTTCTCCTCCTTGACCGCGACCCGGCCCATGTGGCGCGTCTCCACGACCCGCCGCCCGGCGACGTCCCCCAGGTCCAGCGGACGCCCGTCCGCCCCGCCCGGCGCCTCACTGGCCAGCGGCTTGGCCGGCTCGTACCAGACCCGCTCAGCCGGTACGTCGACCAGTTCCCGCTCCGGCCAGCGCAGCGCCGTCATCCGGCCGCCGAAGACACAGCCGGTGTCCAGGCAGATGGTGTTGTTCAGCCAGCTCGCGCGCGGCGCCGGGGTGTGCCCGTAGACCACGGCGGCGCGGCCCCGGTACTCCTCGGCCCACGGGTAGCGCACCGGCAGCCCGAACTCGTCCGTCTCGCCGGTCGTGTCGCCGTACAGCGCGAAGGACCGCACCCGCCCGGACGTCCGGCCGTGGTACTTCTCCGGCAGTCCCGCGTGGCAGACCACCAGCGCCCCGCCGTCGAGCACATAGTGGCTGACCAGGCCCTCGATGAACGCGGTGACCTCACCGCGGAACGCCTCGTCCTCCCCTTCCAGCTGCGCGACGGTCTCGGCGAGCCCGTGACTGTGCCGCACCTTGCGGCCCTTGAGGTAGCGGCCGAGCTTGTTCTCGTGGTTGCCCGGTACGCACAGGGCGTGCCCGACGGCGACCATGCCCATCACCAGGCGCAGCACGCCGGGACTGTCCGGGCCGCGGTCCACCAGGTCGCCGACGAAGACCGCGGTACGGCCCTGCGGGTGCCGGGCGTCCACGGCACGGCCGAGCGCGTCGTGCTCGACCTCGTACCCCAGCCGTGCGAGCAGCGTCTCCAGCTCGGAGCGGCAGCCGTGGACGTCACCGACGATGTCGAACGGTCCGGTCAGGTGCCGCAGGTCGTTGAAGCGCCGCTCGGTGACGATCTCCGCCGCCTCGACCTGCTCCACCCCCTTGAGCAGGTGCACCTTGCGGAACCCCTCGCGCTCCAAGTGCCGTAGCGAGCGGCGGAGTTCGCGCTGGTGACGCTGGATGACGCGGCGCGGCATCGAGGCCCGGTCGGCGCGCGCCGCGTTGCGCTCGGCGCACACCTCCTCGGGCAGGTCCAGGACGACGGCCACCGGCAGCACGTCGTGCTCCCGGGCCAGCTTCACCCACTGGGCGCGCGCCTCCGGCTGCACGTTCGTGGCGTCGACGACGGTCCGCCGGCCGGCCGCGAGGCGCTTGGCCGCGATGTAGTGCAGGACGTCGAAGGCGTCGCCGCTCGCGCTCTGGTCGTTCTCGTCGTCGCTGACCAGCCCGCGGCAGAAGTCCGAGGAGAGCACCTCCGTGGACTTGAAGTGACGCGCGGCGAAAGTGGACTTGCCGGAGCCGGTGGCGCCGACGAGCACCACCAGGCACAGGTCGGGGACGCCCAGGGGGCGGCGGGTGGGGGTGGGGGTGGCACCGGTCATGCCTGGGCCTCCTTTGCGGGGGGATCGGTGGGGGTGGGAGCGGCGGACGTGGCTGGTTTGGGTGATGTGGCTGGCGTGTCGTGCGTACGGGCCGAGTTCGGCGCCGCCTGGCGGAAGTACGCGAGCTGGGTGGGCGGCCCGACCTCGGGGTCCTCCGGTCCCACCGGCCGGAACTCCACCTCGTACCCGTGCCGCCCCGCGACCTCCCGGGCCCACGCCCGGAACTCCGTACGCGTCCACTCGAAGCGGTGGTCGCCGTGCCGTACGTGCCCGGCGGGCAGCGACTCCCAGCGCACGTTGTACTCGACGTTCGGCGTGGTCACCACGACCGTGCGCGGCCGGGCCGCGCCGAACACCGCGTACTCCAGCGCGGACAGCCGCGACGGGTCCACGTGCTCGACGACCTCGCTCAGCACGGCGGCGTCGTACCCCTTGAGACGGGCATCGGTGTACGCCAGCGAACCCTGCACCAGCCGCAGCCGCTCGGACTGCCGCTCGGGCATCCGGTCCAGCCGCAGCCGGCGCCGCGCCTCCTGGAGCGCGCGCATCGACACGTCCATGCCGACGATGTCGGTGAACTGCCCTTCCTTGAGCAGCTCGCCCAGCAACTGCCCCGGCCCGCACCCGAGGTCCAGGACCCGTGCCGCCTTCGCCTCCCGCAGCACGCCGAGGATCGCCTCCCGCCGCCGCACGGCGAGCGGCACCGGCCGCTCCTCGGTGTCGGCCGACTCCTCCACCGCGTTGTCGATCTCCTCGGCGGCGGTGTCGTCCGCCTCGGCGAGCCGCGCCAGCTCCAGCCGCTCCAGCGCGTCGCGGGTCAGCGTCCGGCGGCGGGCGAGGTAGCGGCCGGCGATCAGCTTCTGCTCGGGGTGGTCCTCCAGCCAGCCCTCGCCGGCCCGCAGCAGCTTGTCGACCTCGTCGGGCGAGACCCAGTAGTGCTTGGCGTCGTCCAGTACCGGCAGCAGCACGTACAGGTGCCGCAGCGCGTCGGCGACCGTACGCTCGCCCTCCAGACCGAGGCGTACGTACCGCGAGTCGCCCCACTCCGGGAACGTCTCGTCCAGCGGCACCGGCTCGGCCCGTACCGTCCACCCCAGCGGCTCGAACAGCCGGCGCACCAGGTCGGCACCGCCGCGCGCGGGCACGGCGGGCAGCGCCATGTGCAGCGGCAGTGGCTGCGCGGGCAGCTCGGGGCGCGCCTTGCACTGCCCCTTCATCGCGCTCGCGAAGACCGTGCTCAGGGCCACGGCCAGCAGCGAGGACGCCGCGTACGGGCGGTCGTTGACGTACTGTGCGAGCGCCGAGTCGGGGGCGCCGCCCCGGCCCTTGCCCCGGGCGCGCCGCACCAGCGCGACCGGGTCCACCTCCAGAAGCAGCGCGGCCGTGCACCGGCTGTCGTCCGCTTCGGGGTAGAACACATGGGCCGTGCCGTGCGCCGTCGAGAACGCCTGCGCCTTCCCGGGGTGCTTGTGCAGCAGGAATCCGAGATCGGTCGCGGGGCGCTCAGCGCTTCCGGTGGTGGTCATCGTCAGGAACACGCGTACGAGTATCGCCCGGTACCGACCCGTTTGACGAACCGGTTTTTGCAGGTGGGAACAGAAATGGGCGGCGGGGCGGCCGCTGTCCCGCCCCCTCGGCACACCGGTCGCCCCCGTACGCTGCCGTGCCTGTTCCCGGCTCTCCGCACCCGCAGGGCAAGATGGGCGGCATGGAACTCCGGATCTTCACCGAGCCCCAGCAGGGGGCCACCTACGACACCCTTCTCCGCGTCGCGCGAGCCGCCGAGGACTTGAACTACGGCGCCTTCTTCCGTTCCGACCACTACCTCCACATGGGCAGCACCGACGGGCTGCCCGGCCCGACGGACGCCTGGATCACCCTGGCCGGCCTGGCCCGGGAGACCAAGAGCATCCGGCTCGGCACCCTGATGACCGCGGGGACCTTCCGTCTCCCCGGCGTGCTGGCCATCCAGGTCGCCCAGGTCGACCAGATGTCGGGCGGCCGGATCGACTTCGGCCTGGGCTCCGGCTGGTACGAGGACGAGCACAAGGCGTACGGCATCCCCTTCCCGAAGGAGAAGTTCGGCCGGCTGGAGGAACAACTGGCGATCATCACCGGACTGTGGAAGACGCCCACCGGCGAACGCTTCGCTTTCGACGGGAAGTTCTACCAGTTGACGGACTCGCCCGCGCTGCCCAAGCCGGCGCAGCCGAAGGTGCCGGTCCTCATCGGCGGGCACGGCGCGAAGCGCACCCCCGCGCTCGCCGCCGAGTACGCGGACGAGTTCAACATCCCCTTCGCCTCGGTGGACGACACCGAGCAGCAGTTCAAGCGGGTACGGGCGGCAGCCGAGCACCGCGGCCGCGACGCCGACGACCTGGTGTACTCCAACGCCCTGGTCGCCTGCGTCGGCCGGAACGACGCGGAGGTCAAGCGCCGGGCCGACGCCATCGGCCGCGAGGTCGACGAGTTGAAGGCCAACGGTCTGGCGGGCTCCCCCGCCGAGGTCGTCGAGCGCCTCGGCCGCTTCGCGGCCGTCGGCTCGCAGCGCGTCTACCTCCAGATGCTCGACCTGACCGACCTCGATCAAATGGAACTGATCGCCTCCGAGGTCATGCCGCAGGTGGCTTGAGCGGGGGTGCCTGAGCGGGGCGCTGGGGAGCGGGGTGCCTGAGCGCAGGTCCCCGGGGACGGGGGGTGGGGATGTGGTGCGGGGACGGGGTGCGGGGGCCGCGGGGTCCGTACGACCGCGGCCTCGCCGCCCGGCCTCACACCACCGGCGCCTCCCCGCCCGGGCCCCACGGCCCCGGGCGCCACTCCACGAGCAGCAGCGTGGCATCGTCCCGCAGCTCGTTGCCCTGGTCGTCGACGATGAAGTGGATCAGGCGGCGCAGCGTCTCGAAGGCCAGCTCGCCACCGGCCGTGGCCCGGATGATCGTGTCGGTGAACCGTTCCAGCCCGAACAGCGCGCCGTTGGAGTCCCGCGCCTCGGTCACACCATCCGTGTAGAGCAGCACCCGGTCGCCGGGCTCCAGGTCCGCGACGTGGACGGTGCGCGGCTCCGGGCTCAGCGCGGCGGGGAGGCCCAGCGGCAGTTGGCCGGGCCGCTCCAGCGCCCGGTCGAGGACGGCGTGGCGGCGGATGAGCAGCGGCGGCGGGTGGCCGGCGTTGACCCAGCGCAGCCGGCCGTCGGCGAGGTCCAGCTGGAGGAAGACGCCGGTGGCGAACCGGTCGGGCAGCCACTGGCAGAGCGCCTGGTCGACGGTGTCCACCGTCTCCCTCAGGTCCGCGCCGGCCCGGCGGCCGCTGCGGCAGCCGGCCAGGGCGACGGACGTGGCCAGGCCGGCGGCCAGGTCGTGGCCCATCGAGTCGATGATGGCGGCGTGCAGCGTGTCCTGCGTCATGGAGTGGTCGAACGCGTCGCCGCCCAGCTCGTAGGCGGGTTCCAGCACCGCCGTGGACACCGCCTGCTCGTTGCCGATCGTGCGCGGCGGCAGGAAGGCGCGCACCATTTCCGCGGGCAGTTGCATCGGCTGTGTACGCGCCTGCCGTACGAACGTGTCGCTGTAGGCCCGTTTCGAGGTGATGACGGGGGCCAGCAGGGCGGCCAGAGCGCGGCAGCGGCGCATCCGCCCGCCGTCCAGCAGGTCGGTGCGTACCTCCAGTACGCCCAGCCGCTCCACCCCGTCGACCAGCGGCAGCCAGACCCGGATGCCGTCCTCCGGATCGTCGACGTCCTCCACCCGCATGGCCAGCGTGCGGTACGTCCATCCGGCGAGGGAGGCGTCCACGGAGAGTGAACGCTGCCCCACACCCATCGGGCACAGTTGCCGCTGCTGGATGTCCACCAGGTAGAGGCCGACGTGCCGCAGGCCGAGGGCCGCGGCGTGCCGGTTCACCAGGTCGGGCAGGTCCGTGGGGGCCGCGCGCTGGGCTTGCTCCAGCAACGCTTCGAGCATCCCGTAGCCCTCGGCGCCCGGATAGGCATCCGCAAAGGCTTCGCCGGCCATCGTGATCACCTCCTACCGCAGTCTCGCACCGCGCCCGAACCCCCGCCGTCCGGGCGACCCGGCGGCGCCCGTCGTTCCCCCACTCGGGTCGCGGGCCCCTGCGGCCGCCCCGTACGCCTCAGCGCGTACGCCACTCGTGCCCCGGCAGGAAGCGCACGTCGTACTGCCCGGGAACCGTCTCGAATGTGCCGGCCTCCGGGACGACCGGCTCCCGCGGCAGGCCGAGCTGCTCGGTGGGGACGCCGAGGTTCTCGAAGAACCGCTCGAACGTACCGCCGGGACCTGCGGCGACGCCCACGACCTGGCTGTGGTGACGTTCCATGCGGTAGGCGTGCGGGCAGTTCATGGGGACGAAGCCGAAATCGCCGGGGGTGAGCAGCTTCTCCTGCTGGTCGCCCTCGGTGTCCTCGACGAACAGCCGGACGGCGCCCTGAGTGACGTAGAAGATCTCGTACGTGTCGGTGTGCAGATGGGCCGGGATGAGGTCGCCCTTGGGGCCCTCGACGGTGAAGAAGTTGAAGGCGTTCCCGGTCTGCTCACCGCCGGCGTAGACGGTGATCAGGTCGCCGAACAGGTGGGCACGGTCCCCCTCGCCCTTCTCTACGAAGTACGGCCGGCCCGGTTCCGCCGGGATACGTGAGGTCCGGCGGTAGCGCGTGGCGAACTCGATGGTCATGGACCCTCCTGGAAGAGACACCCGACGTCAGGCAGCCTGACGTTCATCATGTCAGGTACCCTGACACCTCGACCGTCCGGGAAGCAACTCCTTCCGTCCCACCGCCCCCATCCCCTTCCTCCCCTCACTCAAGGCCCGGCCATGCCCACGTCCACGCCTCCATCCACACAGCCATCCGCGCCTTCGCCCCAGCCCTCTCCCCGCCGCAACCTCCCCCAACTGCTCGGCGACGCCCGGCGCTGGTTCGAGGAAGCCCTCCTGGCGGCCATGAACGCGGCCGGCGGCCCTCCGGTGACCTCGACCCAGGTCCAGCTCTTCGCAGTCCTGGACGCGGAGGGCACCACGGTCGCCGCACTCGCCCGCCGCATGGGCGTGACCCGGCAGACCGCACACCAAGCCGTACACGGCCTGGTGTCGGCCGGGCTGTTGGAGCAGGCACCGGATCCCGCCTCCGCACGGCAACGGCTGATCCGCCGCACCCCGGCGGGCGAGCGCGCACACCACCAGGCCGAACGCCTCCTCCAGGACCTGGAACGCCAACTCGCCGAGCGCATCGGCCACGACGCGGTCAATGCCCTCCGCGCAGCCCTGGAAACCCCCTGGGGACCGACCCCGACCACCTGACGACAGACAGCCGGGAAACCGGGCGAACCGGGGCGGTCACGATCCCCCGCGTTTTCCGCCGCTGGTCGCCCATTCCCCGCCCGGGCCCCGCGCCGGGAAAGGCCGCCCTCTCGGTTGCACAGCCCACCGATTCCGCGAACCACCGATTCCACGGCCCACACGAAACGACAATCGGATCGTGCGATAACACGCCCCTATCCTTCCTACCTCTACCCCCACCTCTACCCCTCCCCCTACCTTCTCCTCACCCTTCTCCTCACCCGGACCCCGCCCTTCCCGCCACCCCTCCCCCACCCGTCACCTGCACAATCTGGCGCGACCGCCACCGAAGTCGACGTCAGCCGGGCTCCCCGCCCCATCTCCCGCATTCCCCCGCCTCACCCTTTCGGCTCAACAACGGGCGCCCCCGCACCCCTCCCGCGCCGCAGAACGTTGATCAGTAAGTCGGAGATAGGACTTACTGAAAGAGGTATGACGTGCCCTGTCCCACCTCCCGTGCAGCCGCGATCTCCACCACGGCACTGACCCTGGCCAGCGCCCTCACCGTCACCGTGGCGTCCGCGCTCGACCACAACGACCGGCCCGCGCCCCTCAAGCGCCTCAACGCACGGGCCTATGACGCGTCGTTCGACGTACTGGCACGCCAGACCAGCGGCCTGAAGGCGAAGATCAGCGAACTCGACGGCACACCGGTGGCGGGTCTGCCGGTCAAGTTCACCGTGGCCGGTGAAAAGGCTCTCCTCTGCGAGGCCATCACGGACACCGACGGTTACGCCGAGTGCAAGAAATCCCGCCTCCCCCCGTTCCTCGCATCCGCCGTCAAACTGCTGACCGGGGGTTATGACACCAGCTTCGACGGCAACACCCGGTACGCCCCCTTCGCCACCCACAATTCCGTCGCCGTGGACATGCGCTGAACCCCTGACCCCCATCCACTACCCCGACACCCGTCACCCGCGGGTACGGGAGGCGGCGGGATAGTCGGGCAGAGCCACGGTGCTGCTGACTTTCTCGCCCAGCTTGAGCATTCCGTTCAGGAACAGGCGTCGGGACAGCAGGGCATTGCGGAGGCGTATGCCGATGGCGGTGCCGGGGGCGAGGAACTTTCCGGTACGGTCGCCGCCCACCTGGCAGCCCCTGGCGTACTTGCGGAGTCTGTTCTCGTACCGGGTGAAGGCCGCCCGGTACTCGCCCTGAGCGCGCGCGAGTTCGCCGGCCAGCACGTAAGCGGCGACCATCGCGGTTCCCGTACCCATACCGCCGATGGTGGCCCCGCAGGCGGCGTCGCCGACGAGGCATACGCGCCCGGTGGACCAGGAGTCCACGTCCGCCCGGCTGATCGAATCGAAGTACAGGTCGGGCGCCTGCTGAAGGGAGGCGAGCAGGCGGGGCACTTCCCAGCCGAGACCGGAGAAGGCGTCGCCGATCAACTTCTTCTGCTGCTCGGGGTCGTGCCGGTCGTACGTCAACGCCGGCGAGGCGAAGACCAGGAACGCCCCTGCCCGCGCCGCGTCCTGGTGGTCCACACCGATGGAGGCGAGCCGCCCCGGCACGTTGTAGCCGACCGATCCCTTTTCGAGCCCCGGACAGCCGCCATCGGGCAACTGCCATGTGGCGGCGTAGTAGCCAAGATGGCTGACGTAGCGCTCCTCCGGACCGAAGGCGAGACGGCGGACGTTGGAGTGCAACCCGTCCGCTCCGATCACCAGGTCGAAGTCGCGTGAGGCGCCGCTGCGGAAGTCGACCCGTACGCCGGAGGGGGTCTCGTCGAGGCTGCTGATCGAGTCGCCGAAGAGGTACTCGGTGTACCGGGCACTGCGCTCGTACAGCACCCGGGCCAGGTCTCCCCGCAGGACCTCCACCTCGCCGCCGGCGAACTCGGCGGGCAGCCGCAGCAGCGTTCGGCCGTCTTCGTCGACGAAGCACATCGGGCTGCCGCCGGTCTGGATGCGGCGCAGTTCAGGAAGCAGGCCCATGCGCTCCAGCACCGTCAGATGCGTCTCGCCACGGAAGTCGACGGCCTGCCCGCCCTCGCGCAGGGCCGGGGCCAGTTCGACGACGGTGGGGTTGAAGCCGTGGCGCCCCAGCCAGTAGGCCAGCGCCGGACCGGCCACGCTCGCGCCGGATATGAGGACGTTCCTGTTCATGGGCCCCTCTTCCGCAAAAACCGTGTCCGGCGGACACTGTTACTACTGTGTACCATAGACACAGTTAAGTGCGTGAGTGCGTGAGTGCGTGAGTGCGTGAGTGCGTGAGTGCGTGAGTGCGTGAGTACGTGAGTGCGCGAATGAGTGCGACCGGACAGGGCGGGAGCGGAGCGTGGGCAACGAGCACGCCGAGACGGTGCGACTGCTGTGGGGGCCGCACCCCAAGCCCGCACGGGGCCCGAGGCCGACACTCGACCTGAATCGCATCGCCCAGGCCGGCATCCAGATCGCCGACTCGGACGGGCTGTCCGATGTCTCCATGCAGCGGGTCGCCGCGCAACTCGGCGTCACCAAGATGGCGCTGTACCGCTACGTGCCGGGCAAGGCCGAGCTGGTCGCGCTGATGGTCGACGCCGCGATCGGCCCCTGCCCGGCGGCAAAGAGGGCACGTGCCGGCTGGCGGGAGCAGATGGAGGACTGGGCCTGCCAGTTGCTCGCCGTCTTCCGCCGACACTCCTGGGCGCTGGAGGCCACCATCGGGCCACGGGTCATGGGGCCCGGGGAGCTGTCCTGGCTGGAGCGCGCCGTCGACGCACTGGACGGTACGGGACTGACCGGCGCCGAACGGATGGACGCGGCCGTCCTGCTGGTCGGTCACGTACGCGGCATCACCCAGCAAGCCCGCGCGGCCGGCTCAGCGGGCAACCCCGAGGCTCAGCTCGGAGCCATCCTCGCCGACCTGATGCAGACGCGCGGCGACCAATTCCCCGCACTCACTTCGGCACTCGCCTCAGCAGCCCAGTCCGACGGGCAAGATCAAGCATGGGAGTTCGGCCTACAGCGCATCCTGGACGGCCTGGCTGCCCTCATCAACCAACGCACCCGATAACCCCCGCCCACACCACACCGCCCCCACCGGCCCAGCCCCCTCCTTCCCCTCTGACCTCCCACGTCTTGCCTCTGACTTCCCCCCCGCCTCTGACCTCTCAGAGGTCAGCCCTCAGCCCTCAGCTCTGCCCCCTCAGCCCTCAGCTCTGAGCTCCGACGAACTGCCGCCCACATAGGGCAGCCTGACCGGAACTACCTCCGGCCAAATCGCGCCCCCGCATGGGGCGGCCCCCCTCCCCCCGCCCCGGCCCCACCCCCACTTCCGCTCCCGCTCCCGGCCGGAGCCCGAGGCAGGAACTGCACGCCCATCAACCTGACAACAGACTCAAGCACTCCCCACGCTCAAGCTCGCGCACCGTCGCCCCCATCCAGCTCCCAGGCAAGCGCGCGGGCATCCGACACACGGCAGGGGGCAGGCGGCAGGCGGCAGCGTAGGCAAACAAGCGGCAGGCACAAGGCGCCAAGCTCCCCGCCGACGCCCCAACCAACCTCGCACTCGCCCCGGACCCCACGCCCTCGGCACACACCCGCCCCAGCTCCCCAGGAGCAGCTCCCCCGACGCCCGGAGCAGCTCCCGCCGCCACCGCGAAGCAACTCCCGCCGACACCCGGAGCACCCACCCCGGCGCCCCTGAGCACCTCCCGCCGGCACCCGGAGCAACTCCCGCCAACACCCCTGAGCGCCCCCACCGGCACCCATGAGCAGCCCCCGCCGGCACCCGGACCAGCTCCCGCGGACGCCCGGAGCAGCCCCCGCCGACCCCCGGGCCGGCTTCCACGGACGCCCGGAGCGGCTCCCGCCGGCGCCCGGCGGCTCGCGTCGGTCCCTTCGTAGCTCGCGCCGGTGCGTGCGCCCGTCAGGGTGTGTCGGGGGAGCGTACGGCGAGGTGTTTGAGTATGCCGGTGACCCGGTCTCGGGACTCGTCGGCCACGTCCATCGCCTCCACGCAGGTCCAGTACATCCCCTCCTCGTCCGCCGCGCAGACCACGCCCACCAATGCCTCGCACACCTCGCCGAGCAGCCAGTTCAGCCCTCGCAGGGCCGCCAGGGTGTCCCGTACTTCGGAGAGCTGGGCTGCCCGTGGCCCACCGATCCTCGGCGCGGAGATCAGCAGTACCGCGCTCGTCCTCCCTCCCGCATCGCCCAATCCCCGCGCCCGGGACCGCACTTCGTGCGGCCCGGATATCGCAAGATGGCTGCCCACCGCCTCGGCCAATGCCTGTGCCTGCCACGCCTCGACGACGATCTCCTGGACCGTCTGCGCCTGCGCCAGACCGCGCCGACTGGCCGCGATGATGCGCACCGCGTCCATCCGCGACCCCCTCCCTCAGACCACTGTCAGCTTCGCCGCACCTACCTGCCACTACCCAGCGTGAACTTCAAAGGCCGAAAAGGCCAGAGGAATTCGCAAATCTGTGGACAACCAAGACGATGTGGAAAGATCCTTCACTCCATAGAGTGACGATTGGCTCGTTCGGCCCCCTTCACGGGAAATCGTGTCTCATTACGTTCGATCTTCGCGGCCAGCGCCTGCAGCACATCGATGCCCAGGGCGTCGCAGAACTGCAGGAGGTACGCCAGTACGTCGGCGACCTCGTCCTCGACCCGCCCGGCGGCTGTCGCGTCGCTCATGACCCGTGCCGACTCCTCCGGTGTCAACCACTGAAAAATCTCGACGAGTTCGGCGGCCTCGACGCTGAGAGCCGCGGCCAGGTTCTTGGGGGTGTGGTACTGCTTCCAGTCGCGGGCCGCGGCGAACTCGGCGAGCCGCTTCTGCAGTGCATGGAGATCTTCACTCATGCTCCTAGGTGTAGCACCTGCACCTCGGGCAGCCCTTCGGCGGCCGACGCGTCCCGTACCGTCCCGAGCAGCCGGACGTGCCCGCGCCCGACCATCCGTACGGCGAGTTCCAGCAGCGCCCGCGCCTGCCGGCCGTCGAGACTCCGGTCCAGTCCGTCCACCATCAGCCCCAGCACCTGGCGGGCGGCGAGCACCTCGCCCGCCGGGTCCATGGCCAGCACCTCCGGGCCCGTGAGGAGCACCAGCGCGAGCGCGACGTAACGCAGCTCGCCGTCCCCGAGCTGCTCCAGCGGCGTCGCCGGCAGCCCGCCGCGCTCGACCAGTGCCCGTATGCCGACCGTGCCGCCGCGTTCCACCGGTTCGGCCCGAAGACCGGCGACCGGCCCGACGCAGCCGGCGCGCACCGCCTCGACCAGCACCGCGTGCCGCCGCGCGCACTCCCTGCTCGTCCGCCCCAGTACGGCGGGTAGGTTGTCGCAGGCGGTACGCAGCCGCCCGTCCCCGGCGGACCATCCCCAGCTTCCGCCGAACATGCCGCCGTCGTCCGCCACCCCCGCACCGCCGGACGCGGCCGCGAAGGCTTCCGGAGAGCCTTCCGGCGGGTCGCCCTCCGTGCGCGCGTCAGCGCATGAACCGGCGCGGGACGGAGGGCGGGAGGCGCTGCCGGAACCAGTGGCACCACGAGTTCCGGCAGCGCCGCGAGTCCCGGTGGTGCCACGGTTTCCTGGGACTCCACGGGGCTCAGCGGCGCCGCTCGGGTCGATGGAACCGCCCAGCCCGTCCGGCGGCCCACTCGGGTCGCCCGGCCCACCCGGCCCGCCCTGTCCGGGTCCGGCGGGCTCGACCGGTCCTGGGGTGGCGGCACGGGAGCCATAGCTGCCGCCGACGTTTTCGCGGCTTGCGCGGCCGGCACCGCGGGCACCGGCGGCGCGGGCTCCGGGCACGGCGCCGGCCGCACTCCCGGTCCCGTACCCGCTGCTCCCGGAGCTGCATCTGGTCGCCCCCCTGGGCCCCGGTCCGCTCGCCGCCTCCGTACCCGCCGCCGCGCCCGCACCGCACCCGCTCCCCGGCCCCGCCCCGCGCATCACTTCTGGCCGCGGATCGCACGCGAACACCGACCGCAGCGCCACAACC
The DNA here is from genome assembly GCF_055567735.1 of Streptomyces sp. NPDC026394. Classification (NCBI taxonomy): domain Bacteria; kingdom Bacillati; phylum Actinomycetota; class Actinomycetes; order Kitasatosporales; family Streptomycetaceae; genus Streptomyces; species Streptomyces sp. NPDC026394. Next base: position 303,772 of record NZ_JBVHPX010000010.1, read on the forward strand.
ACCTGTTCCGCCGCCGCCAGCACGAGCCGCTGCCCCGCCGTCTTGCCCGCGACCCGTAACGGCAGCAGCGCCGTACCCAGACGGTCGTCGGGCAGCGGCGCGCGCGTCACGGGTGTCGCTCCGGCCGTGTACCAGGCGGCCTGCACCGCGCGCCGGGCAGGGTCCGTCAGGGCCGTCGACAGCAGGGTCTCGCCACCACCCGTCAGTCGTTCGCCGACGATGCGCAGTTCCGGCTCAGCCTGTACGGCGACGTCGAGCCGGACCGGGCCGACCGGGCCGTCGACCGTGCAGCCGATGCGGAATCCGCGTCTGCCCTGCCCGTCGGGACGCGCCCAGGCCGGTACGCACCCGGCCGCGCCTCCCGGCGCCGCCGCCACGGCCCGCCCGAGCCGGGCACCGCTGCCGAGCCGCGCGAGGATCTCGTACGCCTGCAGCACGCTGGACTTCCCGCTGCCGCTCGCGCCGGTCAGGAGGGTCAACGGGCCCAGCGGGAAGGTCGCGCCACGGTGCGACTTGAAGGCGGACAGACGTAATTCGGTGACCGCCGGGCGCACACTTTCTGTGTCCATACGAGGACGCTAGGCAACCGGCGAAAGCAAAACCGTTACGGCTGCAACGCCTTCCTACGATCGGGGTACGAGACCCGCCGGCGGCTCGGCGACCTCGGTGCCGACGGGCGCGAGCAGGAAGACGTTGGTGTCGACCCGGTGCATCCCGCTGGCGAGCCCGAAGACCACACCACTGGAGAAGTCCAGGATGCGTTTGGCCACGTCGGCGTCGGCGCTGCTGAGGTCGAGCAGGACGGGGATCTGCGCCATCAGGTACTCGGCGACCTCACGCGCGTCGGCGAAGGTCTGCACCCGGATGACGACGAACCGCCGCATCTCCTCGCCCGGTTCCTCGTCGGGCAGGGCACGGTGATCGGGCCACGAGGGCCATTCACTGCCGCTGCGAAGGGGAACGACCTCGGCGAGCCCTTCCCACTGTTCGTCGGTGGCGTCGGGCCCGTTCACCGAATCACCTCTCCCGGAGGGGCTGGACAACTTCGCTATCTGCATCGCGTAATTGTAGGGATAAACACATATACGTCTTCGGGTGCGACACACGGATGGCGTCACCCGGCTCCCATCCTGCACCATGACCACTGATCACCGCCGACCCCCCGGACATATATCCTGCGACGAGATCCCTTGGTCCTGTTCACTCCCTCTGTTACATAGGTCGGTCCCGTCATGAGCGTCGATCCTCCCGGCCGCGGGCTGCGCGGCCTGCGCGGGCTCCGCAAGCCGGCGAAGAAGCGGCCGGCCGCCGCGGCGCGAGCCGACTCCACGGACGAGTCGCCGGCGCCGGACGCCGGAGCCCCGTCCACCGGCAGTGTCATCAATGCCACTCTTTACCGCGACGGACATCGCCTCAGTACCCACGAAACCCTCGCCGACACCTTCCGGCACCTGCGCACCACGGCCGGCTCCATGGCCTGGATCGGCCTGCACCGGCCGTCGTCCTCCGAATTGGTCACCCTGGCATCGGAATTCGACCTTCACCCGCTGGCCGTCGAGGACGCGCTGGAGGCCCATCAACGGCCGAAACTGGAGCGTTACGGCGACACCCTCTTCGTCGTCCTGCGCGCCGCGCGCTACCTGGACGACCCCGAGGAGGTCGACTTCGGCGAACTGCACGTCTTCGTCGGCCCCGATTTCGTGATCACCGTCCGGCACGGTGGCGCCCCCGACCTGCCCGCCGTACGCCGCCGCATGGAAGCCGCCCCCGAACTGCTCGACCGCGGCCCCGAGGCGGTCCTGTACGCGATTCTCGACGCCGTCGTGGACGATTACGCTCCGGTGATCGCCGGTGTCCAGAACGACATCGACGAGATCGAGACCGAGGTCTTCGGCGGCGACCCGCGCGTTTCCCGCCGTATCTACGAACTGTCCCGCGAGATCGTGGAATTCCAGCGCGCGACCCGCCCCCTGAACAGCATGCTGGAAAGCCTGACCGCGGGCTTCGAGAAATACGGCATCGACGAGGAACTCCGCCGTTACCTGCGCGATGTCGCCGACCACGCCACCCACACCACCGAACGCGTGGACGGCTTCCGCCAGGCCCTCCAGGACATCCTCACCGTCAACGCCACCCTCGTGAACCAGCAACAGAACGCCGAGATGCGCGCCCTCGCAGAGGCGGGCTTCGAACAGAACGAGGAGATCAAGAAGATCTCCTCGTGGGCGGCCATCCTCTTCGCCCCCACCCTGGTCGGCACCATCTACGGCATGAACTTCGATCACATGCCGGAGTTGCACTGGGTGCTCGGCTACCCCTTCGCCATCGTCCTGATGGCGGTCGTATGTACTGGTTTGTACGTCATCTTCAAGCGCCGGGATTGGCTCTGAGCAACCGGCGTCAGCGCAGGTGTGCCGCGGGTCGAACGCCGCAGAGTGCGCGCGGCGCGCCCCCTTCAGGCCGCTGGGAAGAATCTGGGGAGATGGGCCCGTCCGGTCTCCGGCCGAGACAGCCGTGGACCGCACGTGACAGCGATCTGGGCCGGTATCGACGCCGGGAGACCCATCACCACTGCATGGTGATCGATGAAACCGGTAAGCGGCCGCTGTCCCGACACGTCACCAACAACGAGACCGCATCCCCGGTCGGGCGGTCAACAAAGCTTCTGAGGGCTACCGCGGCGATGGCAAGACCGACGCGAAGGACGCGGCGGTGATCGCCGGTCAGGCCCGCATCCGGCGCGACCTCGCCGTGTTGCGGTCAGGCGACGAGCTGGTGTCCGAGCTGAAGGTCCTCACCCGGCACCGCCGCGACCTCAGCGACGAGCACACCCGGACCATCAACCGGCTCCGCGGCCACCTCACCGAGATCTTCCCTGGTCTGGAGCGCGAGCTCGACCTGAGCGTCGGCCCCTGCTTCTCCTAACCGGCTACCAGGCCCCGGCTGCCATCCGCCGGGCCGGCCGCCGACGAATGGCCACCTGGCTGTGCAACCGCAAGGCCCGCAACGCCGACGAACTCGCCGCCAAGGCCGTCCAAGCCGCCGAAGGCCAGCACACCAGCGTCCCCGGCGAGGACATGACCGCCCTCGTGGTGCACTCCCTGGCGATCCGGATCAGGAATCGGCGGCCACAGGGGGCTGCCCCGTACGTGCGGGGACCGCGCCCCCGGCCATCGCCCCGCGGCCCGCCGCGGTCACTTCACCCCGAGCTGGGCGAAGAGTTCCGCCCGGGCACGCTCCGACTGGTCGAACACCCCACGGAAAATGGATGACGACATCGTCGAAGGCGTGCGGATACCACGCATGGTCATGCAGAGATGTTCACCCCGCCCCATCACGGCCAAGTCATTCGTCCCGGTGATGTCGGAGATCTCGTCTGCGATGTCGACCACGAGTCGTTCCTGTACCTGCAATTTGTGTGCGTGCTTGTGCGCGATACGGGCGAACTTCGAGAGTCCGAGCAGTACCCCGCCGGACTTGTAGGCCACAGTCAGGTCACAGCTGAACGGAAGCAAGTGGTGTTCGCACAACGACCAGACGGCCATGCCCGAGACCATGACCGTCTGGCCCAGGGTACTGCTCTCGAACAGGGTATCCACCTTTCCGGCGTCGTACTCCACGAACTCCTTCCACCATTGGGCATAACGTCGCGGAGTCTCGCGGAGTCCCTCGCGGGTCGGGTCCTCCCCGATTTCGATCAGAATCTGCCGGGCCAGCTCTTCGAGCCGGGCGGCGTCGACGGATACGTCGACCGCTTCCTGCCTTTCCCAGGCGGCTTTCACCATCACACACCCCTGCGGTTCCCCCACGCCTGCACATGGATACGGGTCGACATGTTCCACCGCCGGGCGACGACGGCGTCAACGAGCGACGACATATGGCGGGTCAGCGTCTCCTGGTCCTGTCCCTCCGGCATGATCCAGACGGATTCCAGGCCGTGGCGCGCGACGATGGCGTCGACCTCTTCGAGATCGGCTGGGCCACGGCAGACGAACTTGAAAGCCGCGCCACCGGTGGCGTTCAGGGCCCGCAACGCGACCGGTACCACCGTCCGTTCCGGCCCCATGCCGCTGTGCCGCAATTTGGGCGAGACGTTGAAGCGGGCTTGCGTCGCCGTCAATGCGGGCGATGGCGCGATGGTCCCGTTGGTTTCGATCTCGACGGATACCCCACTCTCCTTCAGCATGTGGCACAGGAGCGTCACGGTCTGCTGCTGCTGGAGTGGTTCACCACCGGAGATGACGACCAGCCGGACATCCATGGCCCTGAGCAGGTCCGCCACGTCGAGGACGTGCATCGCGTGCAATTCGGCCTTCGGATCGTACGCCGTGCCCTCGTTGCTCTGCCCCGTCCAGTCCCAGGTGTACGGCGTATCGCACCAGGTACAGGTCAGATTGCAGCCGCCGAGCCGGACGAAGGAACAGATGCGCCCCATGGAGGGGCCCTCGCCCTGAATCGTCGGACCGAAGATTTCATTGACGACGATCTTCCGGCCGCGCGTTGTCTCCTGCCGGCTCATCGCACCGCTCCTACTTCCCACGGTAGGTGGCCCAGGTCCGGGGCGTTTCCGATACCCGTACACAGCTCAGTTCCGGCAGCCGTTCGACCCACTGGTGATAGACCCACCAGGCCAAATTTTCCGCGGACGGATTCATTCCGGGGACGGCGTCGTTGAGGTGCTGATGGTCGAAGGTCGCGTCGAGCCAGTGCTTGAACTCGTCGAGTTCCCCGAAGTCGCGTACGAAACCGGTCTCGGTGAGTTCCGTGTCGTCGCAGCGGAGTTCGAGAACCACCAGGTAGTTGTGGCCGTGCATTCTGGCGCACTGGTGTCCTGCCGGCAGGGCGCCGAGCTGGTGGCTTGCGGAGAAGTGAAATTCCTTGGTGATCGCATACATGGGTGCAGCTCCGTCCGTTCTGGTCACTCGATACTCGCCAGGCCGTTTCGGCTGGCATGGGGTCGGCTTCGCCTGGTCCTTCTCGGCTCGCCGGAAGCGGAGTTCACCTCTGATATCGGGTCGGGTCGGTGAGGTCCGCTTCGGCGAACGCGTTCCGGCGGTCGTGGCAGGACGCGCAGCTTCCGCAGTGGAACCGCTCGCCCTTGAAGCACGTCCAAGTCTCGCGCCAGTCGACGCCGAGCTCCGCGCCCAGGAGCAGAACGTCGGCCTTGCGCAGGGTGAGCAGCGGGGCGGTCACCCGGGGTGGTGGATCAGCGAGCCCTTCCAGGGCTCGGGCTTCCATCGCGTTGAACGCCGTCAGAAACGCGGGCGAAGTGTCCGGCGCGGTGGCCGCGTCCTCGGCGAGGAACCCGAGACACATTTCCTGCGCTCCGGCCAGTACGGCATGGGCGTAGGCGACCGTCATAAAGACCGGGTTGCGGTTCGGGACGACATTGACGCTTCCGGTACGGGTGTAGTGCTCGTCGGGAACCGTGACGTCGGCGTCCGTCAGGGAGAAGCCACGCATCAGCCGGGAATAGCCGCCGAGATCGGCGATGGTCAGGTCGATGTTCAGCTTTCCGGCGGCCCGTCCCGCGTACTCCAGTTCCTTGCGGTGGCGCTGGCCGTAGTCGATCGCGATGGCGGATAGTTCTCTTCCCTCGGCCTTGCAGGCGTGGGCGAGCACGACGGAGTCGATGCCGCCGGACAGGACGACCAGCGTCTTGGCCGACGTCATCGGCCTTTCCCTTTCCGTTCGTGTCCGTACGTCGCTCTTTCCCGCGGGGGTGTCTTCCGCAGGCCGAGCAGCGTGGGCAGAGCGCACCGCCGCGGAGCAACCTGGTTGCTCGCGGTCACCCCGGGGTGGGGCCTGGTGAAAGTGTCGCTGCGGAAGTCAAGCATCAGAAGGTCCGTCCGCTTCCCGGTCGATATCGAGTTGTACGAGATCGCGCAAGCGGTGCATTCGCTCACGGACTTGGGCCGCGGTGTCACCGGACACCCACGCGCCCAGCGGGATATTGGTCGTACTGTCCGTGGTGGGGACCCAGTCACCGGGGGCATAGGCGACCAGTACCTTTTCGACACCCGGGCCCGTGGAGAACGCGTCCAGCCCTTTGATCTCCCGCAGGACTCCCGGGGCGCCCTCGTTGCGAACGGCGATCGCGCCGAAGACCGCGTCGAACGTGATGTGCTGCCCCAGCGCTTCCGGGCGCCGGCCGGTGCGGCAGTCGATATCGGCGTAGTAGGGGTTGAAGTCGCTGTGCGCCAGCCACATGTCCGTGACGGGGCCGCCGGCCAGGCGTGCGGCGACCTCGATCAGGTACACGCCGTCCGCGTTGCACTTCACCTCGGTGTGCCCGGGGCCGATACGTACGCCGAAGACATCCAGTACCTCGTGCGTAAAGGCGGCCACCCGGTCCCAGTCCGGGTCCTCGCGGTTGATCTGGACGTTGTTCCAGTAGGGGAAGTCGTAGTCCGAGTCGTCGGGCTGGGAGTAGAACCACATGTCGATGATCTGGTGCTGCCCGTCGTAACTCATGGTGTTCACCGCGATCTCCCGGCCGCGGATGTACTGTTCCACCAGCCACTTCCGGACCGGATCACGGAAGTGGTCGAACTTCACCAGGCGGCCCAGGCCGGCCAGCGCCGCATCGTCGGCAAGCAGCACGGCGCCGTGGGACCCGCCCCCATAGGTGTGTTTCACGATGGCGGGGAAGCCGACCTCGTGCGCGGCGGCGGGGATGTCCGCGATCGATGTGACCGACCGGTACCGGGGGATGCGCAGCCCCGCCTGTCCGGCCACCCGGCGCATCGCGTCCTTGTGGTTCCTGGCATAGGCCAGTTCCACACCGTTGCCGGGGAGGTGAAGCGTGTGGGCCAGACGGTCGGCGAAGTCGACGGACGCATCGCTGCCGGAGAGCACCGCGCGGATGTCGTCCCGGTACGGCTCCAGTTCCTTCAGCATCCCATCGAGGTCCCGGCTGTAGAGGGAGACATCGTCACCATCGGCATGGCACGGCCAGCGTTCTTCCAGCAACTCCTTGCTGAAGGAGTAAAGCGAAATGAGCCGGTATCCTCTGGCCTGGACCGCCCGTTTGTAATGGAGGCCGAATTTCACCGGGTTGAGGACGACGATGCTGGACATGGGGAGTCAACCTCCGTCGTTTCGAACTGCGATGACAAGACACCGAAGCTCCGGGCGTGCAAGCTCCGCGGGGCAGTGGGACGCTCGTTATGTCATCCGGCAGACGCCGCGGTGCGCCTCGGCCCGATGCGGCTCGCCCCCTGCTGCCTCACAGCCCGCTGCGCACGCCCGCCCGGGCGCGCTGTTACCGACGCACCTACCGCGCCCGCGCACAGGTTTCCTGGAGAGCGATAAAACAGAATTTTCTGTATTTATCATTCCCCGTCTTTCCCGGCCTCAATAGTCCCATTTATCGGGTCAGTGAAGGACGGTTTTTTCTGCAACCGTTCATGAGGTCGGGGAGTTCGCGGCGCGCACGCGCGAACACACCGCCGACGCCTCGTGGCCCCCCCCCGCGGACACCGGAGCCGCGCCATCAACCGCGCGTGGCACCGGAGCCGTTCGCGTCGGCCGTCAGCGGCTCCGCACGCGTCCGCGCGCCCCAGCCGAACACCGCGGCCAGCAGAGCCACCGCGGGCACCACGAGCAGTGCCGTCCCGCTTCCCCGGGCGGCTGCGAACTGCGCGAAGACCGCGGCGCCGACCGCGCCCCCGGCCAGATCGAGGCTGCTGAGCCAGGACATCGTCTCGGTCATCCGGCCGGGCGGCGCGAGTTCGCCGCCGATCGTCCGCAGCGTCCCGAACGTGGAACCGATGGCCAGCCCGGCCACCGGGCAGAGCAGCAGCACCATCTCCGGTGACAGCCGCGTGCCCAGGCACAGCACTCCCGTACCGAGGACGAAGACGATCAGGAGGACGAATGCCTTCGGCCCACGGGCCAGCAGGTCGGGTACGGCCCCCAGACCGAAGCTCCCCACCACGCTGCCGACGGACAGTGCGCCGAGATAGAGACCGGTGTACGCGCCGGCGTCGTGCTCCTTGGCGTACAGCGGCAGGAGCACGTCGACGGCGGTCACGGCGGTCACGAACAGTCCGCTCGCGGCCAGCAGCCGCCGCAAGGGGCGTGAGGCCAGCGGCCCCAGCCAGTGCCCCCGGGCGCCGGCGGCGGAGCGCGGCGCGGGCGGGGCGTCCACCAGCAGGAGGACCGAAAGCGCCGTCAGCGTCGCGGTGACGAAGAACGGGGCGACGGGCGACACCGACAGGCTCAGCCAGCCGGCCAGCACCGGGCCGGTGATCAGCGCGGCACCCATCATGGACGAATCCAGGGCCATGGCCGTCGTCAGCGTCGCCCCCTCGCCCGCCGAACACCACACCGCGCGCATCATGACCGCGACCGGCGGGGCGGTGGCCCCCAGGCCGACCGCGGTGATCAGGATCACCGGCGCGGGCCCCCCGTTCCGCACCATGAACAGCAGCAGCGCGGTCACCGTCAGATGGGCGGTAAGGCAGCCCAGCAGGACCGGTCGTGGCGCGTACCGGTCGATCAGCCGTCCGCGCAGCGGCGCCGTCACCCCCTGCCCGATCGCCGAACCGCTCACCATCAGGCCCGCGGTGCCGTACGAGTAGTCCCGGCCGACCAACAGCAGCAGGCTCAATGCGACCATGCTGGGCGGGAGTTTGGAGATGCTTCCGACGAGCGCGTTCCTCCAGAAGCCCGGGACCGCCATCAGGTCCCGGTAACTGGAGAGCACACGCCGTGGGGCACGGCCGTCCGGGGCGGCGGACACTTCCGGGGCAGCAGACATCGACTCGATCCCTGGTACGGAGGGGAGACGGACAGCCACCAGCCACCACGTTCGGGAGCGGCGGCCCGCAACGACGGTTCAGCGGTGGGCGGAGAGTATCGCGCGGAGATTCTCCGCGGCTCGGGCCGGCGCGTCCCGCTGGGGCCGGCTGTCGCAACACGGCGGCCTGGCTATCCGTCCGGCCACCGACGTGGCCGAGCCGCAGACGCCGCTCGCCGGACCGGCCGGACCTCCCGCGCAGGGTGTGAAGATCAGGATGATGAGGCGGGTGCCGGGTGAGGTGGTGGGCTGTGCCATGCACATCTTGACCCAGCCCGGACCGCTCCGCGCATGCTGCAGCGGACGCCTGTCCTCGTCCGGGTGGACGGCCACACCGGCGGTCTCGTAGAGGGGCGCCGCGCAGGGATCCGTCAGTACGGCCGCCTCGAACCGGCGCAGCGTGTTGTCGTCGGGGCGGGCGGCCAGATCGGCCCGCAGGAGGGGCAGGAGGTGCGGTGCCCAGGTGGTGGCCCAGTCGGTGAGCAGGGGCCGACCGTCGAAGAGCATCCACTGCATCGTATTGGTGGGGCGTTTCCCGTACGGAAAAATATCGGTGAAGGGCTGATTGTGGGCAAGAATGTTCCATGACGCGTCAATGACACAGGCGGCGTGGGTCATTCCGGCGACAGCCTCCTGCCACACCTGGGGCACCTCCTGCCCGGACTGCGGCGTGAGGGGCCTGGGCGGGTCGCCGATGCCGGCGTAGCGGCACAGGGCCACCCATTCCAGCTCGGAAAGCCGCAGCAGCAGGGCGAGATCCCGCAGAAAGTCCACGGGCGGATTCCGGTACTTGCCGGACTCCAGACGCTGATAGGTCCCCCAGCCCCGGTTGAGCAGGAGATCGACCTGGTGCTGGGCGAGACCGGGGGCACGTCGGCCCTTTCCCCTGGGCCGCGTGAGGCCATGGGATTCCGGCGCTACTGAGGCTCGCCGCTCCGTGAGGAGCAACCGCAGTGCCTCCGCGTTCATCTCCGTCCTCTCGTGATGCCGCTCTCCGGAGACACGTGACGCGGAGCGACCTCGAAGCGGCGTCAGTGGTTCCGGACAGCCCGATGAACTCACATCAATCAACTCCCCGACGGGGCGTGTCGTTCGAACCCCCCATGAGTCGCGCCGACGGAGCGACCGCGGCGATACAGCCATGCACCCGTCTGTTGGGATCCTCGCTGTCATCATCTCCTCCGACGGCCGCTCAGCCCGGGTAGTGAGGGCGCCGAGTCACTGTGGTGAATGATCCGGGTGAGTGACTCGGGCAGCTGAATGGTCCGTACGAGTGACGCCTGCGCGAAAGGCGTCACACGCTGCCGGCAGGTGCCTTCCGTGCGACGCCCGCGATCTCGTCGTACTCCTTCTGGAGGTGGCTCGGCCGCCCGGCCTGCACCGTCCAGAATCCGCCGATCCCGAGGAGCCCGTTCTTCTTGCGGGCAGCGAGTTTCTTCTCGAAAACCTCGCGCGGCACCCCTTGTGTGTAGCGGGCCTTGCCGAGGAGGGGCAGTTGAATGCTGACATTGGCCGCGGGGTCGCGCACCGTGCCCGGCGGGTCCTCCCCCTGCGCCACTTTCCGCATCGCTTCGAAGTACCTCCGCCGTAGCAGGGTGATGCCTTTGTCGCCGCGCCCCAGTTGCTCGACGGTTCGGTCCGCGAACGTTCCCTGTCCGATCCACGCGGCGAAATCCTGGTTCCCGGTGTGCGACGTGATGATGTCACCGGTCGCCGGGTCGGTGAGCGGGCCGTACCAGTACGGAATCGCGCTGGGATCCTGCCGGCCGGGCGGTACGTCGTCGGGGAGCACGGAGTACTGCCAGGTGAAATTGAGGGTGCGCCGTTCGTCCACCGGCACCCGGAACTCGATGGTGTTCCCGGAAGCGAGGGTGTAGGGCCACAGGCTGAGGATCCCGCCGTCGGTCACGTCGTTCGTGCTCGAGTAGGAACCTGTCGGGCGGACGTCGGGGACTTCCACCACCCGCCCGTTGACGAAACCGTGCTCGAATTCCAGAAAGTCGATCGACAGGTGCCGGGGTACATACGTGGGGGATTCCGGGTCGCTGCGTACGGCGTTCCCGTTCTGGTGCAGCCACTCGAAATGGACGGGGTCCATGCTGTTCTCGTGGCACTGGAACCAGTTGCACGGCAGTTCCGTCATGATGATCTCGACGAAGCCGTGCTCCCAGGTGAACGGCTCGAAGTCGGGCAGCAGCGGCGCGGGCGCGGGGCCGAGATAGGCCCAGATCAGCCCTCCGAGCGTGGTGGTGGGGTACGCGGTGACGCCGACTTTGTCGCGGAATCCGCCGGACGGGCCCGTCTCCTCGAACGGCTGACTCGTGCAACGGCCTTCGGAGTCGAATCCCCACCCGTGGTATGCGCACCGCATCACGTCACCGTCCACCCAGCCGATACCGAGGTCGGTGCCCCGGTGCGGGCAGCGCCGGGAGATCAGACCGTGGCTGCCGTCCGGCTTACGGAACAGGACGAGGTCCTCACCCAGCAGCCGTACGGGTTTGACACGACGCTGGGTCAGCTCCAGGACCGGCGCCACCGGATGCCAATATCTGCGCAGCAGTTCACCCATTCGCGTACCGCGTTGAACCTGGGAAAGGATGCGGTTCTTGTCCGCTGAGAGCATGGGTACTCCTTCGCTCACGACGTGCACAGAGTGGGGGCACCAGCCGGGCATCCGCTGTCAAGGCGACACCGTCGGGCCCCGGAAGAGAAGAAGAGCCGACGCGCAAGAGTGGGCACAACCCCGAAGCGCTGCCGCTCGGCCGCGGTATCGGAACACGCGGTACCTGGCTTGATGGAAGAGTGAGCACCTGTCGACCCGTACGGCGCGGCTTCGGTGGTGCGACGGCTGGAGGCACTGCGGCGTTGATGCGGCGGGTGGGGCGTGACGGTTGCCGGAGGAGGAACAGTTGTCGAAGCAGTGGAATGGTGCGCCTGGCGGGCATGGAAGTATCGGACCCTGTCCGTTCGTCATCTTCACTCGGTCCGGGCAGCGTTGTCCACGTGCATCTTTTACACCGAAGAAGTGACGGTCGAATTCGCCTTGCGCGTCCCGTGCGGAGTGTGCTGTTGCCACCTGCCTCCAACGGACGGGAGCAGATGCGTTTCTCCGACGAAGGGCGGCGCGCTTCCTCGGTTCACCCGTCAACTCTGCCCAGGAAGAGAACCCGAACCAAAAAGAGTGGATGCCCATTCGGCGTAGAACGCAGCGGTGGATAACGGCCGCCGGTCACGTGATGATGTGAGTGCCCTGGGACAAGGGCCCGAGGCGCCCACGATGGGACCGGGGCCAAGTCGCCCACGACCGGCCCGTCACCGGCCGATGCGTCCACCACCGACGGGTGGACAGCATCAGGAGCCCCGGCCCCTCACCGCTCGCCCCGCCTGCCCCCCCCACGCATGACATGACGGAGGAACCGGCCCACATGCCGACAGCGAACACCGACACCACTGATGCGGCATGCTTTTCAGCCGGTTCCTCGGGGCGGCCGCTCCTGCTGCTGGTAGGCAGCGGCAGCGAGCACTGGCGCGCTTACGTACTGCGGTCCATGGCGTCCGGATACCGGTTGCATTTGCTGTGCCCCGCGCCTCCCACCTGGGAAAAGCCCTACATCGATTCGTTCGGTGTGGTGGACACCCTGGACGTCGCGGCGATGACCGCCGCCGCCCGGGCCCACCCCGAGCGATTCGCGGGTGTGCTCACCTACGAGGAGACGCGCGTGGAGGCCGTCGCCGAGCTGGCGACCGTGCTGGGGCTGCGTACCAGCCCGCGCGAGGCCGTGAGGGCGTGCCGGGACAAGTACGCCGGCCGGAAGGCGCTCGACCGGGCCGGTGTCCCGCAGGCCCGGTCGGCAGCCGTCGCGAGTCTGGCCGAGGCGAGCGAGGCGGCAGCCCGGATCGGCTATCCGGTGGTGGTCAAACCCCGGGCGCTTTCAGCGAGTTGCGGAGTGACCTATGTCGGCGGCGAGCGGCAGTTGGCACGGGCCTACCAGCAGGCGGGCAGGATCTGGTTCGACGAGGTGCCCCGGTACGCACAGCCCACCCTGGTGGAGGAGTACCTCGACGGACCCGAGATCAGTGTGGAGGCGGTCTGCCGCGACGGGCAGGTCACGGCGCTGTTCGTGGCGCACAAGCAGCTCGGCTACGCCCCCGGGTTCCAGGAAGTGGGCCACACGGTCCGGGCGGACGACCCACTGCTGTCCGACGACGTTCTGCTCAAAGTGGTCCAGAAAGCCCACACCGCCGTCGGCCTGACCGACACGGTGACCCACACCGAGCTGCGCCTGACCTCCTCCGGCCCGAAGGTCGTGGAGATCAACGCACGGATCGGCGGCGGCCGGGTCCCGTACCTCGGCGGCCTGGTCACCGGATTGGAGATCGGCCGGATGGCGGCCGATCTGGCGGTCGGCGCCACGCCGGACTTCCGGACGTCCGGGGCCTCCGCAACGGCCGCGGTCCGCTTCCTGTATCCCGAAAGGGAGGTACGGGTCGAGTCCGTCGAGATCGCGATGGACCGGCTGCCGCCCGAGATCCGGGAAGTACGGGCGCTGACGGCCCCGGGCCGGGAGCTGCGGCTGTACCCGCCGGGAGACTCCCGCTCCCGGTATGCCCTCCTCGTCGCCGTCGCCGAGACGGAGCGGGACTGCACGGCGGCACTGGAGCGGGCGGCCGACGCGGTGACCCTGCACGGTACTCCGTTGTCCTGACGGGGCATCGACAACGGCGTCGGCCGGGCACCTGGTCGACGCGGGCTGTTCCCACGCCCCTGCAACTGCCCCGTCTTCTCTCTTGTCCCCGTCCCCGCGTGCCGCCTCCGTGCGGGCCGGTCCGGAACCGTAACGCAGTGGTGAGGTCCACAACCGTATCGAGAAACCAGGAGCACTCCATGCCAGAAGCGATTCCCGTGATCGATCTCCGGGACAGCGAACGAGGTCCGAAAGCGCGCGCCGAGTTCCTGAACCGGCTGCGGGCCGCCGTCCACGACATCGGGTTCTTCCAGCTCACCGGCCACGGCGTCACCGGCGCCGTCGAACTGCTCGACCTGACGCGTCGGCTGTTCTCCCTGCCGGAGTCGGAGCATGCGGCTCTCGACGTCCTCAACTCCCCTCACTTCCGGGGCTACTCCGCGATGGGGCGGGAGCGCACCCGGGGCGTCCCGGACCAGCGCCGGCAGCTGGACATCGGTCCCGAGCGCCCGGCGCGGAGCCCCGGCCCGGGAGAGCCCGCGTACCAGTGGCTGGTCGGCCCCAACCAGTGGCCGGCCGCCCTGCCGGAGCTGCGGCCGGCCGTACTGGCATGGATGGACCGGTTGACGAGCCTCTCGCACCGGATGCTCAGGCTCATCCTGGAGTCCCTGGAGACTCCCGAGGGCTTCCTGGACGATGTGGTCACCCCGGAGCCGCAGATCCATTTCAAGCTGCTGCACTACCCGGGGCCGGACGCCACGGCGGGCAGCGTCCCGAAGGGCGACGGCGCGGGCACCCACAAGGACTACGGACTGCTCACCCTGCTGGTGCAGGACGACAAAGGCGGGCTGCAGGTCGCCGTCGAGGACGGTCACTTCGTCGACGTCCCGGTCCTGCCGGACGCGTTCGTGGTCAACCTCGGTGAACTGCTGGAGGTCGCCACGCGCGGATATCTCAAGGCCACCGTTCACCGGGTCGTCCGCCCGGCCCCGGGGGTCGACCGGTACTCCATGCCGTTCTTCTACAGCCCTCGTCTGGAGGCATCGGTCCGGCCCCTGCCGAGCCGGTACGTCAGCGCCGCGGGCGGCGTGACGGTGGACCCGGACAACCCCCTGTTCGCCTGCTACGGCGATAACGTCATGAAGGGCCTGACCAGAGGGTTCCCCGAACTGATCGCCCGCCATCACCCCACCTGGTGACCGCTGCCGGACGGTGGACGTCCTGCGGCCGGCCGTCAGAAGCGGCACTGGCCCTAGGCGCTCGCGCCCTGACACCCCGCGCGCCCAGCCTGAGTCCTGGTCAGCCTCGTCACCCATAGCTTGTCCCGCTGGGCAGAGGACGAGTCCGAAAGAGCGAAGATGATGGGGGAAGACCGTCATTCGTCGACAGGGCCTGCCCGCACCACGTGAGGGTGCGCTCCGGTAGAAAACGGGCGCCCGCAGGACCAGGCATTGCGCGCTTCACCCACCGCGACCGAAGCCGTGTGCGGCCAGGGCAGACCGGAGGCCGCATAATCTGGCGCCTCACCGAGCGAAGGTCACGCCAGTAGTCACTGAGTGCCTCGTCCAGGACGGGCACGACTCCAACCGAGGAGCTTCTCTGGGGAGAAACTGGGGAGAACGAAGCTTGGTGGGACGCACCTGGGGAGAATCGGCTGCGTAAAGCTGAGCCACACGGAAAAGCCCTGAAAGATCCATTTGCCCTGGTCAGACTACCACCGCAACACAAGAGCCCAGGTGAGGGTCGCCCGGAAGAGGACTTTAAAAAGATCTCCTCCTGGGCCGCCATCCTCTTCGCCCCGACCCTCGTCGGCACCATCTACGGCATGAACTTCGACCACATGCCGGAGTTGCACTGGGCGTTCGGCTACCCGTTCGCGACCGTGCTGATGGCGGTGGTGTGTACGAGCTTGTACGTCATCTTCAAGCGGCGGGACTGGCTCTGAGCGATCGGCGTCAGCACAGGTGAGCCGCAGGTCGCAGGTCGCGAAAGCGCAGCAGCACATCTCCTTCAGGCCGCTGGGGAGAATCTGGGGAGAATGAGCTCAGCCGGCCTCTGGCCGAGATGCCCATGGAGCGCTGCTCACCCCGGCGCATCCGGCCCGGCGCCGAGCGCTCTGCGTCGGCAAGAGTGACGGCTGCGACAGTCGGAAGGGCACCTGGTTGAGCCACGTATCAATGGCCTTGCGCCCCTTGCCGTCGGCCTCGGGCACAAAGTGGGCGTAGTGATCCAACGTGATGGTAGGGCTGCAATGACCGAGCCAGCGCGTCGGCGTGACCACGGACTCGTCAGCTTCGAGAACCATCGAGGCACAGGTGTGCCGGAGGACGTGAAAGCCGTCCTTGCGGGTAACCTGCCACCGGCCATTCCCGCATGGGGATGACACCGGCCGCAGCCGGAGTTGGTTTTCAGACCTCGACGTTGAAGACGCCGGCGCGCACGGCGTTACCGTGCATCGTGGTCGACATCAGGGGGAAGGTTGCCGTCTCTCGCTCGGGCTCGGGCCCTTCCCAGGGCGACTCGACTTCGACGGCGGGATACTCCGCGAAGTGCTCGGCTGTCGAGCCGGAAGTCGCCGTGGGCGGGCCGGGCAGAGGCCCTGCTCCCGTCGGCGCGCAGTCGCCGTACGGCTAGGGTCAGTTCCTCGTCTGCTGGAGCAGCCGCCCCAGTTCCAGCCCGGCGAAGCTCGCGGTTCGGTGCCGTTCCGGGGGCAGCCCGGTGACGTGGGCGAGCGGGCGCCGTGCGGTGTCCAGGGGAACCGTGCCGGACGGGGCCAAGCGCGCAGTACGCCCAGGATCTCGCCGGTCCGGTGGGCGTGGCCGGACTCGAAGGCATCGTCGTCCGCGCGTTCCGCACCGGTCCGCGCGTCCGGCAGCAGGTCGAAGACGACGAGGTGGTCCTCCTCGCTACGCCCCAGGCAGCGCGGGCCGGTCAGTGCCGTCCCGGCCGCCGATGGGCTCAGTTCCTCGTGGGCGAGGCACCGTACGCGTGCCGGACTGTGCGGCCGGGCCCGGCCGCACAGCGCCGAGACCGTGGGTCAGCGGACGAGGCCGAGGACCTCGTCGCGCAGGGTCGTCATGGACATGGTGGTCGGTCCTTCGACGTTGAGGCGGAGCAGCGGTTCGGTGTTGGACGGGCGGAGGTTGAACCAGCAGCCGTCGGTGAAGGTGACGGTGAGGCCGTCGAGGCGGTCGGCGGTGGCGCCGCCGACGGCGCGGTAGGCGGCCTCGACCTTGTCGAGGGTACCGGGGATGTCGGTGACCTCGGAGTTGATCTCGCCGGAGGCGGCGTAGCGGGAGTAGTCGGCGACCAGTTCGGACAGCGGACGGTCCTGTTCGCCGAGGGCCGCCAGGACGTGCAGGGCGGTGAGCATGCCGGTGTCCGCCCGCCAGAAGTCGCGGAAGTAGTAGTGCCCGGAGTGTTCGCCGCCGAACACCGCGTCGTGCTCGGCCATGAGCGCCTTCATGAACGAGTGGCCGACGCGGGAGCGGACGGGAGTGCCGCCGTGCTCACGGATGATCTCGACGGCGGCCGCGGAGGTGATGACGTTGTGGATGACGGCCGCACCGGGGGCCTTGGCCAGTTCGCGGGCCGCGACCAGACCGACGATCGCCGAGGGCGGAACGGCCTGTCCTGTCTCGTCGATGAAGAAGCACCGGTCGGCGTCCCCGTCGAAGGCCAGGCCGATGTCCGCGCCGGTCTTCTCGACCATGGCCTGGAGATCGCGGAGGTTCGCGGGCTCCAGAGGGTTGGCCTCGTGGTTCGGGAAGGTGCCGTCCAGCTCGAAGTACATCGGCACCAGGTCGAGCGGCAGGCCGTCGAACACGGCGGGGACGGTGTGCCCGGCCATGCCGTTCCCCGCGTCGACGGCGACCTTCAGACGGCGGATGCCGCTGACGTCGACGAGGGAGTTCAGGTGGGCCGCGTACTCGGCGAGCAGGTCGCGGCGGGTGGTGGTCCCCGGGGTCACCACCGGCTCGGGGATGTCGTCGGTCTCCAGCCAGGTGCGGATGCGGGCCAGTCCGGTGTCCTCGCCGATCGGCGCGGCGCCGGCCCGGCAGAGCTTGATGCCGTTGTCCTGTGCCGGGTTGTGGCTGGCGGTGATCATCACGCCGGGCAGGTCCAGGCTGCCCGAGCAGTAGTACAGATAGTCGGTGGAGCCGAGACCCGCGTCGAGGACGTCCGCTCCGGCCTGGTTGGCGCCGGCCGCGAAGGCCTGCGCCAGGGCCGGGGAGGTGGAGCGCATGTCCTGGGCGATGACGATCCGGTCCGCCCCGGTGAGGCGGATGAACAGCGCGCCGGCCTTGGCGGCGATGTCGGCGTTCAGCTGCGCGGGGACCTCGCCGCGGATGTCGTACGCCTTCACGAGGCGCGAGTAGTCGGGCATGACCTGTCTCTCGGGATGTTCGGTGGGAGCGGGGGGGGGGGGGGGGGGGGGGGGGGGGGGGGGGGGCGGCGGCGGCCCCCCGGCCCCCCCCCGCCCGCCCCCGCGCGCGCCCCCCCCCCCCCCCCCCCCCGG